>CALMPF010000019.1 GCA_937871505.1 uncultured Planctomycetia bacterium | reverse complement strand
GCCGGAACCGGTGGCGCCCACCACCGCGACCTGTTGGCCGGCCGGGATGAACGCCGAGACGTGCTCGAGCACGATGTCGTCGGCGAGCGCCCGGTCGGCGCGGCTGCGGTACGAGAACGTGACATCGTCGATGTCGATCGAGACGCGACCGGCGGGGGGGGGCTGCGGCTGTTGTGGCGCCCGGGGCCCGACCGGCAAGTCGGGCACCCCCAGCCCGCGCCCCAGCCCCCGACCCAGCCCGCGGCCAAGCCACCCGCCCCGGTCGGTCGCGCACTCGGGCCAAGTCACGCGCCCCGCTCGCACCACTCGCTCCGGCCGCCCTCGTCGCAGGCGACGACGAACGCGGCGTGATCCGGTCGTCCGCTCGATCGGGCTGCTCGCGCACGCAGCGCGGATCACGACGAGGTCGGGCGCTTCTCGTCGCCGCTCGCCATCGATCCTCCGCGTTCGGCGCCTGCCATCTCGCGCAGGCTCCGCGCGATCGCCCGCTCATGGACGGGAACGGACGCTTCGTCCATCGCCTGCTTGGCGCGGTGGAAGCGATCGGCATCGACCGAGGCGGGATCGCGCCTGCCCTCGGCGATGAAGCGGTTCACCTCCGCGATGCTCGCCTCGAGCGCTTCCACGCGCTCCGTTTCGAGCTCGTCGCGCACGCGCGCGAGCGCTTCGCCGATCCACTTGACGTCGAGGGCGGCGTTGACGACCAGGTCGATCACCCGATGCGCGTGCATGTCGCTTCTGGCGTGGAGGACGCTCTCACGCTCCATCCGCTCGACCTCGTCGCGGGTGAGGCCATGCGCGGGCACGACCTGGATGGAGGCCCGCCGACCGCTGCGCCGCTCCACCGCGACGACGCCGAGGATCCCGTTGGCGTCGACGAGGAACTCGACCTCGATCTGCGGAATCCCCGCCGGCATGGGCGGAATCCCCGCGAGGTGGAAGGTCGCCAGCGAGCGGCAGTCGCCGACCAGCTCGCGCTCGCCCTGAACGACATGGAGCTTGACCGAGACCTGGCCGTCGACCGAGGTCGAGAACATCTCCCGGGCCCGCGCGGGCACGGCGGTGTTGCGCATGAGGAGCTTGGCCACGCCCCCGCCGACCGTCTCGATGCCGAGCGAGAGCGGGATCACGTCGAGGAGCAGCATGTCGCTGCGCGCTCCGGCGAGGATCGACGCCTGGATCGCGGCGCCGAGGGCGACGACCTCGTCCGGATCGAGCGCCGTATAGGGCTCGCGCCCGAAGAACTCCCCGACGCGGCGGCGGACCAGCGGCATCCGCGACGACCCCCCGACCATGACCACGCGGTCGATCTCCTGCGGCGCCATTCCCGCGTCCGCAATGGCATCGCGACAGCGCTCGATGGTGCGTTCGACCAGCGGGGCCGCGAGGCGCTCGAGGTCCTCGCGCGAGAGCGATGTCGTGAACGCCGCCGGCCCCGCGGGATGCGACGCCAGCTCAAGCGAGAGCTCGACTCGGTCGCTCTCGCTCAGCGCGATCTTCGCGACCTCGGCGGCCCGACGCGCAGTCTGCCGGGATGCGACGTCCGGCTCGGCGAACCGCCCCGTTTCCGACGCCCGTCGCAGCAGCTCCTCGCCGAGGAGCACGTCGAGATCATCCCCGCCGAGCCGGGTGTCCCCCGCCGTCGCGAGAACCTGGAAGAAGTCCGCGCCCGCTCCGTCGCCGCCGACCGCGTCAAGCGCACCCGGAACGACGCGCAGGATGGAGACGTCGAAGGTGCCTCCCCCGAGGTCGTAGATCGCGATCGTCTCCGCGCGGCCGCCCCGAAGTCCGATGCCGTAGGCCAGCGCTGCCGCAGTGGGCTCGTTGACGATGCGCACGACGTCGAGGCCCGCGAGCCGCCCGGCATCGCGCGTCGCCTGCCGCTGCGCGTCGTCAAAGTAGGCAGGAACGGTCACCACCGCGCGGGAGACGTCGCAGTCGAGCGCCTGTTCGGCCCGCCGTCGCAGCGCCGCGAGGATCTCCGCAGCGACCTCCTGCGGGGTCACGCCGCGCCCCGCGATGTCGATGCACGCCATCCCGCGCGGTCCCTCGACGATTCCGTAGGCGAGGTTGCGTCGATCCGCCTCGACGTCCGCGACGGCACGTCCCATCAATCGCTTGGCGCTGTGGATCGTCCGACCCGGATGCAGCGCCGCCCCCGCCCGCGCCTCCTCCCCGACGACCGCGCCGCCGCCATCGAGAAGGCGCACGACCGACGGAAGCAGGCGCCGTCCCTCCGCATCCGGCAGCACGCGCGGTCCGCCGCGATCACAGACCGCCACGAGCGAGTTGGTCGTGCCAAGGTCGATCCCGACAATCGGAGACTCGTCGCCGTCGCGCATCGGTCCAGCGTACTCCGCTGCACCGCGCGCCGCGAGCCGGGGCTCGGCGACGAGTCGCGAGCGGAGCGACGAGCCCCGAGCGAGATGACGAGCCGCGCGTGAGGCGACGAGCCCGTCAGAAAAGCCGCGAGCGCAGCGACGCACGCCGAAGAACGACGGTCCCGGCGCTTCGATCGGGGCTCTTCCGGCGGCGGCGATCGTCCGGTGGCGGCGCTCGTCTGGCGGCGGCGCTCGTCCGGACGCGGCGCTCATTCGGTGGCGTCGCTCGCCAGCCCGGATCACGCCCCCGGAGGCTTCGCTCATCAGCACGTTCGGCGCGTCAGCGCGCGTGGCTCGCCCGTCTCGTCATCGCCCCGGCCGCGCCGCCGCGCCGAGCATCTCCTTGACGATCGCCACGACGTTCGCGGGCTCGAAGCCGAAGACCTGGTCGAGGTCCTTCAGCGGCGCCGAGGCGCCGAAGGTGCGCATGCCGAGGACGCGGCCCGCGCCGCCCGTCCAGCGCTCCCAGCCGAAGGTCGAAGCCTGTTCGATCGCGAGCCGCGCCGTGATCGACGGCGGCAGCACGCTCTCGCGGTACGCATCGTCCTGCCGCTCGAAGAGCTCCCACGAGGGCATGGAGACGACGCGGGTCGACACCCCCTCGGCAAGCAGCAGATCGTGGGCCGCCAGCGCAAGGGCGACCTCGCTTCCTGAAGCGATCAGGATCGCCTGCGGCGCCGGGGCGCTCCCTCCGGCGACTCCCGGCGGATCGATGAGGACGTACGCCCCGCGGCGAGCGCCCGCCGCGGGAGCGCAGCGCGACCTGTCCAGGACCGGAAGGGCCTGCCTCGACAGCACCATGATCGCGGGCGTGCGCGGCATCGCGAGCGCCGCCCGATACGCCTCGACGACCTCGTTGGCGTCGCCGGGCCGCAGGACGACGATGCCCGGCATCGCGCGGAACGACGCGAGCTGCTCGACCGGCTGATGCGTCGGCCCGTCCTCGCCGTCGCCCATGGCGTCGTGCGTGAAGATGAAGAGGCTGGGCAGTTCCATCAGGGCCGCCAGCCGGATCGCGGCGCGGGCGTAGTCGCTGAAGATGAAGAAGGTCGCTCCGAACGGGCGCAGCTTCGTCAGCGCGAGCCCGTTGACGATCGCCGCCATCGCGTGTTCACGGATGCCGAAGTGGAGCATCTGGCCCCGCGGCGTCTCGGGCTGAAAGGACTCGGCCCCCGGGAACGTGAGCAGCGTCTTGTTGGAGGGCCCGAGATCGGCCGAACCGCCGATGAGCCACGGAATGCGCTGGGCGACGGCGTTGAGAACCGCGCCGGAGGCATCGCGCCCGGCGACGCCCTTGGCCGTCGAGGGGTCGTTCCACGGGAAGCTCGGCAGCTCCTGATCCCACCCTTCGGGGAGCCCGCGGCGCTGCATCAGGTCGATCTCCTGCGCCCGCTCCGGCGCGGTCGCGCGGAGCCGATCGAAGCGCTCCTGCCACGCGCGGCGAGCCGCTGCGCCGCGAGCGCCGATCCCCGCGTCGAAGTGCGCCATCACGCCCTCGGGCACGAGAAACCGGGCGTCCTCGGGCCAGCCGTACGCGCGCTTCGTCAGCCGGACCTCTTCCGGGCCGAGCGGCTCGCCGTGCGCTGCGGCGGTGTCCTGCCGGTGCGGTGCGCCGTAGCCGATGTGGCTGTCGACGACGATGAGCGTCGGGCGCCCCTGCGTCGACCTGAAGACCCCCAGCGCCGCCTCGATGCGGTCGACGTCGTTGGCGTCGCCGACGCGGAGCACGTTCCAGCCGTAGCCGAGGAAGCGCGCGGTGACATCCTCGGTGAAGGCGATCGCCGTCGAGCCCTCGATGGTGATGTGGTTGTTGTCGTAGATCCAGCAGAGCCGATCGAGCTTGAGATGCCCCGCGAGCGACGCGGCCTCGGAGGCCACTCCCTCCATCAGGCAGCCGTCCCCGCAGAAGGCATAGATGCGGTAGTCGAAGAGCTCGGCTCCCGGCGCGTCGTGACGGGCGGACAGGAATCGCTGCCCGATCGCCATGCCGACGCTCGTCGCCAGGCCTTGCCCGAGCGGGCCGGTCGTGGTCTCGACGCCGGAGACGAGCCGGTACTCAGGATGTCCCGGCGCCTTGCTGCCGAGCTGACGGAACCGGCGGATGTCCTCGAGGGTCACCGCGGGTCGACCGAGGACCTCGTAGTCGGCGTCGACCGCCTGCGTCCGCGTGAGGAAGAGCAGCGACCAGAGGAGCATCGAGGCGTGGCCATTGGAGAGCACGAAGCGGTCGCGCCCCGGCCAGATGGGATCCGCGGGATCGAACCGAAGAACCCGGTTCCAGAGCGTGTACGCCACCGGCGCCAGCGCCATCGGCGTCCCCGGATGTCCGGAGTTCGCGGCCTGCACCGCGTCGATCGAGAGCGTGCGGATCGTGTTGATCGCGAGCAGATCGAGATCGGATGAGGTGGTGGACGTCATGGTGGTCATGGGCGGTTCCGCCGGCGCAGCCGGGATCGTCGCGTCGCGCGACTCGTCGCGGGGCCGCTCGGCATCCTCGGCGCCGAGGAGCTTCGTTCAGCCTGCCGCCTGCCAGTCGTTCGAGGCCCGGAGAACGAAGCGCCGGGTCCCGCCGCGCACCGACTGGATCGTCTCGATGATCCCGATCGAGAGCTCGATGACGGCGAACCGGCGCCACGCCTTGTGGGTCAGCGCGTGCACCAGCTCCTCCGAGGCGCCGGGCCAGAGCAGGTCGGGCGCCGAGCGGCCCTCGAACTCGGCCGCGGCGGGCTCCTGCGCCCCGGCGTCGCCGACGGGCGCGAGCCTCGCCCGCAGCGACGATCCCTGATCGAAGTTCATCCGCGCGACCTGATCGAGCCGGTGCACGCCGGCGTAGCCGGAGAGGCGCACCTGCACCTGCGACTCGGCGTCCCAGGCGACCACGGTCGCCGCCGGATTGAGCGAGAGATCGGCGACCTTCCCATCGGCGGCATGCGTGTGGAACCAGATCCGGGCCGCGCCGCGCTCGGCGCCGCGCAGCACCATCATCCGGGCCGAGGGGCGGTGCTCCGGCGTGACGGTGGCGAGCGTGACCAGGCGCATCGCGTCGGCGGGGTCGTCCGCGGCGCGCATCACGCGCTGCCACGTCCAGTCGGCGATCTCGTGCGACTCGATGAGCCGGGCGTCGTTCATGGATCGGCCATTCTCGCCAACTTCCGCCGCCTGTCGAGGGGTGGGTCGGCTCCATCGATGAGGAATCGACGGCGCCGGGCGGTCGCGAGCGCAGCGCGGGGGTTCCCACGTCGTCAGCGGACCGCTGCGGCGGCCGTCGCGAGCAGGGCCAGCGCTCCGCCGGCCACGATGGCGCCGAGCACCGCGAGGAGGATCTTGGGGACGCTCCAGGGACGGTCGGCGCTGATCCGTCCCGTGACGCCGTGGGCGAGGAACCGGTAGGAACGACCGCGGAAGCGGAACGTCCCCACCCAGAGCGGCAGGAGCACGTACTTGAACTGCACGGCCTCGCAGGCGGTGCTTCGCCAGTCGATCCGCTGCACGTGGCCGCCGATCTGGAGGCGGATGTCCCCTTCGATGACGGGCTGCATCGCAAGCTTCGCCTGCTCGAACCCCGCGCGCAGGTCGACGGTGTAGCTCTCGGCCAGGAAGCCTGCGACGAACCTCTCGTCGTACGCGACGAGCCGCGCGAGCTCCCAGCCCCCGAGCCTGCGCGCCAGGCGCACCAGCTCGCTCGTGCTGGCAGGCACGAGCACGTCGTCGAAGTTGCGCCGGACGCTCCCCGCTCGCGGGCTCCAGCGCGTCCGCGTCTCCGTGCGGCGGTTGTTTCCGTGGCCCACGGTGACGGTGTAGTGGTCGCCGCGCCACCCCTCATAGGCGGTCGTCGTGCGCGCGTCGAACGTCCAGTGCGGAAGATAGAGCCCGTCGAGGTGCCGGTCCTTCTCCAGCTCCCGTCGAAGCGCGCCCGGGGCGAACCAGAGCGACTCCACCCAGCGGCGGAGCTCCGACTCGACGCGCGACCGCCCGAGGGCGAACGGCAGGATCGCCGTCGGCTTCAGCACCCGCGTCGGCTCGCCGATGATGTTGGCGTGGACGCCGCAATAGGGACAGTGCGTCGCCGCCGTTCCCGAGGTCACGTCGGTCGCGCCGCCGCACCCGCGGCAGCGGTAGGTGACGACCGCGACCGTGCTCGAAGCCTCGTCGAGCTCGGCGATCGCCGCAAGGAAGTCCTGCTCCTCGACGGCGTCCGAGCGGGGGTCGATCGGCGTCGTTCCGCCGCAGTGATCGCAGCGGAGGATCAGCGCTCCGGGGACGAAGGCAAGCATCGCGCCGCAGGCGCGGCAGGTCACCTGCCGGGCGATGGTGTCGATCTCGCGCGTTCCGTCGGGGATCGTCTCCTGCATCGCACGGCTCCTTCCGTGATCGGGTGGAACGAGGCGGGGGCTCGATGACCCGCAGCGGAACCACCGCAGCCCGAATGGCCGTCGCGGCAGGCTGCCCGGGCGCGGTCGCGTCAATCGGCTCCGTATCGGGCCCTCACTGCGGGGACGAGGTACTCGTCGAGGGCGCGATCGAGGTCGTACCGCGGCTGCCATCCGAAGTCGCGCCGGGCGGCGCTGTCGTCGACGCGCGCGGGCCACGAGTCGACGATCGCCTGTCGCTGCGGGTGCGGCGCGAACTCGATCGCGGCGCCGGGGAAGCGTCGGCGGATCGCCTCCGCGAACTCGCCCGCGCTGGGAGCGAAGCTGGCGACGTTGTAGACCAGCCCGCGCAGCGCCTCCGCGGGGGCGGCCTCGAGGGCGAGCAGCGCCTCGATCGCCTCCGGCATCGTCATGAAGGGGATGCGCGACGCGGGACGCACGAAGCAGCGTGCCGGGGTGCCCTGCGCCGCCGCGTGGAGCATCTCCGGCGCGAAATCGCTGGTGCCGCCCGTCGGGAGCGTCTCGGCGGAGATGATCCCGGGGAACCGGATGCAGCGGAAGTCGATCGCCGGCGCCGGCCCCTCGGGTCCGAGCATCCGGTAGTGGCGGGCGTGGTAGCGCCCGAGGTGCTCCCCGTAGAGCTTGTTGCAGCCGTACATCGTGATCGGCCAGAGGAACTGCTCCTCCTTCACCGGCGGGGCCTGCTGCTTGGTCGCCAGATCGGGCAGTCCGTAGACCGCGATCGTGCTCGGGTAGAGGAACCTCGTGCGCCCGCCGCGGCGGCGCCCTTCCGCGGCCGCGAAGCCGAGCAGCGCGTGCGTCCCCTGGACGTTCACCTCATGGGCGAGCTCCGGATCGCGCTCTCCTCCGCTGGAGAGGATCGCCGCGAGATGGAAGACGGACTCGACGTCGAAGCGCTCCGCGATCGGCGCGAGCGCCGCGGCATCGCGGACATCGCCGCGGATCGCCGCCTCGCAGCGATCGCGCTGCTCGGGCGCGAGCTCGTTGCGATCGAGCGCGATCACCGCGGGCCCCCCCGCCTCGCGACGGCGGAAGAGCGCTTCGAGGAGTCCGTGCCCCATCTCGCCCCCCGCGCCGGTCACGAGCACCGCACGCAGACGACGGGCCTCGGCTGAGCGCTGGTCGCCCGCGTGCGCCGTGGCCGCCCGCGTGCCGCGCTCCGCCAGGATCTGCGTCTCGGTGTCGCTCATCGTCGAGGCGATTGTACGGAGAGCGCTGCGATCCGTTCCGGGCGGCCGCGCTCTCCGCACTCGGTCAAGGCCAGTGCCGCGCCGAGGATCTCAGCCCGCCGCCTCGTCGATCCACGCCTGCTGGATCGCTTCGAGGATGCGCTCGTTGCAGGGATGGCCGCGCTCCTCGGCGAATCCCGGGAGGTTCACCACCAGCTCGCGGAGGCGGGGAAACGCGACGGAGAGAGGATCAAGTTCAGGGTGCCGCTCGGCGAGCTCCTCGCCGATGCGTTCGACGTCGAGCCAGTGGAAGGTGGACATGGGGTGCGATGGCGGCGATGCGAGCCGAAGCGCGCGGGATCCGCGCCTGGGCGGCGTTCGCGGATCGGCGGCTCCGCTCAGTGGGGCACTTCCTTGACGGCGTTGCGGTTCCACGCGGGAACCCGCACGACGATCGGACCCTTCCCGACGATCTCGCATTGACAGCTCAGTCGGCTGTTCCGCTGGAGGCCGGGAGCCTCCTCGACGCGGTCTTCCTCCGCCTCCGTCGCCTCGGAGAGCTGGTCCATCCCCTGCTCGACGTAGACATGGCAGGTTGAGCAGGCGCAGACACCGCCGCAGGCGTGCTCGATGTTGATGCCCGCGTCCATCGCCGCCTCGAGCAGCGACTCCCCCTCGCTTCCCATCACCTCCCATCGCCCCTGATCCGAGCCGGTCAGGCCCGAGGGATCCTCGAGCACGAAGGTGATCGGCACGATCGGGGGCCCGTGGTCGTGATCATCGGAGCGGCGCAGGTGCATCGTCGGCAAGCGTAGGGTGGCCGACGGCGCATTGACGACCGGCGCACCGCCGCGGAGGATCGGCGGCCATGCTCTCCTCGCGCCTCCGTTCGCTCCCGCTCGCCGGTCCCGCCGCGACCGTTCCCACGACTTTCCGAGGCGGCACCGAGGTCGCCGGGAACGGAGCCCTCCTCGGCGCCCTCGCGCTGGCCGTCGCGGCCGGCTGCGCCTCGCCGCGGGGCGAACCGCTGCCGCCGAGTCCCGGCGAGATCGTCCACGTCGTCCTCGTCAAGCTGAACGACCCGTCGGAGGGACCGGCGTTGATCGACGATGCGAATCGGCGCCTCGCGACGATTGCGGGAATGACGACGTGGCTCGCGGGGGAGCACCGAGAGCTGGGACGCACCGGCGTCGTGCAGGACTACGACGTCGGCTTCGCGATGGGATTCGACGACGACGAGGCGTATCTGGCATACCTCGATCACCCGGCGCACGTCGCCTTCGTCGAGCGGTGGCGTCCCCGCTCGCAGTGGCTGCGGATCTACGACCTCGGCGAAGCGCCGCGCCGCTGAGCGGGCGCCCGCCGCCGCCGCGCATCCGAGTCGGAAGGCAGGTCGAAGCGCGATCGACGGCGTCTGACCCGCAAGCGGACCGGCGCGAGCTGCGGGTGGACCAGTACACTGCGGCCCGATGTCCGCGCCCGCCGCCGATGACGATCGCCCTCCGGACGCCGCCCCGCCGGTTGCCCCGCGCTGGGGAGCGGCCGCCGCGGCCGCGGTCGCGCTCCGGAGCGCCGCGTTCCTTGTTCTCTGGCTGATCCTGATCGTCGCCGGACCGACGCCGACGGCGCCGCTCGATGTCGCCGTCGGGCTCTGCGCGGCCGTCGCGGCGGCGCTGGCCAGCCTCCGCCTGATCGGTCCTCCGCAGGCGAGATCGGCCCGCCTCCTCGGCAGGGCGCGGATCGTCGCGCTCGGGAAGCTCGTCGCGCACCTGCTCCGGCAGTCGGTCTGGGCGGGGACCGACGTGGCGCTCCGCGCTCTGCATCCGCGCCTGCCGCTTCGGACGGGGGTCATCCGCTTCCAGCCGCGCCTTTCGGAGGGGCTTGCCCGCGACGTGTTCTGCGCGATGTCGAGCCTGCTCCCCGGGAGCACCTGCCTCGGCGCGGTCTCGGCGGAGGCGCTCCCCGAGTCGCCCGGAGCCGGAGCGCCGCGCCCCCTCGAGTACCACTGCCTCGACCTCGCCCTGCCCGTCGAGTCGTCGCTTCGGCACGACGAACGCCTCCTTCAGGCCGTCGTCACCCCGCTCGGCGACGGAGGCTCCGCGGAGCGCCCGCGATGACGGCATTTCTCCTCGTCGCGGCCGTCGCGGTGCTCCTGACCGTCGCCGGGGCTCTGGTCCGCGTGGTGCGCGGTCCGACGACGTCGGACCGGATGATGGGCGCGCAGCTCATCGGTACCGGAGGCATCGCGGCCCTTCTGCTCGCGGGGACCGCGAGCCGGCTCAACTCGACGTCGGACGTCGCCCTCGTGCTGGCGATCCTCGCTCCCTTCGCAATGGTCGCATTCCGGCGCTATGCGGCCGCGACGCAGGCCGCGGCGAGTCGGGAGCGTCGCCTCGAGATCGACGCGGGCGCGCCCGGCGCGGCGCCGCCGCAGGGAGGCGCGTGAGCGTCGTCGCGGCCCTCCTCGACGGGTGGACGGTCCTCCTCGTCTGCGCGGGGATCGGCTTCTTCGTGGCCGGAACCACCGGCATGCTCAGGTTCCCCGATGCGGCGACTCGCCTTCACGCCCTGACCAAGGCGGACAACCTCGGCGTCGGCCTCGTCGTCCTCGGGCTGCTGCCGCAGGTGGCCCGCCCCGCCGAGGGGTTCAAGCTCCTCGTGATCTGGGCGCTCGTGCTGCTCGCCTCGGCGGTCTCCTCGCAGCTCGTCGCCCGCGTGGCGACCGACGGACCGCCGATCGAGGAGGATCGGAACGGCCGGACCGCGCCCGCAGCGAGCGGGACGCCACTCGACCGGTCGGGCTCCGTCGGCGCGGGAGCTCAGCCGTGATCCCCGCGCTGGAGCGCGCCGTCGAGCTCGCCATCGGAGCGATGCTCGTGGGGCTCGCGCTCTGGAGCGTGCTCGTGCGACCGCGCTTCGCCTCGATCGTCGGCTTCGTGGTCTTCGGCCTCCTGCTCATGCTCGCGTGGATGCGCCTCGGCGCCCCCGATGTCGCGATGACCGAAGGCGCCATCGGCAGCGGGCTGGCGGGGTTCCTGCTGCTCTCCGCCGCGGCGAGACTCCGGTGTTCCGAGATTCGACGGGCGCGGATCGGCGCAGGCGAGCCGCAGCGAGCACGAGACCGAAGCCCGCGGAGGTCGTCCATCGTCGCGCTCGGAGTCGGCTGCGCCGCGGTCGCGGCGGCGCTTGCCGCTGCCGTCGCGGCGCTTCCGCATCCGGCCCCGTCGCTCGCGCCCGCGGCGCTCGAGCGGCTGCCGGAGCTCGGCATCGGCAATCCGGTCAGCGGCGTCCTGATCGGATTTCGCGCCCTGGACACCTTGGTCGAGAAGATCGTCCTCGTGGTCGCGCTGGTCGGCGTCTGGGGGCTCGCCGCGGAGGCGTCGTGGCGCCGGGCGCCGAGCGTGGACCCGAGCCCGGAGATCGAGCCCATCCGCTTCCTCGCCCGGGCGCTCCCGCCGGTGGGGATCGTGCTGGCGATCTACCTCCTGTGGCGCGGGGCGACCGAGCCGGGCGGCGCCTTTCCGGCCGGAGCGATCCTCGCCGCGATGGCGGTGCTCGTCCTCGCCGCGGGGCTCGGTCGCCTGCCTCCCACCGCCGCTCGCTCCCTGCGGCTGGCGATCTGCGCCGGCCCGCTCGTCTTCCTCGGCGTCGGCGGCCTCGGGATGGGCGTCGCCCGCGGCTTCCTCGACTACCCGGCGGGCTTCGAGGTGCTCAGCATCAAGCTCATCGAGGTCCTCCTGACCGGATCGGTCGCGGTGGTGCTGCTCCTGCTCGTCGCGGGACCGCCCGAAGAGGCCGCCTCCGCGAACGGCATGCGACGCCCGGAGCCCCCGCTGTGACCTCGGCGACGCTCTTCTCGCTCTGCTCGGCGGCGCTGGTGGGCATCGGGCTCTTCGGGCTGCTGCTGCACCAGGACCCGTTGCGGCGGATCGTCGCCCTGAACGTGCTCGGCGCGGGGACCTTCCTCCTCTTCGGAGCCATCGCGCGGCGCGGTGCGGTCGATGGGCTCCCGAGCGACCCGGTCCCGCAGGCGATGGTGATCACCGGCGTCGTCGTCGCGTTCGCGGGAAGCGCCCTCGCGGTGAGCATCGTGCGCCGCCTCGCTGCGCTCGATGCGCTCGACGGCCCAGATGGGCCAGATGGGCCAGATGCGCCAAGTTCGATCGAACCATCCGATGACGCCCCGCGCGATGCATCCGCACGCGGGAGCGGCGATTCGGACGGCGAAGTCGGCGGCAAGAGCGGCGCAGGATCGACCGGCGTCGACGATGCGCCGCGGCGAGGGGTGAACGGCGGAGCGTTCGATGGGCGTCCGCGGCGCTCCTCGATCGAGCCCGACGGAAGAGCCTCGATGGAGGGTCGATGAGCGCCCTCGCAGCAAGCGTCGGAACCCCCTCGACCGCGGGCGCCCCCCTGATCGTCGGGCTGGTCGCGCTGCCGATGGCCGCGGCGCTGGCGGCGGTGCTCCTTCGCCGGCGCGCAGCGAGCGCTGCGGTTCTCCTCTCGGCCCCGATCCTCGTCGGTCTCGCGTTCGCCGCAGCAGCGATGGTGCTGAGCACGGGGAGCCCGATCGAGTGCGTCCTCGGCGCGTGGAAGCCGCCCTTGGGAATCGTGCTGCGGGCGGACGGACTCGGGACCGCGATGATGGTCGTCACCGCGACGATCGCCTCGGCGGTCGCCCTCTTCGCCGCCGCCACGGAGCGCCGCGGCGCAGCGATGCGCGGCACGGCACCCGGCTCCTCGCTGAACGACGCAGGCGCCACCCCCGGTCCCGCTGACCCACCCCCCGGCGATCACTCCGGCGGTCCCGCCGAGGCCGGTGGCGAAGCGGACGGCGGCGGCGAACGCCAACCGGACGCCGCGCCCGAGCGCGCCAGCGCGACCTTCTGGGTCCTGCTCGCGTCCGTGTGGGGGGCGCTGAACCTCACCTTCATCGCCAACGACCTCTTCACGCTCTTCGTCGCCCTCGAACTGCTCACGTTCGCGGCCGTCCCGCTGGTCTGCCTGGCGGGGACGCCCCCCGCACTCCGCGCGGCCCTGCGCTACCTGCTGCTGGCGATGGCCGGCTCGATGCTCTACCTGCTCGGCGTCGCGCTCGTCTACGGCAGCCTCGGCGCCCTCGATCTCTCGTTGATCGCGGAGCTCATCGCCCCGGGCACGGACTCCGCGCCGCGCGGCGTGCTCCTGCTCGCCCTCGTCCTCGCCACCACGGGGATGCTCGTCAAGACGGCGCTGGTGCCGCTGCATGCGTGGCTGCCCCCCGCGCACGCCGGGGCGCCGCCGCAGGCGAGCGCCCTGCTCTCGGCGCTGGTGGTCAAGGGATCGTGGTTCGTGATCCTGCGGCTCTGGCTGACCCTCGGCGAGGTGCCCGGGGGTCGCACCGTCGCCTTCGCGCTGGCAGCGCTGGGCGCGGTGGCGATCCTCTTCGGCAGCGCCACGGCGCTGCGGCAGCGGAGCCTCAAGCTGCTGGTGGCGTGGTCGACGGTTGCGCAGATCGGATATCTCTTCGTCGCCTTCCCGGCGCTGGTCGCCGCGGCGGCGCCGACCCTTGCGACCGAGGCGCTGCGCGGCGGGATGCTCCAGGCAATCTCCCACGCCTTCGCCAAGGCGGCGATGTTCCTCGCCGCAGGGCTTCTGGTCGAGCGCGCCGGCAGGGACCGCATCGACGCGCTCGGCGGGGCCTTCCGCAGGATGCCGATCATCTTCGCCGCCTTCGCCATCGGCGGGCTCTCGCTGATGGGACTTCCGCCAAGCGGCGGGTTCTGGGCCAAGTGGCTGCTGCTTCAGGCGACCATCGGCGTCGGGGCCTGGTGGCTGGCGCTGACCATCCTCGCGGGGGGCGTGCTCGCCGGCGCCTATCTCCTTCGCGTGCTCCGCGCGTGCGGCGCGGAGGCCCCGGCCGATCTCGGCGCTGATCGCGCGGTCGTCGCCGCACCGGCCGCCGCGATCGCGCCGGATCGGCTGCGGACTGCGATCGTCCTCGGGCTGGCGCTGGTCTCGATGTTCCTCGGCTTCGCCGCGATGGTCCCCGCTGAACGCTGCGGCGTCCGCCGGCTGCTGCGGAGCGAGCCGATCACTCAGCTCGATCGTCCCATCGAAGTCCTCCCGCCGCCCTCAACGCCGCACGGCGCAGCGGAGGCCGCGCCATGAGCGCCATCGTGCCGGGCCCGGGCGGCGCGGCCCTCCTCTTCGCGCTCGCGGTCCCGCTGGCCATGCTCGCGGCATGCCTCCGAGCGAGCTGTCGCCCCGCGATCTTCCGCTGCCTCGGCCTCGCAGCCCTCCCGGCGCTGCTGGCTGCGCTCGTCGATGTCGGCCCCGATGCGATCGTCGTCGATCCCGCGGGGCTCCAGCTCACCCTCGGCCTCGATCGCCCCCGCGCGATTCTGCTCGGCGCAACGGCGCTGCTCTGGTCGGTCGCAGGGTGGTACGCGCCGACCTATCACCGTCGGGAGGGGCGCGGCGGTCTCGACGATCGCGACGGAGGCTCCCTGGCCATTGCGTGGCTCGCCTGCCTCGCAGGGTGCATCGGGGTCTTCATCGCAGGCGACCTCGTGAGCTTCTATGCGTTCTTCGCGCTGGCGAGCCTGCCGGCCTATGGACTGGTCATCCACGATCGCTCTGCGGCCGCGCGCCGGGCGGCGGGCATCTACCTCCTGCTGGCGATCATCGGAGAGGCGTTCCTCCTGCTGGGCTTCGTCCTGCTCGCGAAGGGATCCCCCGATGCGTCGCTGCGGATCTCAACCGTCGTCGCCGCGCTCCCGGAGGCAGCGCTGCGCTCGCAGGCGGTGCTCTTCCTGCTCCTCGGCCTGGGCATGAAGGCCGGCCTGGTCCCGCTTCACTTCTGGCTGCCGCTGGCTCACCCGGCGGCGCCGATGCCCGCCTCGGCGGTCCTCAGCGGCGCCCTGATCAAGACGGGGATCATCGGCCTGATCGTCATGCTCCCCTTCGGCGCGGCGACGGCGAGCGCCGGAGTCGGCGCGGCCGGCGCCGCCGCAGTCGTCGGGCAGTCCGCCTCCGGCGCCATCGCCCAGTGGGCGAGCGCGTGGAGCGCGGCGATCGTCGCGATCGGGTTCATCACCGCCTTCGCCGGCGCGGGGCTTGGCTTCGTCCAGTCCAACCCCAAGACGATCCTCGCATATTCGAGCGTCAGCCAGATGGGCCTGATCGTGGCGATTCTCGGCGCCGGTCTCGCCCCCGCCGCCGCGACCGATTCGACGAACGGACCGGGAGAGAGCATCCGGCTGGTCGCGAGCTGCGCTGCGCTGCACCACGCGCTCGTGAAGGGGGCGCTCTTTCTCGGGCTGGGCGTCATCGCCGCCACCGGCCACCGCCGCCGCCGCGCCGCAGGCGTCGCGATGGCCCTGCTCGCCCTCAGCCTCGCGGGTCTCCCGCTGACCGGCGGCGCACTCGCCAAGCTCGCGGCGAAGCCGATCTTCGGGGCGGGCATCGCCGGCGCCCTCGCCTTCGGTTCCGCGGTCGCGAGCGCTCTCCTGATGACGCGCTTCGTGAGCGCCCTCGCCTCGATCGTCGGCCCGACGCGAAGCGCCACCGCGCCGATCGGCCTCGCCCTGCCGTGGTGGATCCTCGCCGTCGGCGCGTTCATCGTCCCGTGGATCGTCCTCCCGAGCGCCACCGAGGTCCCGCGCGGGGCCGCGTTCGCGCCGGGAGCCCTCTGGGACGGGCTCTGGCCCGTCATCCTCGGCGCGCTTCTTGCCGAGGGGATCCGGCGGAGTCGAACCCCCCTGCCGCGGATTCCCGAGGGCGACATCGTGGTTCCGCTGGAACGCGACCTCCCGCGACTCACCGCCGCGGCCGAGGGCTTCGCCGGCGCCCTCGATGCGGCGACCCGCTCGTGGCGCGGCGGCGGGATCGCCCTGCTGGGAGTCCTCGTCGGCCTCATCGCGCTTGCGCTCGTCGGACTCCTGCGCGGGTGATGGCTCGTTTTCCCGTGGCATCGCGCGCCCGGACTGCGGGCGACGCGCACCGCCGACGCGCACCCGGCGGCTGCCGTTACACTGTCGCGATGATCGGGCTCTCGGTCGTGGCGCCGGCGCACAACGAAGAGGAGAACGTCGCGCCGCTGGTCGAGGAGATCGTCGCGGCGCTCGATCCCACGGGAATCGAGTACGAGATCGTGATCATCGACGACGGATCGACCGACTCGACCCCGCAACGCCTCGCCGCGCTGCTCGGGCGGTTCGATCGCCTGCGCGTGATCCGCATGACGCAGACGCCGCCCGGCCGCGGGAACGGACAGTCGGCGGCCTTTCACGCGGGATTCCGGGCGAGCCGCGGCGCCCTGCTGGCGCTGCTCGATGCCGATCTCCAGAACGACCCCGCGGACATCCCCGCGATGCTCCAGCGCCTCGCGGAGACGGGAGCGGACGTCGTCCAGGGCGATCGCTCGGCGAATCGGCGCGACAGCTTCATCCGCAGGGCGAGCTCGTGGGTCGGACGGACGGCGCGGCGCCTGCTGCTCGGCGACTCGATCCGCGACACCGGCTGCTCTCTCCGCGTGCTCCGCCGCGCCGTCGCCCTGTCGATCCCGCTGGAGTTCCGCGGAATGCACCGGTTCATTCCCGTCACCGCGCGCCACCTCGGTCATCGCGTGGTCGAGATGCCCGTGCGGCACCGACCGCGCACGAGCGGCAATACCAAGTACGGCATCTGGAATCGGGCCCTTCCAGGGCTGATCGACTGCTTCGCCGTCCGCTGGATGCACGCCCGGCGCCGCCCCACGGCGTGGAGCGCCGTCGAGCCCGGCGCGCGGCCGGCGCAAGACTCCGAGATCACCGCCGGACCGGTCGAGGCACGGCGCTCGACGGAGGCGGCGAAGTCGCTCGAGGCGCCCTCGGCATGAGCCGGCGCGGCGCCACGATCGCGGCGGTCGCGCTCCTCCTTGCGGGATTGCTCGCCGCAGGAACATGGTGGTGGGCGCGGGCCGCGCGCCCGGTCGATCCGGAGCGCGGCGTCCGGATCCGGATGCGCCTCGACGGCGCCCGCGAGTCCGTCCGGCTGGTCCAGGAAGATGACCGCCTGCTCTTCCTCGTCGACGCCGAGGGTGTCACGCTGCGGCTCGCCCCGGAGCAGCTCGCGGAGCGCCTCTACCGACAGGAGGTCGATCGAAGCTGGATCGAGGAGCTGCTGAACATCTCCTCCCCCATCGGCATCGCATGGGTGGCGCTGGGGCTTCTGGGGCAGTTCCTCTTCACCGGTCGCATGGTGGTCCAGTGGCTCCATTCCGAGCGCGTGGGACGCTCCGAGGTGCCGCCGGTCTTTTGGTGGCTGAGCCTCGGCGGCGCGGCGATGCTCCTGACCTATTTCACGTGGCGGATGGACATCGTCGGCGTCATCGGACAGTCGCTCGGCTTCGTGATCTACTTCCGCAACATCGTCCTGATCCGCAACGACGGCCGGCGGAGCGCGACCGAGGTCGCCGTCACGCAGGACCCGCTCGATGAGGAGCTCGTCGCGGCCGACTCCGATCAGCCGGAGCGCCGTCCGCATTGACCGCCGACCACATCTCCGGGGCCAATCCTGCGGAGCCAGTTCTCCGGAGCCGATCATGCCGGGCGAGATGCGAGGGGAGAGACCCCCCGGGGGGTGAGCAGCGGGTGAGCAGCGGGCGAGCAGCGTACGACGGGCAGCGGACGGCGGCCCGCACACCAGCGCTCGAAGCCCGCGCGGCGCCGTGGGGCGATCGGCATTCCGGCGCAGGATGCCCGCGAACCGGAGGCAAGGGGCGCCGGAGCGCTTGGGTACGATCCGGCCGTGGCGCTCGAACCGCTTGCCGCAACCTCCGAGCAGTTCGTCCGATCCGCCGTCGCGGCGGGGATGCGCGCAACCGATGCCCTCGCCGCCTACCGCCGCGTCTTCCGCGAAGGTCGCGCCGACGACCCGCGGATCGCGCTTCCGGAACCGGCGATCACCGCCCGGCACGACGAGGGCCGGACCGCGAAGTTCACGCTGCGCTGCGCCGACGGCCTCGAGACCGAGTCGGTCCTGATCCCGATGCCGCACGGAGAGGCGTGGTCCTACACCCTCTGCCTCTCTTCCCAGGTCGGATGCGCCATGGGCTGCACGTTCTGCGAGACGGCCCAGATGGGACTGCTGCGGAGCCTCGCCTGCGCCGAGATCGTCGCCCAGTGGTTCGCCGCGCGCCATCGGATCGGGCTCGCACCGAACAACATCGTGTTCATGGGCATGGGCGAACCGATGGACAATCTCGACAGCGTCCTCGCCGCGATTGAGGTGCTCTGCGATCCGAACGGCGCCGCGATGGCGCCCTCGCGCATCGCGGTCTCGACCGTCGGGCACCTCGCCGGGATCGCCCGCTTCGGCGAGTTCGTCTCCCGCCCGGGATTCCGCCGCGTCAACCTTGCGGTCTCGGTCAACGCACCCAACGACGCGATCCGCTCGTCGATCATGCCGATCAACCGCGGGGCGCCGATGAAGCTCCTGCGCGAGGCGCTTCTCCGCTTCCCGATGCGCCGCGGCGGCGCGTTCCTCGTGGAGTACGTCCTGATCCCCGGCGTCAACGACGCGCCGGAGCACTGCGACGAGCTCTGCGCGTGGCTGCGGCCGCTGCGCTGTTCGCTCAACGTCATCCCGTACAACCCCCGGCGCGACTCGCCCTGGCGCGCGCCGGAGGAGTCGGAGATCTCCGCGTTCGTCGAGCGCGCCCTCGCCAACGGCCAGTTCGTCAAGCGGCGGGTGACGCGCGGGCGGACCGTGATGGGCGCCTGCGGGCAGCTCGGGAACCCATCGATCCGGCGCCGCCGGTTCCTCGCCTCCGCTCCCGACGGCCGACCCGATCGGGCGGCCGTGCAGGAACAGCGCGGCGATGGCGCAGCGGCCTTCGCCGCGCCGATGCACCGCGCCGCCGTCACCGTCGAGGGGAGGCCGACGTGACCCGCGCCACACTCCGCGGCGGCACGGCGCTCGCCGTGATCCTGGCGTGGTCGCTGAGCCTCGTCGGATGCCGTCGCGACCAACCGGTCGCCCCGCCCAAGCGGACGCTCAGGGTTCTGGTCGACGAATCGATCGAGCGCCCGATCCTGAGCCTCGTGCCGGAGTTTCGCAGCGAGCTCCCCAGCGTCATCGTCGAGCTGGAGTCGGCCCCCAGCGGCGTGATCGCCGGACGCCTCCGGCGCGGCGAGCGCGCCGACGTCGTCGTGCTCGGCGACCGGCGCTGGACGGCGCTGCTCGAGGCCGAGGGAAGGATCCGGACCGAGCAGGTCGAGGCGATCGGCTTCGACACCCTCGTCGCCGTGGTTCCCGTGACCAGCGACGTCTTCCTGCGCAGCGCCGACGACCTCGCCGACGAGCGGCTCCAGCGGATCGGGATCGCCGACCCCGCGAGCGCCCCCGCCGGCTCGATCGCGCAGGGGATGCTGGAGCGCACGGGTCTCTGGGATCTCGTGGCCGATCGCATCGTGCTGCATGGCGGCAGCGAGGAGCTTGTCGAGGCGGCCCTCCGAGGCGAGCTCGACGCCGCGCTCCTCTTCGGCTCGCGCGCCGTCGGTCCGCTCGAAGACCGGCTCCGCATCGTCGCCGCGTGGCCGCTCGCGGACCCGGTCTACTTCGCCGCTCCGGTCGTCGGCAGCGAGAGCGCAGCGACGGCGCTGGCGTTCGTGCAGCGCCTTGCCGGGCCCGGCTTCAGGTCGCTGCTCTGGCATCACGGGCACCCCATCGAGTGAGCGCGCCGAGTCCATCGGAATCCAACGGGGCGCCTGAGGGCGGCGCCGCACGGCGGGCGCCGAGCCGCCTCGCCGGCGATGCCGAAGGTCGCCCCGGTTCAGGATCGCGCCGCGCCAGCCGCCTCCGCTTTCTCGACTACCGCGAGCGGATCCGGCAGCGCGGGCGAACCGGTGCCTCCGATGATTCCCTCGTCGCGCGGGCCTCGGGAGACGCCGCCGCCGCGGGAGACGCCGCGCGCGGCGCGCTCGCTCCGGGAGCGCCGAGGAACCGCCATCGCGGGTTTCTCGCGCTGCTCGCCGCCTTCCTTCGGTTGCTGCGCCCGGATGCAGGGGCGATGGCCGTGGCCCTGACGACGCTGACGTTCGCGACCCTGCTCTCGCTCGCTCCTCCCGCCGCGACCAAGCTCGCCATCGACAACGTCTTCGGCGGACTCCCGCTCCCCGGGGCGCTCGCCGCCGTCGTTCCGGCGGACTTCACGCCATCCCAGCTCCTGGCCGCGATCGTCGCTGCGGTCTGCGCCATCGCGATCGTCTCCACGACGATCCACCTCTGGGGCCGCTGGTATGCCACCCGGACGACCAAGCACGTGCAGGTCGCGATGCGGCGCGCGGTCTTTGAGCATGCGGTGCGGCTCCCGCTCGACCGCATCCACACGCTGAAGTCCGGCGGGGTGACCAGCCTCCTCCGCGAGGACGCAGGCGCGGTCGGCGAGCTGGTCTTCGGGATGATCTACAACCCCTGGCGGGCGATCATCCAGCTCCTGGGAAGCCTCGCGATCCTGGCCTGGACGGACTGGCGCCTGCTGCTCGGCTCGGTGGTGCTCCTGCCCACGGTCTGGGTGAGCCACCGGACCTGGATCAACCGGATCCGGCCCGTCTTCCGCGACATCCGCGCGACCAGGCAGGATGTCGACAGCCATGCCACGGAAGCGTTCGGCGGCATGCGCGTCGTCCGCGGCTTCGCCCGCGAGCGCAGCGAGGCGGGCCGCTTCTCGCGCGGCACGCACTACATGACGCGCCAGGAGATCCTCGCGTGGTGGTGGTCGCGGCTGCTCGAGATCGTCTGGGCGCTGATCATCCCGCTGGCCTCGGCGGCGCTGCTCTGGTACGGAGGCGGCCGCGTGCTCGACGGCGCGATCACGGCGGGCGACCTCGTGATGTTCCTCGCCTATCTCGTCATGCTGCTGGGGCCGATCGAGTCGCTGGCGGCGAGCGCCACGCAGCTTCAGACCAGCCTCGCGGCGCTCGACCGCGTGCTCGACCTGCTCGACGAGCCGCGCGAGATGCCGCATCCGCGCGATGCGGTCCCCCTCGACCCCGCCCGCGTCAAGGGGCGCATCACCTTCAGCGGCGTCGGCTTCACCTATCCCTCGTCACCGCGCACGGCGCCGCCGCCGCGCGTCCTCGAGGGCATCGATCTCGACGCCCGCCCCGGGTCGGTCGTCGCGCTCGTCGGGCCGAGCGGCTCAGGCAAGACCACGCTCTGCAACCTCGTCGCCCGCTTCTACGACCCCACCGAGGGGACGATCGCGCTCGACGGAACCGACCTGCGCCGCATCGCCGTGGAGCGCTACCGCTCCATCCTCGGCGTCGTTGAGCAGGATGTCTTCCTCTTCGACGGGACGATCGCCGAGAACATCGGCTACGCGGTCCGCGGCGCTTCGCACGCGGAGGTGGTCGCGGCGGCCGAGGCCGCGAACGCCGCCGAGTTCATCGAGGCGCTTCCCGAGGGCTACGACTCGAACATCGGCGAGCGCGGCGTCAAGCTCTCCGGCGGTCAGCGCCAGCGCATCGCCATCGCGCGGGCGCTCCTGGCGGATCCGAAGATCCTCATTCTCGATGAGGCGACGAGCAATCTCGACACCGAGAGCGAGCGGCTGATCCAGCAGGCGCTGGGGAGGCTCCTCGCGGGCCGGACGACGTTCGTCATCGCCCATCGCCTGGGCACCATCCGACACGCCGACCAGATCCTTGTCCTCGAGCGGGGCCGGATCGTCGAGCGCGGAACGCACGAGGAGCTGATGGCCGCAAGCGGGCGCTATCGCTCGATGGTGCTGATGCAGCTCCGCGGCGAGGACCTCCCGACGCTCGTCCGCTGAGATCGGAGCGCTGCGCCTCAGGAACTTCTCCGCCATGTCAGCAACCGCCGACCGCTCCTTCCTCCTCGCCCTCGACCAGGGCACGACCAGCTCGCGCTCGATCGTCTTCGATCGCGAGGGCAGGCTCCGCGGCGTCGCCCAGCAGGAGTTCCCGCAGCACTTCCCGCAGGCCGGCTGGGTCGAACACGACGCGGAGGAGATCTGGCAGAGCCAGGCCTCGACGGTCGTCGGAGCGCTCGTCGCCGCCGGGATCCGCCCGAACCAGCTCGCCGCCGTGGGCATCACCAACCAGCGCGAGACGGTCGTCCTCTGGGACCGGGCGACGGGGCGGCCGGTGCACCGCGCGATCGTCTGGCAGGATCGCCGGACCGCCGACGCGTGCGCCGCGCTCAGGGCGCAGGGCCACGAGGCGCGGGTCGCGGAGGTGACCGGGCTGCTGCTCGACCCCTACTTCTCGGGGACGAAGCTCGCGTGGATGCTCGATCGCGTCGATGGCCTCAGAGCCCGGGCGGAGCGCGGGGAGCTCTGCTTCGGGACCGTGGATTCCTGGCTCGCGTGGAAGCTCACCGCCGGCGATCGGCACGTCACCGACCCCAGCAACGCGGCGCGGACGCTGCTCTTCGACATCCGCAGCGGGACGTGGAGCGACGAGATGCTCGCGCTCCTGCGGATCCCCCGCGCCGTCCTCCCCGAAGTCGTCCCCTCAAGCGGCGTCGTCGCGGAGGTCTCGACGTCGATCGGCCCGCGCGGCGTCCCGCTCGCAGGGCTCATCGGCGACCAGCAGGGCGCCCTCGCCGGACAGGCGTGCGCTGCGCCGGGCGCCGCCAAGTGCACCTTCGGGACCGGGTGCTTCCTCCTCCAGAACACGGGGACGGCACCGCATCCCTCGAGCAACCGGCTGCTCAGCACCGTCGCGTGGAAGCTCGGCGATGCGCCGATCGTCTACGCCCTCGAGGGGAGCATCTTCATCGGCGGAGCGATCGTGCAGTGGCTGCGCGACGGACTGGGCATCATCCGGAGCTCCGACGAGGTCGAGGCGCTCGCGCGGAGCGTCCCGGACACCGGCGGCGTGATTCTCGTTCCTGCCCTCGCCGGGCTCGGCGCCCCGCAGTGGGACCCGGCGGCACGGGGCGCGATCCTCGGACTGACGCGCGGCAGCACCGCCGCCCATGTCGCCCGCGCCGCGCTGGAGGGGATCGCCTTCCAGGTCGCAGACCTCCTCGACGCGATGCAGCGCGACTCCGGCATCCGCCTCGACGCCCTCCGCGTCGATGGCGGCGCCGCGGCCAACGACCTGCTCATGCAGATGGTCGCCGACATGATCCAGCGGCCGATCATCAGGCCGCGCGTTCTCGAGACGACGGCGCTCGGCGCCGCCACGATGGCGGGGCTCGCCGTGGGGCTCTGGAGGTCGATCGAGGAGCGGGCCTCCGACGAAGCCGCGGCGACGGTCGAGCCGACCATGACGCCTGCCGCCTGCGCGGCGCGGCGCGAGCGCTGGCGCGATGCCGTCGCCCGGGCCGGAGGCTGGGAGCGCGGCGAGCGTTCGTGACGGGCGCCGCGAGCGCCATCAGAGGCTCCCGCTCCGCCCGCAGGATGCGATGCCCGCGCGCCGCGATTCAGCGCTCACGCCCCGAGAACGACACACCCCGGCGAAAAGGCCGGGGTGTGTCGGATGCCAGCATGCAGCGTCGGTCAGGCCGTCGTCCCCGGAGCAATCTCCGGGGAGCGGACCGAGCCGGCGATCACGCCGCACGGTCGCGATCGGCGTGACCGCTCAGCAAGAACTCGAGCTGCCGGAGAAACGTGATCAGCTTCCGTGGTGCGTCCTTCCGTCGCTTGTTCACCTTGACGGTGCGGCTCATGGCGGGATGGCCGTACCGCTCTTCTCCGGTGCAATTGACGTCCTCTACGCGGCCTCCGAGGCGACGGCAGATCAAGCGGGCCTGGCGCAGCGAGAGGTTTCCATTCGGGCGGGTCAACGACATGCGGGACTCCTGTTGTTGGTGAGGTGGATGACATCCGGAGCGAGGGGCGAAGTGCCCTCCGGACGGGATGCAGAAACGACGCACCGAGCCGCGCAGGCGACAGCGCCCGGCGCGGCCAGAGAGCGCCCGAGGCCGGCCACGAAGCCGGCCACTCCATCGGGTGTGCGGGAGGGATCGAGCGTCAGAACTGGGGAGCTTCACGAGTGGGTCTCTCGAAGGGGCCATTGAAACGCGGAGAGCAGCCGCAGCCGGCGGGCCGCTGGAGCGTCGCGCCGCACCGGAGCGACGGCGCGCCGGGCGGCATCGAGGCGACGCCGAGTCACGCCGGTGCAGCGAGCGCGAGCCGAATCGCGGTCCGCGTGAACGCGGTTCGCTCCGATCGATCCCGGGCTCAGGTCGAGCGCCGACGAGGCCTCGCCGAAGCGGATCGTCGGAGCGCAGAGTATGGCTGCCGCAGCGCTCCACCGCGGAGCGACCCGGCCGGCCGGATTGCATTCCCGGCTCCAGCCCGGCGCGCGGCACTCCCCGACCGTGCGACTGCGACGCGGTCTCAGGTCGCCCGAGGGGCATCGGGCGCGAAGCGCCGGAGCCGGAGGCTGTTCCCGACGACGCAGATGCTCGAGAGCGCCATCGCCGCGCTGGCGAAGATCGGCGAGAGCAGCCACCCCGTGAACGGGTAGAGCGCGCCCGCGGCGATCGGAAGCCCGACCGCGTTGTAGGCGAAGGCCCAGAAGAGGTTCTGGCGGATCGTCTTCATCGTGGCTCGCGAGAGCGCGATCGACTCGGCGACGGCTCCGATCTCGGGGCGCATGAGCGTCACGTCGGCGGCATCCATCGCGATGTCGGTGCCGCTTCCCATCGCGAAGCCGACGTGGGCCGAGGCCAGCGCGGGGGCGTCGTTGATCCCGTCCCCCACCATGCCGACGCGGCGCCCGCCCGCTGCGAGCTCGGCAAGCCGCGCCGCCTTGCCATCCGGGAGGACCTCCGCGGAGACCATCGCGGCATCGATCCCGACCGCCTCGGCGACGGCGCGGGCGCTGCGGGGGTTGTCGCCCGTGATGAGCGCGGGCTGGACGCCCAGCGCGCGCAGGCGCCGGATCGCCCGGGCGGCCCCGGGGCGCACCTCATCCGCCACGCCGAGCACGCCCGCCGGGCGCCCGTCGACGGCGACGATCATCGCCGTCTCGCCGCGCGCTTCGACGCCCTCCGCCATCGCTGCGGCAGCGCCGAGCTCGATCCCGGCGCGACGCAGCAGCGCTGAACGCCCGATGAGCACTCGGGTTCCGCCGATCGTCGCCTCGACTCCAAATCCCACCATCGCCTCGAAGCGATCGGGCGCCGGGGCTTCGATCCCCCGTGCCTGGGCGGCCGCGACCACGGCGCGGGCGAGCGGATGCTCGCTCGAGCGCTCGGCTCCGGCCGCGAGCCGGAGGAGCTCCTGCTCCGGGAAGCCCGCCACCGGCACCGTGCTGCGCACCGCCGGTCGCCCCTCGGTCAGGGTTCCGGTCTTGTCGAAGGCGACGATCTCGAGATCGGCGGCGCGCTCGATCGCCGCCGCCTCGGCGAACAGGATCCCGCGCTCGGCGCCGCGGCCCGTTCCGACCATGATCGCCGTCGGCGTCGCGAGCCCCAGCGCACAGGGACAGGCGATCACGAGCACCGAAACGAAGGTCACCAGGGCGAGCGATCCGCGGGCCCCCTCGGGACCGAACCACCACCACCCCAGGAACGCCAGGACCGCGATCCCGAGGACGATCGGCGTGAAGATCCCGGCGACGCGGTCGGCGAGCCGCGCGATCGGCGCCTTGCTTCCCTGCGCGTCGCGAACCATCCGGATGATCCGCGCCAGCGCCGTCTCTCCGCCGACGCGCAGCGTGCGGACGCGCAGCAGCCCGGATGTGTTCAGCGTCGAGCCGAAGACCTCGTCTCCCGGCTCCTTCTCGGCGGGAACGCTCTCGCCGGTGAAGGCCGACTCGTCGACCGCCGAGCTTCCGGAGACGATCACGCCATCCACGGGGATGCGCGCCCCCGGCCGCACGACCGCGACATCGCCGACGACGACGGCCGAGAGCGGGACTTCGACGAGCGCTCCCTCCCGTTCGACCGAGGCGAACTTCGACTGGAGGCCCATGAGCTGCGTCAGGGCCTCGCCCGCCCGGCTCGTGGCCCGCGACTCGAGGAGCCGACCCAGATTCACCAGCACGATGATCACCGCCGCGGCCTCGAAGTAGACCGGCGGACCATGCTCGATCGGATGCTCGGCGACGCCGCCTCCGGCGTGGGCGGCGGCAACGGCCTCGGGCCAGAGCGTCGCGACGGCCGAGTAGACCAGCGTCGTCCCGGTGCCGAGGGCGATGAGGGTGTCCATGCCCGCCGTTGCGTGGCGAAGGCCGATCCATGCCCTTCGGAAGATCGGTCCGCCCGCCCAGAGCACGATCGGCACCGTGAGGACGAGCTGAACCCACCGCCCTGCATCTCCCGCGAGGAGCGCTCCGTGCGACATCGCGATGACGACCACCGGAAGGGCGAGGAGCGCCCCCACGATCGTCCGCCGGAGGAGGAGCGATCGCTCCCGGGCGTCGTCGGCTGCGGCGTGATCGTGCAGCGCAGCGGGCGCCGCACCGCTCGTCACCGCTCGAGTCGCCTCGCCGCTCGCGGCGGCATGGCCCGGTTGGGAATCGACGGCGCCGGCGCGATCGGCTTCCGGATGCGCGTGGCCTGGCTGGCTGCGCTGCGCCGAGTCGCCCGACGCCGGCGCTGCGATCTCGGAACCCGCCACGCGCGACGCCGCCGCGCCGGGGTCCGGGACGCGCGTCGCAGTCGCACGGTAGCCGAGCCGGTCGACCGCGCCGACGAGGGTCGCCGCAAGCGCAGCGGGATCGCTCGTCTCGGGGCTGACGCGGACGGTCGCGGAACGGGTCGCGAAGTTCACGTTCGCCGCACCCACGCCATCGACCGCGGAGAGCCCGCGTTCGATGGCGCCGGCGCAGGCGGCGCAGGACATCCCGGAGATCGCCAGCTCGATCGAAGGAACCGGCCCGAGGGTCGGCCTGGAGGCGGCGCCGGAGTGCGGCGCCGCCTCCGCCGGATGCGTCGGCATGCCGCTCGTCGGAGTCGGCACTTCAGCTCGTTCGCGGGGTGACATCGAGGGCGTTGGTGGGTCTGGCGAAACGGGTTGCAGCGGGCACCGGGAGCTGGTTCAGTCGCTTCGTGGCGCCGCTCCCCGGGGGATAAACCCGCGGGATAAACCCGGGGGATGGAGAGGCGACGCAGCGGGAACGCAGCGGCGGTGGAGCGCTATGCGCCAAACCGTCCGACCGCCCGTCAAGAAGCCGCGCGGTCCGTTCGGAACGCCTCGGAGGCGCTGCGGCGACGAGGAGCGCGTCCCCGCTCCAGCGGCGCCGTCGATCACCGGACGCCGGCTCGGCCGGCGAGGGGATGCGCACCCTCGCGGCCCCCCGTCGCCCGATCCGGAACGCGGTTCGGGACGCACGGGGGAGACGCCGGCGAAACGCGCCCGGGAGGGCTCGAACCTCCGACCTGCGATTTAGGAAACCGCTGCTCTATCCAACTGAGCTACGGGCGCCTCGGTGCGTTGGACCGGCGGCATGGTAGCGAACCGACCGCATCGCCTGTGCCGACGCTGAGCGTGCGCGCGAGGGCTCGGACGAGGAGGCCTGCGCTCCGGGAGCACGATCCGCGCCGCGCTCCGGTACGCTGGAGCCATGACGTCGTCGGACGACCTCGTGCTCGAGTCGATCGCGGGACCGCGGCAGCTCCGCGCCGAGCTCGCTGCGGGCGCGCCGCACATCCTCGGCCGCGGCGCCGGCTGCGATCTGGTCCTTGAGGATCCGCAGACGCTCGTCTCCCGAAGGCACGCGGCGCTGGAGCGCATCGCCGGAACGTGGACGATCTGCGACCTCGGCTCGCGGCACGGCACGCGGCTGAGCGGAGCCACCCTCGTCGCGGGGCGGACCGTTCCCGTCCGCGACGGCGACCTGCTGACGATCGGCCCGTGGACGCTCACGATCGGCGTGGGGAAGTCCGCCCTCGGCGGGCGGCGGCTCTTCGCCGAGGAGGACCGGCCGGGGGAGACGGGGCGCGTGACCACGATCCGCGACTCCGAGGCGACGATCGCGGGCGATCGGCTCTCGCTGCTGATGGAAGCGGCGGAGGCGATCCACGACGCCGAGAGCATCGCCGAGCTCGGCGAGCGCGTGATCGCGACGGTCGCGGCGGGAACGCAGTTCGCCAACGTGGCCCTGCTCGGTCCGCTGGCCTCCAACGGCAGCGTCGAGGTCCACGCCCTCCGCTCGGCGGTGACCCAGCAGGGCGACTCGTTCCGATTCAGCCGGTCGATCCTCCGACAGGCATCCATGGGCAGCACGGTCATGCTGACCGGCGCCGACATCCCGACGGATGACGAGCACTCGATCGTCTCGCTCGGCATCTCGGAAGCGCTCTGCGTCCCGCTTGTCATCTCCGGAGCCGTGCACGCCCTGCTCTATGTCGACAATCGCGGGATGCGCTCGATCACGTCGACCCGCGCCGCCCGCGCCGTCGACGACCGCGCCTTCGCGATCGCGCTGACGCGCTTCGCGGCGCTCGCCCTCGGCAGTCTCCGGCGCCGGGAGATCGAGGCGCGGCTCGTCGAATCCCGGGCCGAGCTCGAGGCCGCAGGGCAGATGCAGCGGCTGATCTGCCCCCCCTCCCTCGGAACGCTCCGCGGCGCGGAGTGGGCGACGAGGTTCCGGCCGGGGCGCACCGTCAGCGGCGACTTCTGCGATGTCGTCGCCCTCTCCGACGGCCGCATCGCCTTCGCCGTCGGCGATGTCTCGGGAAAGGGCGTCGGCGCGGCGGTCCTCGGCGTCCTCGCCCAGGGCTTCCTGCGCGGCGCCCTCCGCGAGTCGGCCGATCTCGTAGCGGCCTTCCAGGCGCTCGACCGGTTCCTCTGGGATCGCGCCGGGGGCGAGCGCTTCGTCACCGCCTGGGCGGGGGTCGTCGATCCGGACGCCGCGACGCTCGCCTATGTCGACGCAGGACACGGCCACGCCCGGCTCGTCCACCGCGGCGGCGAGGCGACGCTCCTCAACGAGGCGGGCGGTCCGCCGCTCTGCGCATCGGAAGACTCCGAGTACGCCATGGCGACGATTCCCTTTCCGCGCGACGCGCGCCTGCTGGTCTGCACCGACGGCGTGATCGAGCAGCGCGGAGCGAACGCCACCGCGGGAAACCTCGACTTCTTCGGCATCGATCGCACGCTCGCCGCGCTCGACCCTGCCGCCGCCCCCGCGGCGATCGCCGATGCGATCATCGCCGCGGTCTGCGCGCACGGAGGCACGGAGGATCTCGCCGACGACGCGACGGTCCTCGTGGTCAGGCTGAGTTGACGGCGGGAGTCCGCGGCGCGATGCGCGCCGCGGCGCGCGCCGCGCTGCCGAGGGTGCTCGACGCCGTCGAAGGGCGTCCGATGGCCCGCGACTCCCGGGACTCCCGGGGGTCGCACCGCTCCAGCGCCCGGCGACTTCCGCCGCGGCCGACCGGGGCGGCGCCGCACGGAGTCGAAGTTCGGGGCTTCACGAGCTCGAGCCGTCGCTCCGGACCGGCTCCGCGCCCCTCCCTCTCACTCGTCGTCGTCCGAGTGCGGCTTGTACGCCGCGACGACCGATGCCTGGATGTTCGGAGGCGCCTGCTCATCGTGGCTGTACTCCATGGTGTACGAGCCGACCCCCCCGGTCATCGACTTGAGGGTGCTCGCGTAGGTCATCACCTCGCTCAGCGGCGCCTCGGCCTTCACGACCGCCTGATTGCCCGGGAGCATCTCGGTGCCCTGGATCCGTCCGCGCTTGCTCGAGAGATCCCCCGCGATGTCGCCGATCATGTCTGCGGGGATGGTGATGTCGAGCTTCACGAAGGGCTCCAGCAGCGCGGGCCTCGCCTTCGAGACCGCGTCGATGAAGGCCCGCTTGCCGGCGGTGATGAAGGCGACTTCCTTGGAGTCGACGGGGTGGTGCTTGCCGTCGTAGACGGCGACGCGCACGCCCTGCATCGGATAGCCGGCGACGCAGCCGGAGGCGAGCACGCCGCGGATTCCCTTCTCGATCGCCGGCATGAACTGCCTGGGGACCGAACCGCCGAAGGTGTCGTCGACGAACTCGAAGCCCTCGGCGTGGTCTGCCGGCAGCGGCTCGATCCGGAGGAACACCTCGCCGAACTGACCGGCGCCGCCGGTCTGCTTCTTGTGGCGGTGGTGCCCGTCGGCCTTGGCGGTGATCGTCTCCTTGTACGCGACCTTGGGCTGCTCGGTGCGCACCTCGACGCCGTAGCGGTCCTTGAGCAGCCGCAGCTTGACCCTCAGATGGAGCTCGCCGAGGCCGCGGATGACGAGCTGATGCGTCGCCGCGACGCGATCGATCTCGAAGGTCGGGTCCTCTCCGGCCATCTTCGCCAGCGCCTCGCCGAGCTTGTTCTCGGCGTTCTTGTTGGCTCCCTCGATCGCGAGGCCGTACATCGGGCGGGGCAGCGGCAGCGGACGGAGGTGGATGTGCTCGCCGATGGTGCCGTCGTGCAGCACGCTGTCGGTGTGGATCTCGTCGATCTTCGCGCAGGCCCCGATGTCGCCGGCGATGATCTCGTCGACCTCGGCATGGGCCTTGCCCTGGAGCTTGAAGACGTGCGAGACGCGGATGGGCTTGCGCCCGTCGTCGAGCTTCGGCTGGACGTTGTGCCCGAGGCTGCCCTGGTGCACCTTGAACACCGCGAGCTTGCCGACGTAGGGATCGGCCGAGACCTTGAAGACGTGGGCGAGCAGCGGCTTCGTCCGATCGGCGATCGGGGCGAGCGCATGCGTGGTGCCGTCGCGGTCGTACTCGAAGGGACGCGGATTGCCCTCCGTCGGGTTGGGGCAGAGCCCGACGATCACGTCGAGCAGCTCCTTCACTCCGATGCCGTCGCGGGCGGCGGTGAAGCAGATCGGGACCAGGTGCGCCTCCCGGAGCGCCTTCTCGAAGGGGGCGTGCAGGTCGGCGTGGGCGACCTTGCCCTGCTCGAGATAGCGCTGCATCAGCTCCTCGTCGACCTCGATGATCTGCTCGTGGATCGCGGTGTGGAAGTCGTCCACCGCGCCGAGGTCGCTCTCGCCCGCGGTGTTGCGGAAGCAGTCGACCACGCGCTTGCCGCCGTCGGCGGGGAGATTCACCGGAAGGCAGATGTTGCCGAAGGCCTCCTTGATGTCGGCGACGACCTGCGCGAGATCCTCGGCGGCGTCGATGCGGTTGACCACGATCATCCGCGGGAGGTTGCGCTCCTGCGCGATCTTCATCAGCCGCTGCGTCACCTGATGGACGCCGGCCGCCGCATCGATCACGACCATCACCGTCTCGACGGCCGGGAAGGCGCCGATCGCCTTGCCGAGGAAGTCCGAGGAGCCCGGCGTGTCGATGAGATTGATGTGCGCTCCGCCGTAGTCGAAGTGGACCAGGGCGCTGTCGAGGGAGTGCTTCATCTCCTTCTCGATGTCGTCATAGTCGCAGAGCGTGGTGCCGTCCTCGACGCGGCCGGCCCGTCCGATGGCGCCGGCGGCGGCGAGCATCGCCTCGACCAGCGTCGTCTTTCCGGTCCCCGGCCCCCCGACGACGGCGATGTTGCGGATGTCCTCCGTGGTGTACTTCGGCATTGGGGGGCTCCCTCTCTGACTTCCCTCTTCGGGGGCTTGTGGCGGATGGATCGACCGAGCCGGCCGGGCGCGAAGCCTCACCGCTCTCCGAGGGACGGGCGAAGCCCGCGCTGGCGCAGGGTGCGGATCGCGCGTGAAAGGCGTGTGCAGGGCGCACGCCCAACCGGCGGACGGTCACTATACCGGGCGCCCCGCGCCGCATCGGGGAGGACGCACGGCGCGCTCGGCTCGGGCGCCGCGCGCCCCATCGCGGAGGCGCCGTCCGGGCGACGCGCCGCGGGCGGTGCCGGGCTCGAGCGCCGGTACACTCGGAGCATGGCGTCGATCCATCCGACGGCGATCCTCGAGGGCGAGATCGAGTGTGCCGAGGACGTAGTCGTCGGCCCGGGCTGCGTCCTCCGCGGACCCCTCGGACGACCGATCGCCATCGGCCCGGGCACGCGCCTGATCGGACGCTGCTGGCTCGAAGGCCCGCTGCGACTGGGCGCCCGCAACACCGTCTATCCCTTCGCGGCGCTGGGCATGGCGCCGCAGGACCTGAAGTTCCATCCCGAGGAACCGGGAGCCGGACTGGTCATCGGCGACGAGAACGTCTTTCGCGAGAACGTCACGCTCCACCGCGCCACTTCACAGGAGCGCCCGACCGCGATCGGCAGCCGCAACTACTTCATGGCCGGCTCCCATGCGGGGCACGACTGCCAGGTCGGCGACGGCTGCATCCTCGCCAACGGCGCCGCCCTCGGCGGCCACGTGCTCCTCGGCGACCGGGTGATCATCGGCGGCGGATGCATGGTTCATCAGTTCTGCCGGATAGGCCGCGGCGCCATGCTCTCGGGGGGCGTCGGCACCGGCCGCGACGTTCCGCCCTTCTTCACGCTCACCGGCATCAACGTCGTCGGGAGCATCAACCTCGTCGGACTCCGGCGCAGCGGCGCGGACTCCGCGACGATCGAGGCGGTCCGATGGGTCTACTCGACGCTCTATCGCCGGGGCACCGCGCCGCGCGGAGCGCTGGCGGCGCTCCGGACGCGGATCGACGAGCCGACCGTGCGCGAGTACATCGAGTTCATCGAGTCAAGCCGACGCGGAATCTGTCCGGCGACCGCCGTCAGCAGCCGCCGCGGCACGGTCTCGATGAGCGGTCCCGAGACGGACCCCGGTGCCGCAGAGAGCGCATGACGCTGGCGTACTCAGTCCTCGGAAGCGGCTCGCGCGGCAACTGCACCGCCGTGAGGGTCGCCGCGCGTCGGATGCCCGCGCCGGGCCGGAGCGCTTCCGAAGCCGTTCTCAGGGGCCCTGCCGCCGGATCCGGCGGGCTGTTCGATCTGCGTCCCCCGCCCGGCGCCGGCGCGTCCGATGGACCTGCCGGAACGGGCAGCCCGGCGCCGCAGCGCGTGATCCTCTTCGACTGCGGGCTTGGTCGGCGCCCGACGCGCGATCGCCTCGGTCGCGTCGGCCTCTCGCCGGCCGCCGTGACGGACGTGGTGATGACCCATCTCGACGGAGATCACCTCGATCGCGGCTGGGCGTCGCACCTCGCCGCCTGCGACTCGATCGTCGTCCATCTGCACCGGCGCCACCTTCGCGAGGCCGAGCGCGTCGGGTTCCGCCCGCGGAGGCTCCGCGTCGTGGAGGAGGGCCTCGCAGCCATCGACGAGAGCGATGACGATGCAGGCACGATCACGATCGAACCGGTCGGGCTCCCCCACGACGAAAGCGGCACCACCGGCTGGGTCATCGAGGCGGCGGGAACGCGGCTCGGCCTCGCCACCGATCTCGGGCGCGTCCCGGAGGCGCTGCTCGCGGCCTTCGTGGATCTCGATGCCCTGCTGCTCGAGAGCAACTACGACCCGACGCTTCAGGAGCGAGCGCCGCGACCGGAGTTCCTGCGCCGGCGCATCATGGGAGGCCGGGGGCATCTCTCCAACGCTGAATGCGTCGCGGCGATCGCCGCCATCGCCCGGCGCAGTCGGCTTCGGGCGGTCACGCTGCTGCATCTCTCGCGGCAGTGCAACGACCCGTCGATCGTCCGGTCGCTCGTTGATGCGGCGCTGCCCGACCTCGCGCCGCTGGTGACGATCGCGCACCAGCATGAGCCGACGCCGCTGCGCGCGCTCTCCGCGCGCCCCTCGACGCACCCGGGAGCGGGCATCGTCGGCGCGGCGGCCGGCGCCGGGCCATGCTCGGGTCGCCCGGGCTGAGCGCCCCTGCGGGGCGCGGGGAGCGACCGCTCGATTCACCTCCGCCCTTCGGCGGTCCCCCCGGGCTCGAAGTGACGCACCGGCAGGAGGCGCTCGCCCACGGCGCGGCGCTGGAGCTCCGCCCACGCCTCCCGGGGGAGCGGGAAGCTGCCCACCCTCGTGCCGCGCTCGAGCAGCGCCACTAGGAGCGGCAGCCCCGGCAGCAGCGGCGCGGTCATCGGGGCCATCACGTCCTCGACGGCGCAACCTGCCTCATCGAGGGCGCGGTAGACCTGCCGCGGCACGGAGATCGGCGCGACGGTCAGCCCGGGGCTTCCCTCCGGCAGCGACGGATCGCCGCGACCGATCCACCACGCGGCCGGAGCTCCTGGCATGACCAGCGTCCCGGGGGGAGCGACGACGTACGTCCCGGCCGAGTCCTCCCCGGCGAGGATCGCGGCCGTCGCGGGGAGCTCCGGCATCACGAGCGCGCCGGGACCATCCCAGCGCAGCTCTCGCGCCCCGGCCCATGCGGCGCGGGCGAGGGCGTCAAGCGCGTCGTCTCGAAGCGCGCGCAGCGCCGCCGGGAACTCCTCGCCGTGCCAGAGCGCCGAGAGGCGGGCCGCGGCCGCGGCGATCTGGACCGAAGCGCGGTCGCGGGCGACGTCGCGCTCGCGCTCGGGAAGCGCGATCAGTTCGTCGAGCGCGAGCGCGAGCGCGTGCAGCTCGATGATCGAGGGCACCGCCGAACGCCAGCGCCGGCCGTCGGCATCCGCAGGCAGCGCGGCGGCGCCGCGGGCGAAGTCGATCCAGCGGGCGAGCAGCGAGGCCCACGTCAGGACGCGGTCCGGATCGGGCCCCCGGGGTGACTCAAGGGGTGACTCAAGGGCGGAGTCGGGGTCGGACTCGGGGGCGGGTTCGGGGGTGGGCATGCGCGTGGCGCCGTCGGCGGCGAACCGCATCCTTGCCCATGCGGCGGAGAGGCGGAGGCCGCGCGCCGGCGCAGAGCGACCCCGAGCGGGGGCCGGCGCGCGGTGAGCGCCCGGCCGGCCTCCGCGGCTCCGAAGAACTCCGATCGCGCTGCCGATGCCGGAGATGCCGCGTCCGCGGCAGCAGCTACGATCGCCGCTCACGATGTCCGACCAGCTCCAGCACGAGTGCGGTCTCGCGATGGTCCGGCTTCGCAGGCCGCTCGAGCACTACCGCGACGTCCATGACGATCTCGGCTGGGGACTTCGGAAGCTCTACCTGCTGATGGAGAAGCAGCACAACCGCGGCCAGGACGGGGCCGGGATGGCGGTGGTCAAGTTCGACATGCCGCCGGGGGAGACCTTCATCGACCGCGTCCGCACGGCCAAGCGCAATCCTGCGGAGCGGCTCTACGACGACGCCCTCGAGGAGTTTCTCGAGCTGGGGGAGAAGTCCGCCCGGGCCCTCGACGCGCTCGCGCTGAAGCGGCGCATCCCATTCCTCGGCGAGGCGTACCTCGGGCACCTGCGCTACGGCACCTTCGGCGGCCGGACTGCCGACGCGTGCCATCCCTTCCTGCGGCGCAACACGGTCGCCAGCCGCAACCTCGCGCTGGCGGGCAACTTCAACATGACCAACGCGGCCGAGCTCTTCGACCGGCTCGTCCAGTACGGTCTGCATCCGGTCGGCGAGTCGGACACGCAGGTGGTTCTCGAACGCCTCGGGTACAGCCTCGACCGCGAGCACGAGCGGCTCCACGCCGTCATGGGCCCGGAGTCCTTCCGGCAGCTCGATGGCCGCCCGCTCGCGGAGGCGATCTCCCGCGAGCTGAGCATTCCGCGGATCCTCTCGAAGGCCTCGGCAGACTGGGACGGCGGATACACGCTCGGCGGCCTGCTCGGCAACGGCGACTTCTTCGTCTGCCGCGACCCGGCAGGGATCCGGCCCTGCTTCTGGCATCTCGACGACGACGCCGTCGCGGTCGCGAGCGAGCGCGCGGCGCTGGTCACGGTCTTCGATGTGCCTCCGGAGTCGATCCGCGAGCTCGAGCCGGGTCACGTGCTGGCCGTGCGCCGCGACGGCGAGCTGACCGTCGAGCGGTTCGCGGAGCCGCTTCCGACGCGGCGCTGCACCTTCGAGCGGATCTACTTCAGCCGCGGCAACGACCGCGACATCCACCGCGAGCGCACCGCCCTCGGGGCGTCGCTCGCGCCGCGCGTCCTCGAGGCGATCGAGACCCGCGGCGGTTCCCTGGATCGCGCCGTCTTCGCCTTCATCCCCAACACCGCCGAGATCGCGTACGCCGGGCTCACCGAGGGAGTCGAGCGGCTCGCTCGCGAACGCGCGGCGGCGACGCTGCGGAAGCGGATGGCCGCGGGCACGGCGACCTCGGCGGACGTCGACGCGCTGGCCCGGGTCGCCGTGCGCCGCGAGAAGGCCGCGCACAAGGACCAGCGCCTGCGGACCTTCATCACCCACGACGCCGCCCGCCGCGACCTCGTCTCGCACGTCTACGACATCACTCCCGGCACCGTCGGCCCGGAGGATGCGCTCGTCGTGGTCGACGATTCCATCGTCCGCGGCACGACGCTGCGCGAGTCGATCATCACGATGCTGGCGCGGCTCGAGCCGGCGCGGATCATCGTCGTCAGCAGCGCTCCGCCGATCGCCTATCCGGACTGCTACGGGATCGACATGAGCCAGCTTGGCCGCTTCATCGCCTTCGAGGCCGCGGTGGCGCTGCTGCACGAGTCGGGCCGGGCGGCGCTCCTGGAGGAGGTCGAGGCGCGCTGCCGCGCCCAGGCCCACCTTCCCGCCGCGCGCATGGTCAACCACGTCCGGGCGATCTACGAGCCCTTTCCCCTGCACTGCCTCGAACGCAAGGTCGCCGAGCTGGTGCGCTCGCGGCACCTGCGCTGGACCGGGGGCATCGAGATCATCTACCAGTCCGTCGAGGGTCTGCGCGCGGCGATGCCCGAGCACGCCGGCGACTGGTACTTCACCGGCGACTACCCGACGCCCGGAGGCTTCGCCGTTCTCAACACCGCCTACCTCAAGTGGCGCGCTTCGGACGACGGCCGCGCGTACGGCCGCAAGTGACCCGCGCACGCCGGCGGCCCCGACGGAGCCTGCCGCAGCGCGGTCTCCCGCTCGACGCCTCAGCGGCCGAAGAGCTCCGAGAGCAGCCCTCGCAGCGGAGGCGACGGAGCGCCGATCTGCCGGAACCAGGTCGACGACTCCGCGAGCTCGCCCTCGGCGTTCACGCGGCACCATGCCACGGCGTGGCTCTCGGCGAATCGCCCCCCGTGCCAGAAGCCGTCGTCGGCGCGGCCGAGCGCGATCCGCTCGCCGCGCCTCGGGAGCAGATCCCAGCGCTCGGCCGGGGAGCCGAGCAGCGCGGTCTCCACCGTCCGGCGTTCGTCGGACTCGCCGACGATCGCCACGACGTTGACTGCCCCGGGCATGAACTGGGCGAAGGCCTTGCGGAGCAGCCGCTGCACGCGGTGCAGGGCGTCGCCGAACTCCCTCGGCAGCCCGATGACGAGGGAGACCGTCGGCCCCTCCGAGGCGGCAAGGATGCGGCAGGATCCGAGCTCCTCGCCCGCCTCGTCGCGCAGGAGCATCTCCTCGCCGAGCTGGGCGGCCTCGATGAAGCTCGCCGCCTCTGCGAGCAGCCTCCGCATCTCCGGAAGCTGAAGTCGCTCGCGCCAGCGCAGGGCCACCACGAGCGGGCGCTCGATGCGCTCGAGGACGCGCACCGCATCGGGAACCAGCAGCGGGGTGAACTCCCAGCGCGGGCGCAGTCGCTTGACGTGGAGGTAGAACACGCAGCCGTCGCGCCGGACCTCGAAGTCGCAGCTCCGGCCCGCCGGAGTGGGAATCTCGGTGCGGAGCGCACAGCCTCGCTCGCGGAGGCGCCGGGCGACGACCGCCTCCGCCGCAGCGGTCGCGACCGTCTCAGGATCGCGGCCGGCGAAGAGCCGCGCAGCGATCGGCGCCAGTTCCGGATCGCTGCGCCATCCCGCAGCGGCGTCGAGCAGGCCGGGCCAGCGCTCCGGGAGGGAGGAAGCGGTCGGCGAGCCGTCGACGGGAGCCCTGACGTTCATGATCGGCCTTGTCGGTCGACGCGGGAGGCATCCTCGGCCGAACCCGATCCCGCGATCGGCCCGTCGCCGATCGCCGCCGCCGCCGGCCGCTGCATCAGCTCGTGCCGATCGTGCGGCCGGACCCGCGGGCGGCGCCGGGCCTCGCCGCCTCTCCACGCCTCGAGATAGCTGCGGGCGTCAAGCCCGTCGAGCTCGATCGCCGCTCCGCGCGCCAGAAGCTGCTCGAGCTGCCGCCTTCCGAGCCGGACGAGGAGCTCGACGCTCGGCGGCGGACCGCCCTCCTCCGCCCCTTCGGCGCCCGCGTAGCGCCGCTCGAGCACCTCGGCGCGCTTCTCGAGGAAGTCGATCGTCCGCGCGTCCGCGAGCGGGACCGCGGCGCGAACCTCGCGCACCGGCCCGAGCATGTGCGGAAGGGCGAGCGCCCGGAGCAGCTCGAGGCCCTCCCCCGTCCGGGCGCTGATGGGAATCGCCTCCGGATGCCTGGCGAGGAGCGCAGCCGCCTGCCCGGGATCGAGCCGGTCGATCTTGTTCAGGACCAGCAGCCGCGGCTGCGTGTCGGCGCCGATCTCGCCGAGCACGCGCTCGACCGTCGCGCGCTGGAGCTCCGCCTCGGGATCGGCGGCGTCGACGACCACCAGCAGCAGGTGCGCGAGCACGGTCTCCTCGAGCGTCGATCGGAAGCTCGCGACGAGATGGTGCGGCAGGTCCCTGATGAAACCGACGGTGTCCGAGAGGATCGCGCTGTTCCCGCCGCCGAGATTCCACTGCTCGAGCCGGGTTCCGAGCGTCGCGAAGAGCTGGTCGTGGGCGAAGGCGCCGCCTGCGGTGAGCGCGTTGAAGAGCGTGCTCTTGCCCGCGTTGGTGTAGCCGACGATCCCGACGGTGAAGTGGTCGAGCCGCCGCTCCTCGACCTGGCGGCGCGTCCGCGCGAGCACTTCGGCGAGCTCGCGCTTGAGCTGGTCGATGCGCCGCTGGACGAGGCGGCGGTCCGTCTCGAGCTGGGTCTCGCCCGGCCCGCGCGTGCCGACGCCGACGGGCGCCCCGCCAGTGACCTGCCCGAGGTGCGACCACATCGCCCGCAGCCGCGGCGCGGTGTACTCGAGCTGGGCGATCTCGACCTGGAGCTTCGCCTGGCGCGTCGAGGCCCTGCCCGCGAAGATGTCGAGGATCAGCTCGCTGCGGTCGATGACCTTGCAGGAGACCGCCTTCTCCAGATCGCGGATCTGGTTCGGCGCCAGGTCGTTGTCGAAGATCACGACTCGCGCCTTCAGCTCCTTGACCATCGCCGCAAGCTCGTCGACCTTCCCCTTGCCGAGATACGTCGACGGGCGCGGCGCTCTCCGGCCCTGCTCGAGGAGGCCCACGACCTCGGCCCCGGCGGTCTCCGCGAGCGCGCGCAGTTCCCTGAAAGGATCCTCCTGCGCGGCCCCCTCCGGGCCTCCCGGGAGGCGGACATGGACAAGGACGGCCGGCTCGGCGGCGACGCGAAGATCCTGGCGGCCTTGCATTTGACTCATGCAGTGGTACTCGGAGCGGTCCCGTGAGTCTACTCTCGCGACTCCGCTCCCTTCGCCGCTCGATCCAGACGGGTTCCGAACCGAGCGCCGATCGAGGGCCGGAGACCCCGTCCGCACCGGCGCCTCGTCCCGCGATGCCTTCCCGCCGAACGCTCTTCCTCCTGACGCTCCTGACCGTCTGGGCGGCCACGGTGGCGCTGCTCTCGGCGACGCTCATCTCGACCGCGGCGCGAGTGGAGTGGTTCGCCCCCGCGATCGTGGCACGGGAGATTCTCGAGCGCGATCTCGTCGAGCCCCCCTCGGACGATGCGATGCGCCGCGCGATCCTCGAGGCGATCGCAACCGCCTCGGCGGATCCGCACACGGTGTGGATTCCCCCCGAGAGGGCGGCGGCCTTCGAGAAGGCCGTCAACGCGACCTACGCCGGGATCGGCGCCGAGATCGACGCCCGCGACGGATGGCTGCTCGTCGTCACGCCGCTGGAAGACTCGCCCGCGGCGGAGGCGGGCGTGCGCGCGGGCGACCTGATCCTCGCCATCGACGGCGTCTCGACGCGCGACCGACTTCCCGCCGAGTGCGCCCCCCTGCTCCTCGGCGAGCCCGGCACGACCGTCACGATCGACCTGCGAAGCCCGGAGGGCGAAGAGCGGAGGCTGGAGATCGTCCGTCGCCGGATCGCCGCGTCCTCCGTGCGCGGACTCGAGCGCCGCGGCGCGACCGCCGGGGAGGGCTGGCGCTGGGGGCTCGATCCGCAGCGGCGCATCGCGTATGTGCGCCTCTCGCAGTTCACCGAGCGCTCGGCAGTCGACCTCCGCGCAGCGCTCGCGGCGGCCGCGGCCGAGCTCGGCGGCGAACTGGAGGGACTGATCCTCGACCTGCGCTTCAACGGCGGAGGGTCGCTCGGATCGGCGGTTGCGGTGGCGGACCGGTTCCTCGCGGCGGGGCGCATCGTCGAGGTCCGGCCGCGCGGCGGCGCCTCCTTCGTGGCCGACGCCGATGACGAGCTCGGCTACGCCGGACCGATGATCGTGCTGGTCAACGGCGCTTCGGCCTCCGCAAGCGAGGTGGTGGCAGGAGCGCTTCGCGACCATGGCCGCGCCGTGATCCTCGGCACGAGGACGTTCGGGAAGGGATCGGTGCAGGAGCTGCGCCCGCTCCCGCAGGAGTTCGGGCTGCTCAAGCTCACCACCGCACGCTGGGAGACTCCCTCCGGCCGCGTGATCGAGAGGCTGCCCGAGGCGACGACGTGGGGCGTCGATCCGGACGAGGGCTTTCACGTTCCGATGAGCGACGCGGAGTACGCGGCGCGTGCGGAGGCGCTGCGGCGCTGGGAGGTCCCCGCCGCCGGGCGCCGCGGCAGCGGCGCGGATCTCCGGCGCCGAGAGGGTCCCGATGCCGCAGAGGGTTCCCGAAGTGCGGACCGACCGGCTCGGGGCGAAGCCGGCCTTCCCGCGCCCGCTTCGGAGACCCCGGCCGGTCGCGACGCGGCCGAAGAGGATCGCGCCCGCTGGGACGATCCCGCGTGGATCGAGAGCGCGCTCTCCGACCGGCAGCTCGCGGCGGCGCTGACGGCGCTGCGCCACCGCATCGACCACGGCGCCTTCGTCGCCGTCGGCGAGGGGGCGGGCGACGATGCGTCGCGCCGCGACGAACTCGAGCGCGCCAGGTCGCGCCGGGCTCGGCTGATGGAGCAGCTCGCTGAGATCGACCGCATGCTCTCGTCGATGGAAGCTGCGGAAGCTCCGTCGTCCGCGGCGCCGTGAGCCGGCGCCGACGGCTCGCCCGGCTCCGCCTCGTTCACTGCGATGCCGCGTCGCGGAGCGTCTGCCGCTCCGCGTTGGTCAGGCTCGCCATTCCCGAGACCCTGATCTTGTCGAGGATCCGGTCGATCTCCTCGCCGCGCACCGGACCGGGGCGCGCCGCGGAGCCGCGCCCCCGCGCTTCGCGCGTCCCGGGGAGGCCCGCTTCGCGGCTTCCCGAGCGCCTCGCCTTGGCGCTGCGCGAGGTCGGGTCGACGCGCCCGAGGATGTCGAAGAACCCATGCAGCCGGTGCGGGTGACGGATGAAGTAGAACCCTGCGATCGCGCCGCCGAGATGCGCCGCCTCGCCCCCGGCGTTCCGCAGCGAGAAGGCCAGGGAGAGCAGCGAGAGGGCCACGAGGCAGTAGGCGAGCACCGAGAAGCGGATCGGGATGATGAAGAAGAGCAGCACGATCTGCCGCGGTGCAAGGTACGCCCCCGCCATGAGCACGCCGAAGACCCCCGCGGAAGCGCCGATCAGGGGCGTGCGGATGTCGTTGAAGAGGAGGAACGGCATCCGCGCGAAGACGGGTCCGAAGAGCTGGGTGCCGACGTACCCGAGCAGGTTCAGCAGCAGGTACATCAGGGCGCCGCAGATCCCGCAGAGCAGGTAGAAGGCGAGGAAGCGCTTGCCGCCGAGGTAGCTCTCCACGAGCGGGCCGAAGAACCAGAGGCCCATCATGTTGAAGAGCAGATGCACGAGGATCGAGTGATCGTGCAGGAACTGGAAGCTGATGACGCGCCACCATCCCCAGCCGTGGATCAGCTCGTCCGTCGAGAAGTGGCCCCAGCTCTCGATGAATCGCATCGGCCGCAGCAGGGCCATCCCGATCGGCTTGCCGGAGCGGTCCTCGAGGACGCGCTCGCGGACGTCGACCGTCCTGACCTGCTTCGTCCGCGGATCGACGACATCCCGCCGCGACTCGACGACGCGGTCGCCGAGCCGGGGTCGCTCGACGAGCGAAGGATCGACGCCGGGAGCGGGCGTCCACACGCCCGTCGGAACCCAGCGCAGCGGCAGGAACGTATCGAGGACGAAGACCGCGACGCAGATGATGATCAGCCACGTGCTGACGCTGATGCGCCGCCCCGCCGCTCCGAAGTGGTGGCCGGCGGCATCGGGACGAAGGTACGGTCGATCGGCAAGACCCATGCGTGGCGGAGGGTATGGCAGCGGATGCGTGCGGTCAGCAGCGCCGTCCCTGCCGCGCTGGACCGCAGGTGCGGGGCCGGCGGAACCGGCCCGCAAGGCAGCGCTGCGCCGCGGCGTCCTACCCCTCGCCTTCGCGCCGTCGCCGCTCGGTCGCCTCGCGAAGGATGCGGCGCTCTCGCGCCGTGAGGCCGGAAAGCCCGCGCTCGTTGATCTTCAGGAGGATGCGGTCGAGTTCCTCGGCCTCCTCGGCGCGGCGCCGCGCCTCGCGCTCGCGGCGGCCTGATTCGGGGTCCGGTCGCGCCGACTCGGCAGGGTCGTCGAGCCCGCCCTCCGGAACCCACTCGGCGCCGGGGTCGAAGCCCAGCGTCTCCTGCGTCCACTCGAGCCGGCGCATCTCCTGACGGCAGGTGACCAGTCCGAAGAGCGCCACCAGGAGCAGGAGCACTTCGTTGCGGACGACGCCGAGGACGAGAATCGCCAGCCCGCCGACGTAGCCGGCGCGGATCGCCGCTCGCAGCGCGGCGGTGTAGCCGAGCCGCGGCCAGAGCAGCGCCTGGAGAATCCGCCCCCCGTCGAGCGGAAAGACCGGCAGCAGGTTGAAGAGCAGGAGCACGAGATTGGTCCACCCCAGCAGGTAGACCGCCATCAGCCACCACGAGCCGCGCAGCGGCTCGATCCCGCTGAGGGAGAAGGGGGAGGGGATCGCCACCCCCAGCCAGCGTCCGGTCGCGCTTCCGAGCACCGGAATGGTGATGCCGAGGATCAGCAGGTTGACCAGCGGTCCGCACGCGGCCGTCGCCGCATGCGCGAGCCAGTTCGAAGCCGGCCTGCATGAGGCGAGGCCGCCGAGCGGCCACATCATGATCTCATCCGCCTCGCCGCCGCCGGCGCGGCTGGCAAGGCAGTGGCCGAACTCATGGAGCAGCACGCTCCAGAAGAAGCAGGTCAGCAGGACCAGCGTGGGCCCGACGCCGAGCGTCGCGGCCCCGCCCCGGTCGGTGGCTGCGAAGCCGGCCTTGAAGAGCTCGATCGCGATGAAGAGGATGAAGAAGAGGTGCAGCCGGACGGCGATCCGAGCCACCCGCGCCACGGGGACCGACCATGACATCGGGTCGTCGAGGGTCGGGCGCAGCCGTCCCCACCCGCCCGCTCGGCGGTCGCTCTCGTCGCCCTCGCTGTCCGCACCCGGGCGCCAGCCACCGGAACTCATGCCCGGCTCCGGCGGGACCAGAGCATGAGCCCCGCGATGGTCTTGCCGTCGCGAAGCTCGCCGCTGTCGATCATCGCCAGCAGCTCATCGAAGGTGTGCCGCACGACCTCGATCTGCTCGCCTCGCTCCAGCCGCTGCGGGACCGGAGTGAGCCCGCTCGCCGCGAAGAGGTGCATCCGCTCGTCCGCGAAGCCCGGCGAGGTGTAGAAGCTCCCCATCGGAACGATGCTCCGCGCGGCGTAGCCGGTCTCCTCTTCGAGCTCGCGTCGGGCGGCGTCGGCGGGCTCCTCGCCGGACTCGAGCTTGCCCGCGCAGAGCTCGACCAGCCAGGCGTCGACGGCGACTCGGAAGTTGCGCACAAGGACGAGGCGACCGTCGTCGAGCGCCGCGACCACCGCGACCGCGCCCGGATGCCGCACGATGTCGCGGATCACCGGCGCAGCGCCGCCCCGCGCCGAACGGGGCTCGGCTTCCCCGCCGGAGCTGGAATCGCACACCCCGGGGGAAGCGACCGTCGGGGAAGCCACCGTGACCGCGAGCCCCGCCTCGGGCGCGGCTTCCGAGATCGCGTCGGCTCCGGCCGCGCTCCCTCCATCGGACAGGGTCCGATGCGGAGCGCCATCGCGAATCGCGCCCCCCGCCTCGGGCGCCGCCGGCTCGTCGACCGCGTAGACGCGCCGCTCCACCGCGAAGATGGGACCGACGTGCACGATTCGCGGAGCTTCGAGCTGTCGCATCGGTGAGAGCCGCAATCGTAGCGACGGCCGCGGCCGATTCAGTCCCGATTGAGTCCCGATCGAACCCGGGGCGGCTGACTGACCCACCGCACGGGCGATCCGGCCGGGCGCGGTCGCCGTGTACCATCGCCCGCATGGAGCCGCGATCCCGGCGATGAACGACCGCGCAACGCCGCTCCCCGGCGGCCCCAAGGGCCCTGATGGCTCCACGGGGCCAAGGGACCCTGATGGCTCCACGGGCCCAAAGGGCCCTGATGGCTCCACGGGCCCAAAGGGCCCTGATGGCCCAAAGGGCCCTGATGGCCCAAAGGGCCCTGATGGCTCCACGGCACCGAATCGGTCGGAGAGTCGCTCCGTCGAGCGGCAGGATCTCGTCCGGCTCGAGGGGGTGTGGAAGTCCTTCGGTCCGCTCACGGTCCTCCGCGGCCTCGATCTCGCAGTGCCGCGCGAGAAGGTCACGGTGGTCCTCGGAGCATCCGGCTGCGGCAAGAGCGTGATGCTCAAGCTCATCGTCGGGCTGATCGCGCCCGACCGCGGCGCGGTCTATTTCGACGGTTCCCGCGTCGACGGGCTCAGCGATGCGAGGCTTGTCCCGATCCGGCGTCAGATCGGCTTCCTCTTCCAGCAGTCGGCGCTCTTCGACTCGATGACCGTCGTCGAGAACGTCGCGTTTCCCCTCATCGAGCACACCGGTCTCAGCGCCGCGGCCCGTGCCCAGCGCGTCCGCGAGGTGCTCGAGATGGTCGGCCTCGCCGATGCGGAATCGAAGATGCCCGCCGAGCTCTCGGGCGGCCAGCGCAAGCGGATCGCGCTCGCCAGGGCGATCGTGCTCCAGCCGCGGCTGATCCTCTACGACGAGCCGACGACGGGGCTCGATCCAATCCGCTCGGACGTCATCAACGAGCTCATCCTGCGCCTCCAGCGCACGCTGCACGTCACCGGGATCGTCGTGACGCACGATCTCGCCAGCGCGTTCAAGATCGCCGATCGCATGGTCATGCTCCACGAGGGCAAGGTCAGGCTCGAGGGGACGCCCGAAGAGCTCCAGGCCAGCCGGGACCCGGTGGTCCGCGCCTTCCTGCGCGGAGAGTCTGGACTCGACGACCTCGAGGAGATCGCGGCGGGCGCCGAGCCGGGAGTCCGCGGCGCCTCCTGAGGGCCGCCGGCAGCCGGAGCTTCCCGCGAGCCGGCGGAGGCGGCCCCGGGCCCGAGGTCACGCACGGGACTCGGCGGTGACCACCGAGTGGACGCGCCCTTCGGCCAGCTCGGTCACGAGCCGCGTCCCCGGCTCCGCGTCGCGTGCGCGGCGCAGCACGGTGCCGTCCTCGCGTGCGGTGATCGAGTAACCGCGCGCGAGCACGCGGGTGGGATCGACGGCGCGAAGCTGGCGATCGAGCCCTGCCAGCCCCAGCGCGCCGAGCTGCACCCGCGCGCGGATCGCCGCTCCCAGGCGGGCCTCCGCGACCTCGACGCGCCCCTGCGCCTTCGCCAGCGCAGCCGCCGGGCGGATGCGCTCCAGCGCCGCGGCGAGCGCGTCGATCAGCCGCCGCCCCTCGGCAAGGCGCAGCCTCGCCGCGGAGCGGAGGCGGCGAGCCCTCGCGTCGGCGCGCTCGCGGTGCCGCGCGATCGCGGCCCCGGGCGACCGCAGGAGCTCGTGGCGTTCGAGCGCCGCGAGCCTGCGGCGCTCGCGATCGAGCCGATGGCTCAGGAGCAGCGCGAGCCGTCGACCGAGGTGGTCGACCTGCCGGAGCAGCTCCCCTGCATCCGGGACGAGGCGCATCACCGCCTGCGTCGGCGTCGCGGCGCGCAGGTCGGCGACGAGCTCGATCACGGTGGTGTCCGATTCGTGTCCGATCGCAGCGACGACCGGGAGCGCGCTCTTCACGGTCGCCTCCGAGACGATGCGCTCGTTGAACGCCCAGAGATCCTCGATCGATCCGCCGCCGCGCGTCACCAGGATGGCATCGACCCCCAGCGCAGCCCGATGCCGGTTCACTCCCGCGATCGCCGCCGCCACCTGCGCGGCGGCTCCCTCCCCCTGGACGCGCACGTCGACGATCGTCAGCCCGACGGCGCGGCAGCGCCGCCGCGCCGTATCAAGGACATCCTGAAGCGCCGCCCCGCCGCGCGACGTGATCACCGCGATCCGCCGCGGCAGCGCCGGCAGCGGTCGCTTCCGCGCATCCTCGAACCACCCCAGTGCGCGGAGCTCCTCGCACATCGCCCGGAAGCGCTGCATCAGCGCCCCGGCGCCGAGCTGCGCGAGCCGCGTCACGTAGAACTGCGTCCGGCCCTGCGGCGCGTAGTGCGACACATGTCCCGTCGCGATCACCTCTTCGCCGTCGCGCGGAACGAAGCCGAAGCGCGCCGCCGAGGAAGCCCACGCCACGCAGGAGAGGACCGCTCCTTCGTCCTTGAGGGAGAAGTACCAGTGGTTCCGCATCGCGAGCCCGCTGAGCTCGCCGACGACGCGGAGTGGCGCGGGGATCCCCTCCTCGAGCGCCTGCCGAATCAGCGCGCTCGCCTGACTCACTGAGAGCGGGCGCGCTTCACCTCGCGCGACCCCGGCCCTTCCCGTCGCTGCGGGCTTCGGGGAATCCGGGGATCCCGGGGATCCCGCGGGTTCCCGGGTCTCCCGGAGTTCCGGGGGGTCGGGGGGTCCTGTGGGTCCGGGGGGTCCGGGGGGTCCGGGCGACTTCGCGGGTGGCGCCCCCTCGGGCTGCGCTCCGCCGCGCCCCCCTGCCGTCGAGCGCGTCCCGCCGTCGCCGGGGCCGCGCGGCGCGGGCCATCCCGCCGAGGGGCCGAAGTTGAACGGAAGCCGCGGCACGCGGGGAGAGGGTACGGGGAGTTGGCTGACGACGGAGCGCCGCGAGCCCGCGAGGCGGTCAGCCCTGCGGGCGTCGCGCGCGCCCGGCTCCATCCCGAGAGCGCGGCGCCGCAGACGATCTTCGAACCGGCCGCCCCAGCGAGCGCACCGGACCCGGCCTCGTTCCGGTGTGACGGCCCGTCACCCGGGTTCTCGTCGAGCGCGCCCACCAGAGCAACGCCGTGCCGACGCGAGCAAGCGGAAGGCGATGAGCTACGACCGAGTGCAGAAGGAAGAGGCCCGGCTGCGCGCAGAGCTCAAGGCCATCGCGGCGAAGGCCGAGGCGGAGCCGGTGAAGACGACGAGGCTGCCATCGCCGCGGCCGCTGCGGCGTCGCTTGATGACCCCATCGGGCCGAGAGAAGCGTGCCCGCCGCACGCATGTGGTCGAGCCTGCGATCGGGTGGCTGAAGAAGGTGGTGGGATTCAGGCAGTTCAGCCTGCGGGGTGAAGCGAGCCGGGGAGCGATGAGGATGCAGGTCTCACACCGAGGCGTGCACCTCTTCGGCGGGACACACGCCGTGCGGGTCGAGCGCACACCTCGCGCCTGATGAGCGAGCGAGGTCCGCCCGGACGCTCCATGTAGACTTGTCCCGCTGGAGAGGTGCATGCCGGACGCCCGACCTGACCTCGGGGGGGGCTCGGTGACGCAGACTCCTGGGCGGACGCGGACGAAACGCCAGCGAGTCGACGGGGTAACGCCTGTTCAGGACGGCCGGTGCCTTGACACCGACGCCGATGGCACTTACCGTCCCAGCGTTGGCGACCGTGGGGGCCACCGGGGTCCTTGGTCAGCCAGCTGCTTCCGAGAGGAGAACGTGATGAAGAGCCTCATGGGATTGGTGCACGCAAGCGTGCTCATGATCGTGGCGATGACGTGCGGCTGCGGGTCAACTCCGTCGACGGAGGCCGGGACGTTCGCGTACGACGGCGCCGTCGTGAATCCCGCGACGCGCGTCGGGCCTCTGTCGCTCGGCGGATCCAAGAAGATCAATCCGGATACCGGTCGCTTCAACCCTGGGCCGCAACCCAAGAGGAAGGTGTTCGTGCGCCCCGCCGACATCGCCATCATGACGTCGGCGTCGAACGTCGAGGTGAACACGATCGAACTCGCCCAGCAGGTCGATTCGGCGATCCGCCACGCGATCACCGCATTCGACAGATTCACCGTCGTCGATGATGAGCGTCAAGCCGACATAGCGGTCCGAGCTGTGGTCACACGTGCGAGTGCATGGGGAGACTGGGTGCGCTCCCAGCAGGAGCTTCAGACCATGTACAAGGGTGCCTTCTTCCGCCAGCTCAGCGCGGAGGAGGCGATCGACATAAGCCGCGAGGGGATCACCACGTTGCTCACGCTCGAGGTCTACCGCACTGGATCGAGCGAGCTGCTCATGTCCCAGACCGTGATCGGTCAAGTGGCTGGCACGTGGGGCACGATATGGCAGCAAGCCACGGGAGCCCATGGGTCGATCGTCGCCCGCTCCGAGTCGCGCACAGCACAGGTCGACAACTCCAGTCTTCCCGGGCTGTACCGAATCGCCATCCAAGGAGCCTTCGTCATGGCCATGCCCCGGATCGAGCGCGAGTTCTGGCAATGACGGCGTGAACGCCGCGAACGCGGCGCCGATTCGAGGGTGATAGCGAGTCCCGCCCAAGCTTGGGCCGAAGGGCGCCCAAGGGCCGCTCCCGGCTCTTCGGTTGGCAGGGCGGCGCCCGCCGAGGTTCTGTCCCAAAGCCCCGCGCCGGCAAAGGAGCGATGCCATCGCGGAATCGAGGCAGCACCTCAACCGCGGCTTGGATGTTCGCGCGCGATTCGCCCAGCCATCGGTTCAACCGGGCGGAGGACACGGCATCGCGACGCGAGATCGCGTTGTGCGACCGATCCCCAGCTCGAAAATGGGAGCCGTCGCGGCACGATGGGCCATCGCCGTCTTGCGGCGGGAGCCCCATCGTTCGTTGGGGGCCATGACGCTCTCGCATCGAACAATGCGCCTTCCCAGCTGCCGCTCCGCGGCGGCGCAGCGCGTTGCGCAGCGGATCGACGATGAGAGAACCTCGGCCCGTGTACCCTCGCCGCGGTGAACGCAGCAGGCGCAGGCTCCATCGCCCTCACGACGCCCGTGGGGCTGCTTCCGCTGGCGACTCCGAGGCGGACGGAGCGGCTCGCGGGGCTGGGGATCCGCTGCGTGGCCGATCTGCTGCGCCATCTGCCGCTCCGCTACGAGCATGAGCGCCCCGAGGAGACCATCGCCGATGCGGGCAGGCTCCTGGGACCGCGCCACGGAGCTCACGCCAACGTCGCCGTGCGCGGCGAGATCCTCGCGATGCGGCTTCACCGCGGGAGGAAGCCGCGCGTCGAGGCGACGCTCTCCGACGGGAGCGCGACGCTCAAGCTGACGTGGTTCAACGCCCCCTGGGTGCGCAGGACGATTCACCCGGGGGCCCGCGTGCTCGTGCAGGGGCGCATGGAGCGGCATGGCGACTGGCTTCAGATGGTCAACCCCAAGCTGTCGCGGCTCGAGGGCGAGCGCGAGCTGCCCCGGCGTGACGAGCGGTTCCGACCGGTCTACCCCGCTTCCGAGGAGCTCGCCAGCGCCGAGATCGAGCGGATGATCGCGGCGCTGCTCCCCGCCGCGCTCCCGCTGATAGAGGATCACCTTCCGAAGCCCTATCGCGAGGCGAGGGGGATGCCCCCCCTCGCCGAGGCGTATCGCATGATCCACCAGCCGGAGGAGCTCGACGACGCGCTCGCCGGACGGCGCAGGCTCGCCTTCGACGAGCTGCTGCTTCAGCAGCTTGCGGTGATGACGCGGCGGCGTCAGCTTCGCGAATCGATGCGCGCTGCGGCGCTGCCGAGCACCCCGACGATCGATCGGCACATCCTCGCCCGCTTTCCCTTCGCCCTGACGGCGGATCAGCGTCTGGTGATCGATGAGATCGCCGCCGATCTCGGCTCGTCGACGCCGATGAACCGCCTGCTCCAGGGGGACGTCGGCGCGGGCAAGACGGTCGTGGCGCTCTACGCGATGCTCCTCGCCACCGCCTCGGGCCATCAGTCGCTGCTGATGGCGCCGACCGAGCTCCTCGCGGAGCAGCACCACGCCTCGATCGGCCGGTTCCTCGGCGGAAGCGCCGTCCGACTGGCGCTCCTGACCGGCAGCGCTGGCCGCAGCGAGCGCGAGGCGATCCTCGCGGCGGCGGCCGACGGGACGATCGACATCCTCGTGGGGACCCACGCGCTTCTCGGAGAGGCGCTGCGCTTCCGGAGCCTCGCGCTGGCCGTCATCGACGAGCAGCATCGCTTCGGCGTCCACCAGCGGGCGGTCTTTCGCAGCCGGGCCGGCGCGCTGACCTCGACCGACGCCGCGGCGGCAGCACTCGACGGGTCGACCTCGAAGACCGAGCGCAGCCTCGGACCGACCGTCCCGCATGTGCTGGTGATGACCGCGACGCCGATCCCGCGCACGCTCAGCCTGACGATCTTCGGCGATCTCGACGTCTCGACCATCCGGTCGCTCCCGCCGGGGCGCACGCCGACGGTCACCCGCGTCGTCGATCCCGATCGCGCGGCGGATGTCTACGCCTACGTCGCCGAGCGGGTGGCGGCGGGCGAGCAGGCGTACGTCGTCGTGCCGGCGGTGGAGGAGGGCGATCTCGGGCTCGCGAACGTCGCGGGGCACCTGGAGTGGCTCGCGAAGGGACCCCTCGCGAATGCACGGCTCGCCGGGCTGCACGGCCGGATGCGCCGCGAGGAGCGCGACGCGATCATGACCCGATTCCGCGAAGGAGCCGTCGACGCGCTCGTCTCGACGGTGGTGATCGAAGTCGGCGTCGATGTCCCGAACGCCTCGATCATGGTCGTCGAGCACGCCGATCGCTTCGGCCTGGCGCAGCTTCATCAGCTCCGCGGACGCGTCGGACGGGGGACGCGCCGGAGCCTCTGCGTCCTCCTCGCCCGTCCCCTCACGCCCGATGCCGAGGCGCGCTTGCAGGCGATCGCCGAGACGAGCGATGGCTTCCGCATCGCCGAGCGCGATCTCGAGATCCGCGGGCCGGGCGACCTCTTCGGCGCGCGGCAGCACGGCGTCGCTCCCTTCATCGCAGCCGAGCTCCCCCGCGACTTCCAGCTCCTCGCCCTCGCCCGACGCGACGCGGAGGCGTGGATCGCGCGCAGCCCCGATCTGAGCGCGCCCGAGGAGGCGCTGCTCCGTCGCCGGATGCTGAAGGCCCACGGTGCGACGCTCGGCGTCGGGGACGTGGGGTAGCGCCGCCGACGCCGTCGCAGAGCCGCAGGAACACCGGGATCGTGGACGTGCGCCCGCACGTCTCGCCGGCTCCCATCCGGACTCCGCGGCCACCCCGATCCCGCTGCGTCGCGCTCCAGATTCCAGCGCCGCTCGGCTGCGTCGCGCGGTTGACCGAGAGGGTCGCTCCGCGCGGAGAGACGATGCGGATCCGGCGCCGACCGCCCGCTGCGGGCAGCCTGCTGAGGGCCTGCTGGGGGCCTGCTGGGGGCGCGCTGGCGCCGAACATGCGGGACTTGAGGGGCGTGAGCGGTGTGAGGGGGTCCGGGACGCGAACTTCGACGCAGCGAGTCGCCGGTTCGGGCGACCTCAGCAGACCCTGAGGGCGACCGAGCGTTGAGAGCGGTGAATCGGCTGAATCTCGCCGAGGGACTCGGGCGATCTTTGAACGTGCCCCGGGAGCGCGACGCGGGCCGGAGGGGTTCCGGCCGCGGGTTCGATGCGACGGCGGGCAAAGCGGAGGTGCTCTCCATGGTGGTCAACATGACGGCGCTGGTTCGAGATTTCCCTGCTCCCGGTCCGGCATCGCGCAGTGCGACCGCGCGGAAGCCGCGAGAACGGGCGCGGGCCGCTTTGGTCACGCTGCTCGCGGGCGCCGCAGCGGCGGGCGTCGCGATCGCGGCCAACGCGGGCGATCTCGGCGACTCGCACCGGACAGGGTCAATCGTCGATCTCGGCGCCCTGCTTCCGGCGGGAGCGTCATCCTCGATCGCCACGGCGATCACCCAGGAAGGCCTGATCGCCGGCGCCGCGCAGCTCGGGCTCTTCGGCGGACACACGCCGGTGATCTGGGGCCCGGATGGCGTCGAGATCGTCAGTGACGGCTCCGGCGCCGGGCGCTTCGCCACCGGCATCTCCGCCGACGGCACGCTCGTGGGAACGCGCGAGGGCAACGCCAACGGCTGGGTGGCCGTGGACGGGACGTTCCTCTGCGTGGCGGATCCGGAGTGGTGCAACAACCTGACGTTCTTCTTCTACGGCTCCTCGCAGGTTCTCGACATCGCCGAGAACGGCCTGTTCACCGGAGGCATCACGATCACCACGCCGACCTTCTCCAGCACGGTCGAGGCCTTCATCGGCATCGTCGGCGAGGATGGCAGCGTCGTCCGGACGCCCCTGGGCCTCTTCGGGGACAAGTCGACCGTCGGCCGCGGCGTGAACACGCTTGGCGAGGTCGTGGGGTGGTCGGTGCCCTACACCGACTCGCGGGCGCTCTGGTTCACCGAGGGCGCCGTGGTCGCGCTGCCCGATCTCGGAGGAACGTACAACCGCGGCGATGCGATCTCGGAGTCCGCCGTCGCCGTCGGATACGTCTCCCTTCCCGGCGCGCAGAACGCGTTCCTCTCCGGGGTCGGCGCCTACTGGCACCTCGGCGAGCAGCCGATGCTGACGACCATCGGTCAGCTCGGAACGTCGATCAAGACCTCGCTGAGTGCGGTGAACGGGGCCGGTGTGGCGGTCGGCGAAGCGCGCTTCGACGTGCTGCCGGTCCTCGAGCAGTTCCGGGCGATCATCTTCTCGCCCAGCGCCGGGCTCGCGAACCTCAACACCCTCGTCGACCCGGAGAGCGGCTGGACGCTCGAGACCGCGGAGTCGATCAACGACGCCGGGTTCATCGTCGGCTCCGGACGCCTCGAAGGCGTGCCCGGCCGCCGCGCGTATCTCTTCGTGCCCGATCCGATCGAACGCGACCCGATCGATGAGGAGCCGGAGGAGGAAGGAGCGAAGCCCGGAGGCGGAACCCCGGAGCCAGCGCGGCCGCGCGGCTTCGACCGCTCGCTGACTCGGCCGGCGGCGACGCCCGGAAGCGTCTCCGTCCGATGAGGCCCTCGACAGGCGCCGCCCCGGCCGCAGGCGCATGAGGCGCCGTCGGCCGCCGTCGGAGCGACGCAGACAGCAACGTCGCTCGTGCTCGGGACGCCTGCCGACGGCCCTCCCGTTCGCCGGCCGCTCGCCGCGAGGATCAAGGCCCCCGGCGCCGCCGTGATGCGCCCGCCTCCCAAGCGGCGCACCGGCGGCGCTTCGATCGGTCCGTGCAGGGCGCCGGCCCGCCGCGCCCGGGCGGAAGCGACTGACAAAGCCGGTTCCCGCCGGGGCGGCTCGTCAGCCGAACGCCGCGCGAGATCACGCCGACCGGCCGCGTCGCCTGCCGTGCGACGGCGCCGGCTCCGCCCCGGCTGCTGCGGGTGCGTCGATCGTCGGCGCGCCTGAAGCGACCGCCGCGCCCGCGCGCTTGCCGCGGAGCCACGCATCGAGACCGGCGGCGTCGAGGGCGTTGATGCAGCGGTCCTTCGGAAGCCAGCCGCGACGGGCCGTCAGCACGCCGTAGCGCAGCATGTCGAAGTTGCTCCGGCCGTGGACGTCGCAGTTGATCGCGATGCTGCACCCCGCGTCGACGGCGATCCGGACGTGCAGATCGCGGAGATCGAGCCGCCAGTCGTTGGCGTTGACCTCCAGCGCGGTGCGATGCTGCGCCGCGGCGGCGGCGACCGCGGCGATGTCCGGCGCGAGACCCTCGCGTTCGTTGATGAGCCTCCCCGTCGGATGTCCGAGGATGTGCACCAGCGGATGCGAGACGGCGCGGATCAGCCGCTGCGTCGCCCTCTCGGGATCCTGCCGAAGGGCGGCATGGGGACTCGCGACGACGATGTCGAGCCGGGCGAGCAGGGCGTCCTCGTAGTCGAGGGTGCCATCGGCGTGGATGTCGACCTCGCTCCCGGCAAGCACCCGGATCTGCGGGTGCCGAAGCCCCGCCGCGCGCACCGCCTCGATGTGCTCGAGCAGGCGATCCGGCGAGAGGCCGCCGGCCTGGACGCTGGAGCGCGAGTGGTCCGTGATCGCGATGGCGTGGAAGCCGCGCGACTTCGCGGCCTCGATCAGCTCGTCGATCGAGAGGGCGCCGTCGCTCGCCCGCGTGTGGGCGTGGAGCTCGCAGCGAATGTCCTCGAGCTCGACGAGCCGCGGAATCGGCCCCTCGAGCTCGCCGCGATCCTCGCGCAGCTCCGGCGGGATCCACTCCAGATCCAGGGCCCGGTAGATCGACGCCTCGGTCGCGGCGGCGACCGGCGCGATCCCGCGCTCCTGCGGCGGGCGCGGGTCGCCGTCGTCGGGAAAGAGCCCGTACTCGTTGAGGCGCATGCCCATCGAGATCGCCCGCTCGCGCAGCGCGATGTTGTGCTCCTTGCTTCCCGTGAAGTAGAGCAGCGCGGCCCCGTGCACCGAAGCATGGACCAGCCGCAGGTCGGCCTGGATGCCCGCATCGAGCCGGACCGCGCACTTGGTCGCGCCTTCCGCGAGGACGCGCTCGACCGAAGGCATCGAGACGAAGCGCCGCGCCAGCGCCGCGGCGTCGTCTCCCGAGGCGACGATGTCGATGTCCCCGATGGTCTCGCGGCCGCGGCGCAGCGACCCGGCGAACTCGATCGCCCCGGCGCCGGGGACGCGCCGCAGCACGGCGATGATCGCCTCGGCGATCGGCATCGCCTCCCCGATCCGGCGGCGACCTCCGGCCCGCTCCATGAACGCGACCGCCTCGGCGATGTTGCGCAGGGTCTTCTCTCCCATCCGGGGAAGCGCCGCGAGCGCGCCCTCCGCGAGCTTCGCCTTGAGGGAGGTGAGGTCGGTGACGCCCCCCTGCTCCCAGAGGATCTTCACCGACTTGGGCCCGAGTCCGGGGACGCGCATCACCTCGAGCAGCCCGCGCGGGATCCGCGACCAGAGCTCGTCGTGCTCGGCGATGCGCCCGGTCTCGATGAGCTCCAGCGCCTTCGAGGCGGTTCCCTCGCCGATGCCGTCGATGGCCATCAGCGCCTGCTTCGAGAGCGCCGCGAGTTCTCCCGCGTGCTCTTCGATCGCCCGCGCCGCCCGTTCATGGGCCCTCACGCGGAAGGCGTTGGCGCCGGTCAGCTCCAGGCCCACGGCGATCTCCGCGAAGAGCCGCGCGAGCGTGGCCGAGAGCTCCGCACCGGAGGCGGCGCCGCCCGCGGAGCCCGTCCCCGGAGCGGTCGCGGGCCGCGTCGCGGGCGGGGACGCGGGAGAGCGCGCGGGATCTGCGGGCGGATCATCGCCGCGGCCTCTCGGCGTCGATGGCGTGCGTGCGGCCGACACGATCTCAGCGTAGCAAACGGCGCGGATGCCGCAGCGCGCCGGCCGCCGACGGCGCCGCAGAGCGGTCGCGATCCGGCGCAGCGCGCCGCGCGGGCGCTCCCCTGCATCGGCCGCCGGATTCCGCGGCGTTCCGTCGCGCCGACGCCGGGGAGGGGCGGCGCCGCAGTGTTACACTCCCGCCCGTGTTCGAGACGCTCACCGAGAAGTTCAACGATCTCTTCCGCTCGCTCTCCGGCAAGGGGAGCATCTCCGAAGGCAACGTCCGCGATGCGATGGCCCAGGTGCGGACCGCGCTGCTCGAGGCCGACGTCAATCAGGAGGTCGTGAAGCGCTTCTGCGACGAGGTTCTCCAGGACGCCCTCGGCCACGAGGTGACGAAGTCCCTCCGGCCGGGCGAGGAGATGATCGGGATCGTGCATCGCCGCCTCGTGGAGCTGATGGCTCCGCCGGAAGGGGCGACCGGCGGCATCCTGCTCGTCGATCCGCCGCCGACGGTCATCATGCTCTGCGGGCTCCAGGGTTCGGGAAAGACCACGACGTGCGGGAAGCTCGCGGCGTACTTGAAGAAGCGCGGCGTCGGCGCCCTGGTCTGCGCGGCGGACCTCCAGCGGCCTGCGGCGGTCGAGCAGCTTCGTCAGGTGATCGAGGGCGTCGGCGCCGAGGCGCCGGGTCCCGGTCGCGTCGGCTTCTACGCGGAGCCGGAGCGCTGCGCCGAGTACGGCAAGGCGGTCGGCGTCGCCGTCGGCGTCTGCCAGCGGGCGCTGCGCGAAGCTCGCTCGGGCGGCTGGCAGGTGCTCATCCTCGACACCGCGGGACGACTGCACATCGACGACGCGCTGATGACCGAGCTCCAGGCGGTGGACCGCGCCCTCCAGCCGCATCAGATCCTGCTCGTGGTCGACGCGATGACGGGACAGGATGCCGTCGCCTCGGCGCGCGCCTTCCACGCTCGCCTCGCCGTCGACGGCGTGATCCTCACCAAGTTCGACTCCGACACGCGCGGCGGCGCGGCGCTCTCGGTGCGCCAGGTCACCGGCGCCCCCATCAAGTTCATCGGCACGGGAGAGAAGTTCGACGCGCTGGAGGAGTTCCACGCCGAGCGCGTGGCGGGGCGCGTGCTCGGGATGGGCGATGTCGTCTCGCTCGTCGAAAGGGCGCAGGCCGAGGTCTCGGAGGCCGAGGCGGAGCGCATCGCCGAGAAGATGGCCAAGGGCCGCCTGACGATGGAGGACTTCATCGGCCAGCTCCGCTCGATCCGCAAGATGGGACCGATCAAGCAGCTTCTGGGCCTGCTCCCCGGGGTCGGCGCCATGCTCAAGGGCGTGGAGATCGACGAGCGCCAGCTCGATCGCCTCGAGGGCATGGTCAACGGGATGACGCGCGCCGAGCGCGACGATGCGGCGCTGATCAACCGCAGCCGTGCGCGGCGGATCGCCTCCGGAAGCGGAGTCGAGGTCGCGGAGGTGACCAAGCTCACGCAGCAGTTCGAGGCGATGAACCGCGTCACGAAGCAGCTCTCGGGACTCGGCCCCATGGGACGGATGAAGGCGATGAAGGAGCTCCAGTCGATGGACCCGGCGATGATGCCCGGCCTCGAGGGAGTGCCGGGGCTCGGCTCGCGCCGCTCGACCGCGACGGAGTCGATCAAGTCGCGCTTCAAGAAGCGGAAGCGCTGACGCGGCGCATCGCCCAGAGACGACGGCCCTCGCGGGGGCGGCGCAGCCGATCCCCGAAGCGGGCTCACATCGGCAGCGGGTCGCTCGCCCTGCCCTGCGTCCACGCGCGGACGCGCGGGAGCAGGATCTCGCGGATCGCGATCTTGACGCAGGCCGCCACCGGGATGGCGATGAGCATGCCGTAGATGCCGGCGATCGAGGCTCCCGCGAGGACGGCGACCACGATCGTCACCGGATCGAGGTCGGTCGCCTTGCCCGCGATCATCGGCGTCAGCACGTAGCCGTCGATGAACTGCGCGACGACGAAGACGATCGTCGGCCCGAGGACGATCCAGAGACCGCTCATGCGCTGCGCCCCGTCGAGGCCGAACTGATCGAAGGCAAGCAGCCCCACCGCGACCGGCAGCCCGATGCCCGCAAGGTACGGCACGAGGTTGAAGACGCCGATCACCAGGCCGAGGACGATCGAATAGGGCACCCCGCAGAAGTACCAGCCCACGGCGAGCATGAAGCCGACGATGGCGCTGATGACCAGCCGGCCGCGGACGAAGCCTGCGATCGCCGCGTCCATCTTCCGGAAGAGGTCGAGCGAGGTGTCGCGGTGCCGCTCCGGAAGCAGTCCCGCCGCGAACGAGAGCACGGCAGGCCACGCCACGCTGAAGAAGTAGAAGTAGAACGGGATGAGGAACGCGAGCAGCCCCGCGGAGATCACCAATCCGAGGATGGTCGAGACCGTCGCCGCGCCGCGCTGGAGAAGGATGAGGTACCGCCCGACGCCTCCCGAGGCCGGAGAGGCTCCGATCGACTGTCGCTCGAGCTCCTGGATCACGATCCGGCGGACGCGCTCGTCTTCGCTCTCGGCGAAGAGCGCTTCGTCGGGCTCATCGGCATCGTCGCGCGCCGTGGTCGGCGGCGTCGGCGGCGTCGAGCGGGCCGTTCCGGCTTCCGCGCTGCCGCCGTCCGCCGCCGTTGCGGTCTCCGTCCCGTCGGGCTTCGCGTCGGCATCGGCGGCCGGAGCGTCGCCCATGGTCTTCGCCTCGTCGAAGCCCATCGAGAGGAGCAGCCCGCGCCACGGCTCGCGCAGCGGCTCGGGAAGCGCCTCGTCGATCCTGCGGACCGCCTGATCGAAGCGGCGCGACATCTGCTGCGTGCGGATGTCGTCGACGAGGCTTGAAACCTGCCGCACGACGATCGGCGCCGAGAGCGTCAGCACCAGGACGAACGTGCCGAGGATCACCGCGAGGACCCCGCCGACCACGACGGGACGCGAGAGCCCGAAGCGGCGCGTCGCCCAGGAAACGAGCGGCTCGAAGAGGTACGCCAGACCGAGTGCGATCAGGAGCGGCGTGGTGACCGCCCGCATCGCGTAGCCGAGATAGAGGATTCCGACGATCGCGCCGATCACGAGCAGGTCGCGCACCGCCTGGATCTCCCAGACGTGGAGCGACCGCCATGCGCTCGACCCCGCCGCGCTCGGCCCGCGGGACCCGCCCAGCGCGTCCTCGCCGGCGCTGCCTCCCCGGCCACCGGCTGAGGGCGGCGGATCGTCGCGCCGCGGCGCCGTCATCCGCCCGGCGTCCCCTTCGGGGCGGCGCCGCGGGCGGGACGGCCCGTCCGAGCGCCGGGGGCGGCGCCTTCGAGGCTGCTGAGGTGATCGAACTGATCGACGCTGAAGGCCTCGTCGAAGTCGTAGACGGCGCGGAAGTCCTCGATGGAATCCTGCGCGGTCTTGCGCATCGCCTTGCCGTCGATCATGGCGAAGACCATGCGGCCGAAGTCGTCGGTGCGGCGGATGTGCCACCCCGCGAGGACGCTCGGCGCCAGGAGGCCGTACTGCCTGATCGCGAAGTCGCGGAGCCCGATGCAGAGCTCCTGACCGGTCACGTGATGCTCATCCGGTGCCCGGGCCCCGGAGCGGACTGGATCCGGCGCCGGCCGAGCGGGCGCCCGCGCCGTCGAATCGGCGCCCTCGGGGTTCGCGGCCGCGGCCGATGCGCAGCGGATCCGGGTGACGGTGTACTCCAGGCCGGCGCAGACGAACTCGTACGCAGGCTGGGGATACGGCCCCGCCTTGGCGCGGATGGCCACCCAGTCGATCGTGGAGGTCGAATCGGAACGCGCCTGCGGGGAGGACATGGCCGAGGAGACTGTATCGGTCCGAAGGCGATCCGGCGAACACTCTTCGGCCGCGTCACCCGGGATTCGACACCCGGGGGGCGGACCGGCGCGAACCGCCCTGCCCTCCTCCGCGGCTCGCCCACGCCGCCTCGGCGGCGAGCACGAAGCGCAGCCGCCTCCGCGCCCAGGCGCCCGCGGAGTCGACTCCGATCCGCGGAGTTGCCACGACGCGGCGCTCCGCCGCCGCCCGCGCAGGCCCGCGCTCGACCCAGAGGCGGTCGCTTCGGCGGAGGTCCTCCCCGTCGAGCTCCAGATCGATCGCCATGGCCTCGGCGAGCCGCGCCGGACCACCGCAGAGCAGCGCGAGACGAGGGCCGGAACGGGGCGCGGGCGCCGCCACGGAGGGCGCTCGCCGGGGCCTCTGCGGGCGCTCCCCGACGCTCGCGGGGATCCCCACGCCGCGGCGCAGGGCCATCGCGGCGACTCCCTCCGTCGGCCGGAGCGCGCGGATGAGCACCGCCGCGCCCCCTCCCGAGACGACGTTGACGCAGTGGTGCATCCCGTAGATGAAGTACACGTACGCGTGTCCCGCGGCGAGCCACATCGAGGCGTTGCGGCGCGTCCGGCGTCCGCCCGCGGTGTGGCACGCGCGGTCGGAGGGCCCCAGGTAGGCCTCGACCTCGACGATCGTCCCCGCCATGCGTTCACCCCCGACGACGCGCACGAGCGTCATGCCCAGAAGCCCGCGCGCGAGCGCGCGGGCGTCGGAGGCGAACGCGACGATCCGCCGGCGCTCCGACTCGGCCGGTGGCGAGCTCTCTGCGTCGGGTCGTCCATGCGGCTTCGCCGCGCCCGCGCCGGAGACTCCGCGCGCCACGTCACGCTCCGCCCGCGGCCGGGTCGCGGTCCGCTCCGCCGCGGCCCTCCGGCGGGGTGCGCTCGGCAGCCCGCCGCGCCACCGTGGCGACGCAGACGCCGAAGGCGAGGCTTCGCTGCGCGATTCCCTCGAAGCCCACCGCCTCGATCATGCCCGCCAGCGCGCGATGGTCGGCGAAGGTCGCGACCGAGCGCGGCAGATAGCGATACGCGCCGACCCGGTCGCGGGCGAGGAGGCCCGCGGTCACCGGCATCAGGTGCTCGGTATAGACCCGGTTGAGGGCGCGCAGGACCCTGCTTCGAGGCTGGGAGAACTCGAGAACCACCAGACGCCCGCCGGGGCGCAGCACGCGATGGAACTCCTCGAGCGCCCGGCGCGGATCGCTGACGTTGCGAATGCCGAAGGCAATCGAGACGACGTCGAACGAGGCACCGGGAAACTCGAGGTGCAGGGCGTCGCCAAGTCGGTACTCGGGGCGCCGCGCCGAGTCGAAGCGGAGCGCCTTGCGCCGGGCGCGCTCGAGCATCTCCGCCGTGAAATCGACGCCGAGCACCGCAGCGGCACCGCCCTCCACGAACGCCTCGGCGAGGTCGCCGGTGCCGCAGGCGACGTCGAGCACGCGATCGCCGGGGCGGATCGCGGCGAGCTCCACGGCGACGCGCCGCCACCGCCGGTCCTGAAACCCCGAGTGGAGCCGGTTGTTCAGGTCGTACCGCGGGGCGATCGCGGCGAACATCCGCCGGACCCTGTCGGGCTTGTCGGCCGCGGTGTGCGGATTTCCGCACAGTGAAGATGGAGTCCACGCGGGGACCGAGGAAGAATCGCGGGTCATGCTGCCACGGTTCATGCTGTCACGCGCCGGTTCCCGAGCTTCGACAGAGGCGGGGGTCAGCGGCTGCGATCGTACCGACCTTCGTCAGCGGTGCCGCGATCGGATGCTCCGCTCGGGAGATCGCGCAGTCGGCCACCGCCCGGGGACCGCGCTGCTCCGACTGCGGCGGCGGCTCGGCGCCCTCTTCGTGCTCTGCCTCTGCGGGGTTCACCTCGCGGGGCTCGCCGGCTGCAAGACCAACCAGGCGACCGGCCGCTCGCAGTACGACCACTGGTCGCGCGAGCAGGAGATCGCCGTGGGCACCGAGGCGATGCGCGAGTTGATCCCGGAGTACGGGGGGCGCTACCCATCGCCGCAGCTCGATGGGTACGTCGCCGAGGTCGGCCTCAGGATGGCCGCGCTTGTGGAGGATCCCGAGAAGCAGTCGCTTCCCTGGGAGTTTGTCGTCCTCGACTCGGAGATCATCAACGCCTTCGCGCTTCCGGGGGGCAAGATCTTCGTCAGCCGCGGCCTCCTCCAGCAGATGGAGTCCGAGGCGGAACTCGCCGCCGTCCTGGGTCACGAGATCGGCCACGTCACGGCGGAGCATGCCGAGCAGCGGATCGGCCGCCAGCTCGGGGCCAACGTCTTCCTGACCGGGCTGGGGATCGCCGGAGGGGCCGTCGGTGGCGGGGGCACGGCCGCGGTGATCCAGGCGTCGCAGGTGATCGTCCAGCAGGGCACGGGGCTCTTCCTCCTCAAGTACAGCCGCGGCGAGGAGTCGGAGGCGGACTCGCTCGGAGTGCGCTACATGGTCGCAGCGGGCTACAACCCGCGGGGAATGCTCGACCTTCTGGGCATCCTCAATGCCGCCAGCCAGGGCGACAAGGGGTGGGAGCTGCTCGCGACGCACCCCTATCCGGAGACGCGCCTTCGCGAGATCCGGCGACTGATCGACGAGACGCCCGCGTACGCCAGCGCCGAGGCGAGCGGCGCCGCGATCGTCGGAAGCGATCGGTGGAAGCAGCGGGCTCTCCCCTACCTCCCGGGCCGGACCGTCGCGCTTCTGCCGCCGGGAGCGACCTGTTGGTGCGGAGGATCGCACGAACACCACTGATGGTGGTCGCGGCAGCGCCGACCCCGCAGCTCCATGTGCGGCGAAGTCGGCGCAAAGGTACGATGAGCGGCATGCTCCGCGCTCCCGCGCGGAGGATCGCTCCTCGCCTCCCCGACCCGCCAGCGACGGGCCCGGAGGTCAGCCCGCCGCGAAGCCAGTCTCTCCAGCATGATCAACCGGATCATCGACGTCCACGCCCGCGTCTGGAACTCGCCCGAGCAGTTCGGCCAGGAGATCTCCCGCCTGCTGCGGCTCCGCGAGGCGGACCGCTGGGTGCGGCTCGATGCCTCGTCGGCCGCGCTCGAGCGCAGCTCGAGCTGCACCGACGTCGCGCTCGTCCACGGATTCAGGGCCGATGCGATGGGCGCCTACGTGCCGCACGAGCTGGTCGCGGAGTTCGTCCGTGCCGAGCCGCGGCGGCGCCTCGGCGTCGGGGGGATCGATCCGATGGGACGGGATCCGCTCGGTCAGGTCCAGTCCGCCGCGGATCTCGGGCTCGTCGCCATCGCGGTCAGCCCGATGTGCCAGGGGTTCCATCCCACCCACTCGGCGGCCATGCGCGTCTATGAGCGCTGCGCGGCGCTCGGGCTGCCGATCTTCGCCGTCCGCGGCGTGCCGCTGACCACGGGGGCGATTCTCGAGTTCGGGCGTCCCTCCGCGTGGGACGAGGTCGCGCGGAACTTCCCCTCGCTCGGCCTGGTGATCGGCGAGCTTGGCTATCCGTGGATCGACGAGGCGCTCGTCCTCTCGGGCAAGCACGCGAATGTCTGGACCGAGATCTCCGGCGTGGTGTCGCGGCCATGGCAGCTCTACAACGCGCTGCTCACCGCAGTCTCCCTCGGCGTGATGGACAAGCTCCTCTTCGGATCCGGCTTCCCCCATGAGGATCCGGCTCGGGCGATCGAGAACCTCTATTCGCTCAACGCCTTCGGCCACGGAACGCAGCTTCCGTCGGTGCCGCGCTCAGCGATCCGCGCCATCGTCGAGCGCGACGCGCTGCGAGCGCTGCGGCTGGACGTCGACGTGCTCGGACCGCTCGGCAGGCCGATCGAGGAGGAACCGGACGACGAAGTGCCGAGCGGCATGCGCACCCGCTCGCGCGCGCCGCGCGCGGGAGGAGATCGCTGAGGTGGCGGAGCCGCGGCCCACATCCGCGACCGCCATCGGGAGGCTCCTCAGGGGGATCGGCGCAGCGGCGGCGGTCGCCCTCGGTGCGTGCAGCGCCCCGGCGGGCAAGGGCTCCGTCGCATTGACCGGACAGGGGCGCGATCCCGCGGTCCTGAAGGGGAGCTTCCAGCTCGCCGCCTACGCCGTCGGTCCGATCCAGACGTCGGTCTACATGACCGACCTTCCGATCGACACGCTCGTCGGCGACGAGCCGATCACCGGGCAGATCGTCCACGTCGAACTGCTCTGGAAGCCGATCGCGGGGCGCACGCCGGTGGAGTCGACGGCGACGAACGCCTCCATCCGCCATGTCGTCTTCGCCGCGGGCGAGGTCGGCGTCTACGGCGGAGCCGGCTTCGTCAGCGTCCGGGGGACACCGGGCACGTCGCAGCTTTCACTGCGGATCTACGACGCGTCCATGGCCCTGCTCGAGTCGACCCCGGGATTCGTCGACGTGCTCACGCCCGCGATGCTCGACGGGCGCGTGGTCGCCATCGCGAGCGAGGAGCGCACGCTCCGCGTCCGTCGGGTGGTCAGCCAGCTCGTCACCAATGCGTTCGGCGAGACGCGGATCGTTCGCGGCTCAGCCGACGATCTCGCCGATCCTGACCTTCAGATAGGGCTGGCGATGGCCCTTCTTCACCCGTGACCCCTTGCGGCGGGCGTACTTGACCGAGACCACCTTGTCGTCGAGGAAGGGCTCGATCACCTCGGCCTTCACCGAGGCACCCGCGAGGTACGGCGTGCCGATCTTCGCGGCGCCGCCTCCGCCATCGACGCCGATGAGGAGCACGCGATCGAAGGTGAGCGCGTCGCCAGGCTGAGCCGGCCGGAAGTCGATGGCCAAGACGTCTCCGGAGACGACCTTGATCTGGGTGCCGCTGTCTTCGATGATCGCGTACATGGGAGGCTCGGGAGGCTGAGAGGCTCGCTGGGGGCGAGCTCGGGGGCTGGCGAATGCACTGCGGCGCATGCGCGCCGAACGGAGGGTCGGAGAAGCAGGCAGGCGCTGCGCGGTGCCCGCGCCGCATCGCCTCGCACGGGCCCGAAGCACCGGATCAGGACGGGAGCCGCTCGACGCTGGAGCGGCTCAAGCGCGGCCGGCGGAACCGGCGGGCTGGCCGCAGCCTGCATGGACCTCCGATCCGACCGCGCCTCGCGCTCCGCCGGGCGGCACGGCGCGAATCGGAGAGTGTACCGCCCGCCCGGTCGTTTTCAACCTGATGCGACTCAGGGCCCCTCAGGGCCGGAGAGCCCTCGCCCTCCCACGTCGCCGGGGACGACGGAGCACCCCGCAGAGGGCTGGGGACGCTGGGCCACTTCGCCGCCGTCCGTGGACGGCACCCGCCCGGAGGCTTCGCAAGGGCCTCCGCAGGGCTCGACGGAGGGCGTCCCGATGGCCTTCGCGGACGACGCTTCGGGTGTTCCGCGGCGGTCTTTGCAGACGGTTCCCCCGGAGGGGGTTTCGCGGAGGGTCTCGCCTGCTGCTCCGGAGTGATCGACGAAACGGCCCGGCGTGATCAGGCGCCATCTTCGCTGCCGATTCTGCTTGACGGTTGCTCCGCCCCGAGGTTACCTCGCCCCTGTTTCGATCCGCCCTGCGCCAGCCCTCGACGGGTTCGGGAGGTTCGCCCGGCGGAACTCCGCACGATGGGACGATTCCCGCAGTTCCGTGAGGGCGGGTGGCAGATCCTGAGTACGGTGCAGGCGGAGAGGAAGGAGCCGCGGTGATGACCAAAGTGTGCTCGCTCGCGTTTCGACGGCTGGCCCCGACCATCGTCGGTGCGGCCTTCCTGTTGCACTGCGGACCGATGCCCGCCCCCGCGCTCGGCGCCTCGGGTTGGCTCGACTGGCGCCGGCACGCGGTGGCTCATCCCGTCGCCACGAGTTCTCCGCTTCTCCCCCCACCATCGCCCTATCTCTCCCTCCTCCCCCGCTTCTTCCAGCTTCTTGAGAGCTACGTCGCGCTCGACGCCGGCGACAAGATCCCCTTCGCGACCTGGGTCGTGCTCAACGGGATCAGCGATCCGCGGATCGTCGCGGGAACGGTGATCCTCTCCGAGTGGTACCACCGGGCCGCCGGAGCCGAGTAGCGCGGTCCAGCGCTCATCGCGCCCGGAACCGCGCCTTCAGGCGCCGCGCCGCCTCATCGAGCGTCTCGTCGCGCTTGCAGAAGGCGAATCGGACCAGCGTCCGGCAGCCTTCCTCGACCGGCCCGCGATCGTGCAGGAAGGCCCCCACCGGGATCGCGGCGACGCCGGCGCTCTCGATGAGATGCGTGCAGAACGCCGCATCGTCATCGAAGCCCAGCGGGGCGCAGTCGGCGATGACGAAGTAGGACCCCTCGGGCACGAACGTCCTGAAGCCTGCGCCGTCGAGCGCATCGAGCAGCCGCCCGCGACGCCGAAGGTAGCCGTCGAGAAGTTCGGCGTAGTACGTCTCCTCGCAGCGCAGCGCCGCGGCGGCGGCGTGCTGAAGCGGCGTCGCCGAGGAGAACGTCAGGAACTGATGCGCCGCCCGGACCGCTGCGGTCAGGCCGGGCGGCGCGATTGCCCAGCCGATCTTCCATCCGGTGAGGGAGAAGGTCTTGCCGAGCGACGAGAGCACGATCGTCCGTTCGCGCATCCCGGGGAGCGTCGCGATGGAACGGTGCGGCCGCGCGAAGGCGAGCTTCTCGTACACCTCGTCGCTGATGACCGTCAGATCGTGCCGCCGTGCGAGTTCGGCGATCGCCGCCAGCTCCGCGTCGTCGTAGACGCGCCCGGTCGGATTGTGCGGCGTGTTGACGAGGATCCCCCGCGTCCGCGCGGTGATCGCCGCCTCCAGCTCCTCGATCGGAAGCCGGAAGCGGGGCGGACGCATGCGCACGTAGCGCGGCACCGCGCCTGCCATCGCCACGCACGCGCGATAGCTGTCGTAGTAGGGCTCGACCAGGAGCACCTCGTCGCCGGGATCGAGCAGCCCCAGCAGCGTCGCCGCGATGGCCTCGGTGCACCCGCTGGTGACGGTGATCTCGAGATCGGGATCGACCTCGATCCCGCTGTCGATGCGCCATCGATCCGCGATGGCCCGATTGAGCGCTGGGACGCCCGACATCCGCTCATACTGGCCCTTCCCCGCGCGGATCGCGGCGATCGCCGCCTCCTTCGCGAACTCCGGACCGTCGAAGTCGGGAAACCCCTGTCCGAGGTTGACGGCGCCATGCTTCGCGGCGAGCGCCGAGATCGTCGCGAAGATCGAGGTGCCGAAGGGCCGGAGCCGGGCGGCCGGACCGTGGGTTCCGCCCGGCTCGCCGACGCTGTTGCGCGGCGGCTGCACGCCTTGTGCGACTGAATCCATCACCGAGGGTAGTTCGGGGAGCGCCGATCGGCGAAGCGGGCCTGTGCGGCGACGCTACTCGATGAGCATCGCGTCGCCGTAGGAGTAGAAGCGGTATCCCTCGCGAATGGCCTCGGCGTAGAGCGCCTTCAGCCGATCGAGCCCGACCAGCGCCGCCACGAGCGCGAGCAGCGTCGACCGGGGCAGGTGGAAGTTGGTGATCAGCGCATCGACGTTCCGCCAGCGGTGTCCGGGGACGATCATCAGGTCGGTGGACCCCGAGATCCCCCCCGGAGGCAGGGTCGCGCTCGCGGAGTCGGCCAGCGGCGGGAGCGACTCGAGCACCCGGGCGGTCGTCGTCCCCACCGCGACGATTCGTCCGCCTTCGGCGCGCTGACGACGCAGCGCCGCCAGCGCCTCCGCCGTGATCCGGTATCGCTCGCGATGGATCGGATGGGAGTCGACGCGCTCGGTCTCCACCGGCTTGAAGGTCCCGGCTCCCACGTGCAGCACGACCTCGATCCGCCGCACGCCGCGCCGATCGAGCGCGGCGAGAAGCTCGGGCGTGAAGTGCAGCCCGGCGGTCGGAGCGGCCACGGAACCCTGCGCAGCCGGATCCGCGTAGACCGTCTGGTACCACGCTCGGTCGCGCCGATCCTCCGCGTCCATGCCGCGCTCGCTCCGGGCCCGCCGGATGTACGGCGGAAGGGGAACATGGCCGAAGCGATCGAGGAGCCTCTCGATCGAGAGCGGCGAGCGGCGCGCCGAGTCGTTCTGGTCACCCGCCGGATCGCTTCCACTCCGCGCCGCCGCCGCGACGATCCACGCATCCCCGTCGCGGCGAAGAAGCGCGATCGCCGCTCCCGCTGCCGCCCCGCCATCGCCCGCCGGCGCCGGACCATCGTCCGGGGCGCCGGCAATGGCGAGCTCTTCACCCTCGCGCAGGCGCGCGCTCCCCTTGAGCAGGAAGCGCCACGCCCCGCCGCCCTCCGGCGCCGGTTCGAGCGCGAGGCCCTCGATGCGGCCGCCGCCTGCGCGATGAGCGATGATGCGTGCGGGAAGCACCGCCGAGGCATTGAAGACCAGCGCATCGCCCGCCCGAAGCAGCTCGGGCAGATCGCGCACCCTGCGGTGCTTCGCCGCGCCTTCCTGCCCGCGCACATGCATCAAGCGCGCCGAGTCCCGCGGCTCTGCCGGGAAGGTCGCGATCGCCTCCGGCGGGAGGTCGTAGTGCAGCGCAGCGCTCAGCACGCGGGGATCGTACCGATCGCGCGCACGTCGCCGGCTTCATGCGGAGCGCCCCGCGACGCATCCTCGTCACGGCGCGAGGATTGGCGGAAGAGTCGGAACCCGGGCGCCGTCCTCGGCGAACCCTTGGGCGTGCCGTCTCCGCCCAGAGAGAGCGACCGGCGGGCACGGCTCGGCTCCGACAGCGGATCTGCCGGAGCGGCAGGACCGCCCATTCGGCGCGTCCGTTCCTGTTCTCCGTTCTCCCTCCCCTCCGGTGTCGGCCGGAGCGGGCATTCCTTCCGCACGAGCGAGCGATCGGCGCCGTGGGCAAGGAACGTCCCGTTGCTGCCGGCGTCCTCGCGACTCCATCCATCTCCATCTCCTGAGTCGGCCGCCGCGAGCGGGAGGGGCTCGCGGCGGCCTTTTCTTCGGCCTCTTCGGCACACTTCCCTGAATCCGCCGCGTCCTCTGCTGCGGTAGCGTCGGCGGGAGGTTCCTCCGCGCGGCGCGGTCCGCGGGGAGCAATCTCGGTCTCACCCCCAGCTTGGAGTCTCAACCTTGACATCTCGCTTTCGAATCTCCCGGCGCCGGCGAATCGCTGTCGCATCCGCGATGGCCCTCGCGGCCGCGATCGGTTCCGCGGCCGGTGCCTCCGTTCTCGCCTCGGCGCTTCCGGCTTCGCCCGACGGCGCCTTCACCGATGCGTGGGCAAGCGGCGGCTCGTACTTCTACGGACAGACGATCGCGGCACAGTTCACGCTCGCCTTCGACTCGACGATCGATGGCTTCACGGTCTGGGGAAGCTCGGAGAACTTCCTCTTCCCCGGCCTCAACAACGTCGCCGGCGTCGAGGTCGTGATCTGGAACAGCGACTTCTCCCTCCAGGTCCTCGGAGCGGTCATCGCGGGAGGCGATCTCTCGATCGCCGCGACCGGCAACGCCAACTCCAACGGCGGCATCGAGTATCGCATCGGCGGCGACCTCGCCGGGTTCCTCGCTGCGGGGACCTATCACCTCAACGTCGGCGCCATCCTGCTCGATCCCGACGGCGATGCCTTCTCCTGGTCGACTTCCGTCGGCAGCGGCTTCTCGGCGAACTTCTTCGACGGCCTCGGCTGGGCGGCGTTCGACGACCTCGATGTGCCCGCCTTCGAGCTGCTCGGCTCGGTCGTTCCCGCGCCCGGTGCGCTCGCGCTGTTCGGAGCCCTCGGCGCCGTCCCCGCGCGGCGGCGTCGGCGCTGAGCGCCGCGCATCGGCTCTCGCACACACCTCGCGCTGCCGGAGGCGTCGCCACGACGCCTCCGGCAGTGGCGCTCCGGCGCGGAGACGACGACGCGAATCGGACGCTGCGGGCAGACCCCCGGCGCGATCGCGCGTTCCCGGGGCCGCGGAGTCCGCCGGTTAGGGGGTTCAGGGGTTCGGGGGTTCAGGGGTTCAGGGGTTCAGGGGTTCAGGGCGAACTCCGGGGGGTCCAGGGGGTTCAGGGCGCTCCCTCGGTGGCCGGGCGCGAGACGGCCTGCTACCGCCACTCATGGCGCGGGTACCGCCTGCGGAGCTCCTTGCGCAGCTCCGGATAGAGCGTCTTCCAGAAGTTCGCGAGATCCGCCGTTCGCTGGACCGGACGATGGTTGGGGGCGAGGATCTCGATCACGATGGGCTGTCGGCCCGCTGCGATCGTCGGCGTGCTGTCGAGGCCGTACAGCTCCTGAATCCGCGCCCGCCCGATCGGAGGCGATCCCTCCGACGCCTCTGGGTACTCGATGCGCAGGCGGCGCCCCGACGGGAGCGGAAGCCACTCCGGCGCCATCTCGTCGACGAAGCGCGCATCGCTCCACGAGAGGGCGCCGCGGAAGGCATCGAGCACCGGTCGGTCCTCGATCGCCGAGAGCCGAGTCGCGTCGCCGACGATCTCCGCGATCACCACGCGGAGGTCGTCAGGATCGAAGCGGATGATCCCGCGCTCGGGAAAGAGCCGCGCGACCAGCCTGACGCGGCGCAGCCACGCTTCCACCGAATCATCCCAGCGCCGCAGCCGCAGCTCTCCGGAGGCGATCTGCTCGGCAAGCTGCGCCGAGGCCGACGCGGTGTCGTGCGCGGCGCTGCCCGTGAAGATCCTGCGCCCCAGTTCGAGCTCGCCCTCGTCGAGCCTGAGCAGGCGGCGCTCGACCTTCTCCGACGCAGAGTGCTTCGCGTTCCAGCGGTCCTCCACGACGACCTCGAAGCGATCGGGGAAGCGCTCCTGAAGCCACTCCTCCTCGACGGCGCAGGCGATGCCGAGCGCGACGTCGGCGGTGTCGCCGCGGCCGATCTCGCGCAGCTCGAGCGCCACCAGCGGGCCGGCGCGGCGCAGGACGCTCTCCTCGTCGAGGACGACGCGACGGCGACCCGCCATCGCGGCATGGGGTCGGGCGGGATCGAGCTTCACCGCGATGTGGTCGGCGAAGGCGCCGAGCAGGCTCCTGACCAGCCCGTCGCCACCCCCGTCTTCGAGGGACGGCGGCAGCCGCGCGCGCCGCGCGATCGAGCGGATCTGCTCGACCGTGCGCCAGACGGCGCGGAGCCCCGCGTCGGAGAGGCCATGACGCCGGAGAAACTCCGGGTCGAACCGCGCGTCGACCGCCGCGAGGAGGAGCCGCTCGCGGACGACGAGATCGCTCGCCGGTTCGCCCTCGGGGAGCCACTCGAGCAGCGCGCGAGCCGGCGGCGCGACGGCGAAGAAGTCGCGCTCCGCCGCGAGCGCCGCCCAGATCGCCGCACGTCCGAAGCACCCGCGCTGCGCCGCATCGACGAGGAACCGCGCCAGCCGCGGATGCACCGGGAAGAGCACCATGCGCCGTCCGGCATCGGTGATGCGGCCGTCCGCGTCGATGGCGCCGAGACGGCGCAGGAGGTTCACTCCGCCGGCGACGGCGGCCTCCGAGGGCGGATCGAGCCAGGGGAACTCGCGCGCATCCAGGTCCATCGCCGCCAGTTGCAGCAGCGGCCCCGAGAGCTCGAGGCGCTGGATCTCCGGCGTCGTGGTCGCGGCGCGCTGGGCGTGCTCGCCGACCGGCCAGAGGCGGATGCAGCGCCCCGGACCGAGCCGCCCCGCGCGCCCGGCGCGCTGGTCGGCGCTGGCTCGGCTGACCGGCGCGACGGAGAGGACGTTGATCCCGCGCGCGGGATCGTGGCGGTGGATGCGCGCGAGTCCCGAGTCGACGACGGCGCCGATTCCCTCGATGGTCAGCGAAGTCTCCGCCACGTTGGTGGCGACGATCACGCGCCGCCGACGGCCTCCGCTCGCCGCGCGCCCCACGGCCGCATCCTGCTCGCGGGGCGGGAGCGCGCCGTGAAGGGCGCGCAGCTCGACGTCGCCGGGGACCACGCGGCGCAGCGACTGGATCGTCCGGTTGATCTCGAAGGCGCCCGGCATGAAGACGAGGACGTCTTCCCCGGCGCCGGCGGCGCGGCCGCTCGGCGACTTCCCGTCGGCACCGCTCGCACCGGGCCCGCCTTCGCGCCGCTCGAGCAGCGCCGCCGTCGCCTCGGCAGCCTGCTCCCAGATCGGCCGCGGCGAGCGGACCCTCACGTGGGCGATCTCGACGGGGTGCAGGCGGCCTTCGACCGCGATCGCCGGGGCCTCCAGGTACCCGCGCAGGCGATCGACATCGAGCGTCGCGGACATCACCACCAGCCGCAGCTCGGGGCGCGTCGACTCCTGAAGCCGCTTGACGAGGCCGAGCACGCAGTCGGCATCGACGCTGCGCTCGTGGAACTCATCGAGCACGACGCAGGCGAGGTCGCCGAGCTCGGCTCCGCGCGCCGCGGCGCGCCGATCCAGCAGCAGCCGCAGGAAGAGACCCTCGGTGAGGAACGCGATCCGCGTCGCGTCGCTCATCATGGACTCGTGCCGCGTTCGATAGCCGACGAGGCCGCCGAGCTCGACACCGAGCTCATCCGCCACGCGGCGCGCGACCATGCGCGTCGCGAGCCGCCGCGGCTGAAGGACGACGATGCGGCCTGGGGACCCTCCCGCGCCGCCGCTGACGTCCAGCCCCGCTGCCGCCCCGGCCCTGAAGAGAAGCTGCGGCACCTGCGTCGTCTTGCCGCTTCCCGTCGGCGCCGAGAGCACCAGCCGGTTGCTCGCCGCGAGCGATGCGACGATCGCCTCTGCGTGCGCGAGGATGGGAAGTCGCTCCGCTGAAGCCACGCTCGCGGAGGGTAGCGGGACCCCGAAGCGAGACCCCGACGCGAGACCCCGAAGCGGGGCTTGTCGCAGGTTGGCGACCGGCGCGCAGAGTCGCCCGATCACCCGCACCGATCGTCCGATGCAAGCCCGCCGGGGAGCGACCGAGACGCGCCGGCGAACCACATGACCGGACTCTCAGCGCGAACGGGCGAACATGGGTGGCACCGCCTCGCGGCAGGAGCTGCGTCCCAGCCGCTCGCTCCGACCAAAGCCGCGGGAGCAGCGGGGTGCTCACGCGCGGCCAGCTCTGCACATTCTCGGCGTCATGACCGAGCAGCTCCTCCGACGCATCACGCACGACCCGCAGGTCATGGGAGGACGACCGTGCATCCGGGGTCTTCGCGTCACCGTCGGCACCGTCGTCGGTCTGCTCGCCGCAAGCCGCTCCGTCGAGGAGATGCTCCGCGCATGTCCCTCCCTGGAGCGCGACGACGTGCTCGCCGCGCTTGCATATGCAGCGTGGCGTGCGGCGGAGCATGACCTGCCGCTGAAGGCGTCATGAGAGTCGTGCTCGACATGAACCTGCCGCCGGACTCGGTCGAGTTCCCTGGCAGCCTGTGGCGAGACGCATCGAGGCGGTTCACTGGTCAAAGGTCGGCGCTCCGTCGGCCCCCTACGCCGATGTGATCGACCGGGCGCGTCGGAGGGCCATGTCGTGTTCACACACGATCTTGACCTGGGAACGATCGTGGCCTTGACGGCCGCGTCCGGTCCAAGCGTCATCCAGATTCGAGCCCAGTCCGTGCTGCCCGAACAGATCGGTCCCCCCGTCGTCTCGCTGATCCAGGAGCACGGGGGAATCCTCGAGTCCGGGGCGATCCTCACGGTCGACGAGATCGCCGGCCGCGTGCGAGTGCTCCCGATCGGCAGGCGCGGAGAAGCTCCATAGACTCCCGGCTCATGTCGTCAACCACCGAAACCACGCGGATCATCTACACCATGCATCGCGTCTCGAAATGGCGCGAGAAGCGGCAGGTGCTCAAGGACATCACGCTCGGGTACTACTACGGCGCGAAGATCGGGGTGCTGGGCCTCAACGGATCCGGCAAGAGCACGCTGCTGCGGATCATGGCTGGGGTCGACAGGGAGTTCGAGGGCACGGTGCAGAGCTCGGCGAACTACGCGATCGGGTTCCTCGAGCAGGAGCCGCTGGTGGACGAGACGCGGACGGTCAAGGAGGTCCTCCTCGAAGGGGTCCAGCCGATCGTCGACCTGCTCGCGGAGTTCGACAAGGTCAACGAGCGCCTCTGCGAGCCGCTCGACGCCGAGGAGATGGAGCGCGTGCTCAACCGCCAGGGGGAGATCCAGGAGCGCATCGACCAGCTCGACGCCTGGAACCTCGACTCGCAGCTCGAGATGGCCGCCGAGGCCCTGCGCTGTCCGCCGATGGAACAGTCGGTCGCGACGCTCTCCGGCGGCGAGAAGCGCCGCGTCGCGCTCTGCCGGCTCCTTCTGCGCAAGCCCGACATCCTGCTCCTCGACGAGCCGACCAACCACCTCGACGCCGAGAGCGTGGCGTGGCTCGAGGAACACCTTCAGCGCTTCCCGGGAACCGTCATCGCGGTCACCCACGATCGGTACTTCCTCGACAACGTCGCGGGGTGGATCCTCGAGCTCGACCGCGGCGAGGGGATCCCGTGGAAGGGGAACTACTCGAGCTGGCTCGAGCAGAAGAAGGCCCGGCTCGCCGTCGAGGAGAAGCAGGAGTCGCTCCGCCAGAAGACGCTTCAGCGCGAGCTGGAGTGGATCCGCCAGAACCCCAAGGGCCAGCAGGCCAAGAGCAAGGCCCGCGTCGCGGCGTACGAGAAGCTCCTCAACGAGGATGGCTCGCGGCGCTCGAAGGAGCTGGAGATCTACATCCCGCCCGGACCGCGGCTGGGCAACCTCGTCGTCGAGGCGAAGGGCGTCGCGAAGGGGTTCGGCGACCGGCTGCTCTTCGGCGATCTCGAGTTCTCGCTGCCGCCCGGAGGCATCGTCGGCGTCGTCGGCCCCAACGGCGCCGGCAAGACCACGCTCTTCCGGATGATCACCGGGTCGGAGAAGCCCGACGCGGGCGCGATCAAGATCGGGGAGAGCGTGCGCCTCTCGTACGTCGAGCAGGGCCGGGACTCGCTGCCGGCGGGCAAGTCCGTCTGGGAGGCGATCTCGGACGGCGACGAGGAGATCAAGCTCGGCACCGTCACGATGAACTCGCGCGCCTACGTCTCGCGCTTCGGGTTCTCCGGAACCGATCAGCAGAAGCTGGTCGAGAACCTCTCCGGCGGCGAGCGCAACCGCGTCCATCTGGCGCGGATGCTGCGCTCCGGCGCGAATGTGATTCTCTTCGACGAACCGACCAACGACCTCGACGTGAACACCATGCGCGCCCTCGAGGAGGCGATCGAGGGCTTCGCAGGCTGCGCCGTGGTGATCTCCCACGATCGCTGGTTCCTCGACCGCGTCGCGACGCACATCCTCGCCTTCGAGGGCGACTCGCGGGTCGTCTGGTTCAACGGCAACTGGTCCGCGTACGAGGCCGATCGCAGGCGCCGCCTCGGTTCCGAGGCGGATCAGCCGCACCGAATCCGGTATCGGCCGCTGACGCGGTGAGCGCGGGGAAGCCGCGGCGCCGCAGGCGTGATCTCCGCAGAGGGTCGGGCGGACGCTCAGGCAGGTGCGCCGCGGGCGTCTCGACGACCGAGGTCACCGCACCCTCCTCGTCAGCAGGAAGTCGACGATCCGGGCGAGCTGGTCATCGTCGAGCGTCCCGGCGAAGGAAGGCATGTTGGTGCCGCCGTTCATGATCCGGATGATCATCTGGTCGCGGGTGAGCAGCGTTCCGATCGTGCTCAGCTCGGGGCCGCGGAACCCGCCGTGGCCGTCGATGTGATGGCAGTAGAGGCAGCCCTTGGCGTGAACCAGCGCGGCGCCCTCGGTCGCGCGGGGGTCGAGGCCGACGAGGACCTCCGCCGGGAGCGGCTGCACGCCGAAGTCCGGCGACCACGGCTCCTTCACTCCGAGGATCGTCAGCGAGACGAACCCCACCGCCGCCACGACCACGATCGCGATCGCCCACGGCCGCCGCGACGGCGCCCGCTCGCCTCGATTCGACACGAAGGGCACCGCGATCAGCGCGACGATGAGCAGGAGCGGCGCTCCGATGATCACCCACGACTCCAGCCACGGCGGGAGCAGGGCGAGGACCGCGAAGTAGAAGAGGAGGTACCAGTCCGGAGCGGGGTTGGCGTTCACCGCGCTCGGGTCCGGCGGCTGGTCGAGCGCGGGCGGACCGAGCGTCACTGCGAGGACGAGGATCGTCCCCACCATGAGCGTCGCCACGACCATGTCGCGCCATGCGGCGACCGGCCAGAAGGGCACGCCGGTGCGCCGGATCCGGCGCTCGTAGCGCTGGACGTACGTCGCCGGATCGACCGGGTGCCCCGGCCGCGGCATCTCGGAGACGCCGTGGCGGAGCACGAGCCAGAGATGCAGTCCGATGAAGGCGAAGATCCCCGCGGGGATCAGGAAGACATGCAGCACGAAGAAGCGCGAGAGCGTCGCCCCGCCGATGGTCTCGCCGCCGATGATGAAACGCCCGAGGGCGGGGCCCAGCCACGGCAGGCGATCGGCCTGCTCCGCCGCGACGACGACGGACCAGACCGCGTTGGCATCCCAGCGGAGGAGCTGTCCGGTGAAGGCCATCCCCAGGACCATGAAGAAGAGGACGACGCCCGTCAGCCAGTTGAGCTCGCGCGGGTACTTGTACGAGCCGTGCAGGAAGACCTGCGCCAGATGGAGCACCACCATCACGACCATCGCGGAGGCGCCGAAGTAGTGCATGCCGCGCAGCACATGGCCGATCCGCGAGCCGTCGGTGATCGCCTGAAGGCTCGCATACGCCTCGCCTCCGGAGGGAACGTACGCGAACGCGAGGCCGATGCCGGTCGTCACCTGGACGATGAACGCGCAAAGCGTCGCGCTGCCGAAGACGTACCACCACTTCGCGCTGCGCGGCACCAGATGCGTGGCCATCGGGCCAAGCGTCTCCGAGATGCCGGCGCGGTCGTCGAGCCAGCCCCACGCTCGTCGCAGGATCTTCATTGGATGGTCAGGGGGAGCGGCGCCGTCTCGATCTCCACCGTGCCGTCGCTGACGCGCACCCTGTAACGGTGCAGCGGCTCGGGGGGCGGGCCCGCCGCGACGGTGCCGTCCTTGTAGTAGACGCCGCCATGGCAGGGACACATGAAGAGCTCCGCCTCCGGCACCCAGCGCACCGGGCAGCCGAGGTGGCGGCAGTTGATCGCGAAGCACTCGAACGACGCGTCGCCGGTGCGCCGCAGCCACGCGCCGGTGCGCGCCGTCACCCCCGCCCAGGGCACCGGAGAGGGATCCTCGAAGTGCACCAGCACGGTCTCGCCGAGCTTGAACTCCTCGACGCGGCCGACCGGGCGCCAGAGTCGCGGGACCGGCTTGAACATCGGCGCCACGACGAAGCCGACGACGGGAGCCGCGACCATCGCGGTGGTGATCCCGGCGAGGGCGAGCGCGAGCCGCGCGAGCATCTCGCGGCGGCGGATCTCGGCCCCCGGGATCACCCGGAGAGGCAGCTCGCTCGCGCCCGCGGCGGTCCCCTCGTCGACGCGAGGGCGCAGGTCCGGTCGGTCCCCGTTCACTTGCTCAGGCGCCATCCTCGACGCACCTCCTTCATCCAGAGTGCGATGCCCCATCCGAGGAGCAGAAGCCCGGTCGCTGCGACGACCCACTGAAGCACGAGTCCCGCGAAGCTCATCGCGACCCCGAGCCCCACGATCGCAGGAGCGATCGTCGGCCGCGGGAGCGCTTCCGCGGGAAGCGCTCCCGGCGCATCATCCGCCGACGGGACGCGGCGGTCGGTCATCGGATGATCTCCGAGGAGGCGATGCCGAACGCCGATGCCGCAGCGCCGGAGGAGCGGCCGAATGCGCCCGCCGTCTGCGCGGCTCCGTCGGCGGCTGCCGGTCGGGCATCGCCGTGAGCCGCATACCAGCGCCGCAGGAGCAGCAGCGAGACGCTCGCGTAGAGCAGGCACGGCGGAACCCACATGAGCAGTCCCCCGAGCTGCTGATCGACCGATCTGCTGAAGCCCGCCGCCCGCAGCGGCTCGAGCGCTGCGGGCGTCGGCGCGATCCCGAAGGCCGGGCAGACGGCGCCGGAGGCGAACGTGATCGCGATGCCCAGGGCGGTGCATCCGGCGCAGGCCACCATCAGGTAGGCCACCGCCATCGGAGGCGCGAGCCGGAGCCGCGCGTCGCGCACGAGCACCGGATACCAGAAGGCGAGCCCTGCGAGCACCAGCGAGAGGTCGCGGAGCGCCGCCACCGCTCCATGGCGAAGGGCGGCGTTGCAGGCGGCCGGATCGTGCCAGAACCACATCGCCCCGACGCCGAGCACGCCGCCGACCAGCGGCAGCGCCAGCGTTCGGCGCAGGGCGCCGGGCCGCGCCGGCCCCGCGCGCGCGTCGTCCCTCCTCGCGGTCGCGCATCCGGGTGCGCATCCGGTTCCCGATCCGGCTTCGAATCGGGTCGTTCGCCCGGCCGTGGATCCGATTCCGCCTCGGGGGGACCCCGGGTCGTGAGCGTGCACGACGGCGCCGATGAGCGTCCAGAGGACCAGCGGGATCGCCAGCAGCAGGATCAGGTGCTGGAGCATGTGGGCGCTGAAGAGGACGCCCTCGGCGAGCGGGCCGACCGGCGAGACGAAGCCGAGGGCGAGAAGCCCCGCGACCGCGGTCGCCGCGACGACCGCGCGGCAGCACCGCAACCGGCTGCGCGCAGGCGACGAGGCTGGACCGGACGGTCCTGCGGCGCCGTCCTCCCTCGTTCCCGCGCCCGTCTTCGATGCGTTCGGGGACGACGCGGCCGCCGTCCAGCCTTCGCGGCCGATCGAGGGCGCGCGGCTCCCCCACCGTCGGTGAACCGCGATCGCCGCAAGCGCCGTCACCCAGCCCGCGGCGATCCACGCAAGCGCTCCCGGCCGCCAGAGCTCAGGGGCCGCGAGGAGCGACTGGAGGGCGTCGAACGGTTGGTTCATCATCCGAGCCCTCGCGGGAGACCGAGATAGATCACGGCGAAGACGACGATCCAGACGACGTCGACGAAGTGCCAGTAGAGCCCGACGGCGTGGGGCACCGCGGCGCGGCGAGGCGGAAGGTCGTTGCCGCGCGCCAGCCAGAGGAGGATCCCGATGGCGATCAGCCCGCCGAGGACGTGGAGCCCGTGAAAGCCCGTGACCGTGAAGAAGCACGCCGCGAAGAGGTCGCGTTCTGGGAGCACCCCGGCGCGGAGCAGGCCCGTCCACTCGAGCGCTTGGTTGCCGAGGAAGATCGCTCCGAGCAGGAGCGTCGCCAGCAGCCAGCGCCGCGCCCTCGCTCCGGCGCCGCGGCACAGGGCGCGCAGCGCGAAGCCGAAGGTCACGCTGCTGGCGACGAGGACTCCCGTGAAGAGCACCGTCCTCGGCACGTCGAGGGAGTCGCGCCCGGCCGCTGCGCCGCCGTCGCCGCTCGTGAAGACGACGAACGCCGCCAGCAGCAGCACGAAGAACATGATCTCCGAGGCGATGAAGCTCCACGCCGCCACCGGCGCGGCTTCGGGGCGCGTCCCGCGGTCCTCGGCGGTTCGCTGCGTGAGGAAGTCGGCCCGCTCGGGATGCTCGAGGTCCCATGCCGGGCGGCGCGAGCGGATCGGCGGCAGCGCCGTGAAGTTCTCCGGCGGCGGAGGCGAGCTGGTCGCCCACTCCAGGGTGAACGCGCCCCACGGGTTCGGTCCCGCGATGGCCCCGCGACGGAGGCTCCGGAGCACGTTCCAGACGAGGATCAGCGTCGCGAAGCCGAGGAGGAACGACCCCGCGCTCGAGATGCCGTTGAGCAGCGCCCAGCCCGGCTGATCGTCATAGGTGTAGACCCTCCGCGGCATTCCCATCAGCCCGAGCAGGTGCTGCACGAAGAACGTCAGGTTGAAGCCGACGAGCGTCAGCCAGAAGTGCCACTGCCCCAGCCGCTCGTCGAGCATGCGGCCGGTCATCTTCGGAAACCAGTGGTAGATCGCGGCGAAGAGGGCAAAGAGCGTCCCTCCGAAGAGGACGTAGTGGAAGTGCGCGACGACGAAGTAGGTGTCGGTGAGCTGCCAGTCGAGGGGAACGGCCGCGAAGGCGACGCCGCTGAGTCCCCCGAGGACGAACTGGACGAGGAAGGCGACCGCGAAGCACATCGCGGTGGTGAAGCGGATCGACCCGCCCCACATCGTCGCCGTCCAGTTGAAGATCTTGATGCCGGTGGGGATCGCGATCAGCAGGCTGCCGATGGCGAAGAAGATGTCGACGCCGCTGCCCAGTCCTACGGCGAACATGTGATGCGCCCAGACGCCGAAGCTCAGCAGGCCGATCGCGACGGTGGAACCGGCGACGAACTCGTAGCCGTAGATCGGCTTGCGCGAATGGACCGGGATGATCTCCGAGATCATCCCGAAGGCGGGCAGCGCGAGGATGTAGACCTCGGGATGCCCGAAGATCCAGAAGAAGTGCTGCCAGAGCACCGCCGAGCCGCCGCGCGCGGGCTCGAAGAACGCGGCCCCGAGGGTGCGATCGACGAAGAGCATCGCCAGCGCGGCGTTGAGCGCCGGGATGGCGAGGATCGTGAGGATCGCCGTGATGAAGACCATCCAGACGAAGAGCGGGATGCGCTGCATCGACATCCCCGGCGCGCGGCGGCAGAGCACCGTCGCGACGATGTTGATCGCCGCCGCGACCGACCCGATTCCGAGGACCAGCAGCCCCGCGATCCAGCAGTCGACGCCGGGGAGCGAGCTGTAGGGCTTCGTGGAGAGCGGCGCGTAGGCGAACCACCCCGCATCCGGCGCCGAGCCGAGCAGGATGCTCATGTGCAGCAGGATGCCGCCTGCGGGCAGCATCCACCACGCGAGGGCGTTGAGCCGGGGGAAGGCGACATCCGAGGCCCCGATCATCAGCGGCACGAGGTAGTTCGCGAAGCCGACGAGAATCGGCATTCCGACGAGGAAGACCATCGTCGTGCCGTGCATCGTGAAGAGCTGGTTGTACACCTCCGGCGAGACGATCGCGGCTCCGGGGCGGGCGAGCTGAAGGCGGATCACCAGGGCTTCGGCGCCGCCGACGAGGAGGAAGATCCCCGCCGTCAGGATGTAGAGGAGCCCGATGCGCTTGTGATCGACCGTGGAGAACCACGAGAGGACGCCGCGCCGATCCTCCAGCGCGAGCCCGTGCGGCTCGATCCGCGCGTGCGGCTCGGCGCCGGCGCCGCGCGATCGAGAGTGCATCGAGCCGGCACCGGAGCTCATCGCGGGCTTTCTCCCGCGGAGGAGTTCCCGCCATCGGCCGCACCGACCGGCGGTGCCGCGGCGTCAGCCTCGGCGAACCCCGGCGCGATGAAGGCGATCAGCGCCGCGATCCGCTCGTCGTCGAGCTTGAAGTCCGGCATCTTCGATCCCGGCTTGAACTGGCCGGGGTTCCTCAGCCACGCGGCGAGATTGGCGGGAGAGTTGACCACGGCGCCGCCCGCGAGGATGCGGCGGCGGTCGAGGTGCGTCAGATCCGGACCGTTGGCCGCCGTCGAGCCGGTGCCTTCGAGGGCATGGCACTCGATGCACGCGAGCGAGCGGAAGAGCCGGGCGCCGAGCGCGGCCTGGGCGCCGTCTCCCGGCTCCGGCGGTCGCCGCATCGCTGCGAGCCACCCTCGATACTCGGACTCCCCGTGGGCGATCACGCGGAAGCGCATCCACGCGTGCTGCGTGCCGCAGAACTCGGCGCAGAAGCCCTGATACTCGCCGGGCCGGTTGGCTTCCAGCCAGATGTGGTTGGTCCGGCCGGGGATCGCGTCGATCTTGCGGGCGAGCTGCGGCACCCAGAACGAGTGGATCACGTCGGCGGACTCGACGCGCACCCGAAGCCGCCGACCGACGGGTATGTGGATCTCGTTCGCCGTCGTGATCGCGGCGCCGGAGTCGCCTGCGGGACCTCCTTTGGGGTCGGTCCGCGGATAGCTGACCTCCCACCACCACTGATGGCCGGTGACGAGAATGTCGCAGCGGTCGCCGCCCTCGGCCGGATCGCCTTCGGGGTGGGCCGCGGGAACGGCATTGATGGTCAGGACGAGCTTGGCGCTGATCGCGGCGAGCCAGAAGACGACGAGCAGCGGACCGAGCATCCACCAGACCTCGGCGCGGTGGCTGCCGAAGTCGATCGTCGCATCGCGACCGCTCCGCTCCCGGAAGCGGACCGCCGCGACGCCGATCAGGATCGCCATGACGGAGAAGATGACCGCGGCGACGAGGACCACGCGGACCCCGAGGTCGTAGATCGCCTCCGCCTGCGGCGACTCCGGGGCCAGCACCGGGAAGATCGGACCGGCGGCGATGGCGGCAATGCCGGACATGGACTCGCGGATGCTAACTCGGCAGGCGGTTCGGTGCGCGCGCGGAAGAGGAGCGTCGGCCGTCCCCGGGGGCCAGCCACGGCGCCAGTCCCGGGGCCAGTCCGGCGGCAGTCCGGTTCCAGCGGCATCGCGTCGGCAGACCGGGAACGCCCTCGTCGTCGCCCTGCTTTGCGGAACGTGGACGTGGTCAGATGGACGAGAGGCCCTGCGCTCGGCCGACCGCGGCCAGCTCACGGGCTCAGCCACGCCCGCACGCTCCATGCGAATGCGGCGAGCATCAGCGCGAACTGAAGCGCCCGCACTCCGGGAGGCAGCCAGCGCCACCAGAGGATCGGCAGCAGGCAGGACCACGGCAGCAGGTAGCGATCGAGGACGAAGGACTGCGTCGCGATGTAGAGCGCCACGCCGAAGCAGAGCGTGAAGCCGGCAAGCTGGCCGATCGTTCGGTCATCGATGAGGCTCGCGCGGGTCGGCGATACCGCGGAGCCGTACGCTCCGCCCCGCGCGACACGGCCGAGCGCCGGGCGGCGCCGCGCCGTCGCCAAGGCGAGGAGCGCCGCAAGCGACGCACCGCCGATCGCAGCGAGGAGGACATAGAGGACCGCCTGAAGCGTCGGCGCGGAGGAGATGCTCCGGACCACCGAGGCGGCGGCGCCGAGGTACCGGACGATCCCCTCCGGCGCCCGCTCCGCCCAGAGCGGCGGCGCCGGGAGCTTCGACGCAAAGGCCGGCGAGGCGATGACCGCCGCCAGCGCGCCGAGCCCGGCGCCCGCGAGCGGGAGCCAGCGCCGATCACGGAGCCCGGCGGCGCTCCAGCGCCGCAGCAGGAAGAGGCCGGTCCACGGGACCAGCGCCGCGAGCAGATACGCGGCGTTCGCGAGCCCCGCGAGCGGAGACGCTTCCGCGATCTGGTGCATCTCCCGGTACATGGGACTGACCAGTCCTCCCCAGCGCAGCGCAAGGGGAATCCGCGAGAGCCCCGCGAGGAGCGCTGCGAGCAGCCACGGCCAGCTCCTCGGACCGTCACGGAGCCACGCCACGGCGCAGATCGCGGCGGCGAACGCGACCGCGTGGATCCGCGCGTGGAGCAGGCCCGCGAGCACCAGGCAGCAGAGGATCGGACCGATCGTGCGGCGGAACGTCGATCGCCGGACGGGCGCCGCACCGTCCGCGTCTTCCGCGAAGCTCCACAGGAAGAGCGCCATCAGCGCCAGCGCGCCGGTGACGAAGAGCGGCTCGCTCATCACGAGCTGCCCCAGAATCGCCGACTGCGGCAGGAGCACGTAGAACGCCGCGACGCCGAGGAGCGCGGGCCCCGCGATCCCGCTCCTTCGCGCGATCCAGAAGAGCGGAACCGCCCCGACGATGAACCAGAGCGCCGAGACCAGCCGCAGGCGCCCGAGCGCCACATCGCCAGCGGCGCCGAACGCTCCGCCAAGGAGCGCGTAGGGCCAGATGAAGCCGGGCCCCTTGGTCTCCTCGAAGTCGATCGCGGTCCGCACCGACCAGCCCTCCTCGATCAACGCGACGATCGGCGGGAGGATCCACTGCTCGTCGTAGCGCATGCCGAGCGAGCCCGCGCCGAGGGCAAGGCGCAGCGCGACGGTGACGACGACCACCAGCGTGAACGCGGCGACGAGCCAGAGGCGCCCGCGGACCGGGCCGGAACCGAGCGCCGGTGCGGGCGCAGCGGCGCGATCGACCGAGTCCTCCCGATCGCGGCCCGCCGCGCGGTCGCGGAGGGCTGCCGGGTCGCGGCGGTCGCCCGCCGCGGCTGCGCTCCCCCGCGACGGTCCCGATGGACTCCCGCTGGTCACAGGGTCTCAGCCTCCGTGCGCGAGAGGACGAGGTCCACGCGCCGATTGATCGAGCGAAGCTCGTCGCGGAGGCGCCGCGGCGACGCCACGCAGCGCGGCCACGCGTAGCGCCATGGCCAGTAGACGTTCGGCAGCTCGTAGGCGACGAACCCCGCCGCGAAGAAGGGCTCGAGAACCGCCGCGAGCGGCATTTCGCCCGCGGGCCACCAGTGCGGCGAGAGCTCGACGACGATCTCGCAGTCGCGCCGCAGCCGATCGAGGATCTCCGCGAGCCCGCGGAGCACCGCGGGCTCCGCCCCTTCGACATCGATCTTGATGATCCTCGCGCCGGCGAGTTCCTCCGCCGTGGCGATCGCCCCCAGCGGTCGCGCTGGCACGACGGCGGTCGGCTCGGCGCTGCCTTGCGCCGCCCCGACCGAGGCCACCGTCGTGGTGCGGCCGAGGTTCTTCGGCGGGCCTGCGAAGAGCCGCAGCACCCCTTCCCGATCGCTGGCGGCGACGACCGCGATCCGCGTGCTCGGCGCATCCGCCGATCGGCGCGGATCGGCCTCCGCCGCCGGAACGATCCCGTTGCGGGCGAGGTTGGCGCGCAGCCGCTCGGCGATCGCGGGAGCGGCCTCGATCGCGAGGATCCTCCCGCCGGCCCCGACGCGCTCCGCCGCCGCAAGCACGAAGGCGCCGACGTTGGCGCCGACATCGATGTAGCCATCCCCCGGGCGGAGCCGGCTGCGGATCAGCGCCGTCAGGTCGGGCTCCCAGACTCCGAAGAGAAAGAGGTACGTCTGGATCATGTCCGGAAGGGTGCACGTCATCCGGCGAGGCGGCGCCTTTGGCGCGCCGAGGTCGACGCTCGCCTCCACGTCGATCGATCGTCGCAGCGCCAGCAGCGCTCCGCGCAGGAGCATCCAGGCGGCAAAGCCCGGGACGAACCCGAGAAGGACGAAGAGCCGCCGCAGCGCTCCCGGCGGCGGCTCGCTCCGCTCGGTGCGGCAGGCGCGGATCAGCGGGCGCAGGCCGACGGCGACGCCGCGCAGCGCCGCGTCGATCACGGGAGGCGCTCCGGGCGGCGGGGAACCCCGCGCAACCAGCGGCGGCGGATCCGGAGCAGGTCGAAGTTCACCGTGATGAAGTCGCGCGGGCGCAGCTTCGATCCCTTCTTGTCCTCCCAGCGCAGGAGCGGCAGCTCGACGATCACCTCCTCGGGCTGCGGCTCCGCGGTGCCGCGGCGATCGCGGACGAGACGGGCGATGATCTCCACGTCGAAGATCCAGCGCGTGACGAACGCCTCGGCGAAGAGAGCCGCAAGGCTCTCGCCGTTGCGGAAGAGCTTGGCCCCGCACTGGGTGTCGTAGATCGGCACGCCGAGCATCTGCGAGGCGAACGTCGCGAAGATCCGCCCGATCCAGTGCCTGATGAGCTTCCTGCGGACGTGCCGCCCGAGGAGGTTCACCCGCGAGCCGAAGACCATCTCGATGTCAGGACGCGTCGCGAGGATCTCGACGAAGGTCGGCAGCGCCTCCAGCGGCGTGGCGAGGTCGGCGTCGAAGAACCCGATCGCCCACGGCGCCGGCCGCAGGGCCATCGCCGCGAGGAACCCCTGCCGCACCGCCTCGGCCTTGCCGCCGTTGCGCTCGAGTCGCTGCCACGAGAGGCGCCCGGGGACCCGGGCGCAGAGCGCAGCGAGCGTCGCGGCCGTCCCGTCGGTGCTGCCGTCGTCGACGAAGCGGAAGTCGATCCCCCGGCCCGCCTCGCCGGAGACGAAGTCGACGAACGCGTCCCCGTCGAGCCTGAGCTGCTCGTTGTAGCAGGGAACGACGACCACGGTCCTGCCGACCGCTGCGGCGCTGCGTTCGAGCGCGGACCTGGCGAGCGCCCGCTCGGGAAGCAGTCCCTCCGCGGCGCTCGCGGCGGTGATCGGGTTGGCGGTGGTGGGGACGGAATCCGTCATCGTGTCGCGCCCGAAGCGAATCGCACTCGACGCCCTCATCGCCTCGGGGCGCACGCGCCGCCGCGCTCCGGTTCACGCCTCCGGTGCGCCGAGTGGGATGTTCTATCATGTTCGCCGGTCCCGAAGGATGCGCCGCGTCGGGATCCGCTGCGCTTCGGCGTCCGAGAGGCGCAGCCGGCTCCCGCTCTTCGAGGCCCCTGCCGCCTCCATCCCCCGCTTCCTCTCCCGATTCCCGCTCCCACCATGGTCGCCTCCGCCGTCGCCTCGACCCCGGTCCTCTCCGCTCGCGCCTCGCACACGGTGCGCGTCCGCATCCGGCGCCAGGATGGCCCGAGCAGCGCGCCGCGCTGGGAGGAGTTCGCGATCCCCGCCGCCCACGGCGGCAATGTGATCTCCCTCCTCCAGACCATCGCCGCCACCGCGCGGACGGCCGACGGGCGCCCGACGACGCCGGTCGCCTACGACGCCGGATGCCTCGAGGAGATCTGCGGGGCGTGCACGATGGTGATCAACGGGCGCGTCCGGCAGGCCTGCTCCGCGCTCGTCTCCGAAGTCGCTCCGAACGAGGGCGACCTGCTCGTCATCGAGCCGATGAGCAAGTTCCCCGTCGTGCGCGACCTCGCCGTCGATCGGTCGCGCCTCTTCAACGCCCTCAAGCGGGTTCGCGCCTGGGTCCCCATCGACGGGACCTACGACCTCGGGCCGGGTCCGCGGGAGAGTCCGAGCGAGCAGGATGTCCGGTACAGGCTGTCGATGTGCATGTCCTGCGGATGCTGCCTCGAAGCGTGCCCGCAGTTCACGATCGAGCACGATCCGAAGCAGTGGGACCGCGCGTTCGTCGGAGCCCACGCCATCAGCCAGGCGCGGCTCTTCAACGCCCACCGCACCGGCCGCGTGCTGCGCCCCGAGCGTCTCGACGTGCTCATGGGTCAGGGCGGCGTGAACGACTGCGGCAACGCCCAGAACTGCGTCAAGGTCTGCCCGAAGGAGATCCCCCTCACCGAGTCGATCGCGGCCATCGGTCGCCAGGTGACCGTGCACGCGGTGAAGCGCTTCTTCTCGGGGCGCTGAGGCATCGGCCTTCCGACGCCGGCGGGGATCGTCGCGCGGATGACCGAAGCGCGCGTCCCGCGCGGAGACGCGGCGCGCTCGAGGCGCCGACGGCGCCGCTGCGGGCTCTCGATCCCCGTCGGTCGATCGCGCTGCGAGATTTGATCCCCCCCGGGGGCGGCAGCAGACGGCCGCAGCAGACGGCCGCAGCACCCGGCCGCAGCACCCGGCGCAGCGGCCGGGGCGACGCGTGCAGTGCGGGACCGGCCTCATCGAAGCGGGTCAGATCGAATCAGATCAGATCAGATCGGGCCAGACCAGACCAGGCCAGGCCAGATCAGATCAGTTCGGCGAGCACCTCGTTGGCGAGCAGCAGGCCGCGGCGCGAGAGCGCCCAGCGGGTTCCCCGGCGTTCGAAGAGGCCGGCCGCGACCTGGCGCGCGAAGGCGGCACGCCGCTCCGGCGCGTCTTTGCCGACCGCAAGAAGACCTTCGAGCTCGATCGCCTCGATCCCCTCCGAGAGCCGCAGGCCGAGCATGATCCGCTCGCCGCTGACGCCGCGTGCGTCGAGCCGCTCCACGTCGATCACGGGCGACCACGGCGAACACGCGAGCCAGTCCCCGAGCCGCGGAACGTTCTTCCACCGGACGCCGCGGACGTGCCCGCTCGCGGAGGGACCGAAGGCCCACCAGTCGCGATTGGTCCAGTAGAGCATGTTGTGGCGGCAGCGCCGCGCGCCGAGCGCGTCGCGCCGGGCGAAGTTGCTGATCTCGTAGCGCTCGAATCCCGCCTCGGCAAGGCGGTCGGCGGTCGCCTCGAACATCGCGGCCTCGATCTCATCGTCGGCGGGCGTGAACTCGCCGAGCTTCAGGCGCATCGTCATCGCCGTCCCAGGCTCGTAGGTCAGGCCGTAGGCGCTGACATGGTCAGGCCGGAGCGCGAGGGCCAGGTCGAGGTCGCGAAGCCACTCCTCCACCCTCTGGCCCGGGATTCCGAAGATCAGGTCGAGGTTGACTTCGCGAATCCCGGCGCGGCGCAGCACGTCGACGCTGCGCTCGACCGATGCCGGATCGTGCCGTCGCTCGAGCGTGGCGAGATGGCGGCGGTCGAACGACTGCGCCCCCAGGCTCACCCGCGTCACGCCCCCGTCCGCCAGGACCTCCGCGAGCTCGGCCGAGACCGTCTCGGGATTGGCCTCCACGGTGAACTCGCCGCCCGGAGCCAGCGGGAGCCGCCGCGCGAGCACCGGCAGCAGCGACTGCCAGATGCGCGGGGGGAGCAGGGTCGGAGTGCCGCCGCCGACGAAGATCGTCTCCAGCGGGCGGCGCCACCGCGGGGCGACCGACTCGATCTCCGCGATCAGCCGGGAGGCGAAGGCGTCCTGCCGGTCGTCGCGATCGACGAAGGAGTAGAAGTCGCAGTAGTGGCACTTGTGACGGCAGAACGGAACGTGGATGTACGCTCCGTCGACGCCGTCGGCTGCGATCACGTCCGCCGGAAGCGCCCGGTCGGCAGGAAGGGCTCCCCGGGGGCCGGGCGCCGCGGACGGTTCGAAGAGAGGCAGCGCCGACGTGGTCACGGAGCGGTAAGAATAGGGCTTCGCGATGACCCTCCCCCCGTCGAACCAGCCGCGATCCTCGACGCCGCAGCGCAACACCGCCGTCGTCGGCCTCCAGTGGGGCGATGAGGGCAAGGGGAAGATCGTCGATCTGCTCGCGGCCCGCCATGACGTCGTCGTGCGGTATAACGGCGGAGCCAACGCAGGCCACTCGGTCGTCGTCGATGGCGAGCGCTTCGCGCTGCACCTGATCCCCTCCGGCATCCTCTCGCCGCAGCGGATCTGCGTGATCGGCAACGGGCTCGTCGTCGACCCGGAGAAGCTCCTCGAGGAGATCGACGGACTCCGCGCCCGCGGCGTCGTCGTGGAGGAGAACCTCAAGCTCTCCGATCGCGCCCACGTGGTGATGCCCTACCACAAGGAGCACGACGCCGCCCTCGAACGCGTGCTCTCGGCGCGGGCGGCCGCGGGCGACCCGGACCTCTCCATCGGGACCACGCGTCGCGGCATCGGGCCCGCGTACGCCGACAAGATCCATCGCTCGACGGCGATCCGCATCGGTGAGCTGCTCGATCCGGAGCGCCTGCGCCGGCGGCTCGAAGTGACCTGCCGCATCCGCACCGCCGAGCTCGCGGCCCTCGGCGTCGATGCCCCCGCGCTCGATGCCCGGGAGCTCGCCGTCCGGTATGCGGCCTTCGGGGCCCGCCTGGCGCCGCACGTCACCGACACGACCTACCTCCTGCACGAAGCGATCGCGGCAGGGCGTTCGATCCTCTTCGAGGGTGCCAACGCCTGCCTCCTCGACATCGATCACGGCACGTACCCCTACGTCACCAGCAGCAACTGCTCGACGCTGGGCATCCCCGCCGGATCGGGCGTTCCCGGATCGCGCGTCGGGAGGGTGCTCGGGATCATGAAGGCGTACTCGACGCGGGTCGGCGCCGGCCCCTTCCCGACGGAGCTGCACGGCCCGGTCGCGGCGCGCATCCGCGAGCGCGGCCGCGAGTTCGGAACGACGACGGGCCGCCCCCGCCGCTGCGGGTGGCTCGATCTCGTCGCGGTGCGCTACTCCGCGATGATCTGCGGCGCCGACGCGATCGCCTGCATGCTTCTGGATGTTCTCAGCGGCTTCGACGAGCTGCGCCTCTGCGTCGGCTACCGACTCCCCGATGGCAGCGTCACCGAGCGCTTTCTCCCCGACGCGGAGCGCCTCGGTGCGGTCGATCCCGTGTACGAGACGCTCCCCGGATGGGCTGAGGAGATCGCCGACGCCTCCGACCGGGGTCGGCTTCCGGAGCCCGCGCAGCGCTACCTCGACCGAATCGAGCGGTTCGTCGGTGCGCCGATCGAGATCGTCTCGGTCGGGCCGGAACGGCATCAGACCATCGGCGTCGACTGAGCTGCGGCAGGCGGCCTCGGTCGCGCGCCCGGGGGCGACGTCAGACTCGGGAGAGGCCGACCCGACGGAGCAGGGAACCCGGATGAGCGGGACGCGCCGCGCCGCGCGCGGAGTTCACGCTGCGCGAAGCCATCCGACGAACCTCCGCGCGGGTCGGCGGGTAGACTCTCTCCCGCATGCCAGAGACGATCGCCAAGCCTGTCGAGGCGCCCTCGGGCCTGGAGCGGGAGCGCCTCCCGAGGCACGTGGCGATCATCATGGACGGCAACGGGCGCTGGGCGGCGCGGCGCGGCCTTCCGCGGCTCCTCGGACACCGCGCCGGGGCGCGGACAGTCCGCGACGTCGTGACCGAGTCCGCGAAGCTCGGCATCGAGGCCCTGACCCTGTACAGCTTTTCGTCGGAGAACTGGAAGCGGCCCGCCGACGAGATCGACGGGCTGATGGCACTCTGCCAGGAGCACCTCGTGGCCGAGCGCGACGAGCTGATCGCCAACGGCATCCGCTTCCGGACCATCGGCAGGCTGGAGGGCCTCCCCCCCGCGGTTCAGGGCGAGCTGCGTCGAACGGCCGAGGCGACTCGAGCCTGCGCAGGAACCACGCTGGTCCTGGCGCTCAACTACGGCGGAAGAGCGGAGATCGTCGACGCGATGCGGCGGATCGCCCGTCGCGTCGCATCGGGCGAGATCGGTCCGGAGGCGATCGACGAGGCGATGATCGACGCCCACCTCGATACCGCAGGACTGCCGGATCCCGACCTGCTCATCCGCACGGCGGGCGAGATGCGGCTCTCGAACTATCTGCTCTGGCAGATCAGCTACGCGGAGCTGCACGTGACCGACGTACTCTGGCCGGACTTCGGCGTGGACGACTACCACGCGGCGCTGCGGAGCTTCGCGGCGCGCAGCCGACGCTTCGGCGGTCTCAATCCGGCCTGAGGCGCGTCCGGCCCCATCCTGAGTTCCGGCTCGACAATTCGTGGCCCATGCCGAAGCGCATCCGGTCCACGTCCCTTGCGGTGGCGAGCAGACCGAGTGCGGCGCGGGGAGCGCCCTTCGGAGCGACAGCCGCGCCGCGAAGCCCGCCCTGAGGAACCCGATGTTCTCCGCGAAGATCCCCCCTGCCCGCGTTTCCGATCTGGCAACCGAACGAAGCGCCCTCGCGCCGAGCGCCCACGGCCCCACGACCGCCGTCGGGGCGCCACGGTGCATCGCGCCGCCCGCGCGATCGCGTCGCGTCAATGCCGGGCGCGCCCTCGGCCTCGCGCGCCTTCCCGCCGCCGCAGCGCTCTTCATCGCCCTTCCGCTGGGTGCCGGAACCTACTTCGGACCCGGGGCGGTGATCCCTGACGCTCCGGAGCTCGAAGGGACGCCCGCCTTCGTGGCGAGCGAGCTGACCGTGACCGATGCGCTGACGGTCGAGGACTTCACGCTCACCATCGTCGGCCTCGAGCACACCTGGGTCGGCGATCTCTCCGTCGAGCTCCTCCATGTTCCGAGCGGGCGCAGCGCGATGCTCGTCTTCCGGGTGGGACTGCCGCCGAACCCGCCGCCGAACACCTTCGGCGACAGCAGCAACCTGGACGGAACCTACGCCTGGAATGACGGCGCCGCCGCCGATCTCTGGGCCACGGCGGCGCAGGGCGGAACCAACTTCGTGATCCCCGGGGACACCTATTTCCCGAGCGCGGCGGGGACGGGGGCCCAGATCCTCGCGGTCCCCGAGTTCGCCGGCATCAACGCCCTCGGGACCTGGCGGCTCATCATCGGCGACTGGGCGGCAGGTGACGCCGGCAGCTTCGCGAGCTGGTCGCTCGCGATCGTCGGCAGCGAACCCCCTCCCTGTGCCGAGAGCGGCTCCTGCTTCGAGCCGCACGGCCTGCCCGGCTGCGACGAGCTCTCCTGCTGCGAGGCGGTCTGCGCCATCGACGCATCCTGCTGCGAGATCGCCTGGGACGAAGCGTGCGTCACGCAGGCCCGCGCCACGTGCCTGCCCTGCGGCACCGAAGGAACGGGCCCCTGCTGTCAGGCTTCCGGCACGCCCGGGTGCAGCGACGCCGCCTGCTGTCAAGCGGTCTGCGCGATCGACCTCTTCTGCTGCACCATGAGCTGGGACGGCTCCTGCGTCCAGTTCGCCCAGGCGCTGCCGGAGCCCTGCGGCTGCGAGCCCGATCCGGAGCCCTGTCCCGGCGACGGCTGCTGCACCGCGGCCCACGCCGGCCCCGGATGCGACGACGAGTCCTGCTGCGGCGCGGTTTGCGCGATCGATCCCTTCTGCTGCGCCTCGGCGTGGGACGCCGCCTGCGCCGCCCTCGCCCGCACCATCTGCTGCCCCGGCGACCTCAACGGCGACGGCGTCGTGGATGGCGCCGACTTCGGCATCCTGCTCGGGTTCATCGGCTTCCCTGCGCCCGCCGCGGACTTCGACTGCAACGGGATCGTCAACGGAAGCGACCTCGGCTTCCTCCTCGGAAGCTGGGGCCCCTGTCTGCGGTGACAGCTTCGCGGCGCCGAGTACGACCGATCGGACTCTGAGCCACCGAGCCGCCCGACGTCAGATTAGCCGTCCGGCATGCGCCTCTCCAGCCGGACGGCTCTGCGTGGGGTGTCCGAAGGCAACCGAAGGCGTCCGACGGCGCCCGGGGGCGTCCGCGCCCACGGTGCTTGGTCCTGCTGGGCCTGCCTTCCGCTCGAACTGTGCGGCACGCCGAAGAGGTGCACGCCGCGGCGTGAGCCCGGCATCCTCATCGCTCCGCGGCGCTTCACCCCGCTGCGGACGCCCGCTCCGCTCGCAGCTGAAAACGCCCGATGTTCAGCGCGAGCCACGCCGCATTCGCCTCGACGCCACCGCCTTCGCGTGAGCCGCTCCGGAAGAGCGGGACGCGAGCGCGCGAAGGGCGAGAATGGCGCGCGGACGAGCCTGCGCGGGGGCTCTCGGAGATCGGCGAGCAGCCTGTGGCGAAAGTGCTTCGGAGGCGAGGGCGAGCGGGGAGGCGAAGATCGAGGAGCCGCGACGAAGCAGTATCCGCAGTGATACAGGCGAGTTGCGGCGACGATGAGATTCGCCTGTCCGCTCGTCCGCAGCCCGAATGACCTTCGCCACAGGCTGCTACGGAGCGCAGAAGATCGACGCCTCGTCGGCGCAGGCCTGGTCCCAAGCGACCTGGCAGCAGAAGAAGTCGTAGACGGTGCAGATGAAGTTGCAGCAGTCGAGATCGTCGCAGCCCGGGGTTCCGTTGGCGACGAAGCAGTCGCCCGAGGTCGGGAAGCCGCAGACGCCGGGGATGCAGAAGCTGACGGCGTACTTCACGCACTGGACGTCCCATGACTCGGTGCAGCACGTCGAATCGAAGAACGTGCAGACGAACTCGCAGCACTCGACGTCGTCGCACGTCGGTCCGGGGTGGACGACGAAGCAGCTCCCGGCGAACGGATCGCCGCAGGAGGGCAGCGCGCAGAGGGCCGCGCAGGTGATCTGGGCCTGGTTCGCGCAGGCGTCGTCCCACGACTGCTCGCAGCAGAAGGAGTCGATGTTGCAGACGGCCAGGCAGCAGGCGGCGTCGTTGCAGTACGGCGCGCCGCCCGGCGAGCAGCAGTCGCCCGAGAAGGGAGCGCCGCAGGCGAGAAGGTCGGCGCAGAGCGTCGGGCACTGCTGCGCCGCGATGGCGACGCAGAAGCCGTCCCAGACCCCCCCGAGCGAGCAGCAGAACGAGTCGATCGCGCAGACGGCATCGCAGCAGGTCGCGTCGTTGCAGTACGGCCCCAGGTGCGGGAAGCAGCAGCTTCCCGTCTCGGGATCCCCGCACTCCAGGCAGAGGAACTGCGCGGACTCGGCGCAGAGGACGTCCCACTCGACGGTGCAGCAGAAGGTGTCGTCGGCGCAGACCAGATCGCAGCACTCCTCATCGGCGCAGTTGGGGGTGAGCTTCGGCCTGAAGCACGGTCCGGCGCAGAACTCGTCGCAGTCGAAATAGGTCTCCTCCCAGAGCTCGGCGCAGAGGTCCTTGGCGCGGGTCACGCACGTCGCATCCCAGAACGACTCGCAGCAGAAGCTGTCCGCGGCGCAGACCGTCTGGCAGCAGGTGGCATTGTCGCAGCCGCGGGTCGGATGGGGGACGAAGCAGCTCCCCAGGGCGGGATCGCCGCAGCCGCCGGGCTGTCCCTGCGAGGGGAAGGGGAAGAGCTTCTGGGCGCTGTTGGCGCAGGTGGAGTCCCAGTTGAGCTCGCAGCACTCCGGATCGAGCAGGCAGACCTGAAGCGCGACCTCGGCGAGATCGCATCCCTTGCCGACGTGGGCGTCGAAGCAGGGACCTGTCGAGCAGAGCCCGATGGCGAGCTGCACGCAGAGCGCGTCCCAGATCGCCGAGCAGCAGAAGTCATCGAAGGCGCAGACCCGCTCGCAGCAGCCGAAATCCGCGCAGCCCGGTCCGGTCCCGGGGAAGACGCAGGGGCCGGAGAATTCCGAGCCGCAGCCGCGCGTGCAGAAGAGCAGCGCCTCCTGGACGCAGGCGAAGTCCCATGCCTCCTCGCAGCAGAAGGGGTCGAAGACGCAGACCAGATCGGAGCAGAGCGCGTCCCGGCAGTAGGGCTCGCCATGCGGCGCAAAGCAGGAGCGGTCGTTGGGGATGCAGAAGGGCGGCAGGAAGTCGCCGCAGACTTCCCCGGCGAGCGAGACGCAGGCGGAGTCCCACGATCCGTCGCAGCAGGAGGGATCGACGAAGCAGACCGCGGTGCAGCAGGTCGGATCCTGACACCCTGCGTTGGCGTGCGCCGTGAAGCAGTCGCCGTCCGAGGGGCAGACCGGCGGGACCGCGAAGAGAACGGAATCGACGCAGAGGATCGACGCGAGCCCGACGCATCCGATGTCCCAGGAGACGGAGCAGCAGGTCGGGACGACCGAGCAGACCGCCGTGCAGCAGGAGAGGATCGCGCAGCCGCCCTCGTCGTGCGGGGTCGAACAGGGCATCTCGCTGCACCCGGTCGCGGCCAGCGTTCCGTAGAGCGCCAGCGCCGTCTGGACGCACGCGGCGTCCCACGAATCGCGGCAGCAGAGCGGGTCGACGGTGCAGACGCTGGTGCAGATCGGCGCGCTCCCGAGCGCCGGGGGCCGCTTGCCGCAGCCCGGAGCGTCGGAGGGCACGAAGCAGCCGCGCCCGTCGCCGGGGGCGAAGCAGTACTCAGGGCACTGCTCGAAGGCGAGCTCGACGCAGAACTCATCCCAGGACTCATCGCAGCAGAACGCGTCGAGGAGGCAGACGCTCGAGCAGCAGGATGGGTCGTCGCAGAAGGGGGAGCCCCTGACGGCGAAGCAGCTTCCCGCCGCCGGGAGGCCGCAGCAGGAGAGCAGGGCGATCTGGGTGCACGACGCGTCCCACCCGGCGATGCAGCAGCTCGGCGCCACGGCGCAGACCGTGAAGCAGCAGGGTCCGAAGTCGCAGCCGGGCTGAGCGCTCGTGGAATAGCACCCCTGCGCGCAGGGATTGCCGCAGCCGGTCTGGCAGATCCCGGGATCGACCGCGAAGCAGAAGATGAAGGCGAACTCGACGCACATCTCGTCCCACGCCGTCGTGCAGCAGAGTGGCTCGACGGCGCAGACCACCGAGCAGCAGCCAAGCTGGCTGCACCCCGGCTCGGGATGCGGCACCGCGCAGGAGACTCCCGGGTCGATGTCGTCGCAGGTCTGATTGGCCACGCAGACGATCAGGGCGACCTCGACGCAGAAGTCATCCCACTCGACGAAGCAGCAGTAGGCGTCGATGGCGCAGGTCCGGATCGAGCACTGCACGTCGCCGCAGCCCTTCTTGGGCTCGCAGCCGGGTCCGCCGAAGGTGTTGTAGCAGGAGCCGCACGCCGGATTGCCGAACGCCGAGCAGCGCGCGCAGAGCGATGCCGCCTGCACGGCGCAGCCGAAGTCCCAGGTGACGAGGCAGCACGCCGGGTCGACCGCGCAGACCGCTTCGCAGCAGGCGGCGTCCGAGCAGGCCGGAGTCGCGTCGAAGAGGCAGCACTCCCCCGCTCCCGCATCGCCGCACTTGGTGCAGAGGTTGCTGGCGAGGGCGACGCAGAAGGCGTCCCAGCCGACGGAGCAGCAGTTGGCCGAGATCAGGCAGACCGTGCGGCAGCAGTCGCAGTCGCTGCACCCGGGCGATCCGCTGATCACCTCGCAGGGGAAGCTGAAGGGGTTGCCGCAGATGCACCGCGTGAAGGCGGCATCGACGCACCCTTCGTCCCACTGCGTCTCGCAGCATCCCGGGAGCTCCACGCAGACGAGGGCGGCGCAGAAGAGGTCCTCGCAGAGCGGTCCGTCGTGCGGCGCGTAGCACGGCCCGAGCGTGGGATCGTCGGGACAGAGCGGCTGGAACCCGGACCCGCCGCAGTCGAAGCAGAAGCCGTCGGCGACCGAAACGCACTGGGCGTCCCATCCGACCAGGCAGCAATACGGCAGCAGCGAACAGACGGTCTCGCAGCACGCCTCGTCGTCGCAGCCCGAGCCGCCGTGCGCGATGCAGCAGTCGCCGTCGCCGGGGCAGCTCGCATCGGCGCATGTCACGTTCGGGAAGCCTGGCGTGTCGAGACCGCCCCCGAACGGGAGCCCGAAGTTCACCAGCCCGGCCCGCCAGATTCCGAAGGGACGGCATCGGAAGGCGTGATACGGAATCGGATCCGGAGTTCCGAAGCTCGGGCCAAGTCCCGCGGCCGCATAGACGCAGCCGGGAACTCCGGCCTGGATCGAGAGCGCGTCGATCACCGCCGCCCACGGGGTCACCTCGAGCGTGCAGTCGTTGGTGAAGTCGAGGTCCTGCCCCTGGAATCCGCTGAAGCCGCTCACGAGCAGGTGCGTGGTGTACTTCGTCGGCGCCCGGCCGAAGGTCGCCTGCGAGACCTGATCGGGCTGGAAGCCGATGTTCGGGCAGAAGACTGAGTCGACGAGAAGAAAGTGCCCCGCGCGCGCGGCATCGGCGGTGATGGCGCCGCGAAGTCCGATGGCGGACTCGATCGTCCCATCGAGACCGGGGCCGGATCGCGCGATGATCACGTAGGTCAGCCCGTCGAGGATCGTCCCGGGCGGCCCCTCGACCTCCAGGTAGACCGACTGCGAGAAGCCGCACCCGGCGGCGATTCCCCCGACGCGAATCTCGCTCAAGCGCACGCCTGCGAAGGGAGCGCCGTCGTCGAGATCGCCGTCCGGCTGAGCGGGCGCGCCCGGCACGCCGGAGGGCTCCGCGCCACCGGCAATCTCGTCGACGAGCCGCGCGAGCCCCGGGTCGAGCCGGACCTCGGGACGCGACTCCGGACGCTCCGGAAGCCGCAGCGGCGGGCGCCCTCCACGGGCGCCGCGGCGCGCCGAGGCTGAATCCGCGGCGCGGCCGGCGGAGTCGCGCTCGGAGGGCGTGTCGGCCGCCGCGGCCGACTTCGGCAGGTCGGTGCCGCCCTGGGCGGGCTGTCCGGCGCCGGCGGCGGGGGCTGCCTTCGTCGACTGCGCGACCTTCTGCGCCGCGCCCGCGGGTGCGCCGACGGCGGGAGCCTCGGCGACGACGGCAGGAGCATCGAGCGCGGCCGTCGCGGCCCCCGCGATCACGGGATCGACGAGGTCGGAGGACGCGGCGGCAGGCGCAGCGTCGGGGACCGCATCGCCGCTTCGCGCGAAGCCTGCGGGGAACGCCGATGAGCGCCCGACGGGAAGCATGACCGCGGCGAGGACGATCGCGGCGATCTGAAGGCGGCGCACGAAGACAGTCGGCTGCATCATGTGGGACCTGGGGGACCTGCTGCGGCGCCGCCGACGGCTGCTGCTCGCGCTCGATGGACCTCTGCCGGTCCAGCGAACGCCGCTCGCCGGGAGGCACGCGAGGGACGGGGCGTGACGAACTCCGATTCTACTTGAAGCGACCGCCGATCCAAGCGCGTTCATCGATCGATGCCGGCCTGAACTTCCGCGTCGCGGCGCGCGGCGTCGCGAATTGGGCGCGCGGGGGGCGCGCACGGGGCGCATGCGGCCGTCGTGCGCGCCGCACGCGGAGCGACGACCTCCAAAAATGCCCACGCCCCGTCGGATGCGCGGATGAGCGTGACGGGGACGTGGGCGGATGTGCCGATGCGCCCGACGGCGTCGAGCGCGTCGCCCTGCCGAGGCGCCGCGCCGGCGCGGTCAGGGCGGGAGCTTCTCGAGGTAGAGCACTCTCGGCGGCTGGTCGGGCCGGCGCACCGATGTGCGATCGACGAGCATCACGTAGCGCGCCTCGTCGACGATCGACTCTCGGTCGGTGCCGTTCCAGCGGCCGGTGACGGGATCCTGGCGGACGGTGCGCACCCGCATCGTCACCGTGAAGACATCGCTCCGCGTGGTGGCGATGTTGGAGATGCCGGAGAAGAGCAGGTTCGCCTCCTTCGCATCGCCGGAGACTCCGTCGCTGCCGGGGCGCCCGAGCACGCCGGCTGCAATCGAGCCGTCGTAGAGACCGCCGATGGGATCGATGTTCGGACCCGTCTGCATCGGCAGCGCGTCGACCGAGATGCGGGCGTCCGCCCCGAGCTTCATCGCGCCGTCGGGCGCGACATCGGGCCAGTCGCGCAGCGGGAACTCCCAGGGGTTGAGCCGCGCGAAGTCGATCCGATGCGCCGCCGCGACGCGAGCCTGCTGGCCGGCGTCGAGGCCCGGCGCCGCCGGCTGCGAGAGCGGGGCGCTGGGAGACGAGCGCCGGAGCAGGAGCAGCTCGCCGAGCGACTCGAAACCGCGGGCGCCGCGCAGACCGGGGATGAATCCGTTGGTCGTTCCGCGGTCGGCATAGCGCGGCTTGGCGCCGGTGGGCGGCTCGAGATTGCGGTCGCGGTACTGGACGATCGCCTCGGGGATGCGCACCCGCGTCCGCGCGAGGTCGAGGGCGTTCTGCGGACGCCTCTCGCTGTGGACCATCCAGCTCATGTGCGGCATCGCACGGAGAACCTCGACCGGCGCCGTGTTCACGTTGATCAAGCCCGGGACGGCGACCGGCGAGCGGACGATCGAGGGATCAAAGGGAAGCTCGCCCCACGGCGCCGAACCGTTCGGTCCGCGCACCGTGGCGTTGACGCCCAGGATCTCCGGGAGGCCCTGCTCGCCGCCTGCGGCGCGCGGGCTGAGGGCGGTGACGTTGGCGTCGAAGTTCGTGCCGCCGTCGACGATCGTGAGCATGAACTGACCGAGCCCGGGGTTCCACACGTAGCCGCGCAGCGGCCTCGAACCCGGACCGTCGCAGACGAAGGCGTCGAAGAGCCCGGCGCCCGCAGGAAGGAATGGGCGGTGCTGCGCGGGGTTGTTGCGGATCGCCGCGAGAAGCTGCGGCTGCGGCGTCCCCGTCGGCTCCGCCGCGACGTCGCGGCCGACGATCGGGGCGAGACGGAGATCGTTCGGATCGATGTCGTCGTAGAGGCGCAGCCGGTTGAAGTAGATCCCCTCCTCGACCGGGTACTCGGATGCGCAGCCCGCGAGGATCTCCGGCAGCGTCCAGACGGTGTTGCCGCTGCCATCGATCACCGTGCCCCAGAGCGGCACGAGGGCCAGCTCGCCGACCTGCGTGAAGCCCAGATCGGGATGGAGCATCTGGTACTGGAAATCCAGCGGCGCCGTGAACCCGTCGGTCTTGCTGGCGATCTCGACGCCGTCCTGCACGATCCAGTTGGTCCCCTGGACGAACTGACCCGGGGAGAGGCCTGTGAAGTCCTGAGCCCTGACGGGGAACCCCTGCGTCGGATAGACGACCCCGCCGGGACCCGAGACCGTCCGCGTGATGAAGTACGCGGGCTTGCGCCGCGCTCCTCCGTCGCTGAGGAACCACGGATCCAGATCGGGATCCTGGTCCTTCCTGAACGCGGCGCCGATGACCTGCTCCGAGCTCTGGCCGATGAACCGGTCGAACTGCTGCGTCTTGACGATGTCCGCAGGCGGGCGCTTGGCGACCGCGTAGCGCGGCGCCTTCTCGACGTTGGAGATCACGCCGTCTCCGTCGACGTCGCGTCCCCAGCCCCGAGCGGACTGCGCCCACGTGACGAAGTAGTCCCGCGAGCCGATCCGGATGCCGTTGTAGTAGTTGATCTGCGGCTGGTTCGGCGACCACGCGTAGGCCTGGGGCGGCGGCTGGTACTTCGGGTCGGAGGCCGGACCTCGAAGCCGGTTCACCTTGTCGCGGAAGTCCCACGCCGGAACTCCGCCGTCGCATGCTCCGTCGACGAAGTCGAGTCGATCGACGACGACCCACGCACCGCCGACGTTGCGCAGGAGCTCGACGGAGGAGTCGCCCGCGTTGCCGTAGGGCACGGAGTCGTTGGGGCCCGAGTACTCGGTCTTCCAGGGCCCGTTGGCGCGGAAGCGGAGCGTGTCCCACATCGGCGTGCGCGGATCCTCGAAGAGCTCGCGCCCGAGGAACGCGGGCGGCACCGCGACGCCCGCCACGGTCGCGGGCTCGGTGTCGAGACCGATGTCGAGGAAGTCCCGGAAGCGGGCGCCGAAGGCGGCGTCGATGTCCGGAGTCGCGCTTCCCGACGGCTCCTCGACCGTCTCGGGCATCGCGTAGACGATGACCGACCGCGGCTCGTCCTCGGTCGTCGGCAGGAGAAGCAGCTGCTCCCAGTCCGCCACGCCGTCGCCGTCGGTGTCGACCTTGAGCGTCCTGAGGTTGTTGTCGAGGGGGTTCTCGAGCGAGCTGAAGCCGAACGTGTAGCCCTGATTGAAGAGCCGCACCCGGAAGTCCGACGTGCCGTTGCCGGCGTCGCCGACGCGCCGCTGCGCGATCACGATCGGAGTGTTGTAGGGGTTCCCGAGCTGCACCACCGCGACGGTGTATGCCTTGCTCGACTGGTCGATGAAGTGCTCGCCCTCATCGGGCTGGCCGAGCGGAATGCGCACGCGACGGTCGTCGTTCGGGAAGAGCGGCCCCGGGTAGGTGGCCGGAACGCTCGCCTTCGCGTAGACGTGGGCGACGAACGCCTCCATGATGAAGGGCTGCCGCTCCTGGCCGATGAAGCGCCGACCCGGGTTCGACGGATCCTGGTACTGCCGCGCGTCGACGTAGCGCAGCGGCCGATCGACCGCGATCGGGGCGCCGGGGCCCGGCGAGATGATCCGCCTCGGACCATCCATCCACGCCTCGACGTTGGCCGCGTAGCTGGCGATCAGCGAGCGCGTGCGCTTGCGGTCATCCTGCGAGGAGCCGAAGTAGCCGACGCTGTCGCCCTCGGAGAAGAAGACCTTGTAGAGGACGCGGAGCAGGTGATCGCGGAAGAGCTCGCGGTGCTCGTTGGCCTGGAGGTCGTAGTTCTCCTGGAACGGCGCTCCGAGATCCTGGAAGAAGCGCGGGTCCGGCACCATCGCGCGCAGGTCGATCTTGCGGATGAGCTGCGACCAGCGCACGAAGTCATGCACCGTGACCGCGGTGGCGGGATTGAGCGACAGCGGATCCTGCGCGGGCGTGACGCTGTTGACCGGGCGCATCCACCGCGCCGTGAGCTGTCCCGCGAGGTTCTGCGTCCGCTCCACGAGATTCTCGCCGGTGATGTTCGGCGGCAGGGCGCTCGGCCAGAGCCACGTCGGCATCACGTCGTTCCAGCCGCCGTTGAACATCGTCACCTTGCGCCGGGTGTCGAAGACGAGCTGGGGATTGGTGAGCTGGTCGAGATACTCGCTCGTCTCCTCGCGGATTCCGATGATCGAGCGGAGGAGATAGGGCGTCGCGGAGGGAATCGCCGGCACCGGCGACTGACTGACCGACCGCTCGAACCGCGAGAGCGCCGAGGCGATGTTCTGCCCGTGGAACGAGCGCAGCTCGATCTCCTCGGGGACGCCGAAGGGCGTGAGGCCGAACGCGGGACCGAGGCGGCGCATCGCGCCGCTTCGGAAGTAGAGCTCGCGGTCGCGTGCCGGCAGCAGGTAGGGCTGGAAGGGAGCGCCGGGGGCGCTCTCGAGCGGCGAGAGCCGGTCGTCGAGGTAGGAGACCAGCGCCGGCGCGTACTGCTGCGGATCCAGCGCGGCGTTGCCGCGGAGGCCGACGCCGTCCATCACCGAGCGCCCGTCCGCGGAGTTGCCCCACTGGTTGGGGTTGAACGCCACCGAAAGACCCGGCTCGAAGAGGTCGACGGGGAAGCCCACTCCGCCGTGATTGAGCGGGTTGTCGAGGAGGCCGGTGCCGAAAGGCGGGTTCCCCGCGACGGCGTTGTTGGCAACGGCGGTGAACCATCCCGTCAGCGCGACATCCGCCGCGGTGCGTCCGCGGGTCGCGGTCGCGGGAATGACGCCCCCGGCGATCACCCGGTCGTCGCTGTTGCGGCGCACGAAGCGGGTTGCGGTGTTGACGTTCACCATCGCCGAGTTGTCGACGACCGAGACCGCGACGAGATGCCGCAGCGTGCCGTCGGCGCTCGCGGGGGCGAGCATCCAGAAGGCGTCGGTGAAGCCGTCGCCGTCGGTGTCGGCGAAGGTCCTCGAGACGATGTTGCGAGGGGTGTTCGCAAGAAACTCGTCGGAGGGATCCCCAAGGTCGGCCAGTCGATAGAAGTTCTTGAGAGCTGCGGCAGGATTGTCGTAGACGCCGTCGTAGTTGAAGAACCACGCGTCGCGACGCTGGCTGAAGTTGTTGAGGAAGAATCCGACGGACTCCGCCTCGTCCGGACTGACCCTGAGCGAACCGGGATCGAAGTTCAGCTCCAGCGGCCACTGCTCGATCGGGACGCGCAGGTCGGTGATCAGGTTCCCCGGCGCCGTGATGTCGGCGATGTCCGCCACCACGCGCCAGCCGTTGTTGGCCGTCGGGATGTAGGTCAGGTGCTGCCAGTGGCTGAACGTCGTGTCGAAGCCGACGCCGTTGGGATCGAAGCGGTTCGGCTCGGTGCAGCGCAGCCAGCGGGCGTCGTTGAACCCGGGCTCGCCGGGGATGTCGTCGTTGACCGCCCCGGGAATGCCGGGGTTGTACCGGCCGAGGAGGGCGGGCCAGTTCGTCCACGGGCGCACGGACCACGGCGCGACGTTGTAGGAAAAGTCGGGCAGTCCGTTGGGCTGTCCGCCGTTGATCGAAGCGTGCACGCCATCCTGGGGATCGACCGTGTAGCGGCCCTCGTCGCCGTACGCCTCGAGAATGAGCGAGCGCGGGAGGCGCGGCCAGTTGCTTGAGGCGAAGCCGAAATCGGGGAATCCCGGAGTGCCGATCGCCGGATCGGAGGGATCGACCGGCGCCGGGAAGAGCGCGTCGGCGACCTGCTGCGCGATCTCATGCGCGAAGACGGCGACGCGGTCGTCCTGCGAGGAGACCTGCGACTCCGCCGCGGCGACGGCGCGCCCGGCGCGGGCGCGGGAGAGCAGCGCGGTGGCGGAGATGACCAGCAGGACGAGGATCGCGGCGACGAGGACGAGGGCGTTTCCGCGCCGGCCGCGCGACGATCCCTCGGCGCCGACCCTCGCGCGGGTGGCGCGGGGGCCCACCGTGCGGCGGAGCCGCGCGGGCGAGGAGGCGTGCGCTCGGTGCGTCAGGGGTGCCATGGCGGGGTGTTCCTGCGTTCGCGTGGTGTGTGGTGAGATGATCGTCCGATGCGCGGTGCCGGGCTGACCGCGTCCGCCCGAGCCGGCCTCGACGCAACCGGACGCGACTCAGTTGGCGTGGGCCCGATCGCGCCGTCCTGGCAGGTCGACGACGAACTGGACCTGGCGACGGACCGCGGAGTCCTCGCGCGGATCGACGACGGTGAAGGTGAAGCGCAGGGCCGTCGGGTACGGCGTGTAGCCATCCTCGTCCTGCGTGACGTTGTCATTGCCCAGCGGAGCTCTCCGGTTGAAGCCGAAGTACGCCTCGTAGACCTGGACGCGGTCGGCGGGATAGCCCTGGAGCGTCGCCGAGGCCAGCTCGATCGCGTTGGGACGGATCGGCGGGTAGACGTCGCCCCAGATCGTCGGCCAGGCGCCGGCGCCCGCCGAAATCGGCCGCACATTGCGGGCGTTGTCGGCGATGCCGAACCACGGCTGCTCGAAGCCGGGGCGCACGACCATGCCCGCGAGGGTGACCGTTCCGCTGTTCGCCAGGAGCAGGTTCCCCGCCGAATCGGTCATGCGGCCGACGCCATCGGCGTACGTCCAGTCGATGGACATCGACGCCACGCCCCAGCCGAGCGTCGAGGCGACGAGCATCTGATCGCGGCGATCCATGCTCGGTGCCGTGCGCGACGCCCGTGGCCAATAGAGGGCGTCGCGCATCGCGGCGCGCTGTCCATCCGCCTCGAACCATGGGCGCGACGTGCCGTTGGCGCGGAAGAGCACGCGCCGGTTGATCTGTGCCGTCGAGAGCGCGGCGATGTCGACGCGTCCCGAGCGCAGCGCGTTGTCCGTCGCGTCGGCGGCCCAGTCTCCGCCGGAGGCCGCGAGCCAGATCGAGCCGGTGCTGTTCTGACCCTGCGCGTTCGCCGCAGGGCTGAGATTGAAGTAGAGCGGGGAGCCGCCGTCATCCGCGAGCAGGACGCGCTGACGGACGAGAAGCCACTCCGCCGCCGGGCGCTGCGTCCCCGGCACGCGCCCCGCGTTGGCCCCGGCCGGCCATGTGACGAGGTCGAGCTGCGGCTGGCCGGGGATGTCGCGGGCCCACGGCACCATCGGCCGCGAGTCGGCGAAACCCGCCGGATCGACCAGCGCCGGCGTCTCGACCTCGAACCCATGGCTGATGATGACGCGGCTGATCGGCGCGAAGGCGGCGCCTCCGGAGGCGATCAGGTTGCCGCTGCCGACGAACGTGCGCGTGTCCTCGATGCCGTTGCTGAAGAAGAGGATCTGGTCGCAGCGGAGCCAGTCGCCCGGCGCGAGCGTCCGGTCGAGCAGCGGCGCCGAGGCGTCCGCGGCCTGATTCACGTCGTTGCGGACGCGGACGTTGCGGATCACCATGAACCCCTCGTCCGAAAGCCGCGCGAGATCGCCGCGGACCTGCCGCTCGATCGCCGGGACGGACTGAAGGAACGCCGCGTTCGCCTGACCGATCGAGGTGACGGTGCTGACGGTCGAGAAGATCTTCGCCACCGCCACGATCAGGACCACGAGGATCACGACCGCGATGAGCAGCTCGGTGAGCGTGAAGCCGCGTCGGCGCATCAGAGTTCCCTCACCGTGACGAAGACCGGAGTGATCGTGTTGCCTGCCGCATCGCGCGCCGGCAGATACCAGATCGCCTGCACGACGCGGGGCGCATCGATGTCGCCGTTGGGCACCGGCGGAAATGCCGGAAGCGCAGGAATGAGCGGCAGCGGCCGCGCGAGGACGGGCGCCCCGTCGGACTGAAGTTTGCGTCCGCGCAGCACGCGGTGGACGTTGTTGTTCTGATCGAGCAGCCACTGTCCCGGTGCCTGCCATGCCTGGAGCGGGTTGTCGATCGCGAAGGGGTTGCCTGCGACGATTCCGGGGACCACCGCGTTGTCCGCGAGCGTCTGCACGTTGCCGTCGGCCCCGCCGGCGGTCCAGACGGGCAGGCCGAGATCGGCCAGCGCGACGCCGATCGGGAACGAAGGCAGCGCTGTGCTGAGCGGCGCCGACGCCGGTCCGACGCGGAAGCCGCCCCCCTCTCCGCCGGCGCGGGTGACGCGATAGACGAAGATCGCCGCCAGCACGCGGCCCTGGAAGCGCCGGAAGAGGACCTCCCAGCGGTACTGCGGCGCCGCCGCCCCGAGCGGATAGATGCGATCCTCGGTGCGGATGACGATCGTGGGCGGGAACGCCCCGTACCAGGCGGGCTGAAGGAACTGCGGGCTCGACGGGTCGGTGACGATCGCGGTGGCGAGCGGGTTCCAGGGAAGCTCGGAGTAGGTGAGCTCGTTGGTCGGTCCCTGCGCCGGCCTGAATATCACCATCGAGCCGTTGGCGACATCGATCCCGTCGATGGTCATCGAGGGCTGCGCGATGACGTATGCGGGCCGGCGCCAGCCCCAGTCGCCCGCGAGCGAGGCCGTCGGCGCGCCGACCGCCTGGAACGGCAGCAGCGCGGGGACCGAGTTCGGCGGATAGAAGGGCGCGAGCGGGCCGAAGTCCTCCTGCCGGAGCCGCTGCCGCAGCACCGCCATCGCGTTGTCCGCCACGATCGGGCCGAGCGTGTCGTCGGTCGACTGCCGCTGCACGAAGATCGCCGCGGGAAAGATCGCCGCGACCGAGATCACGCCGATGGCGAGGATGAAGACGGCAAGCAGCAGCTCGACCAGCGAGAGGCCGCGGCGGAAGCCGCGGGGCCTCGAACGCGAGCGCCGCAGGCACGGACGCCGGGAGATATCACTGCACGACGGTCTCATCGCAGCACGACTCCCGTGAAGAGGTTGAAGTTGATCCGATCGGCGTAGAGGCCGATGTACTCCGAGAGCGCGTTGCGCCGCGCAGCCTCGTTCGCCGCCCAGTTGGCCGTGTCGTACCGCTGACGGGCGTCGGCATCGTCGTAGACGGCGAGGAACGTCGCGGGGTTCAGGTTGACCTCCCTGAAGTTCAGCGAGTAGGTCCACCACGGATCCTCGGCCGTGGGGTGGAGGGTGCCGTTCTGCTTGCCATCGCCGTCATAGTCGACGAAGGGAACCTGCCGCGCCGCGAAGGCCCCGAAGGGGTTGCGCGTGACCACGGCGCCGTCCGGACCGAACAGGATCGCGAAGCTGCGGTCGAACTCCGACTGCGCCAGCGTCGCGGCGAACTGCGGCTGGGTCAGCCAGGTGAAGTCGAAGTTCTGGTTCGGGCCCGACGCCCGGTCCGTCCACGGCCCGGCGACCTTGATGCCGCGCGGAAGCTGCCGCGGCGGGAGATTCTGCACCGGGCGGAAGCGGTCGAGCTGCGTTCCGGGCTGCTGCTCGTTCTCGATCGTGTCGCGCGTCCACTCCGCGACCACGACCTCGACGAGCTGGCCGCGCGCGGGGTCCTCCGTCGTCGGGGCGACGCGGAAGGTCACGAGGACGACGTTGTTCGTTCGGATCGCGTGGCTGCGCGCGTCTCCCAGCGCGACCGTGACGACGTTGACGCCGGTGGCGAGGCGCACATCGCGGCCGATCCGTCCCGCCGAGACGACCACGAGGATGGCCAGGAGCAGCAGCACGCCCATCACGACGAGCAGCTCGACGAGGGAGAACCCCGTCATCCGAGCGCGCAGCGGGGCGCGCATCGTCTGTGGAGCCGACGGCGAGACGTTCCTGTGGTGTCTGCGGCGCTTCACGGCTTCACCGGCTCGTAGGAGTAGAGGTTGTCCTCGGCCTGCTTCCTCGCGGCGCTTCCGACGCTCGCGGTCAGGTCGCCGAGGAGTCCGTCCGGACCGGCGGAGACGAGGAGGATGCGCCGATTCCGGCAGGCGCCGAGGCGGTTCTCCTGCGCGGTGCGAATCGTGCCGTCCTCGTCCTTCGGCAAGGCGTTGTCGGCGGGCCCGACCCAGCGCCTTCCGGGGAAGACCACCACGATCGGATTGCCCCAGGTATCGACGAGCTGCGTCCGCGGCGGGTTGGACCCGGGCCGGATGCGGAGCAGGTTGCCGTCGATCCGCGCGAGGATCGTGCGGCTTCCCTCGGCGCCGCCGAGGAAGTTCTCCCCGAGGATCTGCTCGATGAAGAGACCGTCCGCGGTCGACTGCTGGAAGTCGTACCGCGCCGAGGCGACGGGCTGGCCGTCGGTGCCGTAGGTGAAGCTGCGGCCGGTCGAGGTCTCCCACTCGTCGATCGCGGCCTGAAGCAGTTCCAGCGACGTCCTCGTCTCCCGGGCGTCGGACTGCGAGAGCAGGCCGGTGCCGACGGCGAGGACGAGCGCGGCGAGCACCACGATGATCCCGATGACGATCATCAGCTCGAGGAGGCTGAACCCGCGGCGGAGGCCGCGGCGCGGAGAGGCTCGCAGCACGGTCATCGTCCCACCTCCACGATGTTGTCCTTGTTGCGCTCCGCAGGGTCGGCGCGGCGGAGTCGGGACCACTGCTTGTCCGGTCCCGAGGAGAGCAGCGCGAAGTCCGCGGACTGGAGCGCCCGCGCGGTCGCGTTGTCGCCGACGACGGTTCCACCTCCCGGAAGCTGGCTGACCATGTCGGTGCTGCCGTCCGCGAGACCGAAGGCCTCCTCGCCGGGGCCGAAGCTCCACGGGCGCAGCGCGAACACGTCGCCGAGGTTGATCCGCGCGTCGATCGCCTTGGGCTCGCGCGGCACGTGCCCCCGCCGGTAGTAGCGGATCGGCTCGCCCCACGCATCGGCGATCACGGCGGGCCGGCGCTCGTCGTAGGTCTCGTCCCCGGGGAAGACGACGTTGCCGTTGACGTCGATGCGCCCGACCGCCGAGCCGTCGCGCAGCTCGAGGTAGGGCCCGTAGACCCGGCCCTCGAGGCGATCGTTGTTCGCCGCGATCGGGGCGCTCGCCGGCGGCGTCGAGACGAACCCGGTCAGGTTGCGGGCCTCGAGCGATCCGTCGGCGGCGAAGCCGCTGCGCGGATTGGTCCACGCGCCCCAGACTCCGTCGAACCCCGGCGAGCGGATCCCCAGCGGCGGGGTCTCCTTGGCGCCGAAGCTGCCGGGGAACTGGCTCAGGACCTGCGTCACGTCGCCGACGATCCCGTACCCGTCCTGCGTGCGGTCGCCGTATCCGAGCAGGTACTCCGCAAGCGAGGTCTCGGAGTACCAGGCCTGAAGATCCGTCCCGAATCCGTTCGAGTTCGGATCGGGCGGGTTGATCGCGTCGCGTTCCCGCCCGGCGATCATCGGCAGCCCCGTCGGCGTCTCCGCCGCTGCGAAGTCGCGGCGCCCGAGGATCGGCGGCAGATAGCCGTGATCCTCGCGGAAGCGCACCAGCGCCTGCCCGATCGAGCTCATCAGGAAAGCCGTCCGCGTCGCCTGCGCGCGGCGCCCCCCGAGGGTGAGCGCACCGAGCAGGATCGTCACCAGCACGATGATCACCGCAACCGTGACGAGCATCTCGACCAGCGTGAACCCGGCCGCTCGGCGGCCGCGGACGCCGCTGGGGACCGGACGACGAGGATGGCGCGACGGGTGGAGCATCAGACCTTGGCCTGCGAGACGGACTCGATCATCGAGACCAGGGGAAGGAAGAGCGCCAGCACGATGCCGCCGACGATGCTGCCGAGGACGACGACCATCGCCGGCTCCAGGAGGCTCAGCAGCCCCTGGACCGCGACGTCGACCTCTTCGTCGTAGTTGTCGGCGATCTTCATGAGCATCACGTCGAGGTCGCCGGTCTCCTCGCCGACGTCGATCATGTTGACGACGATGGCGTCGCAGACCTTCGATTCGCGGAGGGGCGCCGCGAACGTCTCGCCCTCGCGGATCGAGTCGTGCACCTTCGTCAGCGCCTTCTCGTAGACGTAGTTGCCGGAGGTGTCGCGGGTGATGAGGATCGCCTCGAGGATCGGAACGCCCGCGGAGATCAGCGTTCCGAGCGTGCGCGTGAAGCGCGCGATCGACGTCTTCCGCACCAGCGTCCCCAGGCCGGGGATCTTCGTCCGTATCACGTCCGTGACCGCCCGTCCCGGCCCGGTCTTGCGTATCAGCTTCAGGAATATGAAGACCAGGACCGGCGAGAACATGATCCAGATCGCGCCGGGGATGTTCTGCCCCGGGTTGTTCCCGGCGACCCAGCGGCTGGCGTCGATCAGGAAGATCGTCAGCTTCGGCAGCGCGACGTCGAAGTCGTTGAAGATCTCCTGGAACTTCGGGATGACGTAGTACATGATGCCGGTCACGATCGCGGTGGCGATCAGGATGACGGCGATCGGGTAGATGAGAGCGCCCTTGATCCGGCGCCGCAGCCGCTGGCCCTTCTCCATGAAGTCGGCCAGGCGCTGGAGGATCACGTCCAGCACGCCGCCGATCTCGCCCGCATTGACCATCTTGCAGTAGAGCCGGTCGAATGCCTTGGGCTGCTTCGAGAAGGCGTCCGAGAGCGTCGATCCGCTCTCGACGTCCTCGCAGACCCCGGAGAGGATCGTCTTGAGCTGGCCCGGCCGCTGCTGGCTCTCGAGAATCTGGAGCGACCGCAGGAGCGGCAGGCCCGCGTCCTGGAGCGTCGAGAGCTGCCTCGTGAAGGTCGTGAGCTTCTTCAGGCCCACGCGGCCGATCGAGATCGAGAGGCCCTTGCCCTTCTTCTTCGACGTGCGGACGGTGCCGGCCTTCCCCGCGTCGAGGTCTCCCTTGACCTTCTGCTCGCGGACCGATGTCGGAAAGAAGCCCTGGGACTTGATCCGCTGGATCGCCTCCTCGCTGGAGGTGGCCTCGATCGTCCCCTTCTGGGACTTCCCGGCCGAGTTGAGCGCTTCGTATGCGTAGGTGGGCATGGGTGGGCTACTCCTCGACGATGGTCTCGCGGACCACCTCGTCAATCGTCGTCTGTCCCTCGAAGATGGCGAGCAGCCCGCTCTCTCGGAGCGTCCGCATCCCCCGCCGCCGCGCTTCCGCGCGGAGGACGGTCGTCGACGCCTGCTGGATCACCAGCTCGCGCATGTCGTCGTCCATCGTCATGATCTCGAAAAGGGCCATGCGGCCCCGATATCCGGTGCGGTTGCAGTTGTCGCAGCCGCGCCCGCGGAAGAAGGTCCGGCCCTGCACCTCCGCCGGGCGGAGGGAGAGCTCCATGAGCTGCTCCTCGGTCGGCACGTACTCCTCCTTGCACTTCACGCAGATCCGCCGCACCAGCCGCTGGGCGACGATCGCCTCGATCGTCGCGGTGAGGAGGAATGCCTCGACGCCCAGGTCGAGCAGTCGCAGGATCGACGACGGTGCGTCGTTGGTGTGCAGCGTCGAGAAGACCAGGTGACCGGTGAGCGAGGCCTGGATGGCGATCTGGGCGGTCTCGAGATCGCGGATCTCGCCCACCAGGATGATGTCCGGATCCTGCCGGAGGAACGACCGGAGCAGCCGGGCGAAGGTGAGCTCCTGATCCAGGTTCACCTGACACTGCACGAGGCCGTCGATGTCGTACTCGACGGGGTCCTCGGCGGTGAGGATCTTGGTATCCGGCGTGTTGAGCTCGTTCAGCGCGGCGTAGAGCGTGGTGGTCTTTCCCGAGCCGGTCGGGCCGGTCACGATCACGATGCCATTGGGCTTGTTCGCCAGCGCGCGGACGGTGAGGAGGTCGTCGTCGCGGAGGCCGATGCGGTCGAGGCTGAGCTGGACGTTCGAGCGGTCGAGGACGCGGAGCACCACGGACTCGCCGAACATCGTCGGAAGGACGGCGACGCGGAGGTCGATGGGAAACTCGCCCACCGTCAGCTCGATGCGGCCATCCTGCGGCAGCCGCCGCTCGGCGATGTCGAGCTTCGACATGACCTTGATGCGGCTGACGATCGGCATCGCGAGGTGCTTCGGCGGCGGCACCATCTCGTAGAGGACGCCGTCGATGCGGTAGCGCATCTTGAACTCGGTCTCGAATGGCTCGAAGTGGATGTCCGAGGCCTTGTCGCGGATCGCCTGGAGCAGGACGAGGTTCAGGAGCTGGACGACCTTGTTGTCGCTCGCCGCGTCCTTGAGGCTCTCGAGGTCGATCGAGTCGCCTCGTCCCGCCAGCGCCGCGAGCGCCTGCGAGTCTCCGGCCTCGGCGTACAGCGCCTGCATCGAGGAGCCGCGGTTGGCGTAGCGCTTGCGGATGACCTCGTCGATCTCCGATGCGGGCGAGACCACCGCGGAGACCTTGAAGCCCATCAGGAGCTTCAGGTCGTCGACCGCCCGGAAGTTGTCCGGGCTCTTCATCGCGATCGTGAGGTTTCGCGTCCGCGGATCGAACTCGATCGGAACGACCTGGTAGGTCGTCACCGTCTCGGGGGGGAGGGCTTGGATCACCTCATCGGGGATCTCCATCTCGCCCACGTGCACCATCGACATGCCCGCCTGCCCGGCAAGTGCCTCGTCGACCGTGATTTCATCGACGTACCCCAGCCCGACGAGAAGCTTCCCGAGCGGCTCTTTCCGGGTCCGCTGAAGCGCAAGAGCCTCATGGACCTGCTCGCGCGTGACCTTCCCCAGCTTGGTCAGCACGCGCCCGAGTCGCCGCCCCTTCAGTTCAGATGGATCGAGCACTGGCATGGTGGCGGCATTCTGGCGGCAAAGGCCGAACTCGGGGGCGATCGGGCGCGGAAGGAGGAGGGTTGATCCCGAGCAGCCTGTGGTGAAAGTGCCTTGGAGGCGAGGGTGAGCGGGGAGGCGGGAGCGGGTGGCGATGAACGACGCTGGGGTTCGGTCGGACGGAGCGGACTCGAACTGGGAGTGCGGGGAGCGTTCAGCCAGAGCGTGCGGCGTGGCGAGGCGGCGGGCGAGAGTGCCGAACTCTCGGGAGCGGGCTGACGGGGTGCGCTCGGACGCTGCCTCGTGGCCAGCGAGGTCGAGAACTTCAAGCCGGTGAAGCGTGCGGGATGAGGACGGTTGCGCCCTTCGAGATCGAGCTCTCGGGTCAAGCTCCAAGGGCAAGCTTCGGGGTTGGCTTCGGGGTTGGGATTCGGGGTTGGGCTTCGGCTTCGACGCCGGAGCGGTGTGACGCGGAGGGGCCGGTGGGATGCGTCGATCGTGCGAGGCGACCGGGAACGCGTCTCGCGCGGCGTCGCCGCTTCGGGTATCTGTACGTTTGGCAATGATCGCAAGTTGCGATCGATCTGCAAGAGACGTTGGCGGAACGAAACGAAACGTCTCATGGAACAGTGATGTAGATGCACATGGGCCTTGAGCGCCTTGAGGGCGCCGCCGCCCGCCCCCGCCGCCCGGCCCTCCACCCCCCCCCGCCACCGGCAGGGCGCTCCGCCGGGCACGGGCGTCGACGGGGGTTCTCGCGAGCAAAGCCCCTCCGACACGAGCCCGGCCAATCGACCCCGGCGGCGGTCGCCCATCGGCGAGTCTTCGGGCGTCGAGGCTCGGGTCGCATGCCACTGCGGGGCTCGGACCGCGAAGGTCCGGTCCGGAGCCGTCGCCGCCCCGACCGCATCGCGCGGCGAATCTGGAACGTCTGAAAACGTTCCACCCAGGCTGCGGATCGCTGTCCAGCGAGACCGTGGATCTTCCCGGGACACGCGCGCCGCTTGGCGCGTGCCGGTCCATCAACTCCGATCCTGATGATGCCGGCGGGTCCCCGCGCCCCCGTCCGTGTTCGACCGCCGGGTTCACCGCTCACCGGCGCGGGCTTTGCGGAGAGTCGCGATGCTGACCGCGCCCCCGTCCGTGTTCGACCGCCGGGTTCACCCCTCCACGGGGTCGACCGAGCCCGCCGAACACATCGGTGCGCCAGTTCGTGCTCGACCGCCACCTTTCGGACCCGGATGCGGGCGGTCCCGATTCACGAGGAAGCCACCCGCAGGGGTGCCTCACGTCTCCGGATCGCGAAGTCGCCGGCACCGATCCTCCGGCGGACCCTCTCGGAGGTCGCGCTTCGCGTCGGCCCCCCCACCTTGCGCGCGCAGTCCAGCGGTTCACGAGTTCGGCGGAGAGCCCTTGGCTCGCGTCACGCGGACCCGATGACCGATCGGAGCGAACCGCTGCGGCGCCGCGGTCCGAATCGGAGTGCCGCCAGCGACGCTCCCAGCGCGAGCGCACCCAGGAGCCCGACCCCGACCATCCAGCGTACGTCTCCGTGCGCAGCGCGCACGAAAGGATCGGCCTCTTCGACGGGGCGTGCGTTTCGCACCGCCTGCCGCAGCGGTTCGGGGGCGAGTCCAGGGCTCGCAGCGGCGAGGATCCACGTTTCACCAGTCGTCACGTCGTGCACGGTTGTGCCCGCGGGCAGATCGACCGCCAGGACGGGCGCGACACCGAGGACGACGGCCGGCTCGCCATCGCTACCTGTGTCCACCACAATGGCATGATCCGCCTCGACGGTTCCGTCCCCGAGGACGATCGTGAATCGCCCGCTCAGCGGCAGCGCCGCCGCCCCGTCCGCAACGGCCAGGAACTCGTCGGTCCGCCACGTGACCGTCCTGACGATCGCTCCGTCAGCGTCGAGGTTGAACGACTGGAGCTCGACCTGTGCCAAGCCCAGCGAGCTCGCGTGCGCGCCCCGCATCCGCGGTGGCGACAGTGGATCAGCACCGGGTGACCTGAGCTCGACGATGATGCACTCGTGCCCCCGGACCGTCGTGGTGCCCGGCACGATCATCGTGTTCGGATCGGCGAGCAGCGTTGCGGCGTCGTTCATGACCGGCACACCGGCCAGATCACGGCTGGGGAAGTACCCAAGCAGACACAGGTACTCCGGAAGCCAGCCTGACACGTTGAACTCCGGCGGCGAGCCGACTCGTGCGTACTGCACTCCGTCGAACTCCACGCCGGATGCCGTCGCCGCGTCGAAGACGGAGACCGTCCGGTCGACCCAGCCTTCGGGCTGGGCAGCCTCGACGACGACTTCCCATCGAACTCCCTGCGGACCCCAACTGAAGAGGTCGCGCTGGACAGGTATCGGATGGGCTTCAGCGCGTTCGACCGTCACCGCGACGCTCACTTCGCTCAGATGAGCGCGCGAGATCGCAAGCTGAGCGAGCAGTGTGCCCCGGTCATGGCCCGCACCCTCCGGGATCGCGCAGACGCAGTTGGAGAATCCCGATGCAGCGCAGAGAGCGAGCAGTGAAGGGCGCAGCCGGACGGATCGATGGCTCATGGGAGCTCCCGGGTGGGTGACTGGGACGGATGACCGACACGTTCTGAGAGTCGCACCGACTCCCGCCTCAAGACAGGCGTGGGCGCCGGGTCAACGGTGAACGGCGCGATGGCCGCAGCTGCACGATCAGTCGGATCAGGGGCATTGTCTGCGATACGCCGGACCGGGAGGGATCGCGTGCGGGCAGGGCACGGAAGGATTGTCAATCTGATTCGTGCATATGCAGGTGCCGGCCGAGTTCACGACGCAATGGTACCTGACCGTCGTCCCCAAGAGTTCACCGCAGTTCGCCGCAGGAGCATCTGCGTACACGCAGATCGCCGGACCGAGCTTGAAAAGGTGTCAGGATGCGTTCCCCCTCGTCAGGTTGCATCCAGTCGCTCCGCACGCCGCGCGTCCGGGACGGGCGGCGGCACTCGCGAGGCGGACGGAGGTGGCTCTCGAGTGCGAGCGCGTCGGCGCGGCCCCGGCCATTAGCACCTCCGGATGACCGCTCGATGCGTCAGTCGGCCTCCGCGCTGACGACGTCACCGGGCGTGTCGATCGGGACGCGCGGAGAAGGCCGCGGAGCGCTTGGAAGGTGCCACCGCGTGGTTCGGGGTTCACCGGTGCGCGCAAGGGCCTCCGTCTCGGCCGACAGTTCGAGTGCAGTCCCGACGCCCGCCGAGCTTGACGTCGTGCGTCGGCGCGTCGCTCGCGACGCCCGTTCCGCGGCGAAGCACGCTCGGGCCAAATCGCGGAGCCGTTCGGTCTCGAGAAGGCAGGGGCTGGCCAGCCCAGATCGCCACTTTCAGTGCCCGGACCGCGCCTGGCTCCCCTGCGCCGCGCCTTCACCGAAGGCGAGAGGAGCGTGCTGCGACTCGAGTTGTCCACAGTTCATTCAACATGGTCTGGCCACTCCCAGGCCTGGCCACTCCCAGGCCTGGCCACTCCCAGGCCCTCCGAGTGGATGTCGACCGAGGGACCTCGGCTGGTCGTTGTGGGCAGCCTCTCCATCAGCGGAAGCGCCACCAAGCAGGTGTTCGTCTGGAACGGATCGCAGTGGACCGGATGGATCTTCAGTATGGGTGGCGCGGGCAGCGCCTTCTGGGATGCCGGATCGCTCCCAGGCGGCTCGCTGGTTCTTGCCGGATCGTTCAGGAACTTTCTCGCCGGCCCGGTCCAGCCCGTCGGAACCGGCTCGGTCTTCTCGAAGAACCTCGGGTTGCTGCTCTCCTCTGACACGCCTTGGATCACTGCGATCAGCGATGACCGCGTCGTTCGCGAGGGCTCACCATTCGCCGTCGAGGCCCAGTGGGCCCGCCTCGCCAATGGCACCCCGCCGGCCGTGACCTGGCTCCGCGACGAACGTGTCATCCTCGAGGAGAGGGCTCCGACTGAGGAGCTGACGAGCACGCTCACCGTCTCGACCGCAGGCTCCGATGCCGCGGGCCGCTACCGCATCGAGCTCGCCGATGAGTGCGGCACCGTGCGAAGCGCCGAAGTCATCGTCACCGTGACCTGCGCGGAGGACGTGAATCTCGACGGAGCTGTCGATGCCCTGGACCTCGGCCGCCTCCTCGCCGCGTGGGGTGGCGCCGATCCCGACGCCGACCTCGATCGCGACGGCGTCGTCGGCCCTGCGGACATGGCGCTTCTCATCGCGGCGTGGGGCCCCTGTGGCGGATGACCTGACGTGGAGCTGATGTCTGCCTGGTGCTGACGGGATCGCGGGGGGCTCCGGACCACCTGAACGCCCGAGACCGCCGTGCGGCCTCGGGCGTTCAGGCGACCGAGCGGGTGCGACGCGGTGCTCCCGAGGCAGGCGGAGATTGGCTTGCCGTCGCGTGCGACTGCGGCGACCATCGCGAGCGCTCCACCGCAGCGTCGTGTCGCGGCAGCGAGGATCCCGGCGGCGATGAACCGCTACAGGTCGCCCCGGATCCGTCTGGCTTCCTCGCGCACGCTCTCGCAGATGCTGGCGAGGAGGCCGACAAGCGAGAACCTCCCCGGGAAGGGCGACAAAAGGTGTCAGGATGGAATGGCATGAAGCGAACGAACCGCGCGTCGTAAATATT
>CALMPF010000018.1 GCA_937871505.1 uncultured Planctomycetia bacterium | reverse complement strand
CGCCTCGCCGGCATGAGGCGTTGTCAACGGGAGTAAGGGGCGCTGTAGTGCTAGGCGAGCGCAAAGAAACCCCGCCGCGCACTCCAGCCCTGACCAGCGTCTTGGAAGCGCCCCGCACCCGCGTCCCGGAAGTGCCCCGAACCAGCTCCTCGCCCGAGTGCCCGACGAGTTGCCCACCCGGTCGCCCACCCACTTGCGCGACCAGTTGCGCGACCAGTTGCGCGACGAGTTGCCCGACCAGTTTCCCGACCAGTTCCCCGACCGGCCCTCCTCAACTCAAGGCGCTTCGCGGACCGCTGAGCACTCCAGCGCCCCTTGGGTCCGTCGCGAGGCGGTTGGAAGCGGATGTTCTGCAAGGAGAAGCGAAGCAGATGGGGCGCCGGTGGCCCCGCTGCGGGCAATCAAGCACCCATCGATCAAACGAGCTGCGAGCTTCGACGCAGCAGAACGCCGCTTCCGGACGCCGCAGCAGGACGCCGCAACAGGAGACAGGGGGCGCTGGAGTGCTCGATGCCGGCTTCGCTCATGCGGCTGGGCGGGCGCGGACGCGCGCTGCGGCGGCGCTTCCGCACCCGCGGCGACAGCCCCCTTCCGACTCGGCGGCGCCCTGGACTCGTCCGAGTGCGGCCCCCTTCACACTCCAGCGCTGGACCTCGTCTGCTGCGGCCGCCCGGATGCGGCATTCTGGCGGCGTCGCAGCTCGGCTTCGGGCCTCGACGTAGCACTGCGGCTACGCCGTCGGCCCGATGCCTTCGCTTCTCCTTGCCAGAAGCCGCCCCGAGCGGCCTCGCGACGACGCGTTCCAGCGCTGCGGTGTCAACGCGTCCACGCGGCGAGCAGCAGACCGAGATCGCCGCCATCCACCGTGCCGCTCCCATCGAGGTCGGCCGGTCCCGGAGCGCCCCAGCCTGCCAGCAGCAGGCCGAGGTCGGCACCGTCGACGGCGCCGTCGCAGTCCAGGTCGGCGGGGAGGCACACCGGCGGCGGCGTGAACTCGACGGTCAGCGTGGGCCGGAGGCTCGCGTTGGGCGACTGACGGCTGGCGAACTTCTTGGCCGTCTGCTGCGCAGCTTCGTTGCCTTGGACGAGCCAGCCGAAGTTCGAAGCTGGGGCGTCCAGCCAGCCCTGGACGTCCGCCACCATCGCAGCGCTTGATCCCCACGTGTAGAAGCCGGGGCCCCCGACCAGACGCGTCGCGCTGGCGACGGCGACGAAGTCGCCGCCCGGCGTCGCCCACGACTGCCCGGGGAAGAAGGTGTGAACCCAGGTCGCGTCGCCAGGCTCGGCGGGCGCCCCCGCGCCGCCGAAGGCGAAGGAGTCGCCCTCCCCCCAGTCGGCGAGCAGACGCTTGATCGCGGTGTTCTGAGTTCCGTTGCCCTGCGACATGTACAGCCGGAGCACCGCAGAGGTGACCGTTGCGCCCGGCGGGACGGCATCCGCCACGTCGAAGCGGAGCAGTCCGCGGCGCCGTGTGCCACCGCCATTGGCACCGACGCGTCCCGTGAAGATGTCGTAGGCGAGCCCGAGGCTCAGCGGCAGCTCGTCCTCGATGAGCGTGTTGTCGCGGTCCGCGACGAGGACGACGCTCTCTGCGCTTCCGAGGCCCGCGACGGCGGATGCGAGCAGGCAGGCGAGGGAGGCGCGACGCAGGGCGGGGAGGGCGATGGACATGAGGGATCGGCTGGACATGCGGGGCACGCTGGAGGTTCTCGACCGGTGCGGAACAGAGGTCGGAGAGCGTAGGAAAGCGACCGCGCTGCGGCGGCGGGCCCGAGAGGAGCAGAGGAGCTCGGTGGCGGCTCGCGGCGCGGCGGTCGCGGCCGCGCATCGGCGACCCGGACCGCGCTCGGCATCGAGCTTCCGCAGCGGGACCCGATGGCACGCCGAACCGTGCCAGCTCCGTGCCGCCCCGTGCCGCCCCCCCCCGGGGGGGGGCAGGGGGGCGCTCGCGGGACGCGCTTCTCTACCATGCTCGCCAATGTCCCGGCCCCGCGACGCCTCACCGGATTCCGACGCCCTCGGCGCGGGTACCCCGACTGCGATGATCGAGCCGATCGAAGGCCCCCGAGCGGCGCCGTCTCCGGAGGCGACCGGCAAGGCGACCGGCATCCCGGCCTGCGTCGCGGCCGGACCCGCCCCTCACGCCCTGCCCGACCTGCGACCGCCCGTCCCGCGCTGGGCGTATCACCGGCGGCTCTACGACTGGACGCTCTCGCTGGCACACCGTCGCCACGCGACCACGGCGCTCTTCCTGGTGGCCGTGATGGAATCGAGCTTCTTTCCGATCCCGCCCGATGTCCTCCAGATCGCCCTGAGCCTCGAACGGCGCAGCCGGGCGTGGTGGTACGCGACGGTGAGCACGGTCGGGAGCGTCCTCGGCGGCGTCCTCGGGTACCTGATCGGGTGGGGAATGTGGCACCTCGTCGAGGGCTTCTTCTTCCGCTTCATCATCAGCCAGGCGAACTTCGAACTCGTGCGCGGGAAGTACGAGAGCAACGCGCTCGAAGCGGTCTTCCTCGCGGCGTTCACACCGATTCCGTACAAGGTCTTCACCGTCGCAGCGGGAGTCTTCTCGGTCTCGCTGCTCGCCCTCGTGATCGGCTCCGCCCTCGGACGCGGACTGCGCTTCTTCGGCGTGGCCGCGCTCATGTACTTCTTCGGCCCGCCGGTCAAGCGCCTGATCGACCGCTACTTCAACCTCGCCTGCCTCGTCGTCGGCGTGGTCGCGGTGCTGGGCATCATGGCGATCAAGTGGATGCGCTAGCGGAGGCCGCCAGGCGGAGGGAGGTTCGCCGCATCGCGCCGAGGCGGCGCGGCCTGCATCGGCGCAGTCATCTCTCGAGCGCGCGCAGATGATCGCGCATCTCGCGCGACCAGCGCATCGTCGCCGTCGGCACGATGGAGTCGTGCGTGCCGCCCTCGAGAAACCAGATCATGCCCGGCCCGTCGCCGATCCTGACCTCACCGCCTTCGCGGGGCAGCGGACCCTCTGCGGCACCGAGCTCGACCAGCCGTTCGGCGAACCGCCGCACCGCGCGCTCGAGGTAGAAGGAGTCCCGCGTGCCCACGGCGATGCGGATCCGCGGCAGCAGGGGCAGGAACCGCTCGGGGTCGCCCGCGATGCGCCGCGCGATGTCGTAGCGCGTCCAGGCGGTCTCGACGACGTATCGGTCGATGGCGCCGGTCACCGGGTCGGCGACCCACGCGGGCGCGCCGGTCGATGCGAGCGCGGGCGAGTACATCGCCATCCATGCCCCCCACTGCTCGCCGGAGAGGCCGTCGGGACTCATCGCCCGCTCGACGCCGACCTCCTGCCGCGTCGTCATCAGCACCCGTTCGGTCCCCGGCGCCACGAGGCGGTACGACGGCGTCTCGTCCCCTTCGGGTCCGACGAACAGGTTCGCGTCGGCGTAGAGGTCGGTCATCTGAAACGCTGAGAAGTCGACCGGATCCGGAGCGCTCGCCCAGCAGGCCCCGAAGGTCTCCGGATGCATGAGCGTCAGCCAGATCGCCGACCAGCCGCCGGAGGAGTGACCGGTCACGATCCGCGCCGGCGGGCGCCGGTCGAGCCGGAAGCGCTCCTCGAGATGCGGGATCAGCTCCTCGATGAGCGCCATTCCGACCGGCCCGTTGCTCGTGCCGTCGGCGAAGCCGTGATGTCCGAGCGGGCCTTCGGGGTCGAGCACGACGTGAACCGCCTCCGGCATCAGCGCGGACGAGCCGCGCGCCGCGAACATCGCCGCGTAGCCACGGGCCCCCTCGTCGCGCCCGCCGAAGCCGGGCACGACGTAGACGGTCGGCCAGCGTCGCTCGGCGTTCGCGCCGTCGGCGTGGCCCGGCGGCAGCGCCACGCCTGCGCGGAGGAAGGCGTCGCGGCCGCGCACCGCGCTGAGGATCTCGCTGCGGAGCTCGACCCAGACAAGCGCATCGCCGAAGGTCGGGTCCGGATTGCTCCGCGGCTTCCTGGCGTCGACGTGCGAGAGGACGAGCTCGATCGAATCGGACCGATCCCGCGCCAGCTCGATGGTCGTCGGAGCGCTGCGGGGGTTGCCCCATGCGCGATGGGAGCGCTCGTCGGGATTGCAGCGGAAGACGGCCTGGGCGCGGAAGGCTCCTTCGAGCTCCGCAATCGGCACGGGCCAGGCGCCCTCGGCCTCGCCGAAGACGACGGCACCGCCGGGCTCGAGGGTCGCCGCGACCGAGTAGACCGGCTGCGGCGACCTGAAGAACGGCGCTTCGATCGGATCGCGGCCGGCGAGGCGACGCTCCCCGTCGTCGACAAGGAAGAGAAGCAGCCGCCCGCTGGTCCGCACCGGCAGGACATCCTCGGCGAGCCTGACGATGACGGTGTCCGCGGTGAGCGCGAGCGTCGGGACTGCGGCACCTCCGGCCGGCGCCGCGAGGACGACGCCCAGCGCGAGGCGGCGGCCCGGGCCATCAGGACCGATTGACGTTCGGCGGAGCCGGCTCACTCGCCCTCCTCCGCAGCGAAGAGCGACGCCGCTGCGCGCCGCGGGTTCCCCTTGGCGGTGGTCGCCGCGGCCGTCCCGGCGGCGGCGACGCCCTTGCGGCGCATCCCGACTCCGAAGATCCGCTCCCACGCGCTCGCGGCGTTCGCGGCGCTGTGCTCGGTGGTGATCGAGCGCCGCTTCCACGCCCGCGCCACCGTGGAGGTGGTCCCGCTTCCGCAGAAGGGATCGAGCACCAGATCGCCCTCGTTCGAACAGGCGAGGATGATCCGCTCGAGGTACGCCTCCGGAAGCTGGTTGTGGTGCAGCGACCTCCGCTCGGAGTTGTTTCCCTGCACGCGCCCCCAGAAGGGGCCGTACCAGACGTCCATCGGAACGCGGAGGCCCTTGTTCTCGTCCTTGGCCATCGTCCGCGGGTCGGCGTAGACGCTCGCACGGTCGGAGGGCTCGAGGATCGCCTCCGGATTCCACCGCCGCGCTGAGGCATCCTTCGCGAAGTAGAGCGCGTGCACCTTGCTCGAGATGAACGCGCTCTCGCGGTGCTGCCCGAACCGGAAGTGCCAGATGCACCAGTTCACCATCGTGAGGCCGCGCCGCTTCAGGTGCATCACGATCTCGGCGGCGGTGTCGTCGGGGATGTTCACCCAGATCGATCCGTGCGGTGCCAGGCACTCGACGCAGGCGTCGAGCCAGTCGAAGGTGAACCGCTCGTAGTGATCGCGCGGCATCCCGTCCTTCCAGCTCTCGTAGGGCACCTCCCAGTTGAAGGGCGGATCCGCGAAGACCAGGTCGACGGAACCGCGATCGGGCAGCGCCGGAAGGATGTCGCGGCAGTCGCCGACGTAGAGCCTGGTGTCGGGATCGTCGGCCGCGTGCGCCGGAACCGGCGCTGCCGAGGCCGCCGTCTCGTCGGCTCGATGCGCGGGGACGCGATCTCCGAAGAGCCTGATGTCCGCCTCGGCCAGCTCCCGCGCCGCGCGGCGCTGCACGACGGCAGCTCCGGTCGGCGTCGCGTAGCCGCCGGGGCGGTCGAACTCGATGTTCTTCTGCGTTGGCATGGTCGTGAGGAGGAGCCGTGCGTCGCGCGGGCCGCTACGCGGTGCCGAAGATCCGATCGCCCGCGTCGCCCAGACCGGGCAGGATGTAGCCCCGGGCGTCGAGCTGCCGATCGATCGCCGCGGCGTGGACGATCACGTCGGGATGGGCGGCCTCCATCCTTCGCACGCCCTCCGGCGCCGCGACGAGGCAGATGAGCTGGATGTCCCTGCACCCGTGCTCCTTCAGCCGCGCGACCGCGTGGATGGCGCTGCCGCCGGTGGCGAGCATCGGATCGACCAGCAGCACCGGTCCGGAGGCGACATCGGGCGGGAACTTGGCGTAGTAGTCCACCGGCTCGAGCGAGGACTCGTCCCGGTAGATCCCGATGAAGCCGACCCGCGCCTCCGGGAGCAGGGCGAGGATTCCCTCGGTCATCGCCACGCCGGCGCGGAGGATCGGCGCGATCGTGATCGGCTCGGCCAGCTCGCAGCCGGGGCAGGACTCGAGCGGCGACTCGACCGAGACGCCGCGAGTCGCCAGTCGGCGCGTCGCCTCGTAGGTCATCAGGCCCGCGATCTCGTTGAGCAGACGGCGGAACTCGCGCGACGCCGTCCGGCGATCGCGCACGCGCGTGAGCTTGGTCTGGATGAGCGGGTGGGCGAAGACGCGGAGATTCGCGAACTCCGGGTGCGTCACGGGCATCGGAGCATCCTACTTGAGCGACGGCGAGCCGCGATGACATCGACGCGCGGACGGCGCCCGGCCGGACCGTCCGCGCTTCGGCCTCATGACGCCCGCACCTCTGCCCGGTGCAGGGCTGAGTCGCCCGCGACGGCGGCGCGCAGCGCCGCGATCGCGCGGGCGATGCCCGCGGCGTCCACGTCGAGGTGGGTGACGGCGCGGAGTCGCTGCGGGCCGAAGGGCAGCAGGCGCACCCCGCCGGCCTCGAGCGCCGCGCAGACCGACGCTGCGCTGCCGCAGCGCGGATCGAGATCGAAGAAGACCATGTTCGTCCGCGGTGCGGGCATCGGCACCAGCGCGAGGCCCGCGATCGTCTCGACCCCCTCGGCGAGCCGCTCCGCGAGGCGATGATCCTCCTCCAGACGCTCGACATGCCGATCGAGGGCGTGGAGCGCCGCCGCCGCGAGCAGGCCGCTCTGGCGCATCGCGCCGCCGAGCATCTTCCGCAGGCGACGAACCTCGCCGATCGTGGCGGCGTCGCCTGCCACGGCGCTTCCTGCCGGCGCCCCGAGCCCCTTGGAGAAGCAGACCGAGACGGTGTCGACGAGGCGCGTCCAGGTCGTCGGGGGCGCCATCAGGGCCACGCAGGCGTTGAAGAGCCGCGCGCCGTCAAGATGGATCCGCAGACCTCGTCGGCGCGCCGCGGCGCACGCCGCCGCGAAGGCATCCGGCCGCCAGACGGTGCCGCCGCCGCGGTTGTTGGTGTTCTCGAGGACCAGCAGGCTGGTGCGCGGCGAGTGGTGGTTCGCGGGCCGCACCGCTGCGTCCACTTCGGCAGGGTCGAAGACCCCCCCCGCGCCGTCGATCGGTCGCACCTGGACGCCGCAGATCCCCGCGAGCGCGCCGGTCTCGTAGTGGATGACGTGGCTGTCGCGATGGGCGATGATCTCGTCCCCCGGCCTCGTCAGGGCCCGGATCGCCGACTGGTTCGCCATCGTTCCGCTGGGCACGAAGCACGCCGCCTCCTTCCCGAGACGGGAGGCGATCGTCTCCTCAAGCTGGCGGACCGTCGGATCGTCCCCGAGCACGTCGTCGCCCAGCTCCGCGGCGCGCATCGCGGCGTACATCTCCGCGGTGGGGCGCGTGACGGTGTCGGAGCGAAGATCGACGACGGAGGGTCGGATGGAGGACATGCGGAGTCCGGGGCGCGCGATCGCTCACGCTCGGATTCGCAGGGTATCGCGGCGCAGCTACGATCCCCCCGTTCGGCCGAATCGCCCACGCCCGGCGTCCTTCGCGCCTCGCTGTCGGTTCTCGGGGGGTCTCGTCTGCTGGAGACCCAGATGTTCGACACCATCGATCGCCGCGGAGCCTCGGAGGGCCGTCCCGAAGCCCGCGTTGAACTCTCTCGAGAGGCGGCGCCGGAACCCGTCCACGAGGCCGGCCGCGAGCTCGACCCGGGCGGCGGTCCGCCGCGCGGCGACTCCCTGTCGACGCCACCGGATGCGCCGGCAGCGTCGACGCCGTCCTGCCGGTCAGGCTCGGCAGGTCCGCCGGGCCGGGCAGGATCGCTCGGCGGCGAGTCGCACGACCTCCAAGGCGCGGTCGAGGCGATCGGGCGACTGATCTCAGCCGCGGCGGAGCGCGAACCAGCCGTTCGCGAGGCGATGGTGGCGATCGGGCGCTGGCTCGTGGCCATCGGGAGCGCTCCCGCCGGGACGGCGGAGCCAGCCGCGCCGCTCCGAGATCACGAGTACAGGGACGAGAAGGAGCTCGACTCCGCCGCCGCGCGCTCGACGGGCAACGGCACCGCGAAGGCGCACGGCCCCGCCACGCCCGCCGCTCCCATCGTTCCGGCGACTGCGTCGCTCCCGCCGGCCCCGCCGACCGCGCGGCTTCCCTCGACGGGCCTCGTGCCGCTGAGGCTCGGCGACTCGATCGCCGAGATCGCAGTTCGCGGAGCCGCCCATGAGCTGATCGCAGCGACCAAGGCCGCGGAGTCTCAGGATGCCGCCGCGAGCGAAGGCGTCGGTCAGTCCGCGGCGGAGTTCGACCGCGCCGCTGGTCCCGATCTCGAGCAGGTCGCGCGACACAACGACTTCAAGGCCCGGGCCTGCCGCTGGAGCGCCGAGCGGCGCCGCCGGATGCTCGCCCGCGAGAACTTCGACACCGCGATCAAGCCCACCGACGCCCGCATGATCGACGAGGCCCGCGCTCTGGAGTGCTTCGCCTGGACGCTTCAGCCGTACGCGAGCCTCCCGGACGACGACGCCATCGAACGCCTGGCCTGCGTTCACGAGAACCTCGCGACGGCGGCGCGCCTCGCGCGCGACCTTCGCCAGTCGAACGATCCCTCGGCGGCGGAGCTGCGCGAGGACGTCTACCAGCTTCTCGCCGAAGCCCAGTCGGCGCTGCGGAAGGCGCTGGTCGATCTCGGTGAGCAGACGGATCGCGACCAGGACGAGGCGTTTCACTGGCTGCGCCGCCGGACCGAGGAGGATCGGATCTTCGTCAAGCGGTACATGCGCATCTCCGATCCGGCCGACCCCGTCGAGTGGTCCGATCTCCGCCTGCGCCTCGCGGAGATGGAGAAGCGGATGCGCCACTCGCTGGACTCCTCGCGCGCGCGGAGAAAGGCGATGGGGAAGCTGAAGTTCATCTGCCAGCAGCTTCCCGCGCGAAGCGACGAGGAGCGACCGGACGAGTGCCGCAAGCTCGCCGCGACCGTGGAGACGCTCGTGGCCCACGGCGTCAACCCCTCGGATCGCGAGCTGCGCGAGCTGGTGCTTCCCGTCTTCGACCTGATCGACGACGACGTCGCGCGGGACGACGAGCAATGGCCGGGATTCCAGGCCCTCATGCGGGCCATGGAGCACTACATAGCCCAGCGCGAGGCGGTCGAGGAGGCGCCACGGCGCGAGCGGACACCGGGACCGGAAGTGCGCGAGGTCGCCGAGCTGCTCCGCGGGCGCGTGGTCGTGCTCATCGGCGGAGAGCGCCGGCGTCATGCAGCGGCGGCGCTTGAGGAGTCGCTCGAGCTGGCGGAGCTCCGCTGGATCGGCACGATCGATCATCAGAGCATCGCTCCGTTCGAGGCCGAGGTCGCGCGGCCGGAGGTTGCGCTCGTGCTGCTGCCGATCCGCTGGATCAACCACTCGTTCGAGGGCGTGCAGGAGTTCTGCCGCCGATACGGCAAGCCGATGGTGCGGCTCCCCGCGGGATACAACCCCAACCGCGTCGCCCACGAGGTGCTGCGGCAGGTCGGGGGCTCGCTCCGCGAACAGCTCCAGGCGAGCTGACGCCGCTCGTTCGACGGCGAACGTCACCCAGCCGACCATGACGTCGGCCACGATGCCATGGGGCGCTGTGGTGCTAGATCCCGAATGCGCGGCGCTCCGGCGCGCGGCCTGCGATCGAGATGCAGGTGATCCGCGCCACCTGCCAGCGCTCGCCCTCCGGGGCTTCGCGGCGCGTCACCCGGATGACCCACTGCGAGGGCACGTTGCCCATGCTCGATGCGGTCTCGGTCCAGCAGGCCATGTGCACGATCCCTGTCTGCCGATCGAGCGTGTACCCGCGGAGATGCGTGATCCGGTTGGACTCGATCCGCTGCGTGGTCGAGACGACGCGCAGGGCGAGCTCGATCGCCGAGCGCGGCATCGGCGGGTTCTCCGGGCGCTCGAACGAGAGCGTGGCGTTGTCGGCCAGCAGCGCCAGCGCCGCCGCCTGGTCCGCGGCCTCGACGGCCGCGACGAAGCGCCGCACGGTCGCGGCCGCGTGCTCGCCCGGCGTGGTCACGATGCTCCCGATCAGGGCCGCGATCAGCCCCAGCGCGACGAGGACAGCTCCGACGATCTGGCCGCGGCGCTCGCCGCTCGAGAGCGCCCGCCAGAGGACCAGCGCGCCGAGAAAGCCCAGCAGCCCGGCAGCGATCCACGGCTGCTCGAAGAGGTGGCGGGTGAGGAATCCTCCGGGGGGTGGTTCGGGCATCGCCGCAGCGTAGCGGCGGCGGCGACGTTGATCGGGCGGCCGCGCGCCGCGAATGGCCGGGTTCGCCGGACGCGCTGCGCGGCGAACGAGAGGCCTCCGCGCGCCGGCCGTCGCCATGCGGAGCGCCGCCCGCCCGGCTTCGCTCGCGCGGTACCCTGCGAGCCGTGCGCACGCCGCGGAGCATCCTCGCGGTCACGGGGAGCCGGAACGACTACGGGCTCCTGCGGCCGGTGCTGCGCGCCATCGACGCCCATCCGGCGCTCCGTCTTCTGGTCGCCGCCGCGGGCGGACACCTGCTCGCGCCGTTCAACACCATCGAGGAGGTCCGCGGCGACTTTCCGATCGCGGCCGAGATCCCGATGCAGCGCGGCGGCCGCTCCGGCCGCCTCGATGATGCCGAGGCGCTCGGCCGCGGCGTCCTTGGGTTCGCCGAGGCGCTCGACCAGCTCCAGCCCGACGTCGTGCTCGTCCTCGGCGACCGGCTCGAGGCGTTCGCGGCGGCTTCCGCCGCCGCGATCGGGGGAATCCGCGTGGCCCACATGCACGGAGGAGACCGCGCCGAGGGCGTGGCGGATGAGCTGATCCGGCACGCGACGACCAAGCTCGCACACATTCACTTCCCAGCCACGGCGCGCTCGGCCGAGCGGATTCTCTGCTTCGGCGAGGACCCGCTGCGCGTCCATCTGGTGGGGTCGCCGGCCGTCGACGGCATCGACGCGATCGATCCGCTCGACGATGCCGAGTACGCGGCGCTCGGTTCGCCCGAGCTGCTCTTCCTGCTCCACGGTCAGGGCCGCCCGGAGGCGGAGGAGCGGCTTGATGCGGAGATCCTCATCGGCATCTGCGGCCGCGCCGGACGCACGCTCCTGCTCCATCCGAATCACGACCCCGGCCATGACGCGATCGTCGCCGCCATCGTCGCCGCGGGGCTTCCCAATGCCGCGCACCTCCCGCGCGAGCGCTTCATCGGCCTGCTCAAGCGCGTCCGGGCGCTGGTGGGCAACAGCAGCTCTGCGCTGATCGAGTGCGCCGCCCTCGGCGTGCGCTGCGTCAACGTCGGTCCCCGTCAGGCGGGGCGCGAGAAGCCGCCCAACGTGATCGACGTGCCGGACTGGAACGCGCGGAAGATCGAGTTCGCCGTCGAGCGTGCCCTGCTGGCGCCCCCGCCGCCCTATCGGCATCCCTACGGCGACGGCCGCTGCGGCGAGAAGACCGCAGCGGTGCTGGCGAACTTCGATCCGGGGATCCACTCGCTCACCAAGCGCGCGACGTTCTGAGGCGCCCGCGCTCCAGCGCCCCGTGGCGAGGGCGTCGACTCGAAGTGGATCCGGAGCGTGCGCAGCCGGCCGCGATCGTCATCCGGGCTGCGGGCGGACCGGAGCGCGAACCGGGGCGCGGACCGGGGTGTTGGCAGGGTCGATGCCGTTGCGGCGCAGCGCTTCGGTCGTCGCGGCGACCGCCTGCGTACCGGGCGGCACCTGGTACCAGCCGGGGTCCCAACCCGGATCATCCGGCGCCTCGGCGGGGCCATCGAGACGTTCGCGCACCTTGAAGATCGTGAACATGCCGCCCATGCCGATGTACCCGTGGGGTCCGGGGGCGCCGCGCATCGGGATGCTCCCCGCAACGTGCGGCATCGCCTGCGGCGCTCCGCGGAGATCGTCGCGGTCGTCACGGACATGAGCGCCGTGGCGAGCGTGCGCGCCGTTCCGCGCGCCGCCGGAGGAGGCGGCGCGATCGCCGGACTCGTCACCCATCCCCGTCAGGCCCATCGGCATCCATCCCGGCAACACGCGCCCGATCAACTCTGGAAGACCATCGGCGTCGACTCCGACCATGTTCGGCAGTCCGTGCGCCATCTGGTTCATGGTGTGGTGCGTCATGTGACAGTGAAACGCCCAGTCGCCGGGGTTGTCGGCGAGAAGCTCCACCGTACGGGTCGAGCCAACCGGCACGAGGACCGTCGTTTCGGGAAACTGCGCCGACTCCGGAATGTCGCCGCCGTCGGTCCCGACCACCCGGAAGGCATAGCCATGCAGGTGCATCGGATGGTGGTCCATCGGGCTGAGGTTCCCCATGCGGATGCGGACCCGCTCGCCGAGCGCCGCGATCAGGGGGGCCGTGCCCGGAAAGCACCTGCCGTTGATGGTGAGCACGTTGAAGTCGGACATCTCCGTCGGGTCAGGGCTCGACTGCCCGACCGGGATGGACCACTCGTGGAGCAGCAGCGCGTAGTCGCGATCCGGCCGCGGCCGGCGCCCAGCCTCGGAGTCCGGACGAGGGTGAGCGATGAACAGGCCCGTCATCCCGAGGGCGACCTGCGTCATCTCCGCGTGATGCGAGTGGTACATGAAGGTGCCGTGCTGGCCCACCGTGAACTCGTACATGAACGTCTCGCCCGGGGGGATCGGCGCATGACTCAGCCCGCTCACCCCATCCATGCCGCTGGGCACGATCAAGCCGTGCCAGTGCACCGTGGTCGCTGCGGGAAGCCGATTGGTGACGAAGATCCGCACGCGATCGCCATCGACGACCTCGATCGTCGGCCCGTGGACCGAGCCGTTGTAGCCCCAGCAGGTCGCCTTCAGTCCGGGCGCAAACTCGTGCTCGACGACCTCCGCGACCATGTGCATCACCTTCGCGCCGTCGACGACCCGCCACGGCAGCGTCCAGCCATTGGGCGTGACGACCGGGCGATAGTCGCGCCCCGGCTCGCCCGGCCTCGCGCGATCCTCGGTCCGCGCTGCCCGCACGGGCGCGGCGGCGGCGGCGCGCCGAGAGCCGCCGCCGGCGATGATCGCCGTCCCGCCCGCAAGCGCGGCCCCGCCGAGCAGGAGCGCTCGACGCGTGAGGGGCGACCCTGCCATGGCATCGGCAGAGCCGACTGGGTCGCGCTCCGGGCGGCACTCTGGGCGGCAGTCCGGGCGGCAGTCCGGGCGGCAGTCTGGGCCGCGAGCCGGCCCGCCGTCACTGTGGGGCATCGGATCGCCCTGCTCTGTCGGCCGTCGTCGGTTCATCGTCATCCTCCTGCCTCGACTCCATCGAAGATCGCCGCTCCCAGGAGACCGCCAACCTGTCCGGCGAGCACGGCGTCGAGATCGCAGCGAGCCAGCCACGCATCGCGCAGCGCGATGACCTCGATGCGCTGCGCCGCGATCTGCGCGAGCCGGGCCTGGAGCAGCTCGAAGGTGCCGATCTGCATCGAGCCGAAGCGCCGCTGCGACTCCTCGAACGCCTGGTTCCGCAGCGGCACCAGCTTCGTCCGCGCGTTGGTCACGCGCTGCTCGGCGAGCATCGCAAGGGTCCCAGCCGCCCGCGCCGCGGCCCGGACGGCGACCGCCTCCGCGGCGAAGCGCTCGAGCGCCGCGCGAAGCCTCGCTTCGCCGCGGGCCACGGTCGCCTGCCCCTGATCGAAGATCGGAATCGCGATCGAGCCCACGGGCCCGATCTGCCACGGGTCGCCGAAGTCGCGCTCGATGCCGACCCCGAGCGTGAGGTCGCCGAGGAGCGCCGCAGGTCGCTCGATGCCGAGCGCCAGCGCCTCGCGCTCGATCGCGCGGCGCAGCGCGGCGAGGTCGAAGTTCGCTTCGACCGCGCGCCGCTCGATCTCCGGAAGCTCGATGCGCGACGCCTCCGGCGGCGCCGCCTCGCCCGCGGTCGTCCAGGCCGTCCTGGCTCCGTGGAGGCCCATCGCAACGTTGAGGCGCTCGCGCAGCAGCGCCGCCATCGCCTCCTTCCGGGCGACCTCGAGCGCCGTCTCCACCAGCGTCGTCTCGCGCTCGACCAGCTCGATCGATGTGATGTTCCCCGCCGCCCTCAGCCGCCGGGCGAGCTCGGCGGCCGCCTCGGCAGCCTCCTGCTCGCTGCGGCCGAGGAGAGCGAGACGCTCGGCCGCGACCAGCGCATGGAACGTCTTGCGCGTCGCCGCGACGTGAGCGACCACCGCCTCGGTCACCCGGAGCTTCGCGACCTCGTACTCGGTCTCGGCGAGCCGCTTGCGAAGCGGGATCTGGAAGGTCTCGAGGAAGCTCTGCGTCAGCGCGAAGGCCAGCGAAGTCTGGCCGCCGCCGTCGGGCAGGAGCACCGCGACGTCGAAGACGGGATTCCGGAGAAGCCCGGCCTGCACCACATCGGCCTGCGCGACGGCGAGTTCCTCATAGACCGCGCGGAGCGAGCGGTTGCAGAGCAGCGCCACCTGCACCGCGGCGGCCTCGTCGATCGGTGCCGCGAGCGTCCGGTCGACCATGCTCCGGATGGCCTCGTCCTCGGGCGCTCCGGCGTCCCAGACGACCTGCATCCCCGTTCGCTCGGCGACGGTCCGGCTGACCTCTTCGAACCCCGGCCGGGGATCGACGGTCGCGCATCCGGACGCGGAGAGGCCGGCGACGAGCGCGATGTGACGCAGAGACAGCCTCATGCCCGCTGCTCCCCAAGGGCCGGAGCCGACGGCGCCGGCTTCAGGCCACGCTGCGGACCTGCCGCAGCCGCGACCGGCCGTTCGCGCTCGAGATCCCGAAGCGCCGCGGCCGATCCCGCAACCCCGTCGCGCCGCAGCGGTGAGCTTCCCGCGGGCGCGTCGGGATGGCCCGGATGCCCGATCGGAACCTCGTAGCTGGCCGAGGGCGCCTCGCAGCCGACGAGCGCGGCGGCCAGCGCCGTCGCCGCCAGCGCTCCGATCCACCGCGGCGCCCACCCTCGCGGGCGGCGCACTGCGCACGAGCGCTGGATGCCCCGGGAGAAGGGCGGGCCGGAGCAGGTCTGGACGAACGGGAGAGTCGGTGCCACGGGGGAGCGTCCTGAATGGTGCATGTGAGAATGCGTCAGCCGCCGCGCGAGTCCGTCACGACGGCCGCGAACAACGCGCCGCACTCGCCGCATGTTCCCCGTCCGCCCTCGGTGGGCGTGGAACGCAGGTCGTGCCCGCAGGCGACGCAGCGGAGATGTCCTCGGTCAACCGACCGGGCGAGCACGCGCCGAACGAGCCGCGTGGCGAGGGCGCCCAGCCCTGCGAGCCACGTGACCTCGATGACGAGCTGCATGTCGAACCCGAGGCTGCGATACGCGCCGTCGATGTCGCCGAGGGAGGGCACGCGCAGCCGAAGCCCGAGCAGCGCCAGCGAGACCCCGAAGGTCGCCGCGATGATCACCATCGTTCCCGCGATCGCCATGAGGATGATCCGCGCGGGCGTGAGCAGGCGAAGCCGCGGCAGTGCGTCCCACTGGGCGAGCCAGAGCATCGCTCCGCAGCCGGAACAGGGCGCCGATCCAGTGCGGCGGAGGAGGACATCGTCCTCGTCCGCGGAGACGCCGCACTCGAAGCAGCGGCGGTGAGGGGCGCGAAGCAATCGCCAGCGAAGGAACTCGGCGGTCAGGTGGGCGCCGGCCGCGGCGCCGATCAGTGCGCCCACGACCGCGCCGTCGGCCGGCCGGTCGACGCGCGGAACGCGGAAGACGATCCATCCGCCGACCACCCCGAGGGCTGCGCCGGCCGCGGCGCCGGCGGCGAGCATCCCCACGCTTGCGGGCGGTGCGAGCGCCTCCTCCCACGCCCAGAGAAGCCGGCTCCGCGCCAGCCTGCTCCGCGCTCCGCCGAGCGGTCCCGTCGCCCACACGCCCGCCGCCACGAGAAAGACCCCGGCGACGCTCGCGATCACGTCGAGTCCGGAGATCGTGCGACCGAGTCCGGGGATCCCCTGGGTGAGTTCATCCAGCGCAGCCCACGCGGCCCCCACCGCCAGCAGCAGCGCCGGGCGTCGGATGATCCACGCCTGCCAGAGCAAGAAAGTCAGGCCGCCGAACGCGGCCATGTGAAGCAGCTTGTCCGAGACCCGGAGGCTCTCCGTGCCCAGCGCGAGTCTCGGCCAGTGCGTCCCCAGCGTCAGCAGCGCGGCGTAGACGACGAGCGTCACGCGCCATGGCCAGGCGATCCTGCGAATGCGTTCGGCCGTCGGCATGGGGAGTCCGCCGCGCGCCGTGCTTGGGGCGCAGCGCGTGCCACGGTATCGGTCGGACTCGATCCATGCGCACTGATCGCTCCGGCCCGGCGGCGGCGGCGGGCCGGAGCGCCCTCCGCGCGCGGAGTCGGGCGCCCGCGCGCCGCGACGTGCGCAGCGCGTCGTCGCGGGAGGCCGGCGCGGGCGCACCAGCGCCCCTGCACACGCGCCTCGGTCTCCGGATGCGCCGCGCCGCGTCGCCGAAGCTCGCGACTCGCTTCATCGTGGGGTCCGCCGGACGGTCGCGGCGCCGAGGGCGCCCCATCCGCTTCGCGTCGTCCTTCAGGGCATCCACGTCCGACCGACTCGCCGCGAGGCACCGCGCGCTGGAGCGCTACGCTCGCGGCGATGTCGACCCTGCGACCGACGCGCGTGGTGGCGCTGCTCAATCAGAAGGGGGGCGTCGGCAAGACCACGACGACCGTGAACCTTGGCGCCGCGATCGCGGAAGCCGGGCGCCGGACGCTGCTGGTCGATCTCGATCCTCAGGGCCACCTGACGCTCCACCTGGGAATCGAGCCCGCGGCTCCGGATCGGCCGCGCCCGACGATGTACGAGCTGCTGGTCGATCCTGCGGCGACCGCCGAGTCGGCGATCGTCAATGCAGGCGATCACCTCGACGTCATCCCCTCGACCGTCGACCTCGCCGCTGCGGAGACCGAGCTCGCGGGCGACCCGGCGCGCAACGGGATCCTCGCACGGAAGCTCGCTCCGCTCCTGCCGCAGTACGAGTTCATCCTCTTCGATTGCCCGCCAAGCCTGGGCCTGCTCACGATCAACGCCCTCTGCGCCGCGCGCGAGGTCGTGGTGCCGATGCAGGCGCACTTCCTCGCCCTTCAGGGAGTCGGCAAGCTGCTCGAGACGGTCGGGCTTGTCGCGGGCCAGGTCAACCGCGCGCTGAAGGTGACGGGGATCGTCCTCTGCATGCACGAGGCGAGCGTCTCCCACCAGCGCGAGGTCGTCGCCGACCTCGATGAGTTCTTCGCCCGGGCGCGGGGCACCGACGCGCCGTGGAGCGCCTGCCGCGTGCTCCGTCCGCCGATCCGGCGCAACATCAAGCTCGCCGAGGCTCCCAGCTACGGAAAGACGATCTTCGCCTACGCGCCGAAGTGCCCCGGTGCCGAGGACTACCGAGCCTTGGCCCAGCGCGTCGTGGCGGAGTGGGACGCGATGCTCGAGCGTCGGGCGGCGCGGGACGGCGCAGGGGTCGCGTAGCGCTGCGGCTCCACTTCGCTCCCTGGCGCGGCGGCCGGACTCGGATGCCCTGACGAGGAGCCTCGCAGTCGGGGCGCCGGCGTGCTCGAGGGAGCGCGCCTCATCCGCCCCACCGGCTCAGGTCGATCGCCAAGGGCGCGGGCTTGACGGCCCACGGAACGCAGGGAAGCCCGCAGGTTTCGACCGCGGCGTCGGTCCCGTGCGTGCGCGCCATGGCAAGGACGAGCGGAGCGCCGTCGACCGGCAGCCACGCGTGCGGAAGGACGAGGCGGCAGCGCCAGAGCGCCTCGAGCGATCGGCGATGGACCTCGAGATCGCCCGGCAGCGGTGCATCGACCTGCATCCCGTCGGCGTCGAGCACGCGCAGCCGGGCCGGCCCCTCCTCGGGTACGACGAGGACGCGCTGCCCCGGACCGTCGGGCCCAAGAACGACGACCAGCGCTTCCTCGCCGAGCGGAAGGAATGACGAGACGCCGGCAGGCGGCGCATCGCCGGCGAGTCGACGCGCCGCGGCGACGGGGCCGCTGACGGTCTCGCGCAGCGGGGGCTGGGCGTGTCGCTGGCCCGAGCTTCCGACTCGCTCGCCGACTGGCCCGCCGACTGGTCCGCCACTTGGGGGCTGCGAGGGCGGCCCGGCCGGGGAGTCGAGCGGAGGGTCCCCCTCGGTCGCAGCCTCCGATCGATCGGTGTCGGCGGACGGGTCGCGAAGGTCGGCGCTCCCGAGGCCGGAAGCGCTCGGTGCGGCGCTCGCGATCGGCGCTCGGGCGCACTCGACGAAGAGCTCCCAACGTCGGTTGACGCGGCGGAGGACTCCTGCCGTGGTCCGGTCCCGCGGGGCGTCCTGCTGGACTCCCGAGCGCGCCTCGCCGAGACGAAGCGGCGGCCGAAACGTCGGCAGCGGGAATCCCGGAGGCACAGCGACCTCGACGGCCGGCGGGACCTGGAGCGTCCGCCGCGCACCCAGCGACTCCACCTGAAGCGCCGTGGGCAGCTCGCGCGGTTCGCTGCGCGCTCGCGGCGGCGCGAGCGTCGCACGCTCGCCCGGGAGCGCGGGCCGGTGCACCGCGAGATGTCCGACCGTCAGCGGCGGGACCGTCCGGACGAGCGAGAGCGAGGTCGGGCCGATCCACGCGGTGCGAACCGCCAGCTCGCGGACCGAGGGGTTCGCCACGGCGAGCTGAACGACCGTCCCGTGGCAACGCTCGATCCAGAGCGCAAACGGCTCGCGGGACTCCGCCCACGCCAGCGCCCGCTCCATCATCGCCAGGTTCCGCCGCCCGGTATCGAGCAGCGTCGCGAGGAGCTCCTCGGTCTCCAGCGGATCGGTCACCCACGCGGCGATCTCGCGCGCTCCATCCATGCAGGTGTTGGTCAGCGCTTCGCGGCAGGAAGCGGCGACGCCTGCGCTCTGGGCGGCAAGCCGCGCGAGGCCGATCCGCCAGAGCTCCGCCCCGTGCAGCGCCACGAGTCGCTCGAGCTCGTCGCCAGGCGGCGGCGGCGGGCGCAGGTCATGGCGCTGCGCCAGCAGCACCCAGCGCCAGTAGTCGAAGGGCGAGTCGGGATCGGGACGGGCGAAGTCGGCGACGCGCGGAAGCTCCGGGACGCTCTCGTCGGGCACCTGATCGGCGTCGAGAAGCGCGCGGTCGTACCAGATCGGGCGCACCGGGATCGCGCCCGGTCCCGAGTCCGGCACTGCGCCGACGCGCGGATCGACGACGTGGAAGTCTCCGACGGTCTCGGGATCGAACCGGACGACCGCGAACGGGGCGCCGCGCTCGAGCGACTCCGCCGTGCCATCGCTCGGCGCGATCGGGCGGATCGCCAGGCCGCGCGGTTCGTCCGTCCAGCGGCGCACCGCGCGCGGCGGTGCGCGGTGGATCCACGCGGTCCGCGCGGTGATCGACCGTCCACCCTCGAAACGCAGCTCGACGTCTCCCGGCCACTCGCCGCCAGGTCGCTCCGCGACGAGCGGCAGCACCAGCACGCCGCCGCGCAGGATCGTCGGCCGCACCGCGCCCGGACCGATCCCGGCAACCGGGTTCGCTGACAGGATGACGGCTGCAACCAGCGCGAGGGACATCGACGAGGAGAAACGTAGCGCCGATGGCCGCGCCGGCATCCAACGCCGGCGGGCGACGGTGTCATCCATCGCGTCCGAACGCATCGCTGCCGCGCGTTCCGAATCCCAGCCGCCTGTTCCAGCCCCTCTGTTTCGGCCCCTCTGTTTCGGCCCCGCGGTCCCAACCACGCTGTTCGAGTCCCGCAGTCCCGGTCCCGCGGTGCCGATCGCGCTCTCCCGGCCCCGGTGGGGCCGACTTCGGCACTGCGAGCGCGGTGCCGCCCGACGCCCACCCGACGGCAGTCGCGTCGCCGGGGAGAGCACCAAGTCCCGAAGCAGGACTCGGCGGCGCAGAAGAGGCTCTCGTCCGGGCCGTACCGTGTCCATGACCTCGTCAGCTCGCTCCGGTCTCGACGTCGCCCTGCGTCACCTCCGCTCGACCGCCGCCGCGGGGCCCAACCCTCTTCACGCGCCATGCCGCTGCCCACGATTCCCTACGTCCGCTTCGACCCCGGGCGCGACCCGACGCTCGCGGCCCGCGACTTCCTCGCGGTGATGCAGCGACGACGGAGCGTTCGGATGTTCTCCGATCGGCCGGTCGACCGCGCCGCGATCGAAGCGATCATCGCCGCCGCAGGGACCGCGCCGAGCGGCGCTCACAAGCAGCCGTGGCGCTTCGTCGCCGTACAGGACCCGGCGCTGAAGCGCGAGATCCGGCTCGCGGCAGAGGCCGAGGAGCGCGAGTTCTACGCGCGGCGGGCAAACCCGGCGTGGCTGGCCGACCTCGAGCCGCTCGGGACGGACGACGTCAAGCCCTTCCTCGAAGTCGCCCCGTGGCTCATCGTCGTCTTCAAGCTCATGCGCGACGAAGATCCGTCCAATCCCTCGGATCAGGTCTACTACGTCAACGAGTCCGTCGGCATCGCCACCGGCTTCCTGCTCGCGGCGATCCACCACGCGGGACTGGTCGGGCTGACGCACACGCCGAGTCCGATGCGCTTCCTCGGCGAGCTTCTCGGAAGACCGGCGCACGAGCGGCCCTTCCTGCTCGTGCCCGTCGGCCACCCCGCCGAGGAGTGCCGGGTGCCGGATCTTCACCGCAAGGCGCTTGCGGAGATCATGGTCGTCGATCGGGGGGTCCCCCCCCAAGGGCCAACTGGTGGGCCAACTGGTCGGACAACTGGCGGGCCAACCGGTGGGCCAACTGCGGGGCCAACGGGGGGGCCAACGGGGAGACCGCCGTCTCGCGAGTAGTTGATCGGCGGGTCGCCGAGCGATCGATCATCGACTCTGCGCGGGGCGCGCCGCAGCAGCGTCGATGGAGGCAGTGCTGCTCGCCTCGTTGGCGCTTCCGAGCAGCAGCGCGAGCTCCGCGAGCACATCGCACTCCAGCCCTGGGTGTGTCGACGCCCCCGGCCATGTCGGCGCGGCGCCTGCGGAGCGCACTCCCGAGAGCAGCCGCTCGAGGCGCGCCCGGCGGTACGCCTCATCGGCGATGAAGCGCGGGGCGCTCGCGCCTTCGAGCATGTCGACGCGTGCAGCCGCGCGCTCCATCCCCGGGGCGGCCGCGGTGACCAGGTGCCGTCGAGCTCCGGCGACGGCATCGGCGCGGATGGGGTCCGGCGCGCCGTCGCTCGCTCGGCGCCAGCCGATGGGGACGCCTGAAGGGAGGCCCGGCGCGACGCGGGTCGCGGGGCGCACGGGAGCGTCGGCCACGGTGAGGTCCAGGCGGAGATCCCTCGGACGCAGATCGGCGAGGACGTTTGCGCGGAGGGAGGCCTGGGCGCTCAGGTTCAGTTTCGACCGGTTGGCGGAGCGCTCGACCCCGTCGTATCCCTGTTCGAGGGAGCGCTGGGCGCGCCTCTGCTCGAGAACCGCCCGCGCCTCCCGCTCGGTCCCGGCGATCCACTGCGGAAAGCCGATGCTGAAGACGGTCCCGGCCGGAACCTCCGAGACGACCTTCTTCTCCTGGTTGCGTCGGTACGTGCTGCGCGAGAAGCTCGCGACCAGCGCGCCGCTCTGGCGCATCAGAAGGTCGTCGCGGGACTCGATTCGGTAGACACCGCGGAACCCGCTCCCGGGCGAGAGATCGACCTGAAGCTCGCGGAGGCTCAAGCTCAGCGGTCCGCGATCGGCGACGCCGTCGTCGACGCGACGGAGGACATACCCATCCTCCACCCGTCGAATGCCCGCGCCGGGCCCGAGATCGGTGTACCCGTCGGCCGGCGCGGCCAAGACCGCTGCGAGGATCGCTGCCGAAAGCGACATCGGTGCAAGGGTATCGTCGCGGCGGCGCGGCCGGCTCGACACTCAGGCGTGCGCTCGCTCCGGTCGCGGGCTGAGCACTCCAGCGCCCCTTGGGTCCGGCGCGAGGCGATCGGAAGCGGACGTTCTGCAAGGAGAAGCGAAGCAGATGGGGCGCCGGTGGCCCCTCTGCGGGCCCTCAAGCACCCATCGATCGATCGAGATGCGAGCTGCGACGCAGCGCAGAACGCCGCTTCCGGACGCCGCAGCAGGAGTCGGTGGCTGCTGGCGTCCTCGGATGTGGGCTCCCCGCGGTCGCCGTTGCCGCGGCGCCCCCGAGCGGAGGGAGCGGAGTGAGCGGAGGGAGCGGACGGTTCGGCGGGGTGCGTGACCGATTCCGCGGCCATCTTCGGTGCGCGGCCGTTCTCGGTGCGCGGCCTTTTGGGCCGCATCTGGTGGTCCGCCGCGTTCGCGTCCACGCCTGCGCCGGACTCGCGCCTCACCGCACCCGACCTGCTGCGGTGTCAACAGTCGTCCGGAGCGAGTCCGGGGGGGAGGAGGAGCGGCCCGGAGGCCCGCGCACCAGCGACCGCGGAACCGCTCAGGCACCCGGAGCGGCGCGCCTGGAACTTGAGGCGTGCTTTTGGGCGCATCGCCCGGTACCGTCGGGAGATCCGGCGCACCGCCCGCGACCCCGCCGGGCGGCGCCGTCGCCCCGCCGCCGCCAGCGCTGGGCGGCGGGCCCGCCGCCTCGCCCAACGCAGGCGCGCCGGACGCCGACAGCCCGACGCCAACAGCCCGACGCCATCAGGAGACTTCCCGTTGCCCCGACTCCAGCCTGCCGCGGCGCAGCACGCCGCCCCTCTCGCGTGCGCCTTCGCCATCTCCCTCGCTCCGTGGGCCGAGGCGAGCAGGTGCTTCCAGCCCGGCCTCACGCCGATCTCGGCAAGCAACAGCCCCATCGCGACGCAGACGCAGATCGCCTGCTCCGTCGGCGGGATCACGCAAGCGAATCGCTTCGCGGTGTCGTTTCCCGGCGGACCGCAGTCGGTAAGCCTCGTCTGCGCGGACTTCGGCTTCGCCAACTCCGGATCGGCGCTCATGGCGACCTTCCAGATCTACATCGATCTCGATGGCGGCGCCCCCGGCTCGACGCCCAACGACCTGATGCTCATCCGGTCGATTCCGGTGCTGCTCCCGGGCGTGATCCCCGATCCTCCGAGCGGGAGCGACTGCTGCTATCCGAACGGATCGCCGGGCTGCGACTCCCCGGGATGCCAGTTCCTGATCTGTTCGGCCGATCCCTTCTGCTGCACCACGCTCTGGGACGCCCTCTGCGCCGAGGCGGCTCGCGTCGGCTGCGTCGGGCTCTGCCCGGACACGCCGCCGCCGGTCTACAACGCGACGGTCCCCATCGCGCCGCCGCAGGTGATCCCGGGCAACCTGACGTATGTGATCGTCCTCGACGTGCCTGCGAGCACCAACGGCTTCGCGGTCGCGGGCGGCAATCCCGCAGGCGCCACCGCCCCGACCTATCTCCGCGCGGATGCGTGCAATCTGACGAGCTTCACCTCCTACGCCGACCTCGGGTTTCCCTCCGCGAACTGGACGCTCACGCTCTTCGCCCAGGGCGTGACGTGTCCGGGGCTCTGCCTCGGCGACCTCACCGGCGACGGGATCGTCGACGGCGCCGATCTGGGCATCCTCCTCGGCGCCTGGGGCACGGATGATCCGTGCGCCAACCTCGACGGCAGCGGATCCGTCGACGGCGCCGACCTCGGCATCCTCCTCGGGGCCTGGGGCCCGTGCGCGATGTAGCGCGCCCTCCGGACAGGACGCTCTTCCCTGGGCGATGCGCCGGCGCGCCGGAGGCGCACGCGATGCTCACCCGCGCCCGCCGTGCCGAGGATGACGACCCGTTCGCGCGGGCGCCGGCGGCGCCCGCACTGCTCATCCGCTGTCGCTGCGCTCGGCCGCCGGCTCGATCCGCGCGAGCGCCGCCGGAATCGCCACCGTGCTGCCATCGTCCCGGAGCACGACGATGGCGCGGAGCGGGTCGATGGAGAGAATCGTCCCTTCGGCCCGCTCGACTCCCCACGCGACGGCGCGGCGGGCGCCGCGCAGCGCGTCGTGCTCGACGAACCGCTCGACGAGTTCCGCGACGGGACGCGCGAGGGCGTCGTCGAGCGCCGCGACGAGGCGAGAGGCGACCTCGATCCGGTCGGGCGGCGGGAGGAATTCGGCGCGCGCCGCGCTCTGAGCGCCGAGCGCCAGCTCCGCCAGGCTCGTCGCCGTCGCCGCGAGCTCCGGCGGCCACGATCGCTGCGCGACGTTGATGCCGACGCCGAGGCGGGCGACGCGGGCATCCTGCTCGACGAGAACCCCCGCGAGCTTGCGCCCCGAGGCCACGACGTCGTTCGGCCACTTGATTCCGATCGCCCGCGCAGGACGGCCGTTCACGTGCTCTCTCGTCCATGCGTCTCCGTCGCGCGGCGGGCTCGCATCGCAGGAGCCGCGCGGCGCCGCATCGGCGCCGCGAGCTCGGAGAGCGCCGGTGCACGCGACGAGCGCCGCGACGGCGCCCACCAGCGCGAGCCGCCCAGGGTCGCCCGCGGGGATCACCGCGGTCAGCGCGAGGCCCTCGCCGGCGGTGTCGGCCCAACGGCGCCCGAGGCGCCCGCGCCCCGAGCGCTGGCGCAGCGCGACGACGACGAGCCCGCCGCGCCGTCCTTCGGCGGGCTCGCCCAGCTCGGAGAGCACGCGCAGCGCCTCATCCTGCGTCGAGTCGGTCTCGGCGACGACATGCACCCGCGCGAAGGAGCGCGCCCCGGCGACGACGGCCCCAAGTCGATCGCGCCACGCCGTCGCGGCGTCGTCGGCGACCTCGCCGCGCCGGTCGCCCGAGCCGCCCGAACCGACCGGAACGCCCGTACCGCCCGAACTGCCCGGACCGCCCGCGTCATCGGCCATCGGGCCCCTCTTCGCTCGACCGCCGGCCGCGCCGGGATGCAACCCCGCGCTCCTCCGATGCGGCGCCGCGGTCGATGGCTCGACCGCGATGATCCCGAGGCCCAGCGCCTCCGTCCGCACCCGCTCGGTCGAGCGCGTCGTCGATGCCGATGTCCAGACCGATGTCCAGCGCCTGCGGCGAGTGCGTCAGAGCGCCGATGGCGATGCGGTCGACGCCCGAGCGCGCGATCTGGGCGATGCTCTCCAGCCTCACTCCGCCGGACGCTTCAAGGAGCGGGCGGCGGCGTGATCCGCGGCGGCGCACCGCCTCGGCGAGCTCCTCCGGCGCCATGTTGTCCAGCAGCACGATGTCCACGCTCTCCGCCGGCAGCGAGAGGATCGCGTCAAGCTGGGCCAGCGTGTCGACCTCGACCTCGACGAAGCCGCCTCCGAGGACCGCGTCGACGCCGCCGAATCCCTCAGCGCGCGCCCGCGCCGCCACGTCGCTGACAAAGGCGGCGAGACCATCCGGGGGAACCTCTGCGAGATGGTTGTCCTTCAGCAGCACGGCGTCGTGCAGGCCGAGTCGATGGAGCGATCCGCCGCCGCAGCGGACGGCGTACTTCTCGAGCGTTCGCCATCCGGGCGTCGTCTTTCGGGTGTCGACCACGATCGCCTCCGCTCCCGCCGCGGCGACCGCATCGACGTACGACGCGGTGGCGGTCGCGATCCCGGAGAGGCGCGACAGCACGTTGAGGAGAGTCCGCTCAAGGGCGAGGATCGACCGAAGGTCGCCCTCGAGGATCGCGATGGTCTCGCCCGCTGCGCAGCGCTCGCCATCCCGACGCCGGACCTGGAACCCGCCCTCGAAGCGGAAGACCTCGAGCAGGGACGGCGCCGCGGCCAGCCCTGCGATCACGCCCGCGGCTCTCGGAACGACAGCCGCGACCGCGCGGAACCCGGCGGGAATCGCCAGGCGCCCGGTGACATCGCCGCCGCGCCCGAGATCCTCGTCGCGGGCGAGGGTGAGAAGCGTCCGCAGCGCCACCCCGTCGACGATGGCATCGAAAAGCTGCGGAAGCCCCGTCGACGGCGCGGACGATCGATCGCTCCGGCCCTCGAGGGCGGCTTCCGGCGCCTTGCGCCCGGCGCCGCGCGCGGTGGAAGTTGGCGAGGGTCGCTCCGGAGTGGTCATCGTGCGGCGGTACGCTATCGGCCATGACGATCTTCGGCCGAATCCTCGACGGCGAGATTCCCTGCCACGCGGTGTACGAGGACGAGCACGTGCTTGCATTCCTCGATGTCGGCCCGCTGAGCCTCGGCCACACGCTGGTGATCCCCCGCGAGCGCGTCGCGCGGCTCGACGAGCTCTCAGACGACGCGGCCGCTGCCATCGGCCGGGCGCTCCCGCGACTCTGTCGCGCTGTCATGCGGGCGACCGGCGCGACCGACTACAACGTGCTCCAGAACAACGGCGCCGGGGCCCATCAGGCCGTGATGCACGTCCACTTCCACATCATTCCGAAGCTCGGCGACCGCGGGCTCGGGCTGCGCTGGGATGCGGGCTCGCTCGAGAACGGACCCGAGCTCGCCGAGCGCATCCGGACGGCGCTGCGGTAGCCCGCGGCGGCGACGTGCATGCGCGCCGCTCATCCCGCTGCGCCGACCCTCCGCGTCGCGCTCAGCGGACCGCGAGCTCCTTCGCGAGCCACGCTCGCGCGAAGGCGATCTCGTCCGAGACCGTCGAGCGCGAGAGGCCCATGACCTCGGCGACGTCCTCGTTGGTGAGCCCGCCGAAGAAGCGGAGCTCGACGACCCTGCTCTGCCGCGGATTGACCGCCTCGAGCCGCTCGAGCGCAGCGTGCAGGTCGAGCAGGTCGACCTCGGTCCCCGTCGCCCTCCGGTCATCCGGCTGCTCAGCCAAGGTCACGCGCTGACGGTCGCCGCCGCGCTTCGCAGTGCGCGTCCGCCGGGCGTGATCGATGAGCACGCGCCGGATCGCCCCCGCCGCGACCCCCATGAAGTGCGCCCGGCCCTGCCACTTCACCGGCTGGCCGCCGATCAGCCGCAGGTACGCCTCGTGGACGATCGCCGTCGGCTGAAGGGTGTGGTCGGCGCGCTCCTGCCGCATCGCGGCGGCAGCGATCCGACGAAGCTCCTCGTAGACCACCGGCAGGAGGTCCTCGGCAGCCGCCGGATCGCCCTCCGACATTCGATCGAGCAGCCGCGTGGTGTCGGTCGCCGGTCGCCTCGCGCCAGGATCGCCCGCCGCCGAGTCGCGCTCGGAGTCACCCGCCCGATGCGATCCCGCGCTGCGGGCGCCGGGACGATCGCCGTCTGAGTTGCTCGAGTCGGGGGCGGGCATGCGTTCGTACTCCTCCGTCACCGCGGCGCCGCAGCGCTTCGCGGCGAAGACGCAACCGATGGTAAGCAGGCCGCTTGCGCCGACCGACGGACGACCTGCGGGCACCCGGCGGTCGGCGCGCGCTCGCGGTCGTCGGCCCAGACCGGGCGAGCCTCGGCGCCGCGCTCATCCATCGTCGGGCGCCAGCGCACGAACTTCCTGGGATCTCCTCGGCAGCGGGTACCTTCCGCGCCGTCGTCAACCCCCCGATGCCCGCACGACGAAGCCGGTCGTGGGCTCCGGGGCGGAACCGCGACGATGGACTTCTTCTCTCTCCCCATTCCGGGACGATCGCTTTCGGGGGGACCTTCGGGACACGCCGGCGCGAACGAACGCTCGTTCGCGCCGGTCCCCGTTTGGTCTGCGGCGTACCGCACGCACCCCATCGCACCGGTGCGGACAGGCCCGCAGCGGGGAGCCAGCAGCGAGGAACCAGAGGCGGGGAGCCAGCGCCGAAGAGCCCGTCCGAGCACTCCAGCGCCGAGGAGTCAGCGCGGGCGAGCCCATCGCGATCGGTCGCTATCGCGCACTCCGGAGCGCCGTCTTCGACCGCTTCTGAAGCGCCGCGCCCTTGCCCGCCTTCGCGCCCGCCTTCGCCTTCGCCTTCGCGCCCGCCCTCGGCTCCGCGTCCGTCCTCGACTTCGAGCGCTTCCTTGCTGCCGCCGGGCCCTTTGACCGCAGCGGTCCATCTCCGGACGAGGCGCGCGCGGGAGATGCCGACTTCGCCGCAGTGGACTTCGCTGCGGGGGACTTCGCGGCGGGGGACTTCGCCGCGGCGAGGTGGGCCGCGACGAGCCTGGCAATCGGCACGCGGAATGGCGAGCAGCTCACGTAGTCGAGCCCTGCGCGGGCGAAGAAGCCGATCGAGGCGGGGTCGCCCCCGTGCTCGCCGCAGATGCCGAGCTTGAGCTTCGGGTTCGCGCTGCGGCCGTCGCGACAGGCGATCTCGACGAGCTGCCCAACGCCGGGCACGTCGATCGACTGGAAGGGATCGCTCTCGAAGATCGCGGCGCCCTCGCGATCGAGGTAGTAGGGAAGGAAGCGTCCCGCGTCGTCGCGCGAGAGCCCCATCGTCATCTGCGTCAGGTCGTTGGTGCCGAAGCTGAAGAACTCCGAGACGGCGGCGAGCGCTCCCGCGAGCAGCGCCGCCCGCGGCGTCTCGACCATCGTTCCGACGAGATACGGCAGGCGCACGTCGTGCTCGGCGAGGACGGCATCGGCGACGCGCCGGGCCTGGGCGACCAGCATCCCCAGCTCGCGGGCGTCGATCGCCAGCGGGATCATGATCTCCGGGAGGACCCTGACGCGGCGCTTGGCGCAGTTGCAGGCGGCCTCGACGATCGCCCGGACCTGCATCTGGAGGATCTCGGGATAGCTCACGCAGAGCCGGCAGCCGCGATGACCGAGCATCGGGTTGGTCTCGTGGAGCTGGCCGACGCGGTCGCGCACCTTCTCGAAGGAGACGCCGATGACCCGCGCAAGCTCGCGCTGCTTCGGCTCCTCGTGCGGGACGAACTCATGCAGCGGCGGATCGACCAGCCGGATCGTCACGGGGCGCCCGTCCATCGCCTCGAAGATCCCGATGAAGTCGGCCCGCTGGAACGGAATCAGCTCGGCCAGCGCCGCGCGGCGCTCGTCCTCGGTGTCCGCGAGGATCATCCGCTGCATCGCGAGGCGCCGCTCCTCGGTGTCGAAGAACATGTGCTCGGTGCGACAGAGCCCGATCCCCTCGGCGCCCATCCGCACCGCATTCGCGGCGTCGTAGGGCGTGTCGGCGTTGGCGCGGACGCGGAGCGACCGCAGCTCGTCGGCCCAGCGCATCAGCGTCTCGTACTCCGGCGGAAGCTGGGGAAGCACCAGCTCCATCCGCCCTTCGTAGACGTGGCCCTCGGTGCCATCGAGCGTGAGGAAGTCCCCCTCGCCGAAGGTCCGTCCGCCGGCCTCGAGCCGGCGCCCGTCGGGGTCGATGCGCAGCTCACCGCACCCGACGATGCAGCACTTGCCCCAGCCGCGCGCGACCACCGCCGCGTGGCTCGTCTTGCCTCCCGTGGCGGTGAGGATTCCCGCGGAGGCGTGCATCCCGCCGACGTCCTCGGGCGAGGTCTCGCGGCGGACGAGAATCACCTTGTGGCCTTCCTGCGCCATCCGCTCCGCGTCGGCGGCGAAGAAGGCGATCTGCCCGCAGGCGGCGCCGGGGACCGCGTTGATGCCCGTCGCGATCCGGCGCCGCAGCCGCGCCGCCGCGTCGATGCGCGGGTCGATCACCGGATAGAAGAGCCGCTCGATGTCCTCCGGCTGGATCCGCCGGACGGCCTCCGCCTTCGAGAGGATCGGCCTGCCTGCGCGGGTCGCGTAGGCGCGGGGGAGGTGCCCCCGCCGGACAAGCCGCGCGGCATCGTCCTTCTCGATCAGCGGTCGCGTCGCCTGCTCGACCGCGATGCGGAACGCGGCCATCGGCGAGCGCTTTCCGCTGCGGCACTGAAGCATGAACAGGCGCCCGCGCTCGATGGTGAACTCGAGGTCCTGCATGTCGCGGTAGTGCGTCTCGAGCAGCACGCGGACCGCGCAGAGCTGATCCCAGGCATCAGGCATCAGCGTGGCGAGCTCCTTCAGCGGCATCGGCGTGCGGATGCCCGCGACGACGTCCTCTCCCTGCGCGTTGACGAGCAGATCTCCGTAGAACTCGTTCGCTCCGGTGCTGGGGTCGCGCGTGAAGCAGACGCCGGTGCCGCTGTCGTCGCCGAAGTTGCCGAAGACCATCTGCTGGACGTTCACGGCCGTCCCGCGCAGTCCGGCGATGCGCTCGACGCGGCGATAGGTCTCGGCCTTCTCCGCCATCCACGAGCCGAAGACCGCCTCGATGGCGCCGCGGAGCTGCTCCCACGGGTCCTGCGGGAACTCGCGCCCGGTCTGGGCGTGATAGAACCGCTTGAACTCTGCGCAGAGCTGCGCGAGCTGCTCGGCTGGGATCTCCGTGTCGGCGCGGAGCCCGAGGCGCTGCTTGAGGTCGTGGAGCTTCTGTTCGAGCGTCTCCTTGCTCAGGCCGCTGACGACGGTCGCGTACATCTGGATGAAGCGCCTGTAGCTGTCCCACGCGAAGCGCGGAACGCGGCTGCTCCGCGCCAGCCCCTCGACGCTCGCGTCGTTGAGCCCGAGATTGAGGATCGTCTCCATCATGCCCGGCATCGAGCGGGCGGCGCCGGAGCGCACGGAGACCAGCAGCGGATCCGCCGCATCGCCGAGCCGCCTTCCCGAGGCGCGCTCGAGGCGCGCAACCGCCTCGCGGACCTCCTTCTCGAGCCCCTTCGGCCACGAACGACCGAGCTGGTAGTACTCGGCGCACGCTTCCGTGGTGACCGTGAACCCCGCCGGGACCGGGAGGCCGATCAGGGTCATCTCGGCGAGACCGGCGCCCTTGCCGCCGAGGAGCTCGCGCTGATCGCCGCGTCCTTCGGCGGTGCCGTTGCCGAAGGAGTAGACCATGCGGGAGGCGGTCGTTCGTCCGCGACGGCTCTCCCGGGCGGTTGCGGCGGAGGAGGAAGATCTGCGGCGGGCCATCGAGTGAGCGCTCCTGAATCCGAGGTGTCCGGGTGCGACCCGAGCGGACCGGATCGGCCGGTGGCGAGCTGACGGGCATGCGCGTCCGGGTGCGCGGCGGCGCCGGACCCGAAGCAGGCTCCTCGCATCGGCCGCGATCGATCGCGGCGCAGCCGCCAGGCGTGAATCGCGAGTGTACGGACGCTCGGCGCCATCACCGCGGCGTCGCCGCTGCGCGCCGCATCCGCACCGCTCCCGCGCCGACCTCCAGCGCCACCGCGGTCGGCGCGGCAAAGTCGGTGCCGCAGGTCGCGCGCCCGGTACACTCGCGCGTGCTCAGCGACAGGCGGGTCGAGGTTCTCCCACCGCGGCCGCCTTTCGACTCCGGCCCGATCGAAGTCGCACGGCGCTGGCCTCGAGCCCTGCCGCTCGCGCTGCTCAGTTCCGGCGAGGTGACAGGCTCACCCGAGCCACGCTGGTCGCGCTGGTCGATCCTCGCGGCGCCGACGAAGTGGGTCCTCGTCGACGCCGCCGACGAGGACCCCCTCCGCACCCTCGGCGCGATCCTCGACACCGGCAGCGGCCGGCCCGCCCGAACGCCGGCGGCGCTCCCCTTCGCCGGGGGCTGGCTGGCGCTCCTCTCGTATGAGCTGGGCAGGGCGATCGAGCCCACCGCGCGCCGCTCCGACAGGCGGACTCCGCCGCGCGGATTCCGCTGGCCGCAGGCGGCGCTGGCACGCTGCGAGCGGGCGCTGATCCACGACGCCGTCGAGCGACGATGGTGGTCAGCGGCGCCGCGCGGGGCGCTGCCCCTCGAGCGCGAGATCACCGGCGATGCGCCCGCGGACTCGGCGCCGACTGCACGCTCCGACGATCGATCTCCCGAGGTCGGCAGCGCCTGGTCGATCGGGCGTCCGAAGACGACCATCCCGCGCGACGACTGGCTGAACGCGGTCCGCACGCTCGTCGATGCGATCTGGGCCGGGGACCTCTTTCAAGGGAACCTGACGCGGCTGCTGCACACCACGATCCGCGGCGACGTGCGGAGCTGCGCGCTCGACGCCCTGCGGAGCGCCGCGCCGCGGCACGGCGCCTATCTCGAGCTTCCTGACGGCGCTCGCGTGCTCTCCTTCAGCCCGGAGCTCTTCCTCTCCGGCTGCATCGGCGAAGGGCGGTGCACGGAGAGCGAGGCCGAATCGGGTCGCGGCGCCGCTCTCGGCTCCGGCTCGGGCTCCAGCTCAGGCTCCGGGTGCGAAGGCGGCAACGACCTCATCCCGGCGCCGGGCACCATCCGCACGCGCCCGATGAAGGGAACGCGCCCCGCCGACGCCTGCGCCGCGGCGCTGCTGGAGTCGGCGAAGGACGCCGCCGAACTCGACATGATCATCGACCTGATGCGGAACGATCTCGGGCGCCTCTGCCGCCCCGGGACCGTCGTCCTCCGCGAGCCGCGGCATGTCGAAGCGCATCCCACGGTGCTTCAGGCCGTCGCCACGATCGAGGGCCGGCTCCGCGCCGGCGTCGGTGCCGCCGAGATCCTCCGCGCGACGTTCCCTCCGGGCTCGGTCACCGGCGCCCCGAAGGTCCGCGCGATGCAGGTGATCGAAGAGCTCGAGCCCCTCGCGCGCGGACCCTACTGCGGCGCCGTGGGCTACTTCGCCGACGACGGCCCCTTCGCGCTGAGCGTCGCCATCCGAACGCTCGCGATCGAACCCGCCGACGCCGACGCCCGCGCCTCCGAGGCGTTCTACGGCGTGGGCTGCGGGATCGTCGCCGAGAGCGATCCCGAGGCCGAGTGGCAGGAGTCGCTCGACAAGGCGGCGCTGATCGAGCGGCTCGCGGACGGCGCCCTCGATCGACGCACGGGGGGATAGCCCTCCAGCCCCCGGCGAGCGCCCGCGGTTCCGCAGGACCGCCGCCGCGCGGCATCGACGGGAACGCGGGCGCATCGACGATCCGCCGCGGCGGCGGCCGACTTCTGCCGTCGTTCGGCGGCTTGCGAAGCTCGCGTCGTCTCGTGGGCTGCGCGGCCACCGACTACAGTCGGCCGTGCCCTCCGACGCGTCGCTTCCGCTTCAGATCCTCGGCGCGGGGCCGGCCCGCTCGCCGTGGCAGCTTCCCGCGCCCTATCCGAGCACGTTGCTGGCGCTCTGGCCGGGTGTGAAGCCGCCGGGGATCGAGGTCGTTCTCGAGGCCCTGCTTGAGACCACGCCCGGCGTCGAGATCCTCGGAGAGCTGCCCGCGACGCCCGGTACGCTCTGGCTCTTCGCGGTCGCGCTGCCCGCACCGGCTGAGTGCAGGGCGATCATCTTCGCGGAACCGAGCGACGCGCTGCCGGACGTTTCGGCAGGCGAGGCGGACTCCGGTGCGCCGCGACCGCGGTTCACGGTGGGAATCGAGTTCGTCGCGGCGCGCGAGCGCGTGCTCGCCACGTTCGGGTTCGCGATGGCAGCGCTGCGGCGCATCGTGCCCGAGACGTCGGCGATCCTCGACGTGGCCGCGAGCACCTGGCACCATCGAGCGGGGCTCGACCGCTGGTTCGGCGGTGCCGGGCCGACCGAGGCGGAGACGGCACGCGGCGCCGTCGGCGCGCGCCCTCCATCGTCCGACCGAGCCGCCGCGGCGCTCGATCCCCCCGAGTGGCTCCTCTGGTCGACGCACGCGGTCACCCGCAGCCGCGAACCAGCGCCGGACGAGCCCGCCTGGGTCCGCACCAGCGGTCTTTGGCGCTGCGGTCTCCCCGAACTCGAGATTCTCGAGGTCCCTGCGGCGCACCTCCGCGCTGCGGTGGCCCTGGTCAACGGCATCGCCGGACTTCTTCTTGAGGGCGGCCCACCGGACCCGCTGCGGCGCTGGCGCGTCGGCCACGGACTCGAGGTCGTCCTCGCGCCGTGGCGAACGCTCGCCGCCGCGCTCGATCCGGAGCGACCGGGCTCCTTCGCGACGCGCGGCCTCGAGGATGTCCCGGCGGCGACGGAGAGCCTCGCGCACCCCTTCGGCGGCATCCGGGCGGCGATCTGCGATCCCGAGCCGCGCGGCCTCTATCGACCGCGCTGGAGCTGGCCGCAGGGCGCCATCGAGGCGCTGGAGCGCGGCGACGGCGCTCTCGACCAGCCCGAGCTCGCCGCGCAGCGCACGCGCCGCGCGGCGCAGCGCACGCTCGACGTGCTCCGCGCGGCGGTCGAGCCGCGCCGCGGAGACGAGATCGCCCCGCGCGTGGACGCGCCCGAAGCGCCCGGCGCGCCGCGAGGCCGTCCGGAGGAGCGGCGCGGGCCGACCCGGGCGCTGCTCGAGATCGCGGTCGGACTTGCCCCGGACGCGAGCGCGGCGATCGAGCACGCGTGGCTCGAGGTCGATCGCTGCGTGGGCGACGCCTTCGAGTGTCGCGTCCTCGACGATGCCATCCTCGCGGGGGCGCTGACTGCGGGCGCGCGCCGCCGCGTCGAGCCCTCCGAGGTCACCGACTGGCAGGTGCGCATCGACGGCACCACGGCCGGGCCGGATGACGCGCCGGAACTCGCGGAGATCCTCGAGTCGCGGCGGCGCCGCGTCGAGGAGCCGGCATGAGCGCTTCGGAGCCGCAGAGTCCCGGAGAAGCCCCTCCGGAGCCGCCGACGGCGCCGGACGAGAAGTCCCCCGAGGAGAGCGACGCGAGAGCTCCCGACGGCGAAGGGGAGGGCGAAGCGCAGACGCGCCGCGACCCCAGCCGCTTCGTCGCCGATCTCTCGGCCCTGCGGCCGCGCTGGGCCGGGCGCCCGGAACTCGATGCGCCGGATGTCGAGCTGGTCGCGGTTCGCTGGGCGGAGAACGAGTTTGCGGCGGGTCTTCTGGCGATGCGCCTCGAGGAGGCGGGGATCCCCGCAACGTGCGGGCCATCCGAGACCGGCGCGCTCTCCGCGGCGCTGGCGGGCGTCCCGGCGCGGGTCCCGGTCCTCGTGCGGCGCGAGGATCGCACCGCGGCCGAGAGCGCTCTCGAGGCAGGAGGCGTCGACTCCCCCGCCGCGCACGCCGCGGACGCGCTCGCAGACGCCCACCCGGATGCAACGACGTCGGACCGTGAGACCGATGACCGACGGCCGATGCTCGCCACCGCACCGCCGCTGGCGATCGTGGGCTGGCTCGTCGCGGTCGCGTGTCTGCTCATCGCGATCGCTGCGGTGTTCCTGACCATCATCGAGAGGACGTGATGGCGGGCAGCCCCGACCCCCCGGCGCGCGAGTACGCTGCCCGCGATGACCTCGTCCACCTCAGCACCGGGCCTCCGCACCGCACAGGAACCTCGCCCGCATCCGGCGGGCCGCGGCGACGGCGATCCCGACTTCGCGGGAGCGGGCGGGCGCCGCGCCGACCGCGCCGCGCCGCGCCGAGGATCGCGCGCTCCCCTGCTCCTGCTGCTCCTCGCGCTGCTGCCGTTCGTCGCAGCATGCGGCAGCTACACGATCCAAGGGCGCGTCGTGCGCACCGGATACAGCGGCGTCGTCGTCACCGAGGCGAGCGACGCGCGGCTCTCCGGAACGGGCATCGCCGGCGTCAGCATCTCCATCGTCCGCGACCCCGGACGGCTCAACACTGAACAGGTAGGCTCGACGGTGACCGACGCCGACGGCAACTTCACGCTCGTCGTCAGCGCGCTCGGAGCCGGCATCACCGACGAGGAGTGGCTGCTCCGCGCCGGACGCCGCGGCGTCTCGCCGGTGGAGTCGATGATCCGGCTCCCCGCGAGCCCGGGCCAGCGGCGGATCCTCGTGATGACCTCGATGGGGGCGGGCGATCCTTCGTCGTACCAGGCCCCCGAGCCGGTCCAGTCGATCGGCGACTCGATCCAGGCCGAGGTGAACCGCTTCTGGTAGCGGGTCCGCGGACCTCCGGCGCTACGGCGAGACCCTCTCCGGACGCAGGGCTCGGCGTCGATTCCGGATGTCGCTTCTGGGTGTCGCTTCTCCGGACACGCACTCGACCGAGACGGCCGCTCAGCGACAGCCTCGCACCCCATCCTGACGGGACGGTCGCGCTCATTCTCGCGAGGCCTGCGCGATAGCTCGGGGCGCCGGTCGAAGGCGCCGCCGGATGCTCCGCCTCCGAGACGCAGCGGGTGCGGAGAGGCTCGGACGCCGCAGGGCTCAGGACGACGAGTGGGGGCCTGACGATCACGCGCGGACCGAGCGGTTCGCGCCGCACAGCGCGGCTGCGGGCGGAACCGGCGGGCGCCCGCCGCGTACGCTCGCTGGACGTGTCCAGGCGCTACCACCTCCAGCTCTCGGCGCTGATCTACGTCGGGCTGGCCGTGATGGTCGGGATCGCCGCGGCGAACCGGCCCAACAACCTGCTGGTCTGGATCTTCGGCCTGATGATCGCCGCCGTGATCGTCTCCGGACTGGTCTCGGGAGCGGCGATGATGCGCGTCCGGGCGGTCCGGCTCGACCCCCGGCATGGCAGGGTCGGCGAGCCGCTGGTCATTCGCTACGCAATCCGCAACCAGGCGAGGATGCTGCCGCTCTTCGGCCTCCGCGTCGAAGAGCTCGTCGCGGGTCCGCCCGACGGCTGCGAGCGCTTCTGCCAGCCCTCGCACGCGTGGCTGATGCACGTCGGCGGCGGCGAGACGGCGCACGGCGAGATGGTCCTCTGGCCACGGCGGCGCGGGCCGATGCGCCTCGGCCGAATGCGCATCTTCAGCGCCTTCCCCTTCGGGCTCGTCGGCAAGTCGGTCGCGTTCGACCAGCCGCAGACGACGCTGATCTACCCGCGGACGGTGGCCCTGCGCGAGGACTTCCTGCGCGCGCTCGTCCCCGGCGGCGACGGCGGGCTCCGGATGACGCGGCGCTCCGGAACGGGCGAGGACTACTACGGGATGCGCGAGTACAAGCCCGGGGACTCGATGCGGCAGATTTCGTGGCGGCGGAGCGCCACGCTCGACCAGCTCGTGACGATCGAACGCACGCGCCCGAGCCCTCCGCGCGCCCGCGTGGTGCTCGACCTCCGCCGCCCGACGGAGGAGCTCCGCTTCGACCCCGGCGAGGTCGAGTCGCCGCGCGAGCTCGAGGAGCGAGCCATCACCCTCGCCGCGTCCGTAATCCGGCTCGCCGAGAGTCAGGGCTACGAGATCGGCCTGACCGTGCTCGGGCTCGACGATCGTCCGACGCCGATGCGACGGGGCCACTGGCACGTCGAGAAGCTCATGGGGGCGCTGGCGTCGCTCGATCTCGACCGTCCGCGCCGACGCGAGGCGCCGACAGGTCTCGCAGATGCCGAGCGCGCGGGGGTCGTCGTCGTCGCGCCCGACCGGACGGATCCGGCGCTCTTCATCGGCGATGCGGTCGACCGCACCGCGGTGATGCACGTCACCGCCCGACAGCTCTCCGCGCTCGTCGAAGGCGCGGAGCCGCCCCCTCGCGGGTCCCGGCAGTCGCGGCGGCGGGACCGCGCGGAGGCCCCGGCGTGAACATCATCCGGCGCTTCCCGATGGTCGCCTTCGCGATGGCCCTGCTGGCGATCGCGGGATTCTGCGTCGCCAGCGAGAGCTTCGGGCTTCTGGTGGTCGCGGGGGCGCTGGCGGCGACGTCCTGGTACTGCACCGAGGGGCCGCGCGGTCGCACGCTCCCGCGATGGGTCTCCAACGTGCTGCTTCTCGGGGCCGTGCTCTGGGCCCTGGTCGAGTGGTTCCGCAAGCCGGACCCATCGGAGCTGATGGGTCTCGTCGGTCGCTTCACGCTCGGTCTGACGATCATCAAGCTCTACGAGCCCAAGGGGATCCGCGACTACGCCCAGCTTCTCGCGCTGACCGCGGTGCTCACGACCGCAGGGGCGCTCCAGAGCGTGCAGTTCGGCTTCGCGCTCCTGCTCGTCGCCTACGTCGTCGTCGGTCTGGTCGCGGTGGTGATGTTCCAGCTCCACATCGGCTATGAGCGCGCCCAGGCGACGCGGCGCGGGCTCTCGCCCGACGACCGCAGGCTCGTTCCGCCGCTCCTGCCGGTCTCCGGACGGCACCCGGTCCGCGGTCTCGCGGGGCTCTGCACCACGATGCTGGCCGCGACGTTCCTGCTCAGCGCGGCGATCTTCGTCGTGTTTCCCCGCGGCCTGCTCGCCCGCGACGGCGAGGGAGGGGCCGGGCAGGCGACGAGCGGCTTCGCCGACGAGATCCGGCTGCGCGAGTCGGTGCGCATCAGCGAGTCGCGCCGCGAGGTCTTCACGGTCCGCGTGCTCGATCCGGCCGGGCAGGCAGTCAGGCTTCCGGAGCCGCTGCGCCTGCGCGGCGCCGTGCTCGACGCCTACAACCCGCTTCGCGGCCGATGGACCTCCTCTCGCTCGTCGCGGGCGGAGCGGCGCTACCGCCGCACCGCGGGGCCGGACGTCTTCGTTCCCCTGACGGACCGCACGCTCGACGATCGCGTGCAGACCTTCACTCTCTCGGTGACGATGCGGTCGATGGCGACCAGCGTCGTCTTCTCCGCGTACGCGCCGATCGCGGTCGCGGCGGCAATGGACCGGGAGGTCATCTTCGAGCCGGGGACGCTGCTGCTGCGGGCGCCCACGGAGGTCGGCGGCGCGCTCGATCGCTACCAGGTCCGCGTGCAGCCCTTCGCGAGCCAGGAGACGATGCGATCGCTCTCCGGCGACGCCGTGCCGGCTCCGCGGACCGCGAACTTCCCGCTCGTCTCCGTGCGCCGCGAGGCGGTGCGGATGCTCGCCGGCCGCGGAATCGACGCCGACGCTCCCGAACCGGCGGACGCGCAGGAGCGCTGGCGCCGGCGCATCGCGATCGCCCGGGCCATCTCCGACGAACTTCGCTCCGGCGCCTTCGCGTACACCACCGACCTCTCGGGCTTCGTCGTCAGGGACGGGGACGACCCGATCGTCGCGTTCCTCACCGAGTACCGCGCCGGGCACTGCGAGCTCTTCGCCTCGGCGATGGCGGCGCTCTGCCGCAGCGTCGGCGTGGAGGCGCGGCTGATCACCGGCTTCATCGCCATCGAGCATGACGAGGCCGCGAAGCACTATGTCGTCCGCGAGAGCAATGCCCACGCGTGGGTGGAGGTGCGCTCCGGACCGTACACATGGGCCACGTTCGATCCGACGCCCGCGGAGGATCTGATCGCGTTCAACGAGGCGCGTCGGAGCTGGGTCGATCGGTGGAGGTGGATCTACGACCGCGTCGAGTTCATGTGGAACAACCGCTTCGTCGGCTTCGACCATGCGAAGCAGGCGACGCTCGCCGAGGGCGTCGCCTCGAGATGGACGGAGCGCGGGCGCGAGGCGCTGGAGTGGACGCGCGAGGCGGCGGCCTCGCTCAACGCGGCGTTCAGGCTCGGTCCTGCGGGGTACATCTGGCTGGGCATGGTGGGTCTCGTCGGCGTGGTCGCGCTGGTCGCCTCGGTGACGGTGGTCCGTCGGCGGGCGGCGATCCGCCGCGTCGCATCGCTCGATTCGCTTCCCCGGCGCGCCGCGCAGCGGCTCCTGCGCGAGCTGGGCTTCTACGCCGACACGCTCGACGTGCTTCATCGCGGCGGAATCCGCAAGCCGGAGTGGGAGACGCCGCTGCGCTTCGCCGATCGCCTCGCCGCCGAACGACCCGAGCTGGCCGAGCCGGTGCGCACGCTGGTGGGGACCTTCTACCGCGTCCGCTTCGGCGGCGCAACGCTCGACGCCGAATCGGGCGCCTCGGTGCGGCGCACGCTCGGCGAGCTGGCGCAGCGGCTCGACGTGCGGGCGCCCTGACGCCGGCGCTGCCCGCCGAGGAGGCGGCGCCGGGACGGCGACGTCCTCGACTACCCTCGACCGCCATGCCTGCGTCGTTCGGCGCCATCGCCCTTCCCGCTTCGATCATCCTGCTCATTCTCCGCCAGAAGGGACCGGCCGACGCCTTGGTCAAGGCCGGCGCGACGACGCCCGAGACGGCCCGCCGTCCCGCTTCAGTCGGGATGCAGTCGCGACATCTCGTGGAGTCGCTCGAGCGGAGCGGGCTGATCGTCCCCGTCGGCGACGGACGCTACTACGTCGACCTGCCCCGCCTGCGCCGCCGCACCCGCCGGATCTTCGTCGCCGCGGCGCTGCTTGCGTCCGCGGGGCTGGGGTGCGTGGCGTGGGCGTACCTGAGCTAGCACTTCAGCGACTCCGGCCGCGGGAAGCGAACGAATCAGCCTCCGTGGCCTCCCCCGCTCCCGAGATCACGCTCCTCTACGACGGCCTCTGCCCCCTCTGCGCCCGCGAGATCGCGTTCCTGCGACGGCGCGACCGGCACGGCGCCCTGGCCTTCGTCGACATCGCCGAGCGCGGCTTCGACCCTGCTGTTCACGGACTCTCGATGGAGGCGGTGATGGGCGCCATGCATGGGCTGCTGCCCGATGGACGCGTCGTCGTCGGACTCGAGGTCTTCCGCCGGGCGTACCGCGCCGTCGGCCTCGGCTGGGTGATGGCCTGGACGGGATGGCCGATCCTGCGCGCAATCGCGGAGGTCGGCTATCGCGTCTTCGCCCGCGTCCGCCCGCGCCTCTCCCGACTTCGCAGCGGCCCGAAGCGCGGTCGAGCGCGCTGGGAGTCAGAACGCTGCGCATCCGATCGCTGCTCGCCCCTGCGCTGATGCTGCGGCGCCCGCTCCGGCGCTCGCCGCGCTCGGCGCGGGCTGCGGGCCTTCCGGCCCCGCACCTGCGCGATGGGGCTCCGACGGAGCGAACCGCCGAGTCGGGCGACCGCGGCAATCTCCGAGGGGCGCCGCAGGCTGCGAGCACTCCAGCGCCCCTTGGGTCCGTCGCGAGGCGGTCGGAAGCGGATGTTCTGCAAGGAGAAGCGAAGCAGATGGGGCGCCGGTGGCCCCGCTGCGGGCCATCAAGCACCAGCTGCGAGCTTCGACGCCGTGAAACGCCGCTTCGGGCGACCGCAGCAGAAGACGAGGGGCGCTGGAGTGCTAGACCAGCCAGCGCCACAGCATGCTCGCCAGCCCGAGAAACACGAGAAAGCTCGCGGTATCGGTGACCATCGTGAGGAAGATCGTCGACGCGGTCGCGGGGTCGTAGCCGAGGCGGCGCATCAGCAGCGGGAGGCTTGCGCCGGTGAAGGTCCCCAACGTCAGGGCGCCGCTCATCGCCAGCCCTGCCACGAGCCCGAGACGCCAGCTCGCGGCGCCGGTGAACAGCTCGAAGATCGCCACGACGGTGCCGACGATGATCCCGGCGATCGTGCCGTTGATGAAGCCGACGGCCGTCTCGCGGAGGAGAAGCTGCGGCACGCGGCCCGTCCGCACCTGATCGAGGACGATGCCGCGGAGCGTCACCGCGAGCGACTGCTGTCCTGCGTTGCCCGCCTGATTGGCGATCACCGGCATGAGGACGGCGAGGATGGCCAGCTCGGCGATGAGCCCCTCGAAGCGAAGCACGACGACCGCCGCCATCGAGCTGGTGAAGAGGTTGACGCAGAGCCACGGCAGCCGCCCCCTCAGCTTCACCGGAATCGGCGAGTAGACCGCCTCCTCGGCGCCCGCGCCGACCATCCGCTGCGCATCCTCGGTCTGCTCGGCCCGGATGATGTCGATCACGTCGTCGACGGTCACGACGCCGAGAAGCCGTCGCTGCGGATCGACCACCGGCAGCACCGAGTAGTCGTACCGCGCGAACTCCTCGGCGACCTCCTCGCGATCCAGCGTCGGCTGGATCGCATCGACCTCGCGATCCATGATCGATTCGATGCGCTCCTCCGCCCTGGCCAGCAGAAGCGCACGGAGCGAGAGAAGCCCGACGAGCCGATGGGCCGCGTCGGTGACGAAGACGTGCGTGGCATCCTCCGGCGCATCGGTCGACCGGATCCGCTCGGTCGCCTGGGCGACGGTCATCCCCGCGTAGACCGCGAGGTACTCCGTCGACATCATGCCACCCGCGGTGCGCTCGTCGTACTTCATCAGGCGCCGGAGGCGCAGCGCCTGATCCGGCGCCATCGCGGCGAGGACCTTCGCGGCATACTCCTCGGGCAGCGCCTGGACGAGGTCGGCGGCGTCGTCGGAGGCCATCAGGCCGACGAGCTTCGCGGCGTACGCGGCGTCCTCGTCGACGAGGTCTTCCACGACGCTCACCGCCAGCGGCACCTGCATGTGCGCCAGCGCCTCCGCCGCGGCGCGCTCGTCCATCTCCTCGATGACTTCGGCTGCCTCCTCGTCGCCGAGCCCTTCGAGCGTCGCCGCGGCATCCGCGGGCTCCTGCGCCTCCACCGCCTGCGCCAGCCCGGGCACGTCGAGCACGTCGCTCTCGCGGGCGAGCAGCTCCGCGACGCGCCGGTCCTCCGGCGAGTCGATCGTCGGATCCTCGATGATCGACTCGAGCGCGCCGCCGGGGTTCTCGGCGCCGATTGACCGTTCGGAAGACGATGTCGGGCGCTCCGGCAGGGTCACGATCGGGAGTGTACGGTGTCCCCTCCGCCGTGCCGGTCGTTCCCATCCAGCGCCTCGACGACCCGCGCCTCGCCGACTACGTCGGCCTGCGCGACCGCGATCTGCGCCGCGCGGCGGAGGGGCTCTTCGTCGGCGAGCAGCTCCTCGTCGTCGAGCGGATGCTCGAGATCGCCGGCGCCGTGCGCTCGGTGCTCGTCGCCGAGCGGCTGGTCGCGCGGGTTGCACCGCGCGTCCCCCCCGAGGTGCCCCTCTACTCGGCGCCGCAGGCGCTGCTGGAGCAGGTGGCGGGCTTTCCCCTCCATCGCGGCGTGCTCGCCATCGGAAGCCGCTCCGCGCTGCCCCGTCCGAGCCTGGACGAGCTTGCGTCCGGCTCCGGAACCAGCGCCCGGGGACGGTTGCTGCTCGCCTGCGAGGACATCGTCGGCATCGACAACATCGGGATGCTCTTCCGCGTCGCCGCCGCCTTCGCCGCCGATGGCGTCCTGCTCAGCCCGCGCTGCCACGACCCGCTCTACCGCAAGTCGCTGCGCGTCTCGATCGGACATGCCCTGCACGTGCCGTTTCACCGGGCGGCGCTCTGGCCGGAGGCGCTGGAGCGGCTCCGGGAGCGGGGGATCGCGGTCATCGGCGCAGCGCTCGACGACGGAGCCGCCGAACTCGACGCGCTCCCGGTGCCCGAGCGAGCCGCTCTCGTCGTGGGAACGGAGTTCGCGGGGATCTCCGAAGCGGTCCGGCGCCGGTGCGATGCGCTGATCCGCATTCCGATGGCGCCCGGCGTCGACAGCCTCAACGTCGCCGTCGCCGCCGGGATCTGCCTGCACCGCTTCCGACGAGCGATCGATCGGCGGGCGGCGGCCGGGGGCGGAAGCGACCGTTCCGCCGCAGGCGCGGTACCGTGAGCGGTCGCCGGTCGATCGGACGAGGGCCCGGCCGGCCGAGATCGCCCCTGATCCCTCCCCGCAGCCTCCTCCCGAGTCCAACCGGTCCTTGCGCGCTGCGACCGGGATCTGCCGCTTCCGGCGGGGTTCCGCCGGAACCTGACGGGACCGCCGACGCCGAGCCTGATCATGCCCTTCTTCAGATGCCTCGATCGGACCCCGATGCGTGCGACGCACGCGGCCGCGGCTCGGCTCTGTGCGCTGCTGGCGGCCCTCGGCGCGGTCGACGTGCGGAGCGCGACGACGGCGGGCGCTCGCGCGCCCGCCGCCGACGGGACGCCGACGGCGCCGCTCGACGAGCGGCGCGCCGACGCGGAGGGCCCGCCCACGGCGCGGCCTGCGGCTCCCGCGCCCCGTCCGGCCCCGGCTCGGACGGTCGAGGCTCCAGACGATCCGGAGTGGCTCGCGGTGCGCGAGGAGGCGATCAACGAGCTGCGCGCGGAGCTCCTGCCGCTCCCGATCACCGCGGCGCAGATCGATCTCTGGGGCGTCCTCTGCGACCTCGATCCCGATCACTTCGAGGCGCTCCGCGGTCTCCACGCCGAGTACATGCGGCGCCTCGACGGCGTGCTGGAGCGCGAGGGACGGCAGCAGGCGCTGCTCGCCGTGGCGTACGAGTGGGATCCCGGGACGCTGCGCCTGCGTCCCTCCTACACGCCGATCCAGCTCGATGCGCTGGAGCTCCGCGACGCAATGGTCACGCGCATGGCCCCTGCGGAGGAGGACCTCGTCGCGGCCTTCGTCGCGCTCGTGCCCCCGGAATCGGTGGCGACGGCGCGGCAGCTCGCGTTCCGCCGCCATTTCCGGCTGCACGCGCTGCCGACCGTCCGGCGCAGCGCCGCGGTCGATCTGGTCACGATCCTCGATGCGGCCGAGCTGGGACCGGAGGAGCGGGCGCTCGTCTCGGGGATCGTCGACGACTACATCCGCAAGATGACCGCCGCGGCGCGCTGGCGATTCGGCGAGGCCTCGCGGATCGAGCGCGAGCACACGGCGCTGCTGGTCGAGCTCGGACCGCTCTGGGAGAGCGTCGTCGAGCCCGAGGAGCGCGTCGCGATCGACGATCGGCTCGCGGATCTCCGGGCCCGGCGGCTGCGCGCCGAACTGCCCATCAGCGGGATCAACCGCGAGACGCTGCTGCGGCTCGTGCGCTCGCTCCCTCCCGCCGCCGCGGCCCGGGTGGAGTCGGCGTTCTGGCACCGAGTCCGACCCGAGCTCTTCGACGACGAGCGGGCCTTCGCGGCGCTGATTCGCGACTCCCTCGACCTCGCCCGCTCGGCCGGCAGACGCCCGGGTGCGGCGCCCGGCGCGGGGGAGGCGGGCGAACCGACCCCGGCCCTCGACGAGTCCGAGCGGAGCGGCCGCGATCTGCTCTACGCATCGACCAGGGTGAGGCTTCTCTCCCTCGGCTTCGCCGCAGCGGACGTCGCCGACGAGATCGCCGCGATCGTCGAGCTCGGCCCCCCCTCCGACGATCGGCGCCGCGCGAGCGAGCGCGTCGCCGCCGAGCTGCGGCGCCTGGACCTGATGCGCCAGCGGCGGACGATCTGCGCCGATGCGGCGCGCGCGCTCGCCGCCACGCTCCGCGCAGAGGAGACTCTCCTGCGCGACCGGATCGCGGGCTACCTCACGGTGCTGGCGCTCCGCGGCGAGGCGGACGACTGGCTGACCGCGCAGTACGGCGCGCGGAGCGCGGAGCTCGATCGGCTCGCGCTGCGACCGCCGCGCGAGATGGACGATCGCCGCGGGCGGCCGGACTCCGAAGACGACGGCGCGGATCCGGCACCGTGACCGGCTCGAGCCCGATGGACGCGCTCGTCGCGGAGGCCTCGGCGCACTTCATCCGCCGGTACGGACGCCCCGCGACCTGGGCGGCGCAGGCCCCTGGCCGGGTGAACCTCATCGGCGACCACACCGACCATGCGGGAGGTCTCGTGCTCCCGATGGCGCTCGACCGCCGCGTCGTCCTCCTCGCTGCGCCGGCCGCGGGCCCGCGCTCGCGGATGGGATCGACGACCTTCGACGGCGAGGCTTCGATGCAGCTTTCGACCGCAGGGGCGGGCGCCGCAGGTCCCTTCGCGAGGTTGATCGGGGTCGCGGCGCTGGTGCGGCGCGAGGGGCTCGATCTGCCGGAGCTGGATCTTCTCCTGCACGCCGACCTCCCGGCGGGCGCGGGACTCTCGAGCAGCGCCGCCATCGAAGTCGGGTTCTCGGTGCTGCTCGACTCGATCGCGCAGCGCCCCGTCGACCCGATCGCCACGGCGCGGCGATGCCGGGCGGCGGAGCATGAGTTCGCCGGGGTGCCCTGCGGCATCATGGACCCGCTGGTGATCGTGGCCGCCCGGGCGGGGCACGCCCTGCTCATCGACTGCCGCTCGCTCGAGCGCGAGCAGATCGCTCTTCCCGCGAATCTGGCGACTCTCGTGGTCGTGACCGATCGGCGCCGGGACTTGTCGGAGGGTGCGTATGCGGAGCGCCGCGCGAGCGTGCTCGCGGCGGCGGAGCGGGTGGCGGCGCGCGACGAGGCGTTCGCGCTGCGCGACGTCGACGAGGCCTCTCCGAGGCTCGCGGCGCTCCCCGAGCCGCTGCGGCGCCGGGCGCGGCACGTCGTCTCGGAGAACCGCCGCGTCCGAGCGAGCGCGGCGGCGCTCCGCGCCGGCGATCTCGAACGATTCGGGGCGCTGCTCTTCGAGAGCCACGCCTCGCTTCGGGATGACTTCCAGGTCAGCACCCCGGAGCTGGATGCGGTCGTCGCGGCGGCCGAGTCGGCCCGCCCGTGCGGAGCGCTCGGCGCCCGCCTGACCGGAGCGGGCTTCGGCGGCGCGGCGATCGTCGCAGTGCGGCGGGAGGCGCTCGGGGCCGTCCGGGAGGCGCTGGCCCGAGGGCTTGAGACGGCGGGCGTCCGCGCGTCGATCATCGAGGGAGAAGCGACGGACTGCGCCGCGGCGATGGCCATCGGCGGCGGTTGAAGCGCCGCGCTGGGGCATGGCGCATCCGGGGCTTCCCTATGCTTGCCCTCCAATGACCAGCAAGCCGGCCTCGATTCGACGGGTGACGCGCGACGGCGCCGCGCCCGCGATCACCGCCACCGACATCGTCAGCTATCCGACCGCCCTGCGCTTCCTCCACGACCGGGCCGACATCGAGCGGATGCGGACGATCCGATACGACCAGAAGACCTTCAAGCTCGACCGGATGAGGGACCTGCTGGAGCGGATGGGGAACCCGCACGAGCAGGTGAAGACCGTCCATGTCGCCGGGACGGTCGGCAAGGGATCGACGGTGGCGATGATCGCCCACATGCTCCGGGGCTGCGGCTACACCGTCGGCGAGTACACCAGCCCGCATCTGGTCGACGTCCGCGAGCGCATCCGCATCGACGGCCAGATGATCGGCCGCAACGAGTTCGTCGAGGGAATGAAGGAGGTGGCGCTCGCGGCCCGCAAGCTCGAGAGCGAGCCGACGTTCTTCGAGATCCTCACGGCGCTCGCCTTCCGACACTTCGCCGACCAGGCCATCGACATCGCGGTGATCGAGGTCGGGCTCGGCGGGCGGCTCGACTCGACGAACGTGGTCGTGCCCGAGGTGAGCGTGGTCTGCACGATCGATCACGATCACAACCGCCTGCTCGGTCAGACGCTCCCGGAGATCGCCCGGGAGAAGGCGGGCATCTTCAAGAAGGGGGTTCCCGCCCTGATCCATGAGCAGGCCGAGGAGATCGAGGCGGTCTTTCGCGAGGTCGCCGCGAAGGTCGGCGCGCCCCTGCGGGTGGTCAACAAGGACATCGAGTACTCCGCCCGCTTCTGCTCGACGCCCGATCTGGGTCCGCACACCCGCGTCTGCCTCTTCACGGAGACCAGCCGGTTCGAGCACCTCCCGGTGCCGCTGGCCGGCGAGCACCAGGCGGTCAACTGCGGGCTCGCGCTCGCGGCCGTCGATGTCCTGCGCAGCCGCGGCTTCGACTGCCCCGAGGAGAAGATCACCTCGGGGCTCGCCGAGACCAAGGTCCCGGGACGCATGCAGCTTCTCAGCGAACGGCCGCGGATCCTGGTCGACGGCGCCCACAACGCCGCCGCGGTCGGAGCGCTGATGCGCTGCGTCGGCGCGCACGTCCCCTACGACTCGATGGTCTGCATCTTCGGGTGCTGCGCGGACAAGGACGTCGGAACGCTGCTCGACCGCGTGAATCTCGGGGCGGACAAGGTGGTCTTCACCCGGGCATCGAGCAATCCGCGCGCGGCCGACCCCGATGAGCTCCAGCGGCTCTTTCAGGAGCGCAGCGGCAAGATGAGCCAGGTCGCGCGCGCGTTCCCGCAGGCGCTCGAGCTGGCGCTGAGCGCCGTCAGCCGCGAGGACCTCATCGTCGTCACCGGGAGCTTCTACCTCGTCGGCGACGCGATGCGGCATCTTCAGGAGCGCGGCGTTCCGCAGAAGCCCCGCTCCGGCGCCGCGGGCGGCGGTCGCGGAGCGATCCCCGCCCCGCGCGGCAACGGAGCGGCTTCGCCGGGCGCCGGACGTCACGCGCCCGGCCCAGCCCCGCGCAGCGCGTCGCGGCCGAGCGCGCGCCCGGAAGCGGCGGACGATCCCGCGCGCGCCGTCGCGGAAGCGCGGGCTCCGCAGCGTCAGGCCCCGCGCTCGGATCTCAAGACGCAGCCGAGATCGGACTTCAGGGCGGAGTCGGCGCCGGAGAAGAGGCCCAACCAGAAGCCAGACCAGAAGCCAGACCTGAGGCCAGACCTGAGGCCAGAAGCGAAGGCCGCCGCGAAGGCCGCCGCGCGCCCGGGCGGCCTCGCTGCGTCCGCCGCGGCCTCGGCGCGCTCCGGAAGGCCCGCAGGCGAGCGGGCCCACGACCGGGCCGAGCTCAGCAAGGCCGCTTCCGCGCGGCGCGCGGGAGGCGAGTGACCGTCGCGGCTGGGCGCACGCTTCCGAGGCCCGCGTCGACCGAAGGCGCCGGCTTCGCGGAGGTCCTGATCTCGGCCGCCGCGCCGCACGCATGCGCAGCCGCGGACTCGTGCACCGGCGCACGGCATGCCGCTCCCCGTTTCCTCGCATCGCCCCCATGACAGAGACCGTCAACGAACATCCCCATCGCTACACCGCGGCGCTGGCCAACGTGATCGAGCCCGCATGGCAGGAGCGCTGGGAGAGCGCCCAGGCGTACCGCGCGCCGAACCCAGGCGAGGCGGAGTTCGACGCCTCGCGGCCGAAGTACTACTGCCTCGACATGTTCCCCTATCCCTCGGGCGCCGGCCTCCACGTCGGACATCCTGAGGGGTACACGGCCAGCGACATCATCTGCCGCCATCGCCGGATGCGCGGCTTCAACGTCCTGCATCCGATGGGCTGGGACGCCTTCGGCCTTCCCGCCGAGCAGTACGCGGTGCAGACGAACGTCCACCCGGCGATCACCACGCGCAGCGCCATCGAGACGTTCCGCCGCCAGCTTCGCCGCTTCGGGTTCTCGTACGACTGGTCGCGCGAGCTGGCGACGATCGATCCGGAGTACTACCGCTGGACGCAGTGGATCTGGCTCCAGGCGTATCACGCGTGGTACGACCCGGCCGCGAACGCCGCGCGACCGATCGCCGAGCTGGTGCGCGAGCTCGAGAACGGCGTCGCCTACGTCGGCCCCGGGGGCGAGCTTCTCCGGCCGGGAGCGCCGCAGCAGATCGAGGCGGTGACCGGAGAGCCGATCGGGGCGATCAAGTGGCAGGAGCTCGACGACGCCGAGCGCCGCGACTTCCTCGACCGCCACCGGCTCGCCTATCTCGGCGAGCAGGTGGTCAACTGGTGCCCGAAGCTGGGCACGGTGCTCGCGAATGAGGAGGTCGTCGACGGCCGCAGCGAGCGCGGCGGCCATCCGGTGCTCCGGCAGCCGCTGCGGCAGTGGATGTTCCGCATCACCGCGTACGCGGAGCGGCTGCTGCGCGACCTGGATCTCATCCGCTGGCCGGAATCGACCCGAGCGATGCAGATCGAGTGGATCGGCCGCAGCGAGGGCGCCGAGATCGACTTCGAGCTGCCCCACCGTCCCGACCGGCCATTCCTGCGGGTCTACACCACGCGTCCCGACACGCTCTTCGGCGCCACGTACATGGTCGTCGCGCCCGAGCACCCGCTCGTCGAGGAGATCCTCGCCGACCCTCCCGCCGAGACGGACGTCGCCGCGCTGCGCACCTACGTCGAGTCGGCGCGGCAGCGCGCCGATCTCGACCGCATGACCGACGCCAAGGAGAAGAGCGGCGTCTTCACGGGCGTGCACGCGATCAACCCCGCGACCGAGAGGCCGATTCCGGTCTGGACGGCGGAGTACGTCCTGATGGGATACGGGCACGGGTCGATCATGGCGGTCCCCGCGCACGATCAGCGCGATTTCGAGTTCGCGCGGCGCTTCGGCCTGCCGCTGCGCCAGGTGATCGCGCCGCATCCCGGAACGCCCGAGGCGCAGCGCTTCCCCGCAGGCGATCCCGGCGCGTGGCCCGAGGCGTTCGCCGGCGACGGGACGGTCGTCGCCAGCGCCAACGCGGGCATCTCGCTCGACGGGCTCGGCGTGGAGGCCGCGAAGCGCGAGATCGTGGGCTGGCTCGATCGGGAGGGAGTCGGGTCCGCGAAGGTCAACTACAGGCTGCGGGACTGGCTCTTCAGCCGGCAGCGCTACTGGGGCGAGCCCTTCCCGATCGTCTACGACGCGGAGGGCAACCACTACCCCGTCCAGGCGGCGGCGCTCCCGGTGCGCCTTCCGCAGCTCGACGACTTCCGTCCGGTCGAGAGCGACCAGCCGTCGCCGCCGCTGGAGAGGGCGACCGCGTGGGTGCACACCACAGCGGGCGAAGCGGGCGTCGATCCGACGCTGCTGCCGCCGGAGACGCCGGTGCGGCGCGAGACCAACACCATGCCCAACTGGGCGGGATCGTGCTGGTACTACCTGCGCTTCTGCGATCCGCGCAACGCGACGCGCTTCGTCGGCGTCGAGGCGGAGCGCTACTGGATGCTCTCGCCGCGCGACGACGGCTCCAGCCATGCGGGAGGAGTCGATCTCTACATCGGCGGCGCCGAGCATGCGGTGCTGCACCTGCTCTACGCGCGCTTCTGGCACAAGATGCTCTTCGACCTCGGCTGGGTCAGCACGCCGGAGCCGATGGGCCGGCTCTTCCACCAAGGGCTGATCCTCTCCTTCGCGTATGAGCGACCCGACGGAACGCTCGTCGCCGTCGACGAAGTCGACGAATCCGCCGGCGCCGACGGCGCGCCGCGCTTCACCGAGCGCGGCGCGGGCACGCCGCTGACGCAGGTGGTGGCGAAGATGAGCAAGTCGCTCCGCAACGTCATCAACCCCGACGATGTCATCGCCGAGTTCGGCGCCGACACGTTCCGGCTCTACGAGATGGCCATGGGCCCCCTCGAGGCGAGCAAGCCGTGGAACCCGCGCGACATCGCGGGCCAGCATCGCTTCCTCCAGCGGCTCTGGCGGCTCGCCATCGACGAGCGCACCGGCGCGGCGCTGATCGCCGACGAGCCGGATGCGCGGCTCGAGAGGCTGCTTCACCGGACGATCCACCGCGTCGGCGGCGACATCGAGCGGCTCTCCTTCAACACCGCCATCGCCGCGATGATCGAGTTCGTCAACGCGGCGACCGCGTCGGCGGGTCAGGACGGGCGCGTGCTGACGCTCTCGCAGCTCGAACGCATCGTGCTCTGCGCGTGCCCCTTCGTGCCCCACGTCGCCGAGGAGCTCTGGCAGCGCCTCGGCCACGGGGATCTCGCCGTCCTTGCGGCGTGGCCGACGGTGGATCCAGCGCTGCTCGTCGACGACGAGGTCGAGCTGCCGGTGGCCCTCAACGGCAAGGTCCGCCACCGGATCGTCGTGCCCGCGACGGCGGACCCTGCGGCGATCGAGTCGCTCATCCTCGCGGACTCGAAGGTGATCGAGCTCCTCGCCGGCAAGCCGCCGCGCAAGGTGGTGGTGGTCCCCGGAAAGATGGTGAACCTCGTCCCCTGATCGCCGCCGCCGCCCGCGCCGCATCCGAGGAGCGGGACGAGCGCGCCGCAGCGGGAGCGACGGCGCGCCGGAGTGCAGGGATCTCCTCCTGCGCAGAGCGCCGGAGACTCCCCTGTCATCGGCACCCGGGCGGCTCCGCCTTCGCAAGCTCGAGCTCGAGCAGCGACTCGTAGACCGGGGGCGAGCGCAGCATCGACGCGACGACGTAGGCGGCGGAGGCCGCGACGCAGAGCGGCAGCGCAATCGCGACGTTGCGCGTCATCTCGACGACGAGCACGATCCCAGTCAGCGGCGCACGCACCGACGCGGTGAAGACCGCAGTCATGCCGAGGACGCCGAGAAGCGCCGGCGACGGGGCGCCGAAGCGCTCCATCGCGCCGCCCGCGTGTCCGAGGAGCATCCCGGAGGCGCATCCGAGCAGCAGCAGCGGCGCGAAGATCCCGCCGGGAGCCCCTGAGGCGTAGCTGATGATGGTCAGCGCCATCCCGACCGCCGCGAGCGCGGCGAGGAACCCCGCCGGGGCGCCACCGAGCGCGAGCAGCCGATCGGCGACCGAGAGACCGTCGCCGGTCGCCTCGGGGAGCCAGAGCGCCACGATGGCGGCGAGCACGCAGGCAAATCCCGGAAGCATCGCCCGAACGCGAGTCGGGCACCGCGCGGCCCGGCGGCATGCGGCGAGGAGCGCCCCGTTGAACGCGGCTCCGACGACTCCCCCCGCCATGCCGACGATCAGCGCCGGGAGGCAGGAACGCGCGGTCGCGATGCCATGTCCGACGAGTTCGGCGGCCGCTGCACGCCCGGCGCGCCCCTCCGGACCGGCGATCGCCGGGTCGGGGCCCCGAACCTGCTCCGCGACCGAGGCGACGGCGAGCAGATGCGTCCCGCCGAAGATCGGGGCGTCGCCGAGGAGCAGCGCGACGACGACAACCGCGAGCGTTGACGTGAGCAGCGCCGCGAGCAGCCACCGCACATCGAGCGTGCGGCGCATCTCCTCGAGGATGAAGGCGATCCCTCCCAGCGGGGCGTTGAAGGCCGCAGCGAGCCCCGCCCCCGCACCGCAGGCCATCGCCATGTGCAGCCCCTGGGCCGGAAGCGCCCGGAGAGACCCGATGGCCTGCGCCACCGCGGCGCCCATCTGCACGGTCGGCCCCTCCCGGCCCAGCGAGAGCCCCCCTCCGATGGCGAGGACGCCACCGATGAACTTGACCGGAAGCACGCGCCACCAGCGCATCGAGCGGTCACGGGCGATGATCGCCTCGACGCGCGGGATTCCGCTGCCCCCGCTCTCGGGAGCGATTCGCTGCACCATCCATCCGACCAGCCAGCCGATCAGGAAGGCGCCGGCCACCAGGGGAATCAGGAGCCAGGCCCCGCGCTCCGAGAGGGCACCGAGGAGCTCGCGACGGAGGCCGTCGGCGCTTTCGAGCGCCGTGCGGAACGCCACCGCGACAAGCCCGGTGAGGGCGCCGATCACCATGATCGCGGCGATGTGCACAACCGACCCGCCCGGTCGCATCGTCGCAGCGGCCCGGCTCCGTGAGGCCGCAGGCGGCGCTGCGGGCGCTGCGCTGGGGAGTTCCGATCGGGGATCGCCCATGGTGGACCCGACCACGATACTGCGTGGGCCCGCAGCCTGCGGCCCCGGGGCGAGATCGTCCGCTACTCGAGCACGGCGCCCTTGGCGCGGTAGTACGCGGCGACGTCGACGCGCTCCGGCTCGCTGAACTTCGTCGCCATGATCGTGGACCACGGCTTGGGCGCCGGGCGCCCGCCGGCCGCGCCGCCGCGCGTCGCGACGTACTCGGAGTGGGCCGCGTCGTATGCGGCGAGGTGATCGAGCACGATGCGGTCGGGTGGATACCGCTCCTCGAAGAGGACCGATCCCAGCGGCAGGCGCGGGCGCGGAAGCGGCGTCTCGTCGGCGATCCCGGCGCAGAGACCGAAGAGCGGATAGACGCCGTGCGGGAGCGCGAGGAGCCGGTCCGCCTCGGCGAGGTGGTTCCTGATTCCGCCGATGTAGCAGATCCCGTAGCCCATCGACTCCAGCGCGACGCAGAGGTTCTGCGCAAAGAGCGCCCCGTCGATGGCCGCGACGAGGAACGCCTCGAATCGCGTCTCGTGAACGACCCCGTCGCGCGCCGCCGCGATGCGGTGGCGGCGCGTGTCTCCGCAGATGACGAGAAAGGCCCCGCACTCGGCGACCTTGCGCTGACCCCCCGTGAGCTCGACGAGGCGTTCGAGCGTCGCCGGGTCGCGGACGCGGATGGCGCAGTACGCCTGGACGGCGGAGCTCGTCGAAGCGGCCTGTCCAGCGAGAACCGCCTCGCGAATGTGCTCGTCGGGCACCGGATCGGGACGGAAGCGCCGGATCGACCGGTGGCGGAGAAGCTGCTCGACGACTGCGTTCATCGCCCGCAGCGTAGAGGGGCGCTCCGGCTGGGCGCGAGCGCCTCGACGGGCTGGCTCGGTGGCACCGGGATCGCGCGACGAGCCGCATCCGAGGGCTGGGCGCCAGCGTCGGTGAGCCGCTCGGCGCCCGGTCGGGCGGCTCCGCGACGCAGGCTCCTACGCTCGGAAGCGAGCCCCGTCCGCTGCGCCCCCCCTCTCACGGGGGGGACCGCCCGGCGCATCGCAGCACCGGCGCACATCCGCCATCACCATCAACGCGAGCCGGTGCTTCCGGTGCCTCCGTCGCCACCCTTGGCGGTCCCGTGCCGATCCCGCCTCGAGAGCCTCCAATGCCTCCTGCACGGCCGCTTCTCAACCGCGCTCCGCGCCCCCGTCGGCGCGCCGCCGCCTCGAGCGCCTTGGCCGCGCGCCGCTCGCGCGGCGCCGGCGGCGGTCGCCAGCGGCGCGCCGAGTCGGGTGGGCGCGGGCGCCTCGGGCGGCCGGTTCCGCGGAGCGCGGTCGTCGTGCGGCTGCTCCTCGCGCTGCTCATGGTGTGGTGGTCTCCCGGCTGGTGCTGCTGCGGAATCCGGATCGCGCTTGATCGGACGGCCACGGCGGCCGTCCTGAACATCTCCGCGACGACCGAAGGCGGCGCGGCCAGCGACGGCGGCGCCTTCGTGCCGCGCTGCCCGCGCTGCGAGACGGCTCTGCGTTCCGCAGAACGCAGTCGCGCGGAGGGCGGGCAGCGGGACGGGGTTCCGGACGATGGCGCACCGGCTTCGGATCCGGGCGACTGCGACTGCCACGCCCACGTCCGCGCCGCGGCACCGGGCGCAGCGGTCGCGCTGCCCTCCAGCTCGACCGCGCCCGCCCCTCCGGCGGCGCTCCCGGGGGTCGCCGATCTCGTCAGAGGCTGCGCGGAGCGCCGCGCGCTTCCGTCGCTCTCTGGTGCGCGGGGCGAACCTCCTCCGCGGGGACCGACGCCGCTCGACCTGCGCGTGCGGCTGAGCGTGTAGCGGGACCGTCCCTGCCGGCGCTGCGATCCGCCGTGCGCCTCGCGGCGCTCGAACGGCGGGCGCGCCGCCGCGCCCACCGCGCTGTGCGGACGCGCCGCGCGGCGTCGCCGCCCCCTGACGCGTCCCGGCACACCCGCCGACGAGCGGACGCGCTCGGAGCCGGCGGCGAGACGTTCGCGACGCTCATCCCTCTCCGATCCGACTCGCATCCCTCGAACCCGAGGTCTTCCATGCCACTGCACACCTTCTCGCGCCGGCTGCCTCGCCGCACGCCGCGCCCCACCGTCGCCCGCCCCGAGCATCGCTCGCGCGCGGCCCTTCCCATCGCGCTGATGGCGCTGCTCTCCTTCGCCGTCGCCTCGGCCTGCGAGACGACGCCGCGGACGCCGGCAGACGCCGAGTCGCCCCGCGCCGCCGAGAGCGGACAGCTCGGGTCGCCGAGCGCCCCGGAGCCGCGCACGGCGTACTTCGTCGTCAACGGCATGGGGTGTCCGCTCTGTGCCAACAACGTCGATCGCCAGCTCCGCAACCTCCCCGGCGTCGAGCGCGTCACCATCAACCTCGGAACCGGGGTCGTGGCGGCGCGGCTTTCGCCTGAGAACCCGCCCAGCCAGGCCCAGCTCGAGCGCGCCGTCCGCGCCTCGGGCTTCACGCTGGTCGGTTCCACCATGCCGGAGACGTCGTCATGACGGTCGGACGTTCCGACGACCGGCTCGGGTCCGCGCCGAAGCCGAAGGGCGCCGGCGGGCTCGTCGCGGCCCTGCTCGCGGTCGCGATCGCGCTGATGGCGCCGATCGGGACACCGCGCGCAGCGGCGCAGACTCCCGTCTACGGCCTCGGCGCCATGCAGCCGTCCACCGGGCACTTCTATGTCCACACGATGGTCAACTACCGCCAGTTCGATGGCGACGACTCGACGCTCGACCGCGACGTGCGCCAGGTCTCGATCGTGACGCAGGTGGCCTATGCCCTGCTCTCGAACGTCTCGGTCAACCTCGACATCCCGGTGGTCTTCAACCACCTCTCGGCGAGCGCGCAGGCCACCGGCGACTCCGCCGCGGGCTTCGGCGACATCGACCTCTCGATCAAGTGGCGCGTCTGGCAGCACGACACCGGACCGACGGACACCATGCGGTTCGCCCTCATCGGCGGGCTTCAGATGCCCGGCGGCACCACGACCTACTGGGATTCGACCGAGGAGGGCTGGAACCCCTTCTTCGGCGGCGTCTTCTCGATCGTCCAGGGCCGCCACGGCGGCAACGCGAGCCTGCTCTGGGAGTTCGACACCGCCGGAGGCGGCAACGCCGACGGCGGCCTCCAGTACGACCTCTCCTACCTCTACCGACTCGCGCCGGCCGTCTATGGCGAAGCCACGTCGCACGCGGCGTGGTACTTCGTCGCCGAGATCAACGGCCTCTACGAGACCAACGGCAATGACCAGCTCTTCCTCGCGCCGGGGATCATGTACGAGGCGACGTGGTGGACGCTCGACGCGGGCGTGATGATCCCGGTCTACCAGGATCTCAAGGACCGCCCGGAGACGGAGATCGCCTTCGGCGTTGGGCTGCGACTGTCGTTCTGAGCGACCCTCGGAGCCCGCCGGCCCAGCTCGACTCCCGCTGCGCCGGAGCGCTGACCGGCAGGTGACTGCGCCGCACCGATCCATCGCCCACTCCGCGCGCCCCCGCACCGGCCCAGCGGTGACGCCGGAGACGAGCCGCGGCGCGAAGGCGGGGACGGCGGCCGCGGCGCGCAGGGGCGCGTCGCGGCCGTCGTCGCCTCCTGTCACAATGCGCCGATGCCCTTGATGGACCTCCGCGGCCAGTCTCTCAGACTCGATCCCGTCGCGATGCTGCGGAGGCTGCGCGGCGCGCCGCTGCCGCTGCGCTTCTCGGCGGGAATCTGGTGCTTCTCGCCCGCCGCAAGCCGCTTCCATGAGCCGTACCAGCCTGCCCGTTCGATCGAGGAGCGGCTCGCGCTCGCCGCGGAGCTGAAGCCCGACGGCCTGGCGGCGCTGGAAGCCCATGTTCCCGACGAGATCTCCCGCGAGAACCTCGATCTCTGGCGGCGCTTCTCCGCCGAGACGGGAATCCGCGTGCTGACGGTGATCCCGCAGCTCTTCCGCGACGCGGAGTTCGAGTTCGGCTCGCTCTCGTCGCCGATCGAGCCGGCGCGGAGGCGGGCGATCGAGCGGACGATCGAGGCGCTCGAGCTCAACCGCGATCTCGACACCGACTTCATGGTGCTCTGGCCGGGGATCGACGGCGTCGAACTCAGTTACGGCGCCGACATCGTCGGCCAGCGCGAGCGCTTCGCCGAGGGTCTCGCCGAGGCGATGGAGGCCGTGCCCGGCGTCCGCGTCGCCTTCGAGCCCAAGCCCTACGAGCCGCGCGGCCGCATTCTCTTCGGGACGACCGCGGAGGGGATGCTGCTGGCCCCGATGGTCGAGTCGCGCCTGCGCCATCCGCGCAACCGGGCGCTGCTCGACCGGGGCGATGCGCTGCTCTGCCTGAACCCCGAGATCGGGCACGTGCTGATGGGCTACGAGGACCTCGCGATGGCGATCGCGTGGCCGCTCGGCCAGGGGCGCCTCGCGCACCTTCACGTCAACAGCCAGCCGCTGGGAAACTACGACCAGGACCTTTCCGTCGGCCTGATCTCCCCGGAGCAGCTCGACGGACTGCTGCTGCTCCTCCGGCTTCATGGCTACGACGGGTCGATGGGCATCGACATCAACCCGGAGCGGCTCCCGGTGGAAACGGCGATCCGGCTCTCGATGGACGCGCTGCGCTTCGCCAACGAACGCATCGACGCGATCGATCACGCCCGGCTCATCGACGCCTGGACCTCCCCGGCGCAGCATCGCGGCACCGTCGAGCGGATCCTGCTGGAGTCCTATCGCCGCGCGCCGCGCTGAGACCGGGACCGCATCGCCCCTCCACTCCTCACGCCCCGCCGCGAGGCCGCCGCACGCGGATGCGGCACGACGACGGGAGCGCTCCCGCCGCACCAGCCATGCCCGGACTCGGAATCGACCTCGGCACCACATCGACCAAGGCGATCGTCATCGATGACGACGGCGCCCTGCTCGCCCTGGGCGAATCGAGCCACCCGTTCGTCACCCCGCAGACGGGCTGGGCGGAGCAGGATCCCGCCGACTGGTGGCGCAGCGCGTGCGCGGCGATCCGGCAGGCGCTCGCCTCCGTCGCCGGCGGCGCCGCCGCGATCTCCGCCGTCGGCCTCTGCGGCCAGATGCACGGCTTGGTGCTGCTCGACGATCGGGGCGCGACGCTGCGCCCGTGCATCCTCTGGAACGACCAGCGCGCCGCCCGGGAGTGCGCCGAGGTCCTCGAGCGCCTCGGCGTCGCCGAACTGGTGCGGCGCACCGGGAACACCGTCCACCCCGGCTTCTCACTGCCCAAGCTCCTCTGGGTTCGCAGGCATGAACCTCAGACCGCCCGCGCCATCCGCATGGCGCTGCTGCCGAAGGACTGGCTCGCATGGCGCCTCACCGCGCGGCCGGGGGAGAGCGCCGCGGGCGCTGCCACCGACTGCTCCGACGCCTCTGGGACGGCGCTCTTCGACTGCGCGGCCCGAAGGTGGTCGGGCGCGATGCTCGGTGACTTCGCGATCGATCCGGCGATCCTCCCCGCTGCGCAGGAGTCGACAGCGATCATCGGCAACCTCGCCGCCGAGGCGGCGGCCGCAACCGGATTGCGGGAGGGAACCCCCGTGGTCGCGGGGGCCGGCGACCAAGCCGCCTCGGCGCTGGGCATGGGCGTCATCGACGACGGCGCCGTGAGCGTCACCATCGGCACCTCCGGCGTGGTCTTCGCGGCGCGACGCCGCCACGCGCCGGACGCTGCGGGTCGCCTTCACGCATTCTGCCACGCCCTCGAAGGACGCTGGCACCAGATGGGCGTGATGCTCTCCGCCGGAGGCAGCCTGCGCTGGTTTCGCGACGCGCTCGCGCCGGACATCGCCGCCGCCGCGCGCGCCGAGGGCGCGGATCCCTACGACAGGATCGCCGCGCTGGCCGAGGACGCTCCGCCCGGCGCGGAGGGCGTCACCTTCCTTCCATACCTCAGCGGCGAGCGCACGCCGCATGCCGATCCGCTGGCGCGAGGCTCCTTCTGCGGCCTCGCGCTGCACCACGATCGACGGCACCTCGCCAGGGCCGTCTTCGAGGGAATCGCCTTCGGCCTCGCAGACTCGCTCGAGCTGATCCGCGCCACCGGAACTTCGCCGACGCGCCTGCGCCTGGCAGGCGGGGCCGCGCGGAGCCCCTTCTGGCGCCAGCTCTGTGCCGACGTCTTCGGGTGTTCCATCGAGGTGGACGAGGTCGGCCGCGACCTCGGGGGTGCCTCGGGGGCCCTCGGCGCCGCGGTGCTGGCGCTGGTCGGCGCGGGACGACATCCGTCGGTCGAAGCCGCCATCCGCGCGGCCGAGCGCCGGCACGGCCGTCGGCCGACGGTGGTCGAACCGCGACCGATCCCGGCGCTCGCCGAGGCCCGCGAGCGCTTCGGCGCCCTTGCTGCCGCGCCGCTCGTCCGGCGCGGCCGCGCCGACACCGAGAGCGGATGAGAGCTCCGCCGCCGGTGTCGTCCAGAAGCGCGATCAGTCGAAGCGGAAGACGCCTTTGCGGAAGCAGTACACGTAGCCGACCACCGAGGCGAGGATGAAGAACAGGATCCGGCCGAGGAAGAGCCCGGCCTCGGGGCTTCGTGGCTCGAGCTGCGAGAATGTCACCGCCCACGGATAGAGGAAGATGATCTCGACGTCGAAGACGAGGAAGGTCATCGCCACGATGTAGAAGCGGACGTTGAACCGCTTGCGGGCCGTGCCCACCGGGTTCATGCCGCTCTCATAGGTGAGGCCCTTGATAGGCCCTTGACGGCGCGGGCCGAGGAACTTCGTCGCGACGATGTTGATGATCGCGAAGAAGATCCCCATCAGGACGAGAACGCCGATGGGGAGATAGCTGTCGAGCGCTGCGGCGAGCATGTCGGGACGGGGGCGGGGGGTCCGGGGGGCCGGGGGCGGGGACGGGCGAGGCCGGGGACGGCGGCGGGACGAAGTCGGGCTGGGGCGGCCTCGGAGGGTGCCCTCGGCCCGGAGCGGGCGTCTGCCGCCGCGCCCGATGACCATCGATCAGCCAGACGAATCAACCCCAACAGTGGGGAGTGGAGCGGCGATCGTATCCGAACGCTGCCCCCAGCGCGGCCAGTCACGGCACTGCATATCGGGCTGCGCTTCGGCCGACGCCTTCGGCCCGGCGGAGGCGCCGGTCTCGGACGGCCCGCTCCCGAGACGCCGTCACTGCGCCCGCTGCCGAGGCACGCTCCCCCGCTCGATGGCGCAGCAGCCGATGGGAGGTCCAAGCACCCATCGATGCAACGAGATGCGAGCTTCGACGCAGCAGAACGCCGCTTCCGGACGCCGCAGCAGGAGACAAGGGGCGCTGGAGTGCTGGGTGCGCTGGCGCGTAGACTCGCAGCGTCCGACGACGGAGCGTAGCTCAGCTTGGTAGAGCACCTGCTTTGGGAGCAGGAAGTCGCAGGTTCGAATCCTGTCGCTCCGATTCTCCGGCGCCACCGGCCGACGCGTGTCGGTGCCGGCCGTCGACTCCCGAACGCTCCCATGACGACTCTTCCGACCATGCGCCATCGATCGCTCGCTCTCTCCCTGCTCGCAGCCGCCGCGGGCGGCGTCTCCCTCACCGGCTGCTCGACCGCACCGACCTCCGAGACCGGGCGCGAAACGCTCAGCATCGAGTCGCGCGCGACCCTCGAGCGTTTCAGGGCGACCGATCCGTCGCTCGGACCCGTGCTCGACCGCGCCGAGGGATGGGCGGTGTTCCCCAGCATCGGCCGGGGCGGCTTCATCGCGGGCGGCGCCTTCGGCCGCGGCGAGGTCTTCGAGCGCGGCGGCCAGATGATCGGCTTCTGCAACGTCACTCAAGGCACCGTCGGACTCCAGGCGGGCGGCCAGAGCTTCAGCCAGATCATCGTCTTCCTCACGCCCCAGGCCTTCGCCGACTTCAAGAACAACGCATTCGTGCTCTCGGCGAACATCTCCGCGGTGGCGCTCAGCGCCGGTGCGGCCGGAGCCGGCGACTACACCGGCGGCGTGCTCGTCCTCGTCGAGCCGCAGGGCGGCCTGATGGCTGAGCTCTCCATCGGCGGGCAGCGCTTCACCTTCGAACCGCGGTGACGCAGGCGCGAGCGGTGCAGCGCCTGTTCGCCCGATCGGCCCCATGAGCCCCGTTCCCCCCGCGCCCAGCGCCACGCGGCGCGAAGGTGCGGAGCGGCGCTGCCGCGCGAGCTCAGCGCTGGCGAAGCCAGTCGCCCTCGGCTGAGTCGCCCTCGGCTGGAGCGCCGGCCGTTGCGCATTCGATCCCCAGCCGCCGGCGCAGCGCCGCCCCCTCGACCGTCAGCCGCACGCGCTCCTCCGGGGGCATCCGGTCCACGTTGCGCAGGATCATCGCCATCCGCTGATTGGCGCCGAGACGCTCGCGGTTGCGCAGCAGGAACTCCCAGTAGAAAACCGTGAAAGGACAGGCCCGATCTCCCTGACGGGCCGCAGGGTCGTAGCGGCAGCCGCGGCAGTAGTTGCTCATGCGCTCGATGTAGCGCCCGCTCGCGGCGTACGGCTTGGTGCCGACGAGCCCCGTGGTACCGGCGCCGTCTCCCGGCCGCCGGTCGGCGTGCATCGACATCCCGACCACGTTCGGCGTCGTCGCCCAGTCCACGCCGTCGACGAACATCCCGAGAAACCACGCGTTGATCGCGGCCGGATCGACGCCGGCGATGAGCGCGAAGTTCCCCATCACCATCAGACGCTGGATGTGGTGGGCGAAACCGTCGCGGAGGACCTGTCCGACGCACTCGCGCAGGCAGGCCATCTCGGTCTGGGCGTCCCAGTACAGCGCAGGAAGCGCCCCGTGCTGGTCGAGGCCGTTGCGGTTGCGGTACTGCGGGCCCTCCAGCCAGTAGACGCCGCGGATGAACTCGCGCCAGCCGATGAGCTGCCGCACGAACGCCTCGACCGACTGGAGCGGCGCCCGCCCGGAGCGCCACGCCGCGATCGCCGCCTCGCAGCACTCGCGCGGCGAGAGCAGCTTCAGGTTCAGGGCGGCCGAGAGCGCCGAGTGATGGAGGATCGGCTCGCCCGCCCACATGGCGTCCTCGTAGGGGCCGAAGGCCTCGAGCCGATGGGTGACGAAGTCCTCCAGCGCTGCCAGCGCTTCGGCGCGGGTCACCGGCCAGTTGAACTCCTCGATCAGTCCGGGCAGCCCCGGCAGCGTTCGCCGGACGACGGCGATCACCTCGCGCGTGATCGCATCCGGCTCGAAGCGCCGCGGCGGGCGCGGGCGCGGATGGGGTCCCTCGGCGCCGAAGGGCAGCCGGTTGAGCTTGTCGAAGTTCCACGTCCCCCCTTCCGGTCGCGCCGCCGCGCCCGCACCCTCCATCAGGTAGCCCGTCCGGCGGCGCTGCTCTCGATAGAAGAACTCCATCGTCAGGGAGCGGCGCCCCTCAGCCCAGCGCGCGAACTCCCCGGGGGTGACGAAGAAGTGCTCGTCGGCGCGACGGAGCAGCGGCAGCCGCGCCTCCGACGCGACGCGCTCGATGATCCCCCGGACCCGCCAGTCGCCAGGGAGCGTGGCGACGAGCGACCGCGGGGCGAGCTCCGCGATGGCCCGGCGCAGCTCGCCCTCGAAGCTGCCGGTGTTCGCCGGATCGTCAAGCTCGACGTACCGCAGCGGAGCGCCGCGTTCGCGAAGCGCCGCGGCGGCGTGGCGCATCGCGGAGAGGAAGAGCACCGTGCGCTGCACGTGGCTCGGAGCCTCGGTCGATTCCGCCGCGACCTCCATCATCAGGACGACGTCGCCCTCCGCTCGCTCGCGCAGCGCCGCCGCCTCGAGATCGAGCTGGTCGCCGAAGAGGACGATCAGCCGACCGCCGTGGGGCGGGAGCGCGTCGGCGGTCGGCGAGCGACGGGCCATGGCCGCCGGTTCGATCGCGTGCGCGGGGGCGATTCAAGCCGACGGGGCGGCGCGGCGGCGGAGCGCGCAGGGCCTGCGGCGAAGCGCTCCGATCTTCGGGCCCAACGTCCGGGCCCAACCCCCGGGCCCAACCCCACGGCCCAACCCCACAGCCCAACCCCACAGCCCAACCCCCCGGGGGGGCCCAACCCCCGGGGCCCCGACCCACGAGCGCGTTCAGTCCTTCAGCGAAGCGAGGTCGATCACGAACCGATAGCGCACGTCGCCGCGGAGCATCCGCTCGAAGGCGTCGTTGATCGACTGGATCGGGATCAGCTCGATGTCGGCGACGATCCCCCTCTCCTCGCAGAAGTCCAGCATTTCCTGCGTCTCGGCGATCCCGCCGATGATGCTCCCGGCAATCGCGGTCCGCTTCATCACGAGCGGCCAGATGCTCGGCGAGGGGTGCGGCGAGGCCGGTGCACCGAGCAGGCAGAGCGTGCCGTCGCGCCGCAGCAGGTTGGTCAGCGCGTCGAGGTCGTGCGGCGCCGAGACGGTGTCGACGATCAGGTCCATGCTCCGGACGTGCTTCTCGAGCGCCGCCGAGTCCTTGGTCACGACGACGTGGTCGGCGCCGAGGCGCAGCCCATCCTCGACCTTCGACGGCGAGCCCGTCAGGAGCACGGTCTCGGCGCCGAGCGCCTTCGAAAGCCTGACCGCCATATGACCGAGGCCGCCGAGACCGACGACGCCGACCTTCTTTCCCGGTCCGGCATCCCAGTGCCGCAGCGGCGACCATGTCGTGATCCCGGCGCAGAGCAGCGGCGCCTTCGCGGCGAGGTTCTCGCCCGACCCGAGGCGCAGCATGAACGCTTCGTCGATGATGATGTGCGTCGAATAGCCCCCGAGGGTCATGCCCCCCGGATACTGCGGGTTCGGGCTGTTGTAGGTGAAGATCGGCCCCTTCTCGCAATACTGCTCGAGCCCCTCCTGGCAGGAGGCGCAGCGGCGGCACGAATCGACCATGCAGCCGATCGCGGCGTAGTCGCCGACCTTGAACTTGGTCGCCTTGCGTCCGAGTGCCATGACTCGACCCACGATCTCGTGGCCGGGGACGACGGGGAAGACGACGCCCGGCCACTCGCCGCGCGCCGTGTGGAGGTCGGAATGGCAGACGCCGCAGTAGTGGATCTCCAGATGCACGTCGGTGCCGTCGGGCGGACGGCGGTCGATCATGTCGCGCTCGAGCGGACGGTCTGGACCATGGGCGACGTAGGCGCGGACGGTGGGCATGATGGCTCCGCTGGTGTTCTCCGCACGATCATGCCGCGCTCCTGCGCGCGGCTGGCGACCGGCGATTGTCGGCGAGAATAGCCCGCGACCCCGCGGGCTCCGCAGCGCTCGATCAGGGCGGCGGCGCGGAGCGCAGGCGGCGAGAGGCCGCGGCCGACTGCGGGGATCGGTCGCTTCCGAGGGCGCCCTTACACTCGCCCCGCATGTTCGCGGTCGCCTCGACGCCATGGTCGCTGCCGGTCACCCACCCGGTGCTGACCTTTGCGCTGGTGATGACGATCATCCTCGTGACTCCCCTCGCGATGCAGCGCTTGCGGCTGCCGGGGACCATCGGCATGATCCTCGCGGGGGTCGTGGTCGGTCCGCACGTCCTCGGCCTGCTCCGGCGCGACGGGGCGATCGAGCTGATCGGGACGGTCGGGCTGCTCTACATCGTGCTGCTGGCGGGCCTCCAGATCGACCTGCATCGCTTCCGGCGGTACCGCTCCCACAGCCTCGCCTTCGGCACGATCTCGTATCTGGTCCCGCAGGTCGTCGGCATCGCCGTGGCGCTCTGGCTGCTGGGCTTCGGATGGGCGGAGGCGGTGCTGCTGGGGAGCATGTTCGGATCGCACACGCTCCTGACGTATCCCATCGCGAGCAGGCTGGGCATCGCCGGACACCGCGCCGTGACCACCGCCGTGGGCGGGACGATCGTCACCGACAGCGCCGCGCTGCTCGTGCTCGCGGTGGTTGCGCGGACGGCCAACGGCGCCCTCGACGCGCGCTTCTGGATCACGCTGGCGATCTCGCTGGCGATCTACGTCGCCGCGGTCTGGCTTCTCCTTCCTTGGGCCGGGCGCTGGTTCTTCCGGACGATCCGCGCCGAGGGGACGTCGCACTTCGTCTTCATCCTCGCCACGGGGTACGGCTGCGCCTTCCTTGCCGAGGTCGCCGGACTCCAGCCCATCACCGGCGCCTTCCTCGCGGGCCTGGCGCTGAACCGGCTGATCCCCGATCACGGCGCCCTGATGAACCGCCTCCAGTTCGCCGGAAGCTGGTTCTTCATCCCCGTCTTCCTCCTTTCCGTGGGGATGCTGGTCGACCCGCGCGTCTTCGTGCAGGACGCCGCGACCATCAAGGTGGCCGCAACCATGGCCGTCACGGTGATCGCCACCAAGTTCCTCGCCGCCTGGATCGCGCGGAGGGTGCTCGGATTCGGGCGCGATGAGGGATGGCTGATGTTCGGCCTGAGCGTCAACCAGGCCGCCGCGACGCTGGCGGCGGTGCTCGTCGGCGTGCGCGTGGGGATCTTCGAGCCCAACGTCCTCGACGGGGCGATCCTGATGATCCTCGCGAGCTGCCTGATCGGGCCGTGGGTCACGCAGCGATTCGGCAGGCGGCTGGCCGCCGCCGAGCTCGCACAGGCCGACGACGACGGGCGCTCCGCGCCGCAGCGCATCCTGATCCCCCTGCGCAATCCGCAGGCCGCCGACGCGATCATGGACGTCGCGCTGCTCCTGCGCGAGAAGGATTCTCCCGAGCCGCTTTACCCGCTGACGGTCGTCCTCGACGGAGACGACTCCTCGGCGCAGGTCGCGGCGGCTGAGCGGATGCTCGGCCACGCGGTGATGTACGCCGCGGGGGCGAACGTCCCCGTGGTGCCGACGACGCGGCTGGACAACAACGCCGCAGCGGGAGTGCTCCGCGCCATCCGCGAGCTGCGCATCTCCACGGTGGTGATGGGCTGGACGGGCTCCGGCACGGTCCGGAGCCGCGTCTTCGGAAGCGTGCTCGATCAGCTCCTCGAAGCGTCGAAGGAGCAGTTCATCGTGTGCCGCCTCCGGACGCCGCTCAACGCGGCGCAGCGGCTTGTCCTCGCGGTTCCGCGATTCGCCGATCACGAGCTCGGCTTCCGCGACGCGCTCGCCGCCGTCAGGTCGATCGCCCAGCGCGCCGGGCTCGATCTGGTCGTCGGCGCCGACGAGGCCGAGCTCCCCGCGCTGCGCGCCGCGCTCGCCCTGATCGCGCCGGAGCTCCCGGCGACGTTCGTCGGAGTGCCGTCGCTCTCGACGTGGAGGGAGTCCGGCGCCGCGCTGCTGCGCGACGAGGATGTCTTCATCCTCCTCGCGGCGCGGCCCCACCGCGTCTCATGGTCGCCCGCAATCGACCGGCTGCCCGGCCAGGTCGCGTCGCTGCGCCCGGAACTCAACCTGCTGGTCGTCTATCCCGGCGAGATCGGCCACGAAGCGGGGGCCGAGAGCGATGCCCCCGGGGAACTGCGTCGGCTGCTGCGTCCAGAGCGGATGATCCTCGGGATCGACGCGGTGAGCCCGATCGAGGCGATCGACCGGATGCTCGCAACCTGGTTCGACGGACGCGGCGACCTCCGCGCAGCGCTCTCCGAGGAGCTCGACCGCGCCTTGACCGACTCGACGATCGACCTCGCCCCGGGGATCGTCCTCGTGCACGGCCACAGCGCGCAGGTGCAGCAGCCGCTGGCGTTCCTCGCGACCACCAAGGCGCCGCTTCGCTTCCCGCGCGTGCGGGGCGACGCCGATCTGATCCTGATGCTGCTCACCCCGCTTGACACCGATCCGGCGGCGCACCTGCGGCACCTCGCAACGCTCGCTCGGCTGCTCCAGACCGGAGATGCCGCGGCGCAGATCCGCGCGGCGGAGGCTCCCGAGGACCTGCGCGGCATCATCGACTCCGCCGGACGCGCGTGAACGCGGGCGGCCGCTGCGCCATCGCGGGCGTCGGCGAGCACGGCCCGTCGAGGGCGGCTGGGCAGGGAGGCGAAGATCAGGCGCCTCGGACGGGGGACCAAGCGCAGCGGCACCGGAACCGGCCGCGGCGCGGTGCCCCGGCGCCCGCTTCGAGCCCGCGAGCGTCGATCGACTTCGCCCCGGACCGTCGCGCTGCGCCCCGGGGCAGTCTCCCCGGACCATCGACCGGGTTCACTCGCGCCGAGCGCTGGCCTTGAGCGTCGCGTTGACGACCGTCCGCTCGCCCTCGCGGATGAGCACGATCTGCACGACGTCGCCGGGGCGGTGCTTGCGAAGCTGCTCCATCATCGATCCGGTCGAGGTGAGATCCTCACCGTTCCACGCCACGAGGACGTCTCCGGGCTGGATGCCGGCCTCGGCCGCCGCCGAGCCCGCGCCGACGGCCTCGACGAGAACGCCCGCGACCTCGTCGTCCTGGCCCATCGAGGGCGTGACCCCGAGCCTGACCGGCGCGTAGCCGCGATCGGTTCCGGGGCTCGCGTCGCTGCTGCGGAACTGGAGGCGGTCGGTGCGGCGGAGGAGATCCATCGCGACGGCCTCGATCAGGGCGATCACCCGGACGGCGCCCGCGGGGTTGACGGTGTAGGCGTGGTCGCGCGGCGTGTGGTACTCCGCGTGCAGCCCCGTGAAGGGGAACAGCACGGGGATCCCGGCGCCGTAGAAGTTGGCGTGATCGCTCGGACCGCGGCCGGAGGGATCCGCTCGGATCGTCAGCCCGCTCGCCTCGAAGTGCGGACGGAGGATCTCCTCGAAGTTCTCCGCGGTGCCCGTCCCGCTGACGACGAGCTCGTCATTGCGCAGGCGGCCGACCATGTCGAGGTTGACCATCGCCGTGATCCGATCTCCCGAGACCGTTGGATTGCGGACATAGAAGCGCGAGCCGTGCAGTCCCGACTCCTCCGCGCTGAAGCCCATGAAGAGCACCGAGCGGAGGGGCAGTTCGGCCGGAATCTCGTCGTATGCCTCGGCGAGCCTCCGCGCGAGAACGAGGATCGCCGCAGTTCCCGATGCATTGTCATCGGCGCCCGGGTGGAGCTGCCCGCGGTTCGCCGGGGCCGTCCCGAAGTAGCCCATGCCCACATGGTCATAGTGCCCGCCGATGACCAGCCACTCGTCGGCGAGGTTGCCGCGGCCGTGGAGCACGCCTCCGACGTTGGCGGTGGGGACGCGCCGCTCGCTCACGTCCGCGACGATCTGGACGGGCACATCGGTCGCGAACTCGACGGTGCGCACCTCGCCGCGGTCGGCTCGGCGGCGCCAGTCCATCAAGGTTCCCCCTCCGGGCGCGGCGGCCGCAAGGAGGCGCTCGGCGGCTTCCGGGGTCGCCTGCACGATCGGGATCTCGAAGTCGCCGCCGTAGCGGCTCGAGTCGGGCGTCTCGAGTCCTTCCTTGCCATGCCGGGCGCCCGGCGGGTTGACCATGATGATCCCCGCGGCGCCGCGCTCCGCGACGGCGCGGAGCTTGGGCAGAATCGCCGCGTGCTCGCTGAAGCGGCGGTCGCTCCAGAGACTCTGCCCCTCCTCGTCCAGCGGCTCGTAGCGCAGGAGCAGGGCGATCCGACCGTCCAGCCTGACACCTTCGTCGAAGCTGGTGTAGCCGTCGCGCCCCTCGACGAGGCCGTAGCCGGCGAAGGCCAGCGGCGCAGTCGCCTCGGCGCGCCCGGAGCTTCCCAGCACCGCGAAGTCGCGGCCGTGCTCGAAGCTCGTGCCGGGAGTCGAGAGTTCGGCGCGGTTCACGAGCAGATCGCCGCCGGGCAGCTCGAAGTACTGCCGATAGGAAGTCCAGTCATCGCCCGCGACCGCCCACTCGGGCCGGTCGGCGATCGGGACTCCGGCGAGCGCCGGGAAGGCGGGCTCGAGGCCGATGCGTCGCATCCACCACTCGATGTACTCGGCGGCCCGCTCGATTCCGGCGCTGCCCGGAGCGCGACCCTCGAACCAAGGGCTCGCGAGCGTCTGCACGTGCTGGTACCACTCGATCGCATCCGGACCGAGGTCCTCGAAGACTCCCCGAAGGCTCACCCGCTGGGCATCGACCTCGATCGCGACCTCCTCTGGGGAGAACGACCGCAGGTTGCGCGGGGCCGCCGTGATCGATCCCCGGGCGCCCGCAGTCGCCGGAGCGCCGCCCTCAGCAGGCGGAGCCTCTGCGGCACCCGGAGCCGTCGAGGCGCTCCCCGCATCCGTCTGGCGGGCGACGGCGAGCGGAGTCGTCGCCGGGACCAGGCCGAGCGTTGCGCAGAGCGCGGCGATCGCGACCGCGCTCCGCGGCATCGCCGGGAGGCCTCCGCCTGAACGTCCGACTGCGGGCGGAAGCATGGAACGCAGGATCGACATGGGGAAACTCCTGAATCGCTGATCCGGACGGCCCGGGGTGAGCCGACTCTTCGCGTGAACGCGAAGCGTAGCGGCACCGGTGGCGGATCGCCGTCCGGAGCGGAGGGCGCCGGGGGGCGACGGCGCCCTTCGCCGGAGCGCCCGCAGCCAGTCCGGCTATGACCGCAGCGACGGGACCGCTGCGACGGGACCGCTGCGACGGGACCGCGGCGACGGGATGGGGGTCGGGGGACGCGGGGGACGCGGGGGACGCGGGGGACGGAGCGGAGCAGGGGGACCGAAGCTGCGCGGGCGGCACCTACACTCGCCGCTTCGGCATCGCGACTCCGAATCTCCCGCGGCGCCGCGGACGGATCGACGCTCCGAGCGCCCCGCGCGTCGACTCGCCGCCCGGCCCGGAGTCGATCCCGGCGCCGGTCCCTGCCTCCAGGCGGCGTGCACGCCCCGACCATCGCATCACTTCCATGCCAACACTCGAGCGCGACCTCCCCACCGTCGGCGTTGCCTCCAGCCCGGCGCCCGACCTCGCCGCAGCGGTCGATCCCTTCGCACCGCGCCACCTCGGACCCAGCGACGAGGAGATCGCCGAGATGCTCGCCACGCTCGGCTTCGACTCGCTCGACGCGCTGACGGACCAGGCGCTGCCGGCGTCGATCCGGCTGCCCGCGCCGCTGAAGCTCGAAGGCCTCGAGCGCGCCGGCGGCGAGCATGAGACGCTTTCGCGCCTGCGCGGCATCGCGGCGCGGAACCAGGTCTTCCGCTCCTTCATCGGGATGGGCTATCACGACACGATCGTCCCGCCGGTGATCCAGCGGAACATCCTCGAGAACCCCGGCTGGTACACGCAGTACACGCCCTATCAGGCCGAGATCGCCCAGGGGCGGCTCGAGGCGCTGATCAACTTCCAGACGATGGTGAGCGATCTCTGCGGGCTTCCCCTCGCGGGCGCGTCGCTCCTCGACGAGGCGACGGCCGCGGCGGAGGCGATGGCGATGTGCCACGCCCTCGCGGGGGCCGAGCACGGACGCGACGAGTTTCTCGTCGCCGCCGACTGCCACCCGCAGACGATCGCGGTCGTCCGCGCCCGAGCCGAGGCGCTGCGACTGCGCGTGACGGTCGCCGCACCGGAGTCCTTCGCGGCGACGCTCGGATCCGCGGCGAAGGTCTTCGGCATCCTCCTTCAGTATCCGACGACCGACGGCCGGATCGAGGACTACCGCGAGCTCGTCGACCGGGCGCACGCTGCGGGCGCGCTCGCGGTCGTCGCGACCGATCTGCTCGCGCTGACGCGGCTGGTCCCCCCGGGGGAGTTCGGCGCCGACTGCGCCGTGGGCAGCGCCCAGCGCTTCGGGGTGCCGATGGGGTTCGGAGGTCCGCACGCGGCCTTCATGGCGACGCGGACCGAGTACGTGCGACGGACGCCGGGACGGCTGATCGGCGTCAGCCGCGACGCCCATGGCAACCCCGCGTACCGCATGGCGATCCAGACGCGGGAGCAGCACATCCGCCGCGACCGCGCGACGAGCAACATCTGCACGGCGCAGGTGCTGCTGGCGATCATGGCCGGCATGTACGCCGTCTGGCACGGCCCGGAGGGACTTCGCCGGATCGGCGACCGCGTCCACCGCATGACCGCCGGCCTCGCCGACGCGCTGCGCGCGCTCGGCCACGAGTGCGGCGACCGCCCCTTCTTCGACACGCTCGCGGTGCGCATCGGGAGGCACCTCGACGCGGAGAGCGTGCACGCGGCCGCGCACGCGCGGCGGATCAACTTCCGCAGGATGGAGCCGGGAGAGCGCGGCGTCGACGGAGTCGTCGGCGTCAGCCTCGACGAGGCGACGACGCCGGAGGATCTCCGGGCGATCCTCGAGTGCTTCGGCGCCAGCGAGCTCAAGGCCGCGGCGCTCGTCGAGCACGAGGTGCTGCGCGGCGAGCCGGTCCTCGGGATCTTCGCGCGGCAGAGCGGGTATCTCGCGCACCCGGTCTTCCGGACGCACCACTCCGAGCACGAGATGCTCCGGTACATCTTCAGGCTTCAGGGCCGCGACCTCTCGCTCGCGCAGTCGATGATCCCGCTGGGATCGTGCACGATGAAGCTCAACGCCACCAGCGAGATGATCCCGGTGACATGGCCCGAGTTCTCGCGAATGCACCCCTTCGCGCCGCGCGAGCAGGTCGAGGGATACCGGCAGCTCTTCGCCGACCTCGAGTCGTGGCTCGCCGCGATCACCGGATTCGCCGCAGTCTCGCTCCAGCCCAACGCCGGCTCGCAGGGGGAGTACGCGGGGCTCCTGGTCATCCGTGCCTACCACCGCTCGCGCGGCGACGAGCATCGCGATGTCTGCCTGATCCCGGTCTCGGCGCACGGAACCAACCCGGCCAGCGCCGTCATGGCGGGGATGCGCGTCGTCTCCGTCCGATGCGACGAGCTGGGCAACGTCGACGTGGACGACCTTTGCGCCCGCGCCGCGGAGCACCGCGATCGGCTTGCGGCCCTGATGATCACCTACCCGAGCACCCACGGCGTCTTCGAGGAGCGCATCCGCGAGATCTGCGCCGTGGTCCACCAGCACGGCGGACAGGTCTACATGGACGGCGCCAACATGAACGCGCAGGTCGGGCTCACCAGCCCCGGCTTCATCGGCGCCGACGTCTGCCACCTCAACCTCCACAAGACCTTCTGCATCCCCCACGGCGGCGGCGGGCCGGGAATGGGCCCCATCGGCGTCGCGGCGCACCTGGCGCCGTTTCTTCCGGGCCATCCGGTCGCGGCGCCGGAGAGCGCCGGAGCGCAGGCGATCGGGCCGGTCTCAGCGGCGCCGTACGGCTCGGCGAGCATCCTCCCGATCTCGTGGATGTACATCGCGATGATGGGCGCCGAAGGATTGACCCGGGCGACGCAGGTGGCGATCCTCGCGGCCAACTACATGGCGCGGCGCCTCGCGGGCGCGTACGACATCGTGTACGCGAACCGGCATGGCCTGGTCGCCCACGAGTTCATCCTCGACTGCCGCCCCTTCGACGCGGATGCGGAGATCAAGGTGGACGACCTCGCCAAGCGCCTGATGGACTACGGCTTCCACGCCCCGACGATGAGCTGGCCGGTCCCCGGCACCCTGATGATCGAACCGACCGAGAGCGAACCGAAGGCCGAGCTCGATCGGCTCTGCGACGCGCTGATCGCCATCCGCGCCGAGATCCGGGCGATCGCGGAGGGCCGGGCCGACCGGCAGGACAACGTGCTCAAGGGCGCGCCTCACACGGCCGCGGCGGTCAGCGCCGACGTCTGGACGCACCCGTACGCACGCAGCGAGGCGGCCTATCCGGCGCCGTGGACGCGCGAGGCGAAGTTCTGGCCGCCTGTCGGGCGCGTCGACAACCCCTACGGCGACCGCAACCTCGTCTGCACCTGTCCGCCGATGGAGGCGTACGGCTCATAGCCGGTCCGCGGCTGCCGCTCGGCGACGGCTGAGACCCGGCGGCGGCACCGGTTCGCGCCCCGCCCGCGGCTCCGCTGGTCTGCCGCTCGCCTGCGGTTCCGTGCGGGCAGCGACGCCGCGCGGCGGCGGCCTCGGGTGCTGCACCCTCTGGAGCGGGAACCGCGCGGAGCGGAACGCCGATCGCTCGCCGACCCGGGACGGAGCGCGGATCCCGGCGCGCCGCGCCCGACTGCGGGCACCCGACCCCTCGCCTCTGACCCCCGGCACCTGACCCCTGCTGCTGGGCACGCAGAGCGCGTGCGCCCGGCACAGGGCGCGCGGCACCCGCTCGGGGACCGACGGCAGCGACGCTGCGCTACGCTCCTGCCTGTCCTCGTTCCCGTTCTCGGTTTCTTCCAGCGCGCGCCGCGCTCTCGGCGCCGATCGACGACCCGCGGAGGGTGGTCGATTCCGTCCTCACTTCTTCAGGAGCAGCACATGACAGGTCCACTCCCCCGCCGCGCTCGCGTCGCCCGAGTCGGCGCCGTCGCCGCCGCGGTGGCGCTCCTCGGCGCGACCGCCGGGCTCGCGATCGCCCAGCAGGCCCCGGCGCCTGCGGCCCCCGCCCCCGCCACGGGCGACGCCCCGCGCGGCGACGCCGGTCGGTCGCGCCCGGACTTCCCGCCCTTCGATCAGGTCATCAAGGACTTCGAGAAGGTGATCTCGACCGCGGACGGGAAGGAGCCGCTCTACGACATCTACATCGACCGCAAGAAGAACCAGATGCTCGCGGTCCTGCCGCAGCGGTTCGACGGTCAGCGGATCTTCATCGCCACCAGCATCGCCGGGGGAAGCCGCCAGACCGGCTGGCAGTGGAACGACCTGTACGGCTACTGGAAGCGCATCGACGACCAGCTCGTCCTGATGGAGCCGAATCTCCAGCGCCAGGCCCGCGGCGGCAAGCAGGACGCCGAGCTGCGCAGCGCCGTCGAGCGGACGTACTCCGACCGCGTGGTGCTCTCGACCAAGATCCTCGCGATGGCCCCGGGCAACCGCCCGGTGATCGACCTCGACGAGCTGCTGGTGAAGAACTCGAGGACCTTCACCGGAATGCAGGGCAACGCCGCGCTGGCGACCATCGGCAGCGTCAAGGCGTTCCCGCAGAACATCGAGATCCCCATCACGATGCCCATCGGCGGAGGCGGAGGCGTGCCCGAGCTGGGCATGCGCGGAAGCTCCGGCGGCGAGCTGGTCACGCTGCATTACTCCATCAGCACGATCCCGAAGACCGACTACAAGCCGCGCGAGAGCGACGAGCGCATCGGCTACTTCCTGACCGTCTTCAAGGACTTCACCAAGAACGAGCCGGGCGGAAACCAGTTCACCCGCTACATCAACCGCTGGAACCTCAAGAAGCGCGATCCGTCGCTGGCGATGAGCCCGCCGGAGGAGCCGATCGTCTTCTACGTCGAGCACACGGTCCCCGTGCGCTATCGCCGCTGGGTGCGCGACGGCATCCTCGAGTGGAACAAGGCCTTCGCGAAGGTCGGCATCCTCGACGCCATCGAGGTGCGCCAGCAGGACGCCCAGACCGGCGCCTTCATGGATCTTCAGCCGGAAGACGTCCGCTACAACTTCTTCCGCTGGATCTCCTCGGAGACCCCCTTCGCGATGGGGCCGAGCCGCGTCAACCCCGAGACCGGGCAGATCCTCGACGCGGACATCATCTTCGACGACGCGATGCTCAAGAACTACGCCCTCCAGTACAAGGCGATGATCGCCGCGTACGGACTCGACGGCATCGATCCGAAGGCGGTCGCGTGGATCCAGGAGAACCCCTCGTGGGATCCGATGCGCATCGGCGAGCGGCCGGACCCGCTCCGGGAGGAGATCCTCAACGACCCCGAGCTGACCGACGAGCAGAAGGCGTCGCTCCTCGGCGATCCCATCCCGATGCCCTCGACGCGGCTGCTCAGCCGCGTCGTGCAGCAGAACCTCGCGTGCTCCTGCGCCCTCGGCTGCGCGATGCAGATGCAGACGGCCGGCCTGGCGATGCGGCTCATGGGCGACGAGCTCTTCGGTGCCGCCAGCGACGGGCCGATGATCGACGGCGTCCCCGAGGAGTACCTCGGCACGATCCTCAAGTACATCACCGCCCACGAAGTCGGCCACACGCTCGGACTGCGGCACAACTTCAAGGCGGCGGCATGGCTGAGCGTCGATGACTACCTCGAGCGGCGCGGAGAGCCCAACGTCGCTTCCGTGATGGACTACGTGCCGATCTACGTCCCGCCGACCGCGGAGAGCCCGCGCGGCGAGTGGATGCCCGTCACCATCGGCCCGTACGACTACTGGGCGATCGAGTACGGCTACACCTTTGACGAGAACCGCGTCAAGGAGATGGGCAAGGAGTCGGCGCGGACGGAGCTGCGCTTCTCCACCGACGAGGACGCCTCCGGTCCCGACCCGCTGGTCGGCCGCTGGATCCTCGGCTCCGATCCGCTCGACTGGGCCAGGGCGCGGATGCTCCTGGTGCGCTCGATGCGCGAGCGGCTGCTGGAGAAGGGCGTCTCCGAGAACGAGCCGTGGTTCCTCCTCCGCCGCGGCTACGAGCAGATGCTCGGCGAGCAGGTCGGCGCACTCCGCGTCGCGGGGCGCTACCTCGGCGGCGTCGAGATCAACCGCGACCGCAAGGGCACGCCCGACGGACGCGAGCCGCTCGTGCCCACCCCGGCCGACAAGCAGCGCGAGGCGCTTCAGTTCATCATCGAGAACGCCTTCGGCGAGGAGGCCTTCGACATCCGTCCCGAGGTCCTCAGCAAGCTCGTCACCGACAAGCACCGCCACTGGGGCAACTTCGGCGGCACCGACGAGGTCTTCTCGGTGCACGACCGCATCGGCCAGGTCCAGGCGTTCGCGCTGCTCTTCGTCCTCAACCCGGGGACGCTCGGCCGCATCCACGACAACGAGCTGCGCAAGGCCCCCGATGTCGACGCGGTCACCCTTCCCGAGGTGATGCGCAGCGTGATCGACGCCGTGTACGTCGACCTCGCGGCGCCCGGCGAGCGCTCGTTCACCAACCGCAGCCCGATGCTCTCGAGCATCCGGCGCAATCTCCAGTCGATGGCCCTCGACCGGCTGATCTCGCTCGCCTCGACCGACTCGATGTCGATGCCGCGTCCAGTCCGGACGCTGGCGCTCATGCACCTGAGCGACCTCGATCGCCGGATCGGCGAGATCCTCGCGGCCGCCAACGGCGGGCTGGATGACTACACCCGCGCCCACCTGATCGACATGAAGGAGCGGATCGACCGCGCGATGAACGTCATCCGCGTCAGCAACGCGAAGATGTGACGGAGGACGAAGCGTGAAGAGCTCGGCGCCCGCGGCGCCCCGATCGGGGCGCCGCGGGCGTCGTTCGTCGTGCGGGTCGTTCACAGTGCGGGGGCGACGCTCGATCGATGGACATCCCGATCCGGACGTCCGACTCCGGAGGTGCAAGCCCGGCCCTCCGGGACCGGCGTTCCGACTCGGGCGCTACGACTCCGGCTCTCTCAGCTCCGGCACCCCGCGCTCGAATGACTCCGCTGTGATGAACACCGCTTCCCCGGCCTGGGGATGCTGGGCGTGGAAGTCGTCGAGCGCCCGGTGATGGCGCTCCGAAGGCTCCTCCCACGTCACCTGAACCGGCTTCGCCTTGCCCTCGTGCTCGACCACGAAGTCGACCTCGGCCCGGTCGCGCCAGTACGACACCCGGCCGCACCGGCGACGCAGGAGGAGGAAGACGGCGCACTCGAGGTGCCTTTGGCGATCGTCGCCGGTCGCCGTCACCGAGACCCGGCGCAGGCCGGTGTCGATCGGGTGGTACTTGCGGTTCCGACGGGACCGCGTGCGCTCGGACCATGCGAAGTACGGACATCCGAACGCCAGACAGGCGGTCTCCGCCGCGTTGATGGAGAGACTCGTCGTGTCCACGGCCATGCCGATCGTGGCCGCCGCGCGGCGGACGCTCATCTCGGATCCCGCCGACTCGAAGAGCATCTGGACGAGCTGCAGGAGCGGACGAGCCGAGCGCGCGGCTACGCGCTCGATGAGCTGTCCGAGCAGCGTCGACTTGCCGGCCCGGCGAACACCTTGGACCACCAGTGCCACTCCCGGTCGGAGCTCCTTCGGAAGCGCGACGGTGCGATGCACCGACGGGTCGGGCGGACGATCCCGGTAGCTCCACTCCGACGCGATCGCGAGAACGTCGACACCCGACACCGTGTCGGGTTCACTGGACGATGCTTGGGGCGTCAGGTTCACTCGACAAAGCCACATGATCGCGGATGCGAGCTGGTTCGAGAGCGGGGTGTGTCCCTCCTCGACAGCCTTCCTCGACTCTCGATGGACGGGTCTTCCCCGCCCCGGTCGCCCCATCTCCGGTGTCCGATCGCCCGGAGTCCGTCTGCCAGCTTGGCGGGATCGCCGCCAGCTCCACCGGCGGACCAACCACCATCCGAGCATCGTGATGCGATCCAGGTCCACTTCATCGATCGTCGCTCTCCCGCTCGCTCTTCTCGCGGTCGCGCTGGCTGGCTGCGCGAGCAGCTCTGCGGCTCACAGTTGAACGCCTGGCACGATCCATGAGGCTCTGCGCACGGACCTGATCGTGTCCCGGTCGAGCGACCACGCGCCCTCGATCGCGATCATCCGGGCGAGCCTCCGACGATCGCCGCGACTCCGCTCGACGATCTGCATGTGGCCTCCTGCCGTGGACAAGAGACAGCGCCGCAGATGGCGCGAGAGGGCGCGACCGAGCAGGCGCCGAACAGCGCGCGAGGATCAACCGGGAGCCCCCTCAGAACCCGATCGGCTGGAGGCGGGCGCCGAAGGTGGTCTCGTCGGTGATCTTGTCGTAGCCGAGGTTCAGGATCAGGAGGAAGTCGGGAAAGCTCCGCACGATCGCGACGTTGGCGGCGCGGAAGTCGCCCTCCCCGATGTCGATCTGCGGCGCGACGACGACGCGGTACTTGCGGCTGAGGCGATAGTCCCAGCCGACATCGAGCAGCTCGCTGTCTTCGGAGGCGATCGTGCGGTACTCGACGAAGGTCGTCAGGTCGGGCGAGTGGGCGACCTCGACGCCGACCGATCCCCGGGCGAGCTCATCGGTCTCGAAGGACCAGGTTCCCATGCCCATCAGCGCGAAAGTGTCGGTGACCTGCCACGTTCCCGCGCCGTAGACGTGATCGCCGAAGCGGCTGTACTCCGGCCGCCAGCGGTACCACTGCGGCGTCGGCGTGGTGCGGTCGGTGTCGCCGCTGTTGAGGACGCCGCCGAGGTCGATCACGAGGAAGTCGACGCTGCGCCAGCGCCCCGGCCCGCCGCGCTGCGTCTGGAAGGTGTTGCGCAGGTTGACATCGAATGCGGCGCCGGAGGAGATGTTCTCGAGGTCCTCGTTGTAGATCGGGTAGGCGTCGTCCGCGGTGTTCGAGTAGCCGTACCACGCCCCCACGCTCGGCTCGATCACGTGGCGGAGGCGGTGAAGGCCGAAGAGCCGGTTCTGGACCGAGTCGTCGACGCGCTGGATCTCGGTCGATGCGCGGATGCCGGTGGCGCCGAAGAAGCGGAAGTCCTCCGCCTCCGAGGAGTACGACTCGAAGTCCTCGTTGGCGTAGTACGCGGCCCGGACGACGCCGTACGGAACGACCTTCACCGGCCCCGCCTCGAAGGGCGCCGAGAGCTCCTGTCGGGTGTCGGCGCGGAAGAGCGCGTTCTCGCGGACGCCGGTCGCCACGAGGGCGCTGCGGAGGTTCTCCGTCGAAGCGATCCCGAAGGCCGCCGAGGGAATTCCCAGCTCCGCCGGGGTCGCGTCGATTCCCTGGATGCGGAGCCGCCCGGCGCGATACTCCTGCGACCAGGAGAGGACGTCGAAGAGGTTGTCGCCATACCGCCGGTACGAACCCTCGGGGAGCCGCTGCACGCTGTAGCCGCGGCTGCCGATCTGCCACTCGTTGTTGAGGAAGTCGTTGAGGCGGCCCTTGGCGAGCAGGTCGAGCGCGTGGTTGTCCTGCTGCCGCAGCAGGTAGCCGCTGGTCTCGTACTCGCGATGCTCGGAGTACGCCTCCTCGCGCCAACTGCTCAGGAACGTCGGGTCGGAGAACCAGGCGAGCTGAGCGTCGACGGTCCAGTGCTCGTCGAGCCGCACCCGATGCTCGCCGACCGCGATGCCGCGCCATTCGGTCGCCGGCTCCACGTCGAGGCCCGCCGAGGTGCGGTCGGTTCCGGAGTCGTACATGCCATAGAGATCGAGCTTGCCGGCGCCGAACCAGTCGTAGCGGAACTTGGTGCCCAGCGCGGGCCCGCGCTTGGTGAAGCCGTCGATCTCGAGGGTGACGTCGAGGTCGTCGCGCGGGGCGATTCCGGCGAGCGCGAGGAGGTCCCACTCGGTCTCGACCGCGGCGCCGTTGACGCTGCTGTACCCGCCGCCGATCGAGCGCAGCGGGATGTCGCCGGCGCGGCCGCTCGCGCTGGGCCACCAGAAGAACGGCGCACGGCCCGCACGCAGCGTGAGCGACTCCGCCGCGACCATGCGGCCGCCATCCGCGCCCTCGGTGGGCAGTTCCGTCACGGTGACCTGCCGCGCCCCGAGGCTCACGTGGGGCACGAAGAACTCGCTCGTCGAGACCGTGGCGTTCTGCGCCCGCCACTCATCGCGCGAGACCTGACGCATCTCCTCGGCGCGGGCGACCACGGGGATGCGGCCGCCGCGCGCGTAGGTCCGCAGCACGGCGTCGGCCATGATCGCGCTGCCGCGCGGAACGTCGTAGTAGATCCGGGCGGCACGCACGTTGTACGAGCCGTCGCTGGCGACGACGTCGCCCTCGAGGTAGATGCCCTCGACGACCTCCGCGGTGACCTGCGCAGACTCCGACCCGAGCGGGCCGCCCGCCCCGCGGACGCGCACGCCGCGAACGGTCCCCGCGCGGAGGAAGACGACGCTCCGCGCGGCCGTGAGCGTGAGCCGGCGCGGGCCGCCCGCCGCCTCTTCGTCGAGGTAGTCGACGACGATCCCGCCCTCGAGGCGGACGGTGTCGTCGTTCTCATCGACGACGACGCTCTTGCCGGAGAACGCGACCAACCCGCGCGGGTCGAAGAGCCGTACGCCATCGCTCTCGCGCGGCAGTCGGATGGTCGCGGGAAGCTGTTCCAGCGCTTCGCGCGGCGACTCGCCCGGAATGGGGATCTCCGGCGGCGGCGGCACGGGCTCGTCGAGCGCCGGGATGCGGCGCAGGGGCGGCGGCGCCGCGATCAGCCGCCGCAGGTGCTCGGCGAGACGGCGCTCGCCCCGCGCGACGATCGGCGTCGCGGGGGGCGGCGCCTCGGCGAGAAAGGGAACCCGCAGGCGCACGGCGCCCAGCGCGCTGGTGGTGATCAGCACGTCCTCGCCGCTGGGGCCGATCCCGGCGAGCTGCGTCGGATCGGCGACCCGGTCGAAGTAGAAGGCGAACTGGCTGATGAGCCCGCGCTCCGAGGGGATCCGGTTCATCCAGACGACGGCTTCCTGCGAGCGGAAGACGTTGCCCGCCGTGGCGATCGAGACGTCGCCGCGAAGGTAGAACCGGATCGTGTCGTCGACGCGCCACGTCCAGCCCTCGGTCGACTTGAGGACGACTTCGCCGGGCATCGCCTCGATGGGGAGCACGAAGCCGGAGAGACGGTCGCCCACGATCGCGAGGACCTGCCCGCCGGATGCCGCGCCCCGCGACGTCGGATCGTCGACGGCAACCTGCCGAGCGCCGGCAGCGCCCGCCGAGAGGAGCAGAGCGAGCGCTGCGAGCGCGTGCGGAGGCGCCATGCCGCGGACCATGATGCGGATGGTACCGTCGGGCCGAAGCCGCTGCGGGATCCCCGCCCACGGCACCGCGGCGCGGCGCCGCAGCCCCGAACCCCCGCACCCGCGGGCGTGGGAGCGACGGCGCCGACGACGGCTGAGATGCCCGCTGAACTCGCGGCTGAACTGGTCCCCGAACTGGTCCCTGAATGGGCGGCTGGGCCGGAGCGCCGCGGGCGCCCCGCGCAGCTCACCTGCTCCGCGCAATCCGCGACGTTCGCTCGCCCTGATCGGCCGCGGGAACATCGGGCTCGACCCCGAGGTACGCGAGCGTGAAGTCGATGATGTCGCGCGCGACCGGCGCCGCGACGACGCCGCCGAAGTGCCCCTTGGAGCGATCGGGATCGTCGACGGCGACGACGACGGCGATGCGCGGGTCGTCGAACGGAGCGCCGCCGAGGAAGCCCGGGATGTAGCGATCCTGGAAGTAGCCGCGGACGCCGAACTCGCGCTCGCGACCGGCCGGGACCGCAAGCTGCGGCGTGCCGGTCTTGCCGAAGATGCGATAGCGATCGGAGCGCGAGTGCCGCGCGGTGCCCTCGGGTCCGACGACATCGAGGAGGATCTCCCGAACCGTCCGCGCCGTCTCCGGCGAGACCACGCGGCGCTCGATCAGCTCGGCCGCTGACCGGCCCGCGACGAGCCGCGGCTGGACCATCGTCCCATCGCGGCAGAAGGCGCTGAAGGCCTGGGCGAGCTGGAGCATCGTCGCGGAGATCTCCTGCCCCATCGGGACGGAGGTCTGCGAGTAGTGACCCCAGGATCGCTGCGGCGTCACGCGTCCGGACGACTCCGCAGGCAGCCCGCAGCGCGTCGCCTGCCCGAAGCCGAAGCGGAGGACGCCGTCGCGCAGCTCGCGGGGCGTCATCCGCTCGCCGATGAGGGCCATGCCGGAGTTGAGGCTCTTGATGAGCACGCGCTCCGCGGTCACGGGGCCGTAGCTCTTCACGTCGCGGATCGCGCGCCCGCGGCTCGTGCGGTAGAGCCCGGAGGTGAGCGGGAGCACCTCGCTCCGCCGGATCCTCCCCGCGTCGAGCGCCAGCGCCCAGACGAAGGGCTTGAAGATCGAGCCCGGCTCGTACGGATCGCTCGCTGCGCGGGGCCGCCCCCACGCCGGGTGCCGCTCGCGCAGGTCGCCGGGGATGATCTCGCGGAAGCGGCGCCGCTCGCGGAGGACATCCGCCACGGCGAGGATGTCGCCGGAGCGCACGTCGAGCACGATCGCCCGGGCGCCGCGGGCGTTGAACTCGCGCGCGACCTCGTCGAGGCGCTCCTCGACGAACTGCTGCACGACGAGATCGACGGTCAGATGCAGCGAGTTGCCGTCGACCTTGGGCCGATACCCGTCCTCATCGAAGAAGAGCACCCGGCCCATCGCGTCCCGCTGGTAAACGAGTGATCCAGGCTCCGGCGACAGGTGGGCATCGAACTGATGCTCGACGCCGCCGAGCCCGTCGTGGTCGATTCCGACGAACCCCACCAGCGCCGCGCCGATGGCGCCGTGGGGCGTGTGCCGCACCAGCCGCGGCTCGAGCCCGACGCCGCGCAGCGCGCGCCCCGTCTCGCGGCTCGCCTGCTTGGAGCGGATGGCGTCGACCTGCCAATCCTCGAGAAGCCTGCTCAGCAGGATGTACCGCGAACCCGGACGGGCCGCGATCTGCTGGAGGATCTCCTGCGGATGCAGCTTGAGGCACGGTGCGAGGGCGGCGGCGGTGGCGTCGAGATCCTCCACGACGCCGGGGTCGATGAAGAGCCGCCAGCCGAGCGTGCTGGTCGCGACGACCCTGCCGCGGGCATCGAGGATGTCGCCCCGGCGGCCGATCTCGCGCATCGTCGAGGTCGGGGGCCGCAGATAGGGCCGCAGCGGCTCCTCAGGAGCGACCTTGAGCTGAACGACGCGGCCGAACGCCGCGGCGAAGCCGACGAGCACGACGACCACCAGGATCCGTCCGACGAGGAGGATCCGCGCCTGCTGTGCCGCGATGCGAGGATCGATGTGCCGCTCCGACGGTCGCCCGCGGCCAGACGCGATGAGCGTCTCGGCGCCGCCGCGCGGTGCGCAGGAAGCCGCGGCGCCAGCACCGAGATCGAACTCGCGATCAGGCCGCTGATCGCGCTCGCGAGCGGGATCGGCATCGGGTCCGGCATCGGGATCGGCATCGGGATCGTCCGGCGCGGCGCGACACTCCGCGCCGTCATCGCGCCCGAGAGCGTCCGCGCCGACGACGGCGCAATCGGGGGCGACGTCGGGGGCGCCGTCCGGAACGACGTCCGGGGCGACGTCGTCCGAGTCGCCGCCGTCGAACCCGTCGCCTCGATTGCCGCCCTCGAGGAGCTGGTCATTCCGCACTTCGTAGGCCTGCGCTTCGTCGGCCCGCGCTTCGTAGGCGAGGATGGCGTCGTCGAGCCGATCGAAGTTCCCCGCGTGCGGCTCCGGCGGCGAATCGGGCGTCGGCCACGGCGGCTGGTCGCTGGGAGGTGTCATCGCGTCGCTCCATCGCGCCGCGCCGAGGGGCGCCGACGCTGGGACTCGGGTGGTCTCTCCCCGCTCGCCCCCGACGTACCGGTGGTGCCGGTCGTACCGGTCGCGCCGCGCGGATCGAGCGGATCGACGAGCGACGCGGCCGCTTCCGGCAGCGCTGCGGTCGATTCGTCCGCGGGTCGCTCGGTGCGCCGCGCGGGTGGGCGTCTCCCCGGAACCGGCGGGACCGGGGCAGGCGAAGCGATGGCTGCGCGCTGGTCGAGCCTCCCGGGGATCGGCACCATCTTGCGATCGAGGCGCTCGAGGGCGCGGCGCACGTCGGCGGGGCGGGTCGCGAAGTCGATCTCGGTGCGCAGCCGCCAGAGCGCGTGCTCGTGCTGGCGCAGGCGACGATGGGTGCGCGCCAGCTCTGCCGCGAGGTCGAGCCGCTGCTGGCGATCGACCAGCAGCGCACCGGCGGTGCCGCCGAGTACGAGGATCACGAGGAAGAGCTTGGCGAACATGCGTGCAGCGGGGTCTCGATGCGCCGAGGCCCCTCAGGCGTCGCGGGAAGAGGTTCTTCAGAGGCCGTCCGGCGCCTCTCAGGCCCTCGATGAGGCTCGGCTGCGCTGCGTCGGGATCCGGATGACCGTGCCCGGACGCACCTCGTTCGGGCTGCGGAGCCGGTCGCGGTTGAGCTCGTAGAGCGTCGTCCACGCCGACGTCCCGCCGAGGCGCTCGCGCGCGATGCTCGAGAGCGTGTCGCCCTGGCGCACGGTGTAGTCGGTGTACGCCGTCTCCGACTCCGCTGCGCGACCGCCGTTGAGCGCGACGCGCTCGACGCCGGCGCGGGTCGCACTCCGCTGCGCGGGCGGGAGGCGAAGCTCCATCCCGGCGCGGAGCTGCCGCGGATCGGAGATCCCGTTGGCCTCGAGGATCTCCTTCCACCGGCCCGAGTCGCCGAGCGTCGCCTGGGCGATCCCGAAAAGCGTCTCGCCGCGCTGGACGACGTGCGTCCGCGGCGCGCGAAGCGGATCGATGACCAGCTCCGGAATCAGCTCTCCCGGATGCCGACCGGCCCCGCCATCCTGCCGCCGCACGAGCATGTCGTCGGGAGTCGGCGCCGACGGCTCATCGGGAACGCGCACCAGCGGCGAGCGCAGATCGCGCTGGGCGTGCTCCTGGCGCTCCGCCTCGCGCTCCCTCCCGGCCGCGCCGCCCGGCGCGACGAGGAGGTTCCTCGGCGGATCGCCGAGCTCGGAGATCCCCCGCGCGGGCGCGCTGCCCGCGAGCAGCGGATCGAGCAGATCCGCGTTGCGCGGTCGGTGGACCGCGGAAATCTGGTCGGCGACGAGGATGCCCACGAAGAGCACCAGTCCGAATCCGACCACCAGCGCCAGCTTGCTTTCTCGGGTCATGGCTTCGCATCCCTGCGGCCTGGGGGCTGAACGCCCACGGCGGCCTGTGGCTCACACTCGGGGGACCGCAGTCGACGGCCGCCCACCGGCCATCCACCGTCCCCACGGATTCCGGCACCTGATGCCGGTCATCCGTCGTCGTCCTCGCGACCGGAATCCTCTCCGTGGACTCGGTCCTCAGCATGTCCGAGGGCGATGGCCCTCAGCTTCGCGGGCCTCGCTCGCGGGTTCGCGGCGAGCTCGGCGTCATCGGCGACGACCGGCCGCCGCGTCAGGCGAGCGGCGAGCCCTCGACCCGCCGCGCTCGCGAACGCGTGCTTGACCAGCCGGTCCTCGAGGCTGTGGAAGGCGATGATCGCCACTCTCGATCCGCACCGCAACCAGCCCGCCGCTTCCGCGGCTGCGCCCTTCGCCGCGACGCGCTCCGCTTCCTCGCCGACCTGCCGCAGCAGGGTCGAGAGCGCGTTGAGCTCGTCGTTGACGGCGATGCGCAGCGCCATGAACGTCCGCGTGGCCGGATGCAGGCGGGCGTATCGGGCGCGGGCGCCGTACGCCTCCTCCACGAGGCCTGCAAGTTGTCGCGTCGTCTCTATCGGCTCGCGGCGCCGAACCTGGGCAATCTTTCCCGCGATCTTCGCCGCCAGCGGTTCCTCGCCCAGATGCAGGAGCATCTCCGTCAGCTCGCGCTCCGAGAACGCGCGCAGAAGTTCGGCAGCCGTTCGGCCGCGCGACCGGTCGTAACGCATGTCGAGGGGGCCCTCTGCGGCGAAGCTGAAGCCGCGCGCGGGGTCGTCGACATGGATCGAGGAGAAGCCGAGATCGGCCAGCACCACGTCGGCGGTGAGCCCAGCCTCGATCAGCCGCGCGGGGGCGTCCGCGAAGGAGCCGTGGAGGGCGACGAACCGCGGCGCTCCCCCCTCGACCGCTGCGTCGCGGAGGCGCGATTCGACGTAGGCGAGGTTGCCCTCGTCGAGGTCGACCGCGACGAGCGTCCCGGTCGGACCAAGCCGGGCGGCGAGCGCCGCCGCGTGGCCGCCGCGCCCTGCGGTGCAGTCCACGGCGACCTCGCCGGTCTGCGGTGCAAGCAGCCGAAGGACGGGCTCGAGCAGGACCGGGACGTGGCCGGACTCCGGCATCGGCGCTCGCGATCCAGTTCGGTCGCCCGCGCGCCCCCCGCGATCGCCGCTGCGGACGCGCCGCGCGTCGGGTCTCCGCCCGCCGGTGCGGTGGGCCGCCGAACGCCGTCCCTCGGAACGCCGACCGCCGGCATGTCCCGGACCCCTTCCCGCAGATCGGCCACCCTCGCGACTTCCCGACCCTCCGTCCGCCGATCCTCGCGGGCGCTCGCCTCGGCGGCTCATCGCAGCGATCCCGTTCCCGGGAGCGAGCCGCCCGCGCCCTTCGAGGGCGCGACCACCGAGGAACTCCACGGGCCGCGTCCGGTCTCGGCGCGATCGGCTTCGGCCTCGAGATCCTCCAGCTTCGCGATCGCCCGGCTGCGATCCGCGGCGAGCGCCTCCGGCAGCGCGGCGTCGCGCGCGGCGGCGTCGTACTCGGCGATCGCGGCGAGGAGCGTCGCGCGGGCATCGCCGACACGGCCCCCTTCCTTGTACATGTTGCCCAACTGCGTCAGCGTGCGGGCGACGTTGATGCTCCCGCGCGGGGCCTCGTCGCCGCGCGCGACCGCCGCGGCGTGGCGGCGCCAGCGCTCGACGCTGCGCTCCTGAAGCGCCGTGGCGAACTCGGGGCCGTCGTCGTAGATCAGCGTCGCGAGCCGCTCGGCGATCGCTGCGGAGACCGCCAGCGTGCCCCGATCGTTCGGCGCCCGCTCGAAGCACCATTCGATCCGCTCGAGCGCCCGCTGAAGGACCGGCACCGCGGCCTCGGCGGCGCCGTCGGCGATCAGCGTCCGGCCGAGGCTGTCAAGCGTCATGGCGAGGTCGCGCTGGGCGCGGACGTTGGTCTCATCCGCGGCGGCGAGCCGGAGGGCGATCGGCTCGATCGCTTCCAGCTCCGCGAGCGACTCGGCGCGGCGGCCGATGTCCGAGAGGAACTCGGCGTAGCTCCGGCGGGCGAGCATCAGGTCGCGGCGGAACCGCGCGTCGTCGGGGTTCGCCTCGGCGAGGCGCGAGCGGATCGCGATCTGTTCAAGGTAGATCCGCTCCGCGCCGTTCGCGTCGCCGCGCTCGACCGCGGCGCGCGCCTGCCGCGACATCGCGGTCGTGAGGTCGCGGAGGCGATCCTCGCTCTCGGGGGCTTCTGCCGCGAGCGCGGCGCGGAGCCCGACGGAGCGCTCATGGAGCGCGTCGGCCTCCTCCTGCCGACCGGGAATCGACGCCAGCAGATCGCCGCGCTGCTGGAGCGCCACTGCGAGCATGCGGCGGTTCTCGGCATCGTCGGGGCGGACCGTGAGCATCGCCTCGATGGCTGCGATCGCGTCGCGCAGATGATCGTCGCCGAGATCGAGCTCGCCATCCGAGGCGAGCTGGCGGGCGATCGCGAGGTCGGTCGCAGCGAGCGAGCGCCGCACGAGGAGGTCGGCCGGGTCCTGGCCGACGAGTCCAGCGCGGATCGCCCGGGCGTTGCGGTAGCTCGCGAGCGCTCCTGCGGCGTCGCCGAGATTCGCGCCGCGCCCGCCGCCGAGGAGATCGCCGAAGCGCATGTAGGCCGAGGCGATCCGCGAGAGCAGCGCGGGATCGTCGCCGGCGTCCTCGCGGAGGCCGTCGAGGTGCCCGAGACTGGTCTCGACGAGCCGCAGCCGCACCGGCGTCGAGCCCTCGAGCCGCTCGATCTGCTCGTTGACCGAGATCGCGAAATCGGTCGACAGGTCGCGGACCTGCTGAAAGCGACGCGCCGCGCGATCGCGCTGAAGCTCCGCCTCGGCGCGCTGCCGATCGGCCTCGGCCCGCGCGAGCTCCGCGGCGCGCGACGCCTCGACGGCGGCGGTGCGCTCCCGCCGCGCGACCTGCGCCTGCCAGGCGAACGCCGCCGAGGAGAGCACGAGAATGGCCGCCGTGCTCGCCGCCGCCGCGACGCCGGCTCGATGCCGGGTCAGGAACTTCACCAGTCGGTACGCGGTGCTGTCGGGGACGGCGGAGACCGGGTGTCCTGCGAGATGTCGGCGCAGATCCTCCGCAAGCGCCTCGACCGAGGCGTACCGCCGCTGCGGTTCCTTCCGCATCGCCATCAGCACGATGGTGTCGAGATCGCCGGCGAGGCGCCGACGCAGGCGCGGGAGCGTCTCGCTGCGCAGCTCCGCGATCCGCGCGGGAGCGACCGGAGCGCCGATGGGCACGAGCTGACCCTCGTCGTCGATGCGGAAGCGCTGATCCGGCTCGACGACGACCTCGCTCATCCGCCGGACCTCGCCCTCGCAGACAATGCGCTCGACCTCGCGCATCGATCGGGTCGCGAAGCGGTACGGGCGTCGTCCCGCGAGCAGCTCGTAGAGCACCACGCCGAGCGAATAGACGTCGGACGAGGTCGAGATCGGCAGCCCGCGAATCTGCTCCGGGGAGGCGTACTCGGGCGTCATCGCCCGGACCTCCGGCGCCGTGGGCAGCTCCGGACCCGAGGGGGCATCGACGCTGATCAGCTTGGCGATGCCGAAGTCCAGCAGCTTCGGCGAGCCGTCGGCGGTGACGAGGATGTTCCGCGGCTTGATGTCGCGGTGCACGACAAGATTGCCGTGCGCATGCCGCACCGCGGCGCAGACATCGACGAAGAGGGACACGCGCTCGTCGACGGTGAGGCGGCGCGAGTCGCAGTACTCGTCGATCGGCTGGCCGTCGACGTACTCCATCGCGAAGTAGGGCTCGCCCTGTTCGGTCTCTCCGGCATCGAGCAGCTTCGCGATGTTGGGGTGATCGAGCCCCGCGAGCACGCGCCGCTCCCTCCGGAAGCGCAGCAGCATGTCGCCTCCCGAGGCGCTGACGCGCATCACCTTGATCGCAATCGGCCGCGGCTCGCTCTCGCCGTCGCGATGGGCGAGGTAGACGGCCCCCATGCCACCCTCGCCGATCCTCCGCACCACGCGATAGGGTCCGACGTGCTCCGGAAGCGGCGGCGGGAGGCGCTCCGCGAACGACGCTTCGGCGGCGCGCGATCGCCCGTCGCCGCGTCCGCCGTGGATCGATCCGCGCGCTTCCGAAGAGTGCGGCCCAAGCTGCGACCCGCGCATCGAGACGCCGTGCCACGAGCCGGGCACCTCCGACGGCAACGCCGTCGGCAGGTCATCGGCGGAGAGGCCGGAGTGCTCCTCGGCGGCTGCGTCGGGACTTGCTTCATCAGCGGCGGGGAGCCGTTCCGTCGGGGCGCCGGCGGCGGGGCCCGATCGCGGCCGAGCGGATGCGGCGGCCCCTGCGGCCGGCGGCGAAGCGCCCGCCTCGCGCGGGTCGGCGGTGCTGCCGAGGGGCGGTCGGCCCGGGCGCAGCGAGCTGGCGAGGTCCGATGCGTCTGAGGACTCCGCGAACCCCGAAGACTCGGCGGAGAGCGCGGACCCGAGCGACTGCGCCGAATCGGACGACTGCGTCGAGTCGGGCGACCACGGCGCGCGGGCGTCGCTGCGCAACGCAGAGCGGCCACGCTCCCCGGTCGGCCCGACGGCCGTGACGGCCTCTTCAACCGGCGCCGGGGTGCCTCGGACGCCCTCCGAAGGGGAGGGCGACTGCGGCGGCAGCGACTGGGGATGCTCTGGCGGAGTCGTCACGACTGAAGTAAGGAGGCCTAGCCGAGGGGCACGCACCGAGCGACCGCGACGAGAGCTGGCCGCCCGCGACGAACGGCCGTCGACGGTGAAAGTCCGGCGGCGGATCGTCAGTATCGCCGACCGAACGACGCGGGAACAGGGCCAGTTGGAATCGGGGCTGAGCAGCGCACCGCCGGGCCGGTCGACTGGGGCAATCGGCTGGGGCAATCGGCTGGGGCGATCGGCTGGGGCGATCGACGTGACTGACCGGGGCGAGAGCGGACACTGACTCGCCCCGCGCTGGCCTGTCCGCGGACCTGGGCACACCCCGCGCGGCGCGTCCCCAACGGAACCAAGGTCCTTATATGTCCTTGCGAGTCGACCTGCCCCGCGCCGTTCGACGGTGCGTCCCCCCGGTCGGGCCGCGCCGGAGACGTTCGGCCTCGGGCGGGCGTCGTGCGGGCGTCGGGCGGGTCGGCAGCGGAAGCTGCGTCGGAGCCACGAACGGGACCGAACGAGACGCACGGTCTCTTGTCGTCAAACCCGATTCCCCGCCAACCGACGGCCGAGCACTTTCTCCTTGACAATTCCGATCTCACCGCGGTAGCTTCCAGCCAGCGCAGTCGCGGCTCGCGCTTGAGTCCCGCGTCGAGACACCCTCCGAGCCCGGCCTCCGGACCCGGCGTGGCAGGATCCAGAAGGCACGTTCCAGCGGGCGGGCTCCAGCGGGTGGGGAGAGGCGGCGAGGGGATGCGAACGCGTCGACCGCGATCCTGATCGAAGCTCCTTTGGGAGGAGGCAGCACTCGATGACGAAGGATGACGCCCATCCGCATGACGGCGCCCGCTCGGAGGACGCGCCGCACTCGAAGAAGTCGCCGAAGACGGCACGTCGCGCGAATCAGCGGCGCGCGGAGCCCGCTGCCGAACGAGCGAGGGAACCTCGCACCGTCCCGCGTGCTCAGGCCTCCGACGATCGCTCGGGCCGCGCGTCCGACGATCCGCGGACCACGCCGCCGGCACGGCAGGCCGCTTGGCGCACCGCGCTGCCGGGTCAGAACCCCACCATCAGCCGCAGAAGGCTCGAGTCGATGATCGAGCTCGCGCAGTCCTATCGCGGCTGGTCGCAGAGTGCGGCCGAACGCGACTGGCGCCTCGATGCACAGGATGTCAGGGTGCTCGCGGGCACAATGGGACGGTTCCCAGGCTTCCGTCGCACCGGATGGCGCATCCTCGATGCTGTGCGAGCTGAGGAAAGAGGTCGGCTCCCATGAAGCCCCCGGCGGGCCGTAGTCTCCGCCCACTAGCGCGATCCGCCTTCGCGATGTCGATCGCCGCCGCGTTCGCGTTTTGTGGACTCCGGTCCGGGTCCGCTGAAGGCGCCGAGTCAAGAGGAGCGCAGCAAGTGGGCTGGTGGGCAACCGGCGTGCCCTTTCCACCTCCCCCTTCCCCGCACCTCGTCCCGCTGCTTCCCCGCTTCTTCGTCCTCTACGAGAGCTACGTCGCGCTCGACGGCGATCCGAAGTTCTCCTTTGCGGCCTGGGTGATGGCCAACGGCATCACCGATCCGTGGATGATCGCGGGGATGGTCCGGCTCTACGACTGGTGGTGCCGCGTTCAGGGAGCGTGAGGGCCGCTTTCGGGGACGCCCGACGCCACCGCTGCGCGGCGCGTCCCCAACGTCACGCACTTTCCTGATTGGGCCTTGCGAGTCGACCTGCCCCGCGCCGTTCGAGTCTCCGCCCCCCGGTCGCGCGCTGCCGGAGACGTTCGGCCTCGGGCGGGCGTCGGGCGGGTCGGCAGCGGAAGCTGCGTTGGAGCCCCGGACGGGACCGAACGAGACGCACCGCCTCCTGGCGTCGAACCCGATTGATCCGCCAACCGACGGCGGAGCACTTTCTCCTTGACAATGCCGATCGCACGGCGGTAGTTTCCAGCCAACGCAGTCGCGGCTCGCGCTCGAGACCCGCGTCGAGACACCCTCCGAGCCCGGCCTCCGGATCCGGCGTGGCAGGATCCAGAAGGCACGTTCCAGCGGGTGGGGAGAGGCGGCGAGGGGATGCGAACGCGTCGACCGCGATCCTGATCGAAGCTCCTTTGGGAGGAGGCAGCACTCGATGACGAAGGATGACGCCCATCCGCATGACGGCGCCCGCTCGGAGGACGCGCCGCACTCGAAGAAGTCGCCGAAGACGGCACGTCGCGCGAATCAGCGGCGCGCGGAGCCCGCTGCCGAACGAGCGAGGGAACCTCGCACCGTCCCGCGTGCTCAGGCCTCCGACGATCGCTCGGGCCGCGCGTCCGACGATCCGCGGACCACGCCGCCGGCACGGCAGGCCGCTTGGCGCACCGCGCTGCCGGGTCAGAACCCCACCATCAGCCGCAGAAGGCTCGAGTCGATGATCGAACTCGCGCAGTCCTATCGCGGCTGGTCGCAGAAGGAGACCGCCGACGCCCTCGGCCGCAACGTCCACGCGATCGTCCCCGACTCGGGCAACCCCAAGCTCGACATGGTGGTCTCGCTCGCGGAGATCCTCGACTGGCCGATCGAGATGATCGTCGCGGACCTTCGCGGGAGGATGGACGAGGGGGACGGACCAGGACCGAGGGAAGCCGACGGACCCACGCTCACCAAGGACGAGGCGATCGCGCTGGTGCGCGAGGCGTGGGCGCTCTGCGAAGCGGAACGCTGGGCGGACGTGATCGAGCTCACCGATCCCGAGCGCTGGCGGGGACTCGACGGCGAGACGTTCGGGCATCTGATGGTGTACCGATACACCGCCTTCGAGCACGACGGACGCTACCTCGAGTCGATCGAGGCATGTCACACTGGATTGGGGCGCACCCTGGACGGATCAGTTCCAGCGCTCCGCCTGCAGGTGCGCCTCGCGGCTTCTTACTACCTCATCGGATCGACCTTTGAAGCAGCCGCGCTGACATTCGAGTTGCTCTCACGCCTGCCGTCGGAACCAGGCGATCCGGAGCGAGATGCCCTGAGGGCGCTGGCCAGCTTCGTGCGCGCAATGGCGCTCTCCGGGAGAGGGCACGTCGCAGGTGGAGACTCGGACCAGTCGCGCCTGACCGAGATCCGTCAGCTGCTCGAGACGGCGGCCGCTCTGCTGGAGTCGAGTTCACCGGAGGCAGACTCACGAAATCGAGCACTCGCGGCCACGTCACGAGTGGCGGCTCGAGAGGTCGATGTCGAGCTCGGAGTGCTCGAAGCGGAGGAGTTCGTCCAGGGGGTCGTTGAGTCGCTTGATGGAACCGCCGATCTTGGATCAGCAGACAGCAACCGCGCGGAGGCAGTCGGCTGGCAGTGCCTCTTCGCAGCGAGGGCGATCGTGCGGAACCTCGATCAGATCACGAACCCGGATCGACTCCTTGCGATCCTGACCAACAAGGTCGACGAGGTCGCCGAGCGCCTCGGCCACTGGGCGATGCGCGAGCGGCTGTTTCTGATCGAGCACATCTACAGAGTTCGGACGAAGGCGTCACGGGGCGACGCACCTGCATGGAATCTCGACGAAGACGAACTGCGGACTCTCATGGGAACGATGGGTCGCTTCCCAAACTTCCGACCAACCGGATGGGAGATTCTGCGATCCGTCCGAAGCGAGCGGAGGAAAGCGAAGTGATCCGTCGAAAGCGAAGCCGACGCGGTCGAGCCTCGGGAGGTCGAGGTGCTCCGCTGCTCGTGCCCGGGTTGCTCCTGATCGCTGCGTTCGCAGTTCGGTCTGGCACCGAGGCATCGCTCCCATCGAGGCTGCCAGTCCACGCCCCCTCCGTCGGCCTCACTCCCATTCCACCTCCCCCCTCCCCGCACCTCGTCCCGCTGCTTCCCCGCTTCTTCGTCCTCTACGAGAGCTACGTCGCGCTCGACGGCGATCCGAAGTTCTCCTTTGCGGCCTGGGTGATGGCCAACGGCATCACCGATCCGTGGATGATCGCGGGGATGGTCCGGCTCTACGACTGGTGGTGCCGCGTTCAGGGAGCGTGAGGGCCGCTTTCGGGGAGGCCCGAGGCCACCGCTGCGCGGCGCGTCCCCAACGTCACGCACTTTTCTGATTGGGCCTTGCGAGTCGACCTGCCCCGCGCCGTTCGACGGTGCGTCCCCCCGGTCGGGCCGCGCCGGAGATGTTCGGCCTCGGGCGGGCCTCGGGCGGCTCGGCGGCGGAAACTGCGTTGGAGCCCCGAACGGGACCGAACGACACGCACGGTCTCTTGGCGTCGAACCCGATTCCCCGCCAACCGGCCGCGGAGCACTTTCTCCTTGACAACGCCGATCGCACGGCGGTAGTTTCCAGCCAACGCAGTCGCGGCTCGCGCTCGAGTCCCGCGTCGAGACCCCCTCCGAGCCCGGCCTCCGGATCCGGCGTGGCAGGATCCGGAAGGCACGTTCCAGCGGGCGGGTTCCAGCGGGTGGGGAGAGGCGGCGAGGGGATGCGAACGCGTCGACCGCGATCCTGATCGAAGCTCCTTTGGGAGGAGGCAGCACTCGATGACGAAGGATGACGCCCATCCGCATGACGGCGCCCGCCCCGAGGACGCACCGCGCTCGAAGAGGTCGCCGATGGCTCACTCAGCGGTTGCGATTCTCGACGAGGCAGCCGATGTCGCATCCCTCGATGGCAACGCCGCAGAGAGCATCGGATGGCGCTGCCTGTTCGCGGCGCGGGTGGCTGTGCAGCATCTGGATGCACTCTCCGATCCAGAGCGCGTGCTCGCCATCCTGACGAACAAGATCGCCGAGGTTGCGCAACGGTTCGGGCATTGGGCGCTTCGCGAGAGGCTGTTCGACGTCGAGCACGTCTACCGCGTTCGGTCGGCCCCCGGCGGCTCCGACGCACAGGCGTGGCATCCCGACCGTGATGATCTGGGCACTCTCATGGGAACGATGGGGCGATTTCCAGAGTTCCGCCGAACGGGATGGGACATCCTCCGAGCCATCCGTTCCGCTCGACAGGAAACGGAGCGAGTATGACTGCACTCTCACCGAAACCACCGCTGCACGCCGCCGCGATCGCGATCATCGCGCTCGTCTGCCTGTCGGCGTCGCTGCTTGACCGCTCCGCGGAGGCGAGGAACCGCTCGCGACCGACCGTTCCGTGGCTCATCGGCGGAACTCCGGTCTTCCCTCCCCCCTCCCCGCACCTCGTCCCGCTGCTTCCCCGCTTCTTCGTCCTCTACGAGAGCTACGTCGCGCTCGACGGCGATCCGAAGTTCTCCTTTGCGGCCTGGGTGATGGCCAACGGCATCACCGATCCGTGGATGATCGCGGGGATGGTCCGGCTCTACGACTGGTGGTGCCGCGTTCAGGGAGCGTGAGGGCCGCCTTCGGGGAGGCCCATCCGAATCTGTCGGTGAGCGTCCGGATCCGGCCGCCGGGAGGAGGTTTGCGCCGACGCTCTCATCCCGCGCCCCGCATGGTGCGTGGGGTGGTCGATGGCGGCGGCATGGCGGATCGACGGAACATCGCCAACGAATCCCGAGCGCTCAGATGGATACGCGGGTGACGGTGATGGTCAGCGCGTGGGTGCTCTCCTCGTGTGACATGCCCGCAGGCGAGATGGACGCCTGCGGGACCTAGGAGTCTGCGTCACGGAGCGTTTCGGCCCTGAGAGGTCGCCCCGCCGGGGTGTCGCCGCGTCCTCGATCAGCAAGGCGTTCGAGCTCGGCTCGAATTGTCGGGAATTCAGCAGCTTTCAAAAAGCCGATCCGGTGCCTGGCGCGAATGGTATGGCATGGGAAACGTCTACAGGCCGTACGAGCCCGATCAGATGATGCTGCTGCCGCAGTCGCTGCGGGAGTGGCTGCCCACGGACCATCTGGTCTGGTTTGTCTCGGAGACCGTTGATCAGCTCGATCTATCGGCGTTCCACAGTGGGTATCGCGACGGCGGGACGGGCGAACTGGCGTATCACCCGGCGATGATGCTCAAGCTGCCGGTCTACTCCTGCTGCGTGGGGATCTTCTCGTCGCGCGCGATGTCGCGAGGCGTCCAGGAGAATGTGGCACTGCGGGCGCTGGCGGCAGGCAACGCGCCCGGCCACCGGACGATCTGTCGCTTCCGTGAGCGTCATCTGAAGGATTTCGAGAACGTGTTCGTTCAGATCGTGCAGATCGCGCGTGAGGCGGGGCTGGTGCGGATGGGCACCATTGCGGTCGACGGCACGAAGATCCGCGCTGATGCAAGCAAGCGGAAGGCGATGAGCTACGACCGGATGCAGAAGGAGGAAGCTCGGCTCCGCGAGGAGCTCAAGGCCATCGCGGCGAAGGCGGAGGCGGAAGACGCCAGTGACGACGAGCGCTTCGGCCCGGATTTCCGCGGAGACGAGCTTCCCGAGGAGCTGCGTCGGCGCGAATCGCGGCTGAAGACGATCGTGGCGGCGAAGGAGCGGCTCGAGGCGCGCAAGCGTGAAGAAGCAGCCCAACGTGAGCGCGACGCTCAGGAGGCTCGGCGCGCGCAGGAGAAGCAGAATGATGACCGGGACGGCAAGGGACAAGGTGGGGCAGATGGAGACGACCAGGCGGCCATCGCCGCGGCCGCGGCCAAGCCGAAGCCGAAGGATCAGGAGAACTTCACCGACCCGGACAGCCGGATCATGAAGGATGGCACCGGCGCGTTCCAGCAGTGCTACAACGGCCAGGTCGCGGTGGACTCCGAGTCGCAGATCGTGGTGTCTGCCTGGACGTCGCAGTCGGCGTCGGATGCGAAGGCGCTGGTCCGCAGCGTGGAGGAGGCGACGGCCAACACGGGCGTCGCACCTCGCGAGGTGCTGGCCGACGCCGGCTTCGCGTCGGAGGCGAACTTCCTGGCGATGGAGCAGGGGGGCGTGCGGGCGTATGTCTCGCTGCGCCGTGAGGGCAAGCCGGCAAAGGGTGCGGCGCCAAAGGCGGAAGCGTCGAAGCGAACGCGGCGTCGCTTGACGACCCAATCGGGCCGAAAGAACTATGCCCGTCGCAAGCATCTGGTGGAGCCTGCCATCGGGTGGCTGAAGAAGGTGGTGGGATTCAGGCAGTTCAGCCTGCGGGGTGCAGCGAAGGTCGCAGGGGAATTCAAGCTGGCGTGCATGGCGCTGAACATCAGAAGACTGCACCCGAGGATGGAATGGACACTCGCAACGGCGTGAAGCAAGCCGAGGCTCGATGAGGATGCAGGTCTCACACTGAGGCGTGCACCTCTTCGGCGGGACGCGCGCCGTGCAGGTCGAGCGCAAGCCCCGCGCAGCATGACCGAGCAGGGTCGGCCCGGACGCTCCATGTAGACTTGTCCCGCTGGAGAGGTGCATGCCGGACGACCGATTTCACGTCGGGCGGCTCGGTGACGCAGACTCCTAGCAGCCTGCGGCGAGAGTGCTTGGCAGGCGAGGGCGAGCGGGGAGGCGAAGATCGAGGAGCGGCGACGAAGCAGTATCCGCAGTGATGCAGGCGAGTTCCGGCGACGATGGGATTCGCCTGTCCGCCCGTCCGCAGCGCGAATGACTTTCGCCACAGGCTGCTGAGGGTGATCTCAGCAGGGGGCCTCCGCGGAGCCCACGGACATCTGCGGTCGGACCCCGGCGCACGCGCTTCGAGCGCGGCGGCTCCGTCGAGTCTCGGTGACCGGCGGGCCGGTCGCTGCGCTCGCGGCTCCCTCGCGGCTCCCCGCGGCTCCTTCAAGCGGCCGTCCTCCGGGCGGCGAGAGACACCCTCGGACGAGCGCCGACTCAGCAGAGGAAAAACGCTTCTTGACGAGAAGAACCTCCAGACGAGCAACGCCGTCCGACGCGCCACGACCACCGGCCGACGCCACGACATCGAGCTCCAGCGCTGCCTGACCCAGCACCGCGTCGACCTCCCCCGGCCGGCCGGTCTCGGACTTCGCCGCTTGGCCTTCCGACGAGTGGAAGCGCCGGCAACCAGCCGACTGAGGCGGGTCGGGGGGTTGACGGACCGGACACGGCCCGGACGCATCCCGACGTGCACTCGCGTAAGCCGCCCGCGAGCCAGCGCCAGCCCGCGGGCGCGGCCCCACGACCCGCAACGTCCGATCAGTCGCGAATCAACGGTGATCGAGCTCCGGCGTGCGGCGTTTGGCGCCGTCTTCGCGCCTCTTTCGGTAGACTCTCGATCGTCCCGAGCGGCGGTCGAAGACCGCCACCCGGCAGCCTGCTGGGATGAGGGAGCGGAGTCTCCCCGGGGGGCGCCACCCTTCACGCGCGCAGCGGACTCCGCGCGGGCACCACGCTGCGGCCCTCCGCCCGGCGAGCCCGCAATCGCACAGCCTCGGCCGCGCTTGCGGCCACAGAGGAGAAGATCATGTCGCTGACTGCCTGCTTCGGTCTTCACTGCCGTCGCTCTCGCCCGCTCGATGCACGCCGAAGGAAGGCGCCGCCCGGCGGCGCCGCTCATCTGGCGACCGTCACGTCCATCGCGGCGGGCGCGATAAGCGCGATGGTCGCGATGGACGCGATGATCGCGACGGGCGCGGCCGCCGCAGACCGCACGTGGATCGGCGCGACGGGAAAGCCCGCCGGCGATGGCACGTCGTTCGCGGGAAGCCTGAACTGGTCACCGGCCGCCGTCCCCGGCGCCGCGGATCGGGCGATCTTCGACATGGTCGGTGGTGAGATCACGCTGCCAGGCGGACTTGTCGTGAACGACCGCCTGCGGATCGTCGGTCCGGGCAGCGGCGTGTTCTTCGACCTCGCGGCCGGCGTCTACCGACTGACCGCCCCGGGCAACTCGGGTGACGCTCGCTCAGTCGTGATTGGCGGAGCGGAGCAGACCTCTGTGCTTCTCGCCAACGGAGCGATGCTCGCCCAGCATGTCGTCCTCGGGACCGGTGTCGGCGTTTCTTTCCTCGGCATCCTCGAAGGCGCGAGCCTCCAGGCTCCGGGGTCGCTCGTGATCGGCGAGGTGGGTTCAAGCACACTCGAGCTCGCAGGCGAACTGGTGACCGGACCGGTTCGCCTCGGCGACTTCTTCGGGCAGGGCAGCCTCGTGGCCGACGCGCCCACGGCGATCTGGATCGCCTTGGGCCCGGTCTCGACGGGGCTCGGCAGCGGCGCCTTCACGCTCGACGGCGGCGCGCTCGCCGCCCTCACCGGCGGCGTCGATCTCGCGCCGCTGCCGGGGGGCGACGCCCTGATGGTCGTGAGCGGTCTCGGGACGACCGTCTTCATCGAGGATCACCTCGCCCTCGGCGGCAGCCCGAATGGTCCCGGTGGCGGGGCTGGACTGACGATCGACGACCTCGGCGTCGTGAGCGTCGCGGGTCCGCTCTTCCTTTGGCCCGCCTCGACCGTGAACGTCGAGAGCGGCGGCCGGCTCGATGTTGCGGCGCTGGACGTCGCGGGCAGCGCGGTTGCGCTGGGGGCCGAGGCGGCGCTGGTCGTCGACGCAAGCGGAGCCTTCGCAGAGTCGGGCCTGGTGATCGGCGCCGGGCCCGGCCTCAACGAGGTCGAGATCGCCGGAGGGGCAGCGATTTCGGCGCCGGAGGGAGCTTTCGGCGCGTTCCCCGGCGGGTCGACGCGGGTCTCGCTCGCGGGCTCGACGATGGCGATCGACGGCGACCTCTCGATTGGCTGGGCGCCGAGCGAGGCTCCGGCGACCACGGGCGGCGCTCGGCTGCTCCTGAGGGAAGGATCGACGCTCGACGTTGGCGGGCTGCTGGCGATCCGCGAGCGCGGAAGCCTCGCCTCCGACGGCGCGGCGATCGCGGCGGGAGCGCTCTCCATCGACGGCACCGCGGTGCTTGATGTCGTGCTCGCAGACTCCCCGAGCGTCGACGTCGATGGCCACGCCGCGCTGGCTGGCGGGCTCTTCGTGCGGCAGCCCGACCCCGAGTTCCTTCCCGGCCTCAACGTCGTCTATGCACCGGTCGGCGCGGCCACGAGCGAGGGTGGCTTTGCCGCGATCATCGCCCGCCCGCTTCCGGCCTACCGCTTCTATCAGCCGCTCGCGAGCGACGGCGTGGAGCTTCAGGTCGCCAAGCTGCCGACGCAGATCGGGCTTGCGCAGTTCGTGCCCGCGGCGCTTCCTGGCGCTCCCAACTGGATCGTCGCGGCTCTCTTCGACGGCGATGCGCTGCCTGACGCGCTGGTGACGATTCCCGGCGCCGACGGCGCTCCGGGCGAGGCGGCGCTGCTCCTCAACGGCGGAGTCGACGACGGTCCCGGTTTCCGCCTCGCGGGAACGCTCCCGGTCGGCAACGGCCCGGCCGGCATCACCGTGCTCGACGTCAACGGAAGCGGAGCGCTCGACGCGATCGTCGCCAACGAGCTTGACGGAACGCTCTCCATCGTGCTCAACAACACCGGCGGGACGCTCGCCGGAGACGCGCTGACCTCCGGCGGGACGATCGACGTCGGCGGACGGCCGCGCGGCATCGCCTCGGCCGATCTCTTCGGGACCGGTCGGCGCGACCTCATCTGGGCCGACCGCAGCGGCGATGTGATCTACGTCGCGCCCAACAACGGCCGCGGCGGCGCCGGAGGCTGGGATCCGCCGCAGGCGATCGATGCAGGCCCCCAGCCGGGCACGGTGAACCCCATCGACGTCGACGACGACAAGGACATCGACGTCGTCGTCGTCAACACCGGCACCGCGTCGCTGGCGACGCCGGGCGCCGGTTCGAGCGTGGCGATCCTCTCCAATCAGAAGTCGCAGAAGGGCGAGGGCTTCGCTCCCGCGGTCATCTATCCCGTCGGCGACGGCGCGTTCGATGTCGTCGCGGGGGACCTCAACGGAGACGGCGCCGTCGACCTCGTCACCGCCAATGCGATCGGCGAGTCGATCTCGATCCTCGTCAACCGCGGCGATGGCACCTTCCACCCCGCAGTCGACGTGCCGCTCGGCGGACGACCGACCGCGATCGCCCTCGGCGATCTCGACAACGACGCGGGACAGGATCTCGACATCGCCGTCCTCCTCGTCGATGGCTCGGACAACGCGTCGCTGACGATCCTCCGCAACGACTCTGCGGGCGGGCAGCTCATCCTGACGATCATCGAGAACGCCGAGCAGTTCCTCGGCCTGCCGGCGGCGCTGACATCGGCCGATCTCGATGGCGACGGACCGGCGGATCTGATCTTCGTCGGCGGCTTCGGCGGCGAGGGCGAGCCCGGGTTCATCTCCGTGATCCCGACGGTCCCGCTCTCCTGTCCGGCCGACCTCGACGGCGACGGACTCGTCACCGGCGCCGACGTCGGCCTGCTCGTCGGACTCTGGGGTCCGGCCGCGCCCGGAAACCCGGCCGACCTCAACGGCGACGGCGTGGTCAACGGCATCGACCTGGCGCTGCTGCTCGGCGGCTGGGCGCCATGCCCGACGCCCGGCGGAGAGGACTGAGCGACGCGGCGGAACCACCGGCTCGCGGACGCGACGCGGAGCCGGCGCCTGCGAGGCCGCGTGGATTGGGCGGTCTTGGCGGTCGGTCCGCGCGGCCTTTCAGCGCGCCGGCGGCACCGCGGTGCCGCCGGCTTCGGGCGCGGCGACTTCCGCATGCGCTCCGCGCGCCAGCGCCGCCTCGATCGCCGCAATGAGCCGGCGCTCCATCGCCTCGTCGCGCTCCTCAGGCGTCCACGGTCCAGCCGCGACCACGCCTTCGGCGGGGTCGATTCCCGCACGGATGTCGGCGCTTCGGGTGGTGATCCGGCGCGTCCACGCGAAGCGGCGCAGGCCCGCGACATCCGCCCGGTCGAGCGTCACCCAGGCGCGGATCTCGATCGCGCCGCCCCCGCGCGCGGGCGTGCGGAGCTCGTCGGCGCTCCCGGCGCCTCCGAGGAGGTCGGGACCCTTGAGCTGGGACTCGGCATCGATCGTCGGCGGCGCGAACTCCGTGGAGATGAACTCGACGCGAATCCGACGCTGCCGCAGCGCCAGCGTGTTGTGCGACGCCTGGGCGATCGAGTCGTTGTCGGTTCTCCAGGGTTCGAGAAGCCCGGCGGCCCGGCGCGGCAGCGTCTCGATCACCCCGCCCTCGCGGTCGCGCAGCGCCGTGACATACCACTCGTCGGAGAGCACCCGGAGGGCCGCATCGAAGGCCTCTGGATAGCGCTCTCTGGGAATCTCCAGCGCCGTCGGACCTTCCTTCGTCGCACAGCCGCCGACGATCAGGACGGCGGCAACGGCAAGCGGCGCTGCCCTGGCGGCGCCGCGGACGCGAGCGGCGCAGCGCCGCGCGTCGTCACGCCGGCCCGCGGCGGCGCTTGAGCGCCCTCCCTCGGGAGGCTCGACGACGCGCGAACTCAACGACCGCGCCGAAGCGCCCTCGCAGGCGAGCGATTGCGGGATCCGTTCCAGCGTCACGGCCGCGAGTGTAACACTCCCCAGACCCACGCATGATGCGGCGATGGGCTGCCATGGGCTGCGGGTTCTCGGCCCGGGAACAGCGCACGATGCCCCCGTCGCGCCCTCCTTGCGACACTCCGCCGGCAAACGAGAAGAACTCCGTTGACCCTTGGCCGCGGCTTCTTTATCGTCGCGATGGGTCGAGACCGCCGTAGCTCGCTCGATCCGCCTCGGCGCCCAAGCCGGCGCTGAATCTGGCGCCGAAACCGGCGCCGAAGCAGGCGTTCGATGCCGACCCGAAGGTCGAACCCGAAGGCCGGAGCCAGAGCCGGAGCCAGAGCCAGAAGCAAGAAGGCCAGAGCCAGAAGCCAGAGCCCGTAGCCAGAAGCCACAACCAGAAGCCGCGCCCGACACGACTCTCGAAGCGAGCTTCAAGGCCAGTTCCCCCGCCCCTGAGGATCCCTGATGTCCGAAAGCGTCGTTGTCAGCCCCCGCCCGCGTTCCCGCAGCCGCGTCCGTCTCGCACTCGCGGGCATCGGGGCGATGACCCTCTTGGCGGTTCCGGCGACCGCCCTGCTCGCATCCGGTGGTGGTGGCGGCGGCGGCGGCGGCGGCCAGACCCAGTTGCCGACGACGAGCGCGGACTTCTTCGCGCCCGGCACGCAGCCGAACCCCGACCCGTTCGAGTTCGCGCGGGTGACCACCTCGCTCAACTGCACCTTCTGCCACTCGAGCTACAGCCCCGAGGTCGCCCCGTACGACTCATGGATCACCAGCATGCACGGGCAGGCGGCGCGCGATCCGGTCTTCCAGGCGGCGGTGGCGATCGCCAATCAGGATGCGAACCTCGCAGGCGAGACCTGCATCCGCTGCCACTCCCCTGCGGCATGGCTGCGCGGCAAGTCCTCCACGGGCGACTTCTCGAAGTTCGACTTCGATGACTTCGACGGGATCAACTGCTCATTCTGCCACCGCACGGTCAATCCGGTCCTCGGCCCGAACAGCGCCGTCGGATACCCGCCCGACGACCTGATCCCCAACCCGGACCCGAAGCCCGACGTCGCCGTCCTCGCAGCGCTTGCGGCGGACGGCCTCCTCCCGATCAAGCACGGCAACGCGCAGTTCGTCGTGGATCCGATGGACGTCCGCCGCGGTCCGCTCGACGACGTCCCGCTCAACCTGCACGGACTCAGCGAGATCGGCATTCCGATCCCGCTGATCTACTCGCCGTTCCACACCATGAGCGAGCTCTGCGCCACCTGCCACGACGTGAGCAATCCCGTCTACGCGCTCCAGCCCGGCGGGGAGTACGCCCCGACGGCCTTCGGCGAGCCGCACCCCACAGGCGATCTGCGCGACATGTTCCCCGAGCAGCGCACGTACAGCGAGTGGAGCCAGAGCCAGTTCGCCAAGGGCGGGGTCGAGGTCCCGGGCAACCGCTTCGGCGGAAAGCACCCCACCGGCGTGATGCAGAGCTGCCAGGACTGCCACATGCCGCTCCAGGCGGGCGGCGCCTGCTTCTTCTACGAGGATCCCCCGTTCTTCGAGCGCCTCGTGCCGCAGCACAGTTGGGCCGGGGCCAACACGTGGGTCGTCGGGGCGATCCGCGATCTGCTCGGCGATCAGGCGGAGTTCCTCGGCCTCTCCGAGGAGCGCGTCGACGCCCAGAAGGCCCGGACGGTCCAGATGCTCCGCAACGCCTCCGACATGGAGCTTGCGCAGGAGGGCGGCGATCTCAAGGTCAGGATCATCAACTGGACCGGCCACAAGCTGCCGACCGGCTATCCCGAGGGCCGCCGGGCCTGGATCAACGTCCGGTTCTTCGACGCCGGCGACGATCTCATCGCGGAGCGCGGCGCGTACGACAGCGACACCGCGACGCTCACCTCCGAGGACACGAAGGTCTACGAGGCGAAGCAGGGGATCGACTCGACGGTCTCGGCGCTGACCGGCGTCGCCGCAGGGAAGTCCTTCCACCTCACGCTCAACAACGTCATCCTCTTCGACAACCGCATCCCGCCGGTGGGGTTCACCAACGCCGCCTTCGAGGCCGTCCAGGCCAAGCCGGTCGGCTACGAGTACGAAGACGGACAGCACTGGGACGACACCCTCTACGCCATCCCCGCAGGGGCCGCCAAGGCGGTGGTCACGTTCTTCTATCAGACCAGCTCGCGCGAGTACATGGAGTTCCTGCGCGAGGCCAACGTGACCAACGACGCCGGCCAGATCGCCTACGACGCGTGGGTGGCCCAGGGGCGAAGCGCACCGGTCGACATGGACAGTGCGATGATCGTCCTCGCTCCGACGAACCCCGCGGACCTCAACGGCGACGGCGTCGTCGATGGCGCCGACCTCGGTCTGCTGCTCGGCGCGTGGGGCACGCCCGGTCCCGGCGACATCAACGGCGACGGCATCGTCGATGGCGCGGATCTCGGCCTGCTGCTGGGTGCGTGGGGCTGAGCGGGCGACCGCGCTTGGCTCATCGAGCACCGGCGCCGCGGGAGGCTCCCGTCGCGCTCCGACGGCACGGGCATCCTTCCTGTGCCGGATGCCATGCGCCCCCCACAGCGACCCCGCCCAAGGCACAAGCCCCGCAGGCCTCAGCCAGACTTGGGCACCGTGCCTCCGCCGCCATCAGCACGCTGCCCGCAACCCAAGTCGCCGCCGCCGCGCCATCGCCGATGCGCGGAGCTGATGCGCTGGTGCGCGCGGCCCGCGCGGGATGAACCGCGTCGCGATCAGCCTCCCCACGCGCTCAGGAGCACGCCGAGATCCGCGCCATCGACGATGCCGTCGCCGTTGAGGTCGGCGGGGCATCCAGCGCACGCTCCCCAACTGCTCAGGAGCAGGCCGAGGTCGGCGCCGTCGACCGCACAATCGCCGTTGAGGTCGCCGACGATCGGAACGACCAGAGCCACCGCAGGCGTGAAGGCGTCGCCGCAGGAGTCCGTCACCCGGACTCGATAGGCGCCGGCGTCCGCGACGCACGCGACATCGGTGATCGTCAACATCGGCGACGTGGCGCCGGAGATGTTCCCGCCGTCGTCCAGAGGCTGGTTGTTCCTGAACCACTGGTAGGCGAGCGCCCCGTCACCGCTCGCGGTCACGGAGAAGATGGCCGTCGCGAACTCGGAGACGACCGCCGGCGCGGGGAGCGAGAGGAAGTCGATGGTGTCGGAGAAGATCCCGATCGTGCCGGCGCTGCCGGCCTGCCAGCCGCTTCCGCCGGCGACCTGGATGTTGGTCGACGGCAGCTCGACGGCGCAGCAGTAGATCGCGATCCGCCCGCCGCCGCCACCGCCGGACCACGACACGTTCCCGTTGCCGCCGTTGGCGGTGATGGTCCCTGAACCGAAGACCCCCGCGCACTCGATCCAGAGGCTGCCGCCGGCGCCGCCCGCGGCCTGATTGGCGGGGAGGTTGTTGCCGTTGGCGGTGATGCTCCCGTCGACGGTGAGCGTGCCCGCGAGACTCAGGCGGATCACGCCGCCTCCCGCACCTCCGGGAGTGACGGTGCCGCAGGTGTCGGTGCCGCCGCCGGAGCCCATGGTCGTCGGCTGGGCGAAGTCGCCGTAGGTGCTGCCGCCGACGGCGCCACCGCTGCCGTTGCCGCCAGCCCCGCCGTGGCCTCCGCCGCTCGGTCGGTCGCAGGCGGACATCCCCGCCCCTGGACCGGATGCGGCGGGGTGGCCGCGGCCGTTCGCGACGAACGCCGCGCCGCTCTCGATGGCTGCGTCGCCCTCGATGATCAGGTGCAGTGAGGGATCCTGGCGAGCGGGGCCAAGGCGACCCGCGCCGCTCAGGTGGACATCCCCGGGAATCGTGACCTCGCCCTGAAACTCGGTGATCGCGCCGGTCGGGTTGTCACCGTTGTCGACGCGCAGCACCGGGCGAAGTGCAGTGGCGACATCCAGCCACGCCGTTCCGGCGCCGCCACGCTGCCAGCCACCTCCGCCGATCGCCTGGATCGAGTCGACGCTCATGCCGAGCATCGCGGCGCTGATCGCGATCCGACCACCACCGCCTCCGCCGGACCACGACACGTTGCCGTTGCCGCCGCTGGCGGTGATGGTGCCCGATCCGAAGAGCCCGGCGCACGCGATCCAGAGGCTGCCGCCGGCGCCACCGGCGGCCTGATTCGCGGGAAAGCTGTTGCCGTTGGCGGTGACGCTGCCGTCGACGGTGAGCGTGCCCGCGATACTCAGGCGAATCACGCCTCCGCCGGCGCCTCCGGGACTGACGCTTCCGCAGGTGTCGGCGCCCCCGCCGGAGCCCATGGTCGTCGGCTGGACGAAATCGCCGTAGGTGCTGCCACCGAGAGCGCCAAAGCTGCCGTCGCCGCCAGCTCCGCCGTGGCCTCCGCCGCTGGGACGATCGCAGGAGGTGACCCCGGCCCCTGGACCGGATTCGCCGGGGTGGCCGCGGCCATTCGCGAAGAACGCCGCGCCGCTCTCGACGACCACATCCCCCTCGATGATCAGGTGAAGCGACGGATCCGCGTGGTCGGGACCCACGCGACCCGCGCCCGAGAGGTGGACGTCTCCCGGAACCGTGACCTCGCCGTGGAGTTCCGTGATCGCGCCCGTCGTGTTGCCGCCGTTGTCGACCCGAAGCAGTGGACGCGGCTGGGTGGCGACATCCAGCCAGACCGTGCCGGCGCCGGCGCGCTGCCACCCGTTGCCGCCCCGAGCCTGGATCGCCGCGGCGCCCATGCCGAGGGTGGTCGCCTGAATCGCGATCCGCCCACCACCTCCTCCGCCGGACCATGCGGTGTTCCCGTTGCCGCCGTTGGCGGTGATGGTGCCCGATCCGAGGAGCTCGGCGCACTCGATCCAGAGGCTGCCGCCGGCGCCACCGGCGGCCTCCGCTCCCGAGAGGCCGTTGCCGTTGGCCGTGATGCTGCCATCGACGGTGAGAGCGCCGGCGGCGCTGAGACGGATCACGCCCCCGCCTGCGCCACCCGACCCGACCGTGCCGCAGGTGTCGTTGCCGCCGCCCGAGCCCATGGATGTCGGCTGCGCGAAGTCGCCGTAGGTGTTGCCGCCGAGAGCGCCGAGGCTGCCGTCGCCGCCGCCCCCGCCGTGCGCTGCGCCGCTGGGCCGGTCGCAGGCGGTGATCCCCGCCCCGGGGCCAGACGCGGAGGGGTAGCCGCGGCCATTCGCGAAGAACGCCGCGCCGCTCTCGATGGTCACATCGCCCTCGATGACGACGTGAAGCGAGGCGTCCTCGTGGTCGGGACCGACGCGAGCCCCCGCCGCCACGATGGCATCGCCCGGCACGTCGACGGTGCCGGACAGCTCCGTGACAGCGCCAGTCAGACCGTTGTTGTCGATCCGGAGCAGGGGCCGCGGAAGCGCGGCGCTGTTCAGCCAGACGGTGCCCGCGGCGCCGGCCTGCCACCCGTTGCCGCCGAAGGCACGGAGGTTGGCGAGATTGAGCGATGAGGTCTCGCAGTGAATCGCGATCCGTCCACCACCGCCACCGCCGGACCATGAGACGTTCCCGGCGCCGCCGTTGGCGCTGATGGTGCCCGATCCGAAGAGTCCGCCGCACTCGATCCAGAGGCTGCCGCCGGCGCCGCCAGCGGCCTGGTTCGCGGGAAAGCTGTTGCCGTTGGCGGTGACGCTGCCGTCGACGGTGAGCGTGCCCGCGATACTCAGGCGAATCACGCCGCCGCCCGCACCTCCGGGAGTGACGGTGCCACAGGTGTCATTGCCGCCGCCCGAGCCCATGGATGTCGGCTGGGCGAAGTCGCCGTAGGTGTTGCCGCCGAGAGCGCCGAGGCTGCCGTCGCCGCCGGCCCCGCCGTGGCCTCCGCCGCTGGGGCGGTCGCAGAAGGTGATCCCGGCCCCCGGTCCCGATGCCGCGGGATGGCCGCGACCGTTCACATCCAGTCGGCTCGCCACCAGGCTGCCCTCCGCCCCCTGCACCAAGACATCGGTGGCGACGATGAGCCACATCCCCGCTCCCGCGCGGTTCTCGAACCCCGCGGTGTGCGTGACCACGCCAGGTTGATTCCCTGCGCTCCGCTCCACCGTCAGCGAGTTGAACGCGTGCACGCCGTTGATCGTCAGCGTGGCGCCGCGGACGATGATGTCGTACCCCTCGTAGGTGAGGTCGCCGTCGCCGATGGTCGTGTTGGTGTTGACGATCAGCGTTCCGGCGCTGCCCCGTGCGAGCGCTCGGCCGCTCATCGGCGCAAGCAGGGTGACGAGAACTGCGAGGACGACCGCGTGCGTGCGCACGACGGCATGACTCAGCGGGCATCTGCGATGCATCGCGACTCCCTCCCGTGGTTGGCTCGCGTGGCGAGCTCAGTGTGTCGGCCGAAGAAGCTGGTTCAGACCCACGCCCGGGGAGGGCGCTCCCACCTCGGCTCGGCGCGACGAAGCGACCGAGATCCGGTTCCCCTCGGGCTCCCGTCGCGATCCGATGGAGCCAGCGTACCGCGAACGCCCCGTGGAACTCAACACCTCTGCCGCGCGAAGCAGGCTCGCGCCGGCGTCGCCTCCTGCGAGGCACCCGGCGGAGGCCGACAGGTCCCGGGCTGGACGAGGTCCGTCCGGCGGCACGGGCATCCTGTCCCTGCGACGACCCGGCGCCGGGCGCAACCGGCAGTCGTGCTCGCTCAGCATCGGGGCTGGCCCGGCAGGGGAAGGAAGCCCGTCCCCCGTGGGCAGGATGCCCGTGTCCCCGTGGGCAGGACGCCCACAGATCCCGAGAGGCAGAACGCCGGGCCCCCATCGGCTCCGCGCGGACGCTCCGAACTCCGGCGGGCGATGCGGAGTCACGAACTCTCGATCCGCGGATCGACCCAGCGATAGGCGACATCCACGGCGAGGTTGAAGAGCACCAAGAGCGTCGCGTAGACGAGGACCACGCCCATCACGAGGGTGAGATCCTTCCCGAGCACCCCGTCGACGAAGTGGCGACCGATGCCCGGGACCGCGAAGACCTTCTCGACCACGAACGACCCGGTCATCGCCGCGGCGGTCGCCGGTCCAAGAAAGCTCAGCACCGGCAGCAGGGCGTTCCGCAGCGCGTGCCGGAGGGCGGCTCGGCGCTCCGAGAGGCCCTTCGCTCGCGCGGTGCGAACGTGATCGCTCGACATCTGCTCGATCATGCCGAACCGCGTCAGCCTCGCGATGTACGCCGCGAAGGGAAGCGAGAGCGTGATCGCCGGAAGCGCCAGGTGGGCGAGATCGCCCCAGCCCCCGAGCGGCGCGACTCCGAGCCAGACCGCGAAGACGATCAGCAGCGCTGCGCCGACGACGAAGGGCGGCAGGCTGATTCCGGCCAGCGCGATCAGCAGCGTCGAGAAGTCGGCGAACGATCCGGGGCTGAGTCCTCCGACAATGCCGGCGGTGATGCCGATCGCGCACGCCAGGGCGATTGCGCTCAGCCCCAGCGTGATCGAGACCGGAAGTCCGGCGGCGAGGATCTCGTTGACCGACCAGTCCGGATGCCGAAGGCTCGGCCCGAGGTCGAACGGCCGCGGGTGCGCCCCCATGAGCCACGCGATCCCGCTCGCCTTTCCGAGGTAGTCCACGAAGAAGGCCACCGGATCGTCGAGGCGGTACTGCCGCTTCATCGCCTCCTCGACCTCCGGAGGCGGCCGGCGCCCTTCAGGGTTCTCGAGCGGGTTTCCCGGCACCAGCCACGCCAGCGTGAAGGTCAGCAGGAAGACGACGAAGAGAATCGCCGGGAGCTGAAGCAGGCGGCGGATGATGAGCGCGATCATCGAGCGCGGCGACGATACGCGCCAGCCACGGACGATGCGGCCATCGGCGCGGCGCGCCCGCCGCTATCGTCGCCGATCGCATGGGCGCCGCGCGACCGATCCTCCTCGCGACCTGGTCCTTCGGGCTTCGCGCCGGGCGCCGGGCATGGGCGTCGCTGCTGCGCGGCGGGGCTGCGCTCGACGCGGTCGAGTTGGCGTGCATCGACGCGGAGGACGACCCCGGGATCGACTCCGTCGGCTATGGAGGACTGCCGGACCGCGATGGAGAGGTGTCGCTCGACGCCTGCGTGATGTGCTCTCCGCGGCGCATCGGGTCGGTCTGCGCGCTGCGATCGACGCGCCGCGCCGCGAGCGTCGCCCGGGCGGTGATGGAACGGACGCCGCATGCGCTCCTCGCGGGCACCGGCGCCGACGCCTTCGCGCTGAGCGAGGGCTTCGCCGCCACCTCGACGCTTGCACCGGAGGCCGCCGAGGCGTGGCGGCGCTGGCGGACCGCCCCGCACGTCGTCGATCAGTCGCGCGATGGCGCGAACCGCGCCCCCCGAGCCGAGAGCCCTCCGCCGCGACCTGTCGATGACCCGGGCGGCGGGCGGCTCTTCGACTCGTCCCGTCTGCCACGGCCCGAGCCCGAGCCCGAGTTCACGCCACCCCCCGCCGACGAAGCCCGTTTCCGTCACCACGACACCATCGGCTGCCTCGCCATCGATGCATCGGCGGAGCTCGCGGGCGCCTGCTCGACCAGCGGCACGCCCTTCAAGCGCCCGGGGAGAGTCGGCGATTCGCCGATCCCCGGCCACGGGCTCTACGTCGATCCGGCCGTCGGCGCAGCGACCGCCACAGGAACCGGCGAGCTGGTGATGGGCGTCTGCGGGAGCTTCCTCGCGGTCGAGTCCCTCCGGTCGGGGCGCTCGCCGCTCGAGGCCGTCGAGATCGCGCTCCGGCGCATCCTCGAGAGCGGCCCGGTCGAGCCCCACCACCAAGTCGGACTGATCGTCCTCGCCCGCGATGGCCGCTGGGCAGCGGGGTCGCTTCGACCCGGCTACCGGACCGCCTGCTTTGAGTCGCAGAGCGCGACGGCGGCAGGGCACGGTGCCGATCAGGCGCCAGCGAGCGACGGCGTCGCCGTCGATGCCCAGCTCGTTCTGCTGTGATCTGACGCGATTCCGCTTCGATTCGCCCTCGATCGGCGCCCGGATCCGCCCCCCGCAGTCCTCTCCCGGGACGCGGCGAACAGGAGCCTGTTCGGGTGGTCGCCGCGAGCGCGCCGCCGCAGACGTCGGAAGGACTGCCAGTGGACGATCCTCGCGCCGGGCTCCGATCTGGATCTGGGCGCGGGCCCATCGGGTCCGGAGAAGGTCGGCGGTCGGGGGAATTTCCGCAATCCCAAACATCTCCGGATCTTGCACCGCCCGCCTTTGCGGATACATTGGTCTCAGCGGCCACGTCCTGCGGCTCGTCGTCCGTCCTCTCCCGCCAGTCATTCGGGAGGCTGCGGAGCGGCGAACGCTCGCAGGACGACGTGTTGCGAGCCCGGCCGTCATGTCTTGGGCTCGCGTGGATCGAAGCCCGCCGTGTCGTCGGCGACCTTCGTGGGCGCTTGTTCGCCCGAGGAATCTGAGCCCGCGTGTGCGATGCTCGTGCACGCGGTTCAGTGTGCCCGGCTCGTTCCTGCTCAGTGCGGGACGCATCGGGCGAGGGTCAGTCGACCGATGCCCGCGGGCTTCCAGCAAGCGGTCCCCCGTGGACCGCGGAAAGGAGAGTCTCGTGAAGACTCGCTTCTCTCGTGGTGGATTCACCATCGTCGAGCTCCTGGTGGTCATCTCGATCATCGCGCTGCTCGTGGGAATCCTCCTGCCGGCCATCGGCAAGGCGCGCGACGCGGCGATGACGACGCAGTCGCTCGCCAACGTCCGCAACCTCTCCTCGGCGCATGCGGCCTACTCCGCCGACTGGAACGACCGTCAGTGGACGGCGATTCCGGACGACGTCGGCCTCTACGCGAACGGCGCCGCCAACCCCTGCACGAACTACATCGCCCAGGGCGGCTGCCCGCCGCAGCTCATCCTCGGATGGGATGCCGACGCGATCCCCACCATCTGGGGCTACTTCCTCGGCTGCGGCGGAATCTCCGTCGGCAACTGCGGCAACTTCCCGATCTACCAGCCGATCATCTTCGCTCCGAACGATGGCCGCGGCACCTTCCGCCTCAGCAACGTCGAGTCCTTCAACTCGTACGTCTCGCGCCGGTTCTACGACAAGGTCTGGTACGCCCCGAAGGACAACGTGATCCTCGGCTTCGCGGAGAAGTACTTCGCGCTGCCCGACGAGTTCACGGTCATCGGCGCAGACCTCGGTCCGCCGGCGAAGCTCTGGCTCTCGAGCTACTGCCTCTCGCCCGCAGGCATGTGGGCGCCCGAGGTGCTCCGCCGCAACCAGCAGAGCGGACTCTGGTACACCAACCCCGCGTCGCTCGCGGGCGGATACCGCTCCCCGACCTCCAGCCAGTCGCAGTACCCCGACCTCAAGACCCGCATCCTTGAGCATCACTGGCTCCAGCAGAAGCCCAACAGCGACGTCAACTACTTCTTCGCGGGCGGCGAGACGCCGTGGTACTTCAACCATGGCTTCAACTCCGCTCCGGTGACGTGCTTCTATGACGGAAGCGTGCGCGTCCTCGGCGTCGGCGATGCGATGGACGCCGACAGCCGCGCCCGCGGCGGCGCCGCCGCCTCCCCCACGAACCCCGGACTCTGGAGCCGCGACACCCCGTACGGCCAGAATGGCTACTTCTACGGACAGCGGTATGACTTCATCGTCAACACCAGCTTCCACATCCTCACGCTCGAGGGCATCCTCGGCCGTGACATCATCGGCGTGAAGTGAGTCGGCGCCGGACCTGCCGGCATCGAGTCTCAGCGATCGACCATCGGCCCCCCGCCAACCGGCGGGGGGCCTTTTTCGTTCTCCTCCGCGTGCGCTCCGCAGCGCCCCAGAACGGGTCGATCCGTAGCATCGCGCCCGATGCGCACCAGACGCTCCAGCCCCCTCGTCCGATTCGGCCTCCTCGCCCTGCTCGCAGGACTCGGCGCGCCGCCCGCGACCGCCGCCGCCCCGGAGAGCGACGACGCAACCGTCCGCGAGCAGGTCGCCCACGCCCGTGCGCTCTCCGCGGCCTTCAAGCACGTGGCGCGAACCGTGCAGCCATCGGTGGTCTTCATCGGCACGATCAACCGCGAGCCCACGGCGCTCTCGCCGCGCGACGAGATGCTCCTGCGCCGCGGCCTGCTCCGGCAGGCGCCGCCGCGCGAGCGGCGCGGCGCGGGGAGCGGCGTCATCCTCACCGCCTCCGGACACATCGTCACGAACAACCACGTCATCGACGGCGCGGACGAGCTGCTCGTCCGACTCGCCGACGGACGGGAGTTCGCCGCGATCCCCGTGGGCGTCGACCCGGACACCGATCTTGCGGTGATCCGCATCGAAGCGCCGGATCTCGTTCCAGCCAAGCTCGGCGACTCCGACGCCCTCGATGTCGGCGAGTGGGTGCTCGCCCTCGGAAACCCGTTCGGACTCGAGCAGAGCGTCACCGCGGGGATCGTCAGCGCAAAGGGCCGCGCCGGCGTCGGGCTCGCCCGCTACGAGAACTACATCCAGACCGACGCGGCGATCAACCCCGGCAACAGCGGCGGCCCGCTGGTGAACCTCGACGGCGAGGTCGTCGGAATCAACGCGGGCATCACCACGAGGACCGGCGGCTCGCTCGGGATCGGCTTCGCGATCCCCGCCGCGATGGTCCGAACGATCGCGGAAAGCCTGATCAGCGACGGCGTCGTCGCCCGCGGGTGGCTCGGCGTGGTGACCACACCTGTGCCCGCCGCCCCCGGAAGCCCCGGAAACCCCGGAAACCCCGGAAACCCCGGAAACCCCGGAAACCCCGGAAACCCCGAGACGCTCGGAAATCGGAACGGCGTCATCGCGCCGCGCGCAGGCGTGCGGGTGGACGCGATCGCAGTCGACGGACCGGCGCACCGCGCCGGAGTCAGGCCGGGCGACATCATCGTCGCCATCGCCGGACGCCCGACTGCGGACCCCGACGCAGTCGGGCGCATCGTCGGCGAACTCCGCCCCGAACAGAGGGTCTCGGTCGAGCTCTTCCGCGCGGGGAGGGCGCTTGCCCTCGATGCCAAGCTCGCCGACCGAACCGTCGATCCGCGCACCCGGTTCATCACCGGCCGCGAAGCGCAGCAGGCCCTCGGGCTGCGGCTGGCTCAGCTGACGCGCGAGCTCGCCCAGCGCGCCGGCGCGACCGCGACCGAGGGTGTCGTCGTCGTGGAGATCGCCTGGGACTCTGCCGCGTCGCGCGCCGGGCTGCGCCCCGGCGATGTCGTGCTCCGCGTCGCCGGGCGGCCCGTCGCCACCGTCGACGAGTTCGAACAGGCCGCGTATGCGGCGGCGGAGACCGACGTGATCCCGATCGAGTTCGAGCGCCGCGGCGAACCGGCGTCGCTCACGATCCGCGTTCGCTGAGCCGCGCGGTTCCGCCCAGCGCCGCCTGTACGATCCTGCGTATGCCCCGCATGCCCAGACATTGGCTCGTCAAGTCCGAAGCGAAGTGCTACTCGATCGACGACCTCGCCCGCGACGGATCGACATGCTGGGACGGTGTGCGGAACTACCAGGCGCGGAACTTCCTGCGCGACGAGATGAGCGTCGGCGACCTGGTGCTCTTTCATCACTCCAACGGCGACCCCTCAGGTGTCGCGGGAATCGCCAAGGTGGTCCGCGGCGCCTACGTCGACCACACCGCGTTCGACCGGGGCCACCAGCACTACGACCCGAAGAGCTCGCGCGAGGATCCGGCGTGGGTGATGGTCGACCTCGCCTTCGTCGAGCGCTTCCCGGAGATCGTCGCGCTCGCACGGCTCAAGGCGGAACCGGCGCTGGCGGGGATGCTGCTGCTCCGCCCCGGGCAGCGCCTCTCCGTGATGCCAGTGGAAGGGGCCCACTTCGAGCGGGTCTGCGCGCTCGGTCGCTCGCCCGCCGCTGCACGAAAGAAGATCCCGAAGCCGCGGGGCGGAGCCGCGAAGGCCGCCCGCTCGCCAAAGCGTCGATGAACCCGCTCTGCCAGAACCTGGCGATCTTCGACATCGACGGCACGCTTCTGCGGACCTCCGGAGTCGACGACGAGTGCTACGCCGCTGCGCTCCAGGAACGCTTCGCCATCGGCGGAATCTCGACGGACTGGGGAACCTACTCGCATTCGACCGACGGGGCGATCCTCGACGACCTGATCCGCGAGCGGCTCGGGCGCCCGTCGACCGACGCCGACGCCGAGCTTCACCGCAGCCGATTCGTCGAGCTGCTCGAGCGCGCGGCCCGGCAAACCCCGGAGCGCTTCTCTCCGACGCCCGGCGCCGCAGATGCGATCGCCGGCCTTGTCCGCCACGGCTGGATGTCCGCCATCGCCACGGGTGGCTGGCGCCGCTCGGCGCTTCTGAAGCTCTCCGTCGCCGGGATCGACGTGAGCGACGTGCCGGCCGCGTTCGCCGACGACTGCCGCTCGCGCGAGGGGATCATCGAGACCGCGATCAGACGAGCGCTCGCGGCGACGCCGGAGGCGGCCGCGGCCGATCACCTTGCGAAACCGGCGCCGATGGCGCCAAGGGTCGTCTACGTCGGCGATGGACCATGGGACCTCCGCGCGGCACGGCGGCTGGGAATCGGCTTCGTCGGCGTCGGCTCCGGCGACGTGGCCCGGCGGCTGCGCGCCGCCGGAGCGGCCGAGGTGCTTGATCGCCTTGACCCCGTCGAGCGCCTCGCGGCCGCGCTGGAGCAGGCGCAGCCGGAGCAGCGCGGCGAGGTGCACGCATCGGCGTGAGACCTTCGCCCTCATCGCCACCCCTCCCGGCTCGCGCGACCCCGTCGCGGGCACCCGACCCGCTCGCGGGCGCATGCTCCGGATGCTCGGCGCCACGCGACGCCGCATCCGCTTCGGCGCTTCAGCCTCCGGCGCCCGGTTCCGGGAGCGAAGCTCGGCGGGACGCAGAGGAACTACGATCGCGCCTCGTGGCCCGCGAGCGGATCATCTCGGCCGAGGCGCAGCAGCATGACGACGAGCCCGCCACCGGCGCGATGCGCCCGGTGCGGCTCGCGGAGTATGTCGGCCAGCGACGACTGGTCGAGCGGCTTGAGATCGCCCTCGCCGCGGCGCGGCAGCGCCGCGACCCGATGGAGCACGTGCTCCTGCACGGCCCTCCGGGTCTCGGCAAGACCACGCTCGCCCACGTGATCGCCGCAGAGATGGGCACCCGCGCCTACGTCACGAGCGGCCCCGCGCTGACCAAGGCGGGCGATCTCGTCGGCACGCTCACCAAGCTTCAGCCGGGCGACGTGCTCTTCATCGATGAGATCCATCGGCTGCCTGCCGCCGTCGAGGAGTACATCTACCCGGCGATGGAGGACTTCAAGGTGGACTTCACCGTCGACAGCGGAATGCACGCGCGGGTCATCACGATCCACCTGAAGCCCTTCACGCTCATCGGCGCCACGACCCGTGCGGGCCTGCTCACGCAGGCGCTGCGCAGCCGCTTCGGCATCGCGCACCATCTTCAGTTCTACCCGCCCGAGGACCTCCGGGCGATCCTCGTCCGCGCCGCCTCGCTCATGGGGATGCCGAGTCTTCCCGAGGAGGCGGTCGTCGCCATCGCCGATCGAAGCCGCGGGACGCCGCGCGTCTGCCTGCGGCTCCTGCGGCGCGTCCGCGACTTCGCGCAGGTGCGACACGAAGGTCTGCCGACCGCCGCGGTCGTGGAGTCGGCGCTCGCTCTGGAGGGCGTCGACGGGCTCGGACTGGACGAACTCGACCGGCGCTACCTCCGGACGATCGCGACCACCTACGAAGGCGGACCCGTCGGCCTCGAGGCCGTCGCGGCGACGATGGGAGACGACGCCCAGACGCTCGAGGACCTCGTCGAGCCCTACCTGCTCCAGAGCGGCTTTCTCGCGCGCACGCGGCAGGGTCGGCGGCTGACGGCGGCAGGGGCGGCATACATCGGCGTTCCTCTCCGTCGGCCCGAGGGATCGGAAGCGCTCTTCGACTCGGAGTGAGGTCCGCTCAGCAGCCGAGCGGCCGCCTCCGACGCATCGTGCCGCCCCCCCGATTGAGACGACTGGGCCGCCTTGCCGAAAGCGCTCCGACAACGCAGGGCGGCAACCGCACCGGTCCCGGCCGCGAAAGGACGACGGTGCCGACCGCCCGAAAGCCCCCCGGTTTTCGGACTCGGCTGAGTGCCGGGGTGAACATCCGGAATCGACGGAGCGCCACCGCGAGAGACGTGAGGAACGCGCGCCCTGAAGCCGTGAGACGCCGCGCGGGGCGACCACAGCGGGAGGCGAGCACTCCGGCGCCCGTTGCCTCCGTCGCGAGGCGGGTCGGAAGCGGATGTTCCGCAAGGAGAAGCGAAGCAGATCGGGCGCCGGTGGCCCCTCTGCGGGCCACAAAGCCCCGATCGATGAAACGAGCTGCGAGCTTCGACGCAGCGGAGCGGCGCTTCCGGACGCCGCAGCAGGAGACAAGGGGCGCTGGAGTGCAAGGGGCGCTGGAGCGCCGGGCCGACGCCATCCGCGGCTCTCAGCGAGATCCGAAGCCACCGGCCTGGCGTCGAAGCGAATCGCCCGTGCTCACCCGGTCCGGATGCGCCTGACCCACTGAACCTCGTCATCGACTCTGTCACCCGTCCGACATGCGTCTCTCCCTTCGCTGGAAGCTCCCGCTGGTCGCCGTCGTCCCGCTCGTCGGCGTGGCGGTCGCCTTGGCGCTGACGGCGTACCGCTCGACGGCGCTGCGGCATGAATCGGAGTTCGAGGCGCGCACGCAGCGGCTCACCTCCTCGATCGCGGCCCAGCTTGACGCTCAGCTCGCCTCGGCGGCTTCCATGGCCCGCGCGACGGCGGTCGCGGTCGCGGTCGTCCCGCAGATCGAGGAGTCGCAGCTCGCGGAGATCCTCCGCCGAACGGTCGAGAGCGATCGGCTGATCTACGGAGCGTGCGTCGCCTTCGAGCCCTTCGGGCTCGATCCGCGGCGGCGCCTCGTCGCACCGTACGTGTTTAGAAGGGGATCCGAGCTTGTCGCCATCGACATCGGCGGCGACTCCTACGACTACACCGACGAGGCGTGGGAGTGGTACGCACGCCCGATGGCGACGGGCCGCGCCGCGTGGACGGAGCCCTACTTCGACACCGATGCGGGCGAGACCCTGATGTGCACGTTCGCCGTGCCGATCCTGCGCGATGGAGCCCCGATCGGCGTCGCGACCGTCGATGTCGCCGTCGACGAGCTTCGCCGCCGGATCGAGCTCGATCGCTTCGAGTCCGCCCGCTTCATGCTGCTCAGCCGCAGCGGGCGCGTGATCGATGGCCTCGCTCCGGGAAGCGCCGCGATGCACTTCGACGAGTACGCCGCGTCGATCGGACGCTCGGATCTTGCGGCGGTGGCGAACCTGCTCCGTCACGGCCGGCGGGGAATCGTGAGACTCGACGCCCTCGAAGGCGACGGCCGCGCCTGGTTCGTGGTCGCGCCGGTGCCCATGGCGGGCTGGTCGCTCGCGGTCGTGGTGCCCGAGAGCGCACGCCTGGCCGGGCCGAAGCGGCAGATGAACCTCGCGATGCCCTCGCTGCTGGCATCGCTGGTCGTCATCGGCGCCTGTGTCTGGCTTGCCGCCCGGCGCCTGACCCGCCCGATCGAGCACCTCGCGGGGGCGGCGGAGGCGGTCGGGCGCGGCAACCTCGACATCGCGCTCCCGCCGCCGCGTGACGACGAGCTGGGCACCCTGATCGGGTCCTTCGACCGCATGATCGAAGCGCTCCGCCGTCGCGAGGCGGTTCCGCCGGAGCGACGGCTCGAGTCCGATGCGGGCGCCGCGCCCTTGCGGCGGGCGGCCCCCGCCGGGGGCGGGGGCCCCCCCCCGCCCCCCGCCCCTCCCCCGGGGCCCGCCCCCCGCCCGCCGGCAAGGCGGCGGCACCCGTCGCCCGCCCCC
>CALMPF010000017.1 GCA_937871505.1 uncultured Planctomycetia bacterium | reverse complement strand
CCGCCTCGCCGGCATGAGGCGTTGTCAACGGGAGTAAGGGGCGCTGTAGTGCTAAGGGGGGCCTGAGGGGGCGCAAGGGGGCGTGAGGCGCGGCATGATCCAGAGCGCCTGAGTCGGGGGCGCGAGGATCGCTGAGCGTGAGGTCCGCGGCCCTCCCAGCGTCGTTCGGCCTCGGTCGACGTTGCGGCTCCGATCTCCGCTGGCGCGGGCTCTCGGGCATGCGCGCACGAACGGACGATCCGCGAAGCGCCTCCGGCGGCGCCGGCAGCGTCGGCGGCGTTGCGATGCCCGGCAGGGACCAACGAGTCGGATGACAGCCGTGGGAGCGGTGCGCGCTCCGCTGCATCGCGTCGCGTTCGACGCGCGCTCATCGCCGCGACCGGCGATGGAATGCCAAGCGCGGGGCTGCGCCGGATGCGGCGCAGCCCCGCACGCGCGGTCTCTCCAGTCGTCCTGAGACTCGGCTCAGGGGAGCGGGATCGGGTTGCCCTTGATCCCGAAGGCGAGCTTGCTGGTGGCGGTGTCTCCCGGCGTGATCGTGATTCCGGTGGACTGACCGACCAGCGAGATCGGCCCCGCAACCGGCAGCGACGGGATCGGAAGGCCGAAGAACGTGTTCGAGACGATCGTCCCCTGGCCGGAGATCGCCAACTGGAACGGGCAGTAGAAGAGCTGATGGACCACCCCCTGCTGCTTGACGAGCCCGATCGCCGCGGTGCTCCCGGGCGCGCAGGTCAGCTCGCCGCCGTCGGCATCGGTCGTCAGGCGCATCGAGGAGACTCCGCCGACGAGCACGTTGGAGTAGAGGGTCTCGGGCAGCGCGACGACGACATGGCAGAGGACGGTTCGCGGCTCCGCGCCGAGATTCAGGATCGTGAAGGTGTTGTTGACGACCGAAGTCCCGCCGGGGACGAGGTTCGCAATGCAGTACACGTTGAGGATGAGATCCTCCAGCTCGACGGTCGTCGTGTACGCGACCTGTCCGGTCGGATCGGGCCCGGGCTTGATCTCGACGGAGCTCTTCTCGCCGCCGTCGACGGAGAACGTGAAGATCGCGACGTCGGCCGCCGCATCGCCGCCGGCGGCCGCTCCGATGCTGAGGAGGGCGAGGCAGGCCAGCGCGTGCGAGGTGCGAGTTCTGCGCATTCGATCGGTCCTTTCCGGAAGTGTGTCCTTCCGATCGCGCGCCCGCCACAGTGGTCGGGCAGCGCGCTCGGGGGGTGATCGGGCGGTGCTCGCGCCGGTTGCCTGCGGGCGCCCAGCGCGGCGTTCTGGCGGCCCGCCGGGCGCGACGATCTTCGGAGGCGACGGTGGCGGCTTCGATCGCGCGACGCGATCGAGGATCCGGCTCCGTCGCAGGCCTCCCGGCCGAGACGGTGGCGAGGGGCGCTCGAGTTCCCGCATCTGACCCCGCTCGCCGCTGGACGCATTCTGCATGCGGGAACGCTCGATCCCGCGAAGCGGTCCCGAAGTTCGGCGAGGCCGCCGCGTCTGGCGGGCGCCCGCGCGCGCAGGCGCAGGAGGCGCCGTCGACGCAGTCGCGGCGATCCAGCGGTTCATCCTGCGACTCGTCCGCCGCCCCTGGGAGCTTCGCCGACGGCCGCTACTCCTTCCCGGTCCGATCGCTCCCGGAGTCTGCGTCGTGCTTGCCGAACCGGCCATGAGCGCGGCGCTTGGCTTCGAGGAGCGACGATGTCGTCGATCGCTCCTCGCCCTCCCGCGGCGGCTCGCTCCGTCCCGCTTCCGCCGGGACGGCGGGGCGCTGCGGCGGCGGCGACCCCGAGTCGCGCGCCTCTCCCGGCCCCGGCCCCGAGCTCGATGGGGCGGAAAGAGCCGGGGCGCCCGAGCCCTCGGTTCGCGACTCCTCGCGAAGGCGGGACGCCACCCGCGCCCGCTCGGCCGTCGCGGAGAGCGCTGCGGCCCGCGCCGCTTCGTCGACGGTGTTTCGCGCAGCGCCGACGCGACGGAGCCGCTCCAGCGAGCCGACGGCTCCCTTCGCGGCGCTGCGGCGCCTCAGCGCCGAGCGCGTCGCCGCTGCGATCCGCGCCGGGCTCCACGCGACGCGCCGCGACGCGACATCGAGCAGGAGCAGCGGAAGCGCCATGGTGAGCATCAGCGCCCAGATCGACCGGGCCGCCTCGATGGGGTCCATGCCGGCGCGATCGAAGAGCTCCAGCGCGGCGGGCGAGGCTGGGTCGAGAATGCGACCGCCGGTGCTCTCCGCGATCTCGCGCAGCAGGGCGAGGTTGGATCGCGTGCGGCGGAACTCCTCGCCGGCGGGACGGGTATCGCCGGCCACCAATGGCGCGAGCGGCCGACCGGCTTCGCGCGGCGCGGCGAGGACGACGTGAAGACCCGGCTCGCGCATGAAGTGCTCGGCCTCGAAGCGGCGAGCCGAGACCTGCCGCAGCGCGATCGCCACCGGGCGACCCTCGGGCGGGTAGACGAACGCCTCGACCTCGAGCGCCTGCGGGTCGATCGGCGCCGCTTCGTCGACGGTCAGGGCGACGCGAAGGAGCGGCCCGTCGACGGCCGTCTCGAGGGCGAGCCCGCCGCCGGCGCCGGGTCGAGAAGCCTGCCGCACGACATCGCTCCAGAACCCCGACCAGCCGGGCCACTCCAGCCACTGCCGCGCCCACTCGCCCTCGATCGAGCTGGTGAAGGCCGCGACATAGCCGACGCCCGCAGGCCAGTGCGCGAGCAGCGGCTCGTCCGGCGCCGCGGCGAGCTCGACGACGGCGCCGGGATCCTCGCGCGGCGAGGTGAGCACCAGCCCCCGAAGGTCGGGGGCTCCGTCCGCTGCCTGCGCCAGGCGGCCGCCCGTCGGCATCGCGGCGGCGCGGAAGGGCACTTCGCGGAGGAGCGGCTGGTTGAACATCTGGACGCTGTCGACCATCACCCGCGGCAGCGAGCGGGGATTGCGCACCGGATGGAACTCGCCTCCGCCGATCTGGGCCATGCGCTCAAGCAGCGCCTCGTCGACGTGGTCCCCGACGCCGATGGTCGTGAGGGTGATCCCCTCCGCGACGAGATCGCGCAGCGCCTGCTCGATCGGCTGCGTCTGGCTCACGCCGTCGGTCAGAAAGACGATCCGGCGCTCGTCGACATCGGGGGCCCGGCGGATCATCTGGTGGGCCGCGACGAGTGCGCCGGCGATGTTGGTGCCGCCGCCGGGCGAGATCATGCGGATCGAGTCGGCGATCGCCTTGGGGTTCTCGTTGACCGTCAGGTCGACCACCGTCTGGGGGAAGGTGTCGAAGGCGATCACTCCGACGTAGCTGCGCGCCGCCAGCGATTCGATCGCCAGCGCGGCCGCTTCGTTGGCGATCTCCTGCTGGGACGTCCGGGTGCCCGCGACCCGGTAGCTCATCGAGCCGCTCTTGTCGATCACCAGGACGAGCGCCGCGCGGGGCTTCTGGAGCCGGCGCGGCAGCTCGAGCGAGACCGGGAGCATCGGCTCGACGACCGTGCCCCGCCAGCCGCCGGCGCCGAAGGCGTTGCGCCCGCCGGTCATGAGCAGCCCGCCGCCGAGACGCTCGACGTATTCCACGAGCATCGACTGGCGGTGGGGATCGAGCTCGGCCGCGCCGACGTTGTCGAGCACCACGAGGTCGAACGCCTGGAGCGCGAGGAGGTCGCCCGGCATCGACTCCGGCGATCCTGCCACCACCGGGCGGCCGAGCGAGCGGAGCAGCGCCGCGAACCGCCCGTCGTCGCTCGCGCCCGCCGCGTCTCCGCGGCCGCGGAGCAGGAGCACCGCGCCGGTGCCGGGATTGGTGGTCAGCGTCTCGGCGCGGTTGTTCTCGACGATCGCGTCGGCGGCGGGATCGTCGGGCTCGAAGACGACCGCGAAGCGCGTCACCGGAGCGTCGTCGATCGTGGTCATGATCACCTCGACCGAGCGACCCGCCGGAACCGTCACGCGCCGCCCGGACGAGCTCGATGCCGGGTCGAGGTCCACGATGCGGCCCTCCCGGAAGAGCAGCAGCTCGCCGGCGACCGGTGCTGAGGCTTCGAGGTGGACGCGCAGGGGCACGATCTGTCCCGGGCGGCCGGTCGGCGGCGCCTCGACGCGGATCACCTGGACGTCGGAGCCGATGCTGTAGGTGATCGGGAGCACGTCGACGGGAATCACCCCGCGCCGCGTCATCGTCGCCTCGCGCACGGCCGACATCACGTCGCCGACGGTGTCATTGCCGTCGGTGACCAGGAGCAGCCGTCGATTGGCGTCGGACGGAAAGAGGACGCTGCCGAGTCGGAGCGCGGCGCCGATGTCGGTGCCGTCCGCGGAGACGATGTCGATCTCGTCGACCGGGTCGCGCACCCGCCGCGGCACGCTGACGATCGTCGGCTCGCCGTCGAAGACGACCACCCCGATGCGGTCGTCCGGGCGGCGCGCCTCCGCAGCGCTCCTGATCCAGTCGCGGATCTCCGCGAGCATGGACCGGCCTCTCGGGGAGCCCTCGGCAGCGCCGGCCCAGGGCGCATCGGAGGAGCCGGCGAAGCCGAAGCGCCGGATGGACTGGCTCACGTCGACGAGCGCGACGACGGCGAGGTCGTCCAGCTTCCGCACGATCGACGGGCGGGCGAGCGCGGCGACCAGCGCCGTGATCAGGAGCAGCCGCAGCCCGACGATCGTCGCGAGGCGCAACGGCTCCTCGCCGCGAAGGCGCAGCACCGAGAGCGCGGCGAGCAGCAGCGCCGGGACGAAGAGCACGAGCCACGCCGGCTCCTCGAAGCGCAGGCTCACGGCCGCTCGGGCCTCGCGGAGCCGCCGGTGGTGCTCCCGCCGCCGTCGTCGGAGCCGGCTCCGGATCGCTCCACGGCGCGATCGACGCGCCCGAAGTAGCGGCGCATCAGGGGGTGGTAGCGGGAAGGGAGGTTCGCCTGCTCGATGGCGCGCTCGGCGCTGCGCTGCGCGGCGTCGATGCGCTGCGACCGATCGACCTGATTCCGCTGCGCAGCTCCCTCCTCGAGCCCTCCGGACGCCGGCTCGTCGAACCACTCGGCGATCGTCACCGCGTCGCGATCTGCGCTGCCCTTCGGGCTGCGCAGGTCCAGATCGACGATCTCGTCGAAGATCGGCCGCCGCGGGCGGGTGTTGCCGAGCGCGTCGGCGCCGGCGCCCGCTCCCGCGCGGGCGTCGCTCGCGCCGGCCGGAGGATCTCCGGCGGGCGGAGCTTCTCCGGCGGGCGGAGCGTGCGCACGCTCCCGCGCCTCCGCCGCGGACCAGCGATTGCGCTGCTGGCGCTCGGCGTCGCTCACGCGCTGACCGAGCTCGTCGGCACGCTCGCGGAAGTTCCGCGCCGACTGTCGCTCCGCGGCCGCGGAGCGCCGGGCTGACTCGGCGCGCTCCAGAAGCTGCTCGAGGCTCGGTTGCGCGGAGGAGTGCGGGCCATCCGATCCTCCCGATGCATCCGCTCCAGTGGGACTTCCGGCCGCGTCGGCGGGACGCGGGGTGCGCCGGGCGCCGCCGCTCGCGCTGCCGCTCTCGGGATCCGCTGCGCCACCGGAGGAGGGCGCGCCACCGGGGGCGCTCGACGCGCCGGTGCCGCCCTCGCACTCACCTTCGCTGCCGGATTCGCTCGTGCTCGGCTGCGCGCCCGCCTCGTTCGCCTTCGGCTGCCCACCCTGCGCGCCGGCCTCGTTCGCCTTCGGCTGCCCGCCCTGCGCGCCCGCGGAGCTGTCCTGACCATCAGCCGCCTGATGCTGGGACTCGGGGGCCTGCCCGTCGCGCTGCGCGCCGGAGTCGGGCGCGGCGCCTGCGGCCTCGTGCGCACCGGATTGACCGCCTTGGGGGCATTCGGATGCTGCTCCGGAGGCCCCGCCCGACGGAGATTCGCACTGTTCCCCGGAGGCGCCCTGCTGCCGCTCCTGCGGCTGGCCTTGGCCTTGCTGCCGCTCCTGCGGCTGGCCTTGGCCTTGCTGCCGCTCCTGCGGCTCGCCTTGGCCCTGCTGCCGCTCCTGCGGCTGGCCTTGGCCCTGCTGCGTCTCAGGCGTTCCGCCTTCTTTCGGCTGCTGTTCGTCCCGTCCGGCGGTCGGCTGACGCGGTACGTCGGCCGGCCTTTCCTCGGCGGCGCCCGGACGCGACGTCGTGGGATCGCGCTCCGCGCCCTGCGTGGGCTCGCGCGCAGCGGAGGAACCTGCGTCGCCCGACTCCGCCCGATCTCGCTCAGCGCTTTGCTGGGTGGCGGCGTCCTGTTCGGCGCTCCCAGCCTCGTTCGCGGCACCGGTCGCTTCGGCGCTCCCGCCGCTCGGGCTTTCGCGGTCGGGACCCGTGGACTCTGTGGACGACTCCGCCACACCGGCGGAGGAGGCGGGGTCGGAAGCGCCGGACTCGGCGGGCTCGGTGGGGGCGCGGTCGGCCGGCTCCGCGGGAGCGCCGCGCTCGAGCCGGTCGGCGAGGTCGCGCAGCGCCCCCGACATCGGCGTCGTGGGCGGCCGCTTCGGATCGGCCGAAGGGGCGCCGGCCCCGGGCGCCGACGGAGCGGTCCGGTCCTGGCGCGCTCTCTCGGCGTCGCCTGACTCAGCGCCGCTCGCTGACTCGGAGGCTTCATCGAGCGACGAAGCTCTCTCGGAAGAGTCGCCATTCGGGGAGCCCTGGTCTGCCAAGGACGGATCGGGGGCCGCACGATCTTCTGAGCCTGCGCCCGCGGGGGGCGCCCCCGGCGAGCGCTCCGAAGGCTCTTCGCTGGTGCCGGACGGAGCCGACTCCGGGCTGGATGCGCCGCCTTCGCCGTCGGGTGAAGCACCTGCGGCGGCTGCACGGTCGGCGGCTGCCGGGTCGCCACGGTCGGGTGCGGCAGGCTCCGTCGTCGACATCTCCGGCGCGCTCTCGACGCCGGCGACCGTCTCGTCGCGCGCGCCCTTCTCGCTCTCGGCGGCGAGATCGCGGAAGTACGACGCGAGCTCGCTGCGCTGGGCCTCGTCGAGCGCGGCCGCGCTGCGCTCAAGGTCGCGGAGCGCGTCGATCGCGTCGCTGAAACGTCCGCCGCGGAGCGCGTCGGCGAGGCTTCCCGCCTGCGGCGGCGGTTCGCGGCGCACCATCGAGGCGAACTGCTCCGCCGCGCGATCGGCGATCCGCTGCGCTTCGAGCGCCCGGCGCTCGGCGTCGTCGGCGAGGCTCTCGAGCGCCGCAGCGGCCTGCTCGCGCGCCGCGGCGAGCTCTTCCGGCGACGACGCCGGCTGGGCGAGCTGCGCGGCAAGTCGGCGAAGCTCGTCGAGACGCTCCTGGGTGATCGTCTCGTCAAGTGCGGGGGCGGCGGCCGATCCGACCGTCCCGCCATCGGGGGGCGATTCAGGCCGTTCGCGGAGTCGGGCGATTTCCGCAGTCGCCTGTTCGAGATCCGTCCGGATCGCTTCGCGCAGCGCCGCGACCTCGTGTGGCTCGGGTGCGGCAGCGGGCACCGCCGCGCGCTCGGGAAGCCAGACGAACGCCGCAGCGAGGAGCGCAGCGGAGCCGACCGTCCAGAGCCAGCCGCCGCCGGGGCGCAGCTCGACGGCATCGCGGGCGTGGAGACCGGCGGCCCGGGCCTCCGTCTCGCGGCGAATCAGCCCGTCGAACTCGGCGTCGACGCGCAGCGCCGACGCATCGAGGGCGAGCACCGTGCCGACGCGATCCTCAAGGCCAAGCTGCCGATCGAGGAGCGAGGCGACCGCCTCTCGACGCGGCGCCCGCAGGGCGCCGGCAACGGCTCCAGCGACGACTCCGAGCGGAAGCAGCGCGAGGATCGCCTCGTTCGCCCACCCGAGAGGGATGAGCCTCGAGAGCGCCAAGGCGGTCAGCGACGCGGTCGCGCCTCCGGCGGCCCCCCAGCCGGCGCCGCGGATCGCGGCGTCGATGAGCGCGCGCCGCTGGGCGGTCTCAAGAAGTTTGACGACGGTCGAGGGCACGGCGGAGTGGGGTGTCCGAACGCGCGGGAAGCGGTCTGCCGGGGCGAGCGGAGACTCGTGGTCGTGGCTCCAGAGTCGGCGGGGTCGCCGTGCGTCGGAGCGCCGCCCCGCGGCAGGCCGGAAGGCCGGGGAGGATGCGGGACCCTCGATCGTAGCGACCCCGCCCGGGTCCTACGGTTTCGTCATGCGGATGTTCACCATTCCAGCGATTCTCACGGCGCTCGCCTCCGGGTGCGCCTCGCCCCCCAGCACGGAAGTCCGCGCCGCCCTCGGACCCGGATCGTCCGTCGAGTTCATGCCCGACTCCCGGATCGCCGCCACGATCGTCAACACCGGCGTTTCGACGGTGCACATCGAGCGGAAGGCCAAGGGCCGCATCGGCTGGAGCGACGCCACGGTCGGTGCGGGCGGCGCGATCGTCGTCGATGCAGAGCCGTACGAGCGCATTCTCATTCGGGCGGATGCGACCGCCGAGGAGTGATCGACACGGGCCCGCGTCAGTCGCGAGGGGAAGGCCCTCCTCGCGGCCGGACCTCGAACGAAGCGTCGGGCCGGGGCTCGCGGACGTCGCTGGGGACGACCGGCGCCGGGGGCGCGGTCGCCGCCGATCGCTGTCGTCGCCGCCGCGGGTCGCGCGTCGCGCCGCTGCCGATCCCCGGTCTCCTGGGCGTGTCCTCGAGGGGTGAGCGCGGTCGCGCACCCGATCGTCGATGGACGCCGGGCCGCGTTCACCGGGGTTGCGGCACCAAACACACGCCGCGGCGGAGCGGGCGCTCCGCCGCGGCGTGCGGGTGAGGGTGGACGATCTGGAGGACCTGGCACTGCAGCGCTGGCGGCAGGAGTGCGCCGAGTCCCGGACTACCGGCGCTCGATGACGACCGTCTCGGCCCGTGCGACGCTCCGCAGTGCGGGCGTCGTGGCGGGAGTCGACGCAGGGAGCGCGTCGAGCCTGTCGGATCGCGAGCCGCGATCGAGCTCGCGGCGGGCGGTGCGCTCGTAGTCCCGGTCGATGCCGGCTCGGGAGAGCGCCTCGAACTGGGCCTCCTGCACCGCAGAGAGCTCTGCGAGCTTCGCTTCGAGCTGCGAGAGGTTTCCGAGACGGCCGAACTTCTCGTACTGGGCCAAGGCGGCCTTCTGCTGCCGGGTCATGTCGATGAGGCGCTCGTTGCGCTCGATGGCGTCGATCTGGCGGTCGATCTGGGCGAGCTTCAGCTCGAACTCGCCATACTCCGACTGGAGCCGGCCGAGGATCTCCTCGAGCCGGTGCCGCTGCTCGCCGAGGATGCGGAGCTGATGCTCGTTCGCGGCGGCGCGGTCCTCGTAGGCGAGGCGGATGTCGCCGACTCGGCGCGCTTCGGCGTGGGCGGCGTCGAGATCGAGACGCACGCCGCGGGTGCGGATCGCCACCGGGACGCCCTTGGCGGTCGCGGTCGACTCCGCTTCGGCGATCAGGTCGCGGAGGTCGGCGAGATCGGCGCCCGCGTTGACGACGACGCGGCGGGCGACCTCGGTGTCGTGCTCGAGCTGCTCGATCTGGCGCTGGACGCTCGCGAGCTCGCCGCGCACGGCGGCGATCCGGTCGGGGTACTCGGCGCCAAGCGCGACGAGCTGGCGTCGGAGTGCAGCGGGGTCGTCGACGAAGCTGCCGACGAGGGAGGAGGCCTTCGACCGCACGTGGTGCACACCTGCGGACATGACGTCCGGACCCACGAGCAGCGTCGCCCCGCCGAGCGCGATGACGCCGACGAGACCCCAGCGAAGAAGCGGTCGGATGATGCTCGGCATTTCGAAGTCCTTTCTCTGTGAGGCCCGTTGAGGACCGAGGGAACGGTGCGGCGTCGACCGAAGGGGTCGACGGGGTGAAGTCGGGGTGTCGGACGGCTCCGCAGGGCGGCTTCGCCGGAACTCGGCGGGAAGCGGCCGACGGCGTTCTTCTTCGGAGGGCGTCGCGGGCACTTTCAGGCCGACGCATCCGGGTCGAGAAATGCCGCGGCTCCCCGGGGTCGCGCTGCGGAAGCCCCTCGGTCCGCCGGCTCGCTGAGAAAGCCGTCCTTCTCTACCCTCACCGAAGGGCGTGGACTTCGCGCTTTCGGCCTGTGCGCAGCGGGGAAGCCGCATCGGCGACTTCCTCGCGCCCGGATGGTCCGGGATGCGGGGGTGAAAGCGCCGCCCGATCCTCCCCAACCAAGGGGCGTGCTCGCGATGACTCCGTTCACCACCTCCTTCGTGCGCCGGCTCCGCGAGCAGGACCAGGCCGCGTGGTACGAGCTCTGGGAGACCTTCGGTCCGGTGATCCGGGCCCAGCTCTCGCGCTGGGGGCGCGGACAGATCGGCGCGGAGACCATCCGCGATCTCACCCAGGAAACGCTCGCGGCGCTCTCCAACGCGATCGACCGGTACGACCCCGCGCGCGGGGCGCGCTTCAGCACCTGGCTGCTCTCGATCGCCAAGCACACGCTCGGCGACGAGATCGACCGACGGATGGCCCAGAAGCGGAACGCCGGCCGGAAGCCGGCGTCGCTGGACGAGACCTTCATGGGCCGCTCCGGCGTCCCCACCGCGGACGAGGCGTATCACCAGGGAATCTTCCGCGCGAAGGTCTATGCGGCGATCCGACGCACGGAGGCGGAGGAAGACTTCCTCGGCTTCCAGGTCTACAGGATGCGCGTCTTCGAAGGCGTGCAGGGGAAGCTGGTCGCGGAGCAGCTCGGCGTGAGCGAGCCGACGGTGACGCGGCACCTCCAGCGCATCCGCGAGACGCTGCGGCGGCGCGTGCGCGAGAGCATCGCCACGTACAGCTTCACGTCGGAGGAGCTCGCGGAGGCGGAGGGCGCCGGGCTCGGAAGCGAGGACGCGCTCTTCGACGAGGCAATCGCCGACATCTACCACATTCAGTCGCGGGCGGTCCTTGAGGACCGTGCCGCGTCCGACGCTTTCTGAAGCCCGCGCGCTTCGATGACGAACCCGCAGGCGCTCCCCGCCCGACGGAGAGAGGACGACAGCGATGACCGCAGCGATCACGACGGCGATGACCGGTGGGACCATCCAGCTTGCCCAGCTCGACGGCGCGGCGGCGCAGGTGATCGTCGTCGGCGCCGCGGCGCTGCTCGCGCTGCTGGCGGTGATCTTCGTCGGGGTGCCGCTCCTGCGCGGGCTGGGAAGCGGCATCGCGTGGACGTTCCGCGGGATCGGCTGGTCGATCCGCCACGTGGTCGAGTTCGTCGCGGGCGTGGTGGGCGACGCGCTCCGCACCGTCGGCGCGGTGATCGCGGCGCTGGTGCTCCTGCCGCTCACCCTCGGAAGCGTGATCATCGGCCGCTGGTCGCAGGCGGGGCATTTCGCGTCGGGCGTCGTGCGCGAGTGCAAGGTCGCGGGCGCGTCGCTCTACCGGGCGGTGATCCGCCGTCCGCTGCGGCTCTTCCTTCTCGACGGCGTGCTCGAGGGGATCGAGCAGCGCGTGCCCGAGGCCCTCGCGGCCGCTCCGGGACCGGAGGTCTCCTCGTCGCGCCTCGGACAGTTCGAGGGCTACCGGATCGTCGGGACGCTGCGGCCCGGCGGGTCGGGCGCCAAGCTCTACGTCGCCGAGCCCGACGAGACCCTCCGTCGGCGCGACCGGGCGATGCCCGAGCTGGTGGTGATCAAGTCCTTCGCGATCGAGGATGGCTCCAGCCTGCCGCAGATCGTCCGCGAGTCGCGGGCGCTCGAGTGCGCCAAGCAGATGGGGCTCGTGCTCGACCACGGCCTCGACGAGTCGCGCTTCTTCTACGTCATGCCGTACCACGCGGGGGAGTCGCTCGGAGTCGCGGTGCGGCAGCTCCATGGGGAGGGCGGGGGGACCGGCCTCTCGGGCCGCCCCCTCGTCGCGGCCGTCGGCTACGTCGCGGACCTCGTCGAGACGCTCGCGTCCTACCACCGGGGCGGGCTCTGGCACAAGGACGTCAAGCCGGAGAACATCATCGTCGACAAGGGCCGGGCCCACCTCGTCGACCTCGGTCTCGTGACGCCGCTGCGCTCCGCGATGACCCTCACGACCCACGGCACGGAGTACTTCCGCGATCCCGAGATGGTCCGCCAGGCGCTCCGCGGCGTGAAGGTCCACCAGGTCGACGGCGCCCGCTTCGACATCTACGGCGCCGGTGCGGTCCTCTACTTCGCGCTGGAGAACACCTTCCCCGCGCATGGCGGTCTCAGCGCCTTCGCGCGGAGAAGCCCCGAGGCGCTGCGGTGGATCGTGCGCCGGGCGATGGCGGAGTACTCGAAGCGGTACGAGAGCGCCGGCTCGATGCTCGACGATCTCCGCTACGTCCTCGCCTCGGCTGATCCCTGGGGGATCCGCCCGGCCGATCTCCCCTCGATGGGCGGGCGCCCGGCACCCGAAGCCGCGGTCGCCGCGGCGATGGGGGCGGTCGGCGCCCGCGGCGGCGAGGTTGCGGCGCCGAAGGCGCCGCGGCTGCGGATCACCAACTGGTGGACGGGCGCCTATGCGGTCGTCGACGCGGCGGAGACGCCGACCTACCCGCCGCCGAAGCCCGACGCGGCCGCGGGGCGCCTCTCGGCCGCGGCGCAGCTCGCCTCGGCGCGGCAGCGGGCGGAGGCGCTCCGCGAGCGGGTGCGCGTCCGGACGCTGGAGCGGACGGAGTCGTTCAGGGCATCCCGCCGAGGGCGCCGCGGTGGCGGGCCCGGCTCCCCCCGGCCTCGCCGCGACCGGACGTCGGCTGCGCTCATCGCGACGACGCTCTTCGCGATCGCGCTGATCGGCGGGTTCACCCTGCTCGCCTTCTCGCTCTTCTCGGTCCGGACCATGACGGCGGGACCCGCGGGCCTCGTCTCCGGAACCTCCCAACCGCAGCGCGGCGGCGCGCCGCCGACCCCGGTCGCGTCGCCGTTCGATGCGGCGCCGGCCCCGCAGGCGCGGATGCTCCTGGTCTCCACGCATCCGGACCCGAGCAACCCCGCCGTGCTGCGGTCGCGGAACGAGACGATCGACCGCTACGCCTCCAAGGGGTGGCGCATCGAGCGGAGCGATGTGGAGGCCGCCGCGGACCTCGCGCTGCTGCTGCCGCTCTATCAGAGCGATCCGGAACGGTACCTCGATGCGCTCGAGGACGCCCTCGAGCGGCACGGCTACGCGGCGTACCTCTGGGTCGACGCCGCGGAGGGCAGCGGTCCCAGCGCCGCGCGGACGGTCTTCAGGTACCAGCGCTCGGGACGACCCGATGCGTTCTCGCGGATCGCCCCGATTCCCCCGGCGCCGCCACTGCCGGCGGGGATCTCCGAGTCCGGACCGACCGCGCCGACCGCCGACGAAGCGCCGACGGTTCCGCAGGCAAGCCGGCGCATCGCAGCGCCCGCCGATCCCGCCGCCGCGGATCTCCGCGCGATGGCGCCGGCTGCGTGAGCGGCGCCGCATGGTCCCGCAGCCCGGCCGGATCGGCACCGGCGGAGCGCTCCGGTCTCATCGCTACCCTGCGCTCGATGACCGCCAACGACTCCGGCTCGACGCGGCCGGCACCTTCGACGCCGCACTCCCACCACGCACACCGCGCCTCCATCGCGTCCCCCGGGAGACGCCTGCGCGACGCGATGGCGCGCGGCGTCGTCGTCGTGCCCGGCGTCTTCAACGCGCTGGTCGCCCGTGCGGCGGCGCGGCACGGCTTCGATGCCTGCTACATCTCGGGCGGCGCGACCGCGAACGTGGCGGGGTATCCCGACATCGGGTTGATCACGCTGACGGAGATGTGCCGGACGATCCGCGAGATCGCCGATGCGAGCGGCCTTCCCGCGATCGTCGATGCGGACACCGGCTACGGAGAGGTCGAGTGCGTGATCCGCACGACCGTGGCGTACGCGCGGGCCGGCGCCGCGGGGATGCACATCGAGGACCAGGTCTTTCCCAAGCGCTGCGGCCATCTTGACGGCAAGGACCTCGTTCCGGCCTCGGCGATGGCGGAGAAGGTCGCGGCGGCGGCGGAGAGCCGCCCGGACCCGGAGTTCCTCGTCATCGCCCGCACCGATGCGCGGCACGTGACCGGCTTCGACGACGCCGTGGAGCGGGCGAACCTCTATCGCCGCGCCGGCGCCGACGCGATCTTCCCCGAGGGGCTTCACACGGAGGAGGAGTTCGAGCGCTTCGCGCGGGCGTCGCCGGGGTGGCTGCTCGCCAACATGACCGAGTTCGGGAAGACGGCGGACATCCCCGCGTGGCGATTCGGGGAGATGGGCTATCAGATCGTGATCTACCCGCTGAGCATGATGCGGCTGGCGATGCGCGCCGTCGACGAGGGCCTCGCCGGACTCCGCGCCCAGGGATCGATGCGCGAGCTGCTGCCGCGGATGCAGACGCGCAAGGAGCTCTACACGCTGCTCGACTACGAGCCCGGCCGTCAGTGGAACTACCCGCGCGGCTGAGGGCGCGGTTCCCTGCGCGCTCGGCGGCCCGCGCGGCTGCCTGACTGAGGCCACCGATGCGCCGGAGCGCCCGAGCCATCGCCCGCTCCGGGCGCGGCGCCGACCGGCCCGCATCGCGACGGCCGCCGCCGCGCCGAGCGGGCGGCCCCTTCGGGCTTGGCGGCCTCGCGCCCTGCGCTGGCAGCCTGCGGCGAAGGTCATTCGGGCTGCGGACGGGGGGAGAGGCGAATCTCATCTTGGCCTCCCCGCTCGCCCTCGCCTGCAGATCACTTTCGCCACGGGCTGCTGGCGCCGCGAGTCCGCGTCGCGCCTTCGATCTCACTCCCGCTCCGCTCGCCCGCTTCCCGCTCCTCCCCGCCATGTCCAGCGATCGACGACCCCGCAGCACCCCGGAACTGCTCGCGCTTCTTGAACGCTTCGTGCGCGGCGGCGATGAGCTTGTCGCCGCCGTAAAGGACCTCTCGCAGGGCGAGTTCCTCGCGGTCCCCGTCCCCGGGCGCTGGTCGGTCCAGCAGCTCGTCGTCCACCTCTACGAGAGCGAGATCGTCGCCTGCGACCGCATGCGCCGCATCGCAGCGATGGAGCGGCCGCTGCTGATGGGGTTCGATGAGAACGCCTTCACCGCGAGGCTCCGCGCCGAGCGTCTCGACGGCGCGCTGGCCGCGAGCGGGCTCGCGCTCAACAGGAGGCTGCTGGCCCCGATCCTGAGCGCCTTCGCCGCCGACGATCCCGCGACCTTCGATCGCGAGGGAGTCCACAGCGAGCGCGGCATCGTCACCCTCGCGGGCATCCTCGAAGGCGACTGCCGGCACCTTGAACACCACATGACGTTCCTCCGCGAGAAGCTGGCCGTCCTTGGGCGTCGGTGAGGGCATGGAGCGCGCACGAGAGGCCCGTATCCTCGGTCCATGCATCCGCTCACGGAGAGGGTCGCCATCCGCGCGGCGCAGTACGTCGCCGAGGGATCGGTGCGCGACGTCGCCGGGGCGATCCGCGTCGCGCTCGAGCGCGAGCACGCTCCGCCGGGGGCGGCTCCGACCGCAGGACTCGTGCGGCGCCATCTGGCGCCGATGCTGATGCAGGTGCTCGGCGCCGAGGGGTATCCCGCGATGCTCCGCGGCAGGCTCGAGCTCGCCGAGAGCGTGATGACGGTGCTCGAGGAGCACGTCGACGTGATCGGCACGCTGCTTGTCGGGCGGGCCGCGGCCGGGCGCCTCGATGGCGACATGACGCTGCACATCCGCGTGTACACCCGACGGCGCATCGGCGACATCGCCGAGGATCTGGTCACGTTCGGCTTCGAGGAGCCGCGATTCGTGACCGTCGAGAGCCGCATCGGCCGACTCGATCGACTGCTCTTCGAGTGCGACGGGGTGGCCGTGGCGGTCACGCGCTGCCTTCCGGAGCGGCGGATGCCGCAGCGCGGTCGGGGGCGCGCCGAGGGCAGCCGGCGCCGGCCCCGCGGGCTGCCGCCCGGGAGCGCGACGGATCTCGTCCGCGGGACGGCGGTGGCGACGCTCGATCTCGAGCGGCTTCGAGAGTTCCTCGCGGCGCTCGACGAGGCCGCGTAGCGCTCCGGTGCGTGCCTGTGCCGACGCGGGCCGGCGTCCGGGCCGGCGTCCGGGCCGGCGCTCGCCGGGGTGCGGCTCCGACCAGGCGTTCGATGGCGGCTCCCGCGGTGCGCGCGCGAGTCCGAGGTCCCTTTCGGCGCAGCGCGTGAGTGCGCCGCATCGCTGCCGTTGACCCGGAAGAGCGAGCGACGGGCGAAGGGACCGCGATTCGCGCCCTTTCGCCGGTCCGATTGAGTCCCTCGACCACGGCCGACCAGAGTCGACCAGAGTCGACCATTGCCAATCGGGCGCGCCGGACACGCGCGCCGCCCGCTCGCCAGAACTGGTCCAGCCGCTCCGACCCCGGCGCCTCTCCGCGCCCCGCCCCGGTGCGGCACTGCTGCCCTCCGAGGCAGGCACTTCAGACGTCCAGCGCCGGTCGTTCGGCGCGCCACAGCGTCGTCCCGCATCCGGGACGAAGGAGATATCCCATGCCACGAGCAGACATCCCATCTCACGAGCCGCTCCCATCGGCTCTTCACCCGGTCGATCGCGTCGCGCAGCACGCGGCGGCGCGCGGCGCCTCCGGAAACGGAAGGCGCCGCGGGAGAACCCCCCGCGGCGGACGCGTCGCGGCCGTGCTCGCCGGCGGGCTGCTGGGCGCCGCGCTCGCCGGAGCGACGGGCGCGACGGCCCGGAGCTCCGTCGTTGCGATCGAGCCGCGGAGCCCGGTGACCGGCCCCATCGAAGGCGGCAGCGTCGATCGATCGCCTTCCGTCTCCGCGCCTGGACGGCACGACGCGGGCCTCAAGACGGACCTCGCCGGTGCACTCCAGATCGAGGTCGATCGCGCGCTGGCGGGCGACCTTCGCGAGCGGCATCTCGCCGATCTCGGCGCGCGTCTCCCCGAAGTCCGCGATCCTCACCTGCTCCGTGCGCTCGGAGCCCGCAACGGCCCGCGCTTCACGCGCGATCTGGAGGTGCTCTCGGGCATCGTGATCGCCGACGGCATTCACGTGCCTGCGGGAACCGATCTCTACGTCGAGCCGGAGACGGTCCTCATCCTCACCGGGCCCAGCCGCATCGATGGACGGATCGTCCCGCTGCTCCCGGGGCATGGCGCTCCGCAGGGGGCAGCGCCCGCGCAGGCGGCTGCGAGCGATGACCCGATCGACGAGCCCTGGTGCGCGGGCGGGCTTCCGTCCGAGGCCTGTCCCACCGTCACGTCGCGCGCTGGCGATCCGGGGCCGCGTCTCGGTTCGTTCCTTCTGTACTTCCTCGACGATCTGGTCGTCACGGGCGCATTCGATCGTCTCTGCTCCTTGCCGCCGGACCTTCTCAGCGGCGAGAGCTTCCTGCTTCAGGGCGATCGCAGCGCGGTCGGCGTCGCGGGACGAGGCGGCAACGGTCTCAACGTCGCCTTCATCGGCGCCGTGGGCGCGGCGCTTCTCGTCGACGGCGAGATCTGCAATTGCCCCGGCGGCCCCGGCGGCATCGCCGATGTGCGCGGCGGCAACGGGCAGAACTGCGACTGCGGCGGCGATGCCTGCGCGCGCGGCGGCGATGGCGGCGATGCGGGATCGCTCATCCTCGTGGCAGACATGATCTTCTGGAGCACCACGGCCGCGATGACGATCCGCTCCGCCGGTGATGGCGGGCGTGCGGACGCGCTCGGCGGCAAGGGAGCCGACTGCTTCGAGTGCGGCGCCGTCGGCGGTCGCGGCGGCTACGCGGTGGCCCAGGGAGGCGACGCGGGGTCTCCGACGCGGATCCAGATCGTCGCGACCGACGCGATGCTGCCTTCTGCGGGGTTCGTCGTCGCAAACATGATTCAGATTGACTCTTCGCCGTGGGGTGGGATCGCGAACGCGACCGCTGGCGTCGGAGGCGCCGGCGGGAGCTGCCTCGCGTGCGACGCGAACGAAGACCACGACGGCGGCGACGGCGGCGGCGGCGGTTACGCCACGGCCACCGGCGGCCGCGGCGGCGACGGGCGGCTGGTCGTCGCTCGCGAGGGCAATGGCATCGGCGGTGCGCTCGCGAGCAATGGCGGTCATGGAGGCCCCGCGTTTGCCTACGGCGGCGCCGGCGGAGTCGGTGGAGCCGGCGCCTCGTGCCCCTGCTCGTTCGACGGATGGGCCGGCTTCGGAGGCGCCGGAGGAGAGGGGGGCAACGGAACGGCGGATGGCGGTGTCGGCGGCGGCGCGCGCGGGATCGACGGGGTGGCGCTGGCGTCCGTTCCTGTCTCCGGCGCCGGGGGATCCGCCGTCGGATCCTGCGGCATTCCCGGGCCCGGAGGAAACGGCGGTTCCTGTCTCTGGGATCTTCCCGAGAACTGCCGCTCGGGCGGTGGCGGAATTGGCGGCACGATCGGGATCGCGTGGCTTTCCGGTGGAGAGCCGGGGCCGGCCGAGGGCGGCGCCGCGGAGGGCGCGCACGGCACGCCCTTCGAGACCGTGGTCTTCTTCTGCGAAGGCGGCGACGGTCCTGACGGCATCGTCTTCTGCGCGGCCGTGAACGACTGCTGCACACCCGGCCCGCAGCCTGGCTGCGGCGACCCGGCCTGCGCCGCGAACGTCTGCGAGTTTGCCCCGCACTGCTGCGACTTCCAGTGGGACGGGCTCTGCGCCGCACTGGCGCAGAAGTTCTGCCCGCCCTGCGGGGGCGGCGGTGGCGACGCCTGAGGTCCGGCACGCCGAGGGCCTCCGGATCGATGCATCATCGCTTCCGATGCGACGATCGCCGGATGGCTGGGCCGCACGAGGCCAGGTCATCCGGCGATCGTCGCCGCGGGCGGGCACCGCACGAGCGGCGGCGCGCCCGAGCGCTACCGGCTCCACGCTGCAAGCAGGATTCCGAGATCACCCGGTCCGACGAAGCCGTCGCCGTCGAGGTCGCCCGGTCCGCTGCCGCCCCAGTTGGCCAGGAGGAGTCCCAGGTCGGCGGCGCCGACGGCGCAGTCGCCGTCGAGGTCGGCGGGCTCGGGGACGATGCACGTCGTGTTCCCGAGGTGGATGCCGATCTGGAGCTTCGACATCAGGCTGAACAGCGTCGTCGAGCAGGAGGTGCCGCACATGATGCCGCAGTCCGGCTGGCCGCAGTCGTGGGTCGCGCCGAGGTTGTGGCCCACCTCGTGCGAGGTCAGGAAGACCCGGACGGCGTAGTCGGTGCTGAACTTCGAGCGCGACCAGCCGAAGTGAAACTGCTCCGTGCACGCCCCCTGCACCCAGGCGGCTCCGAGGGTCGAGCCGACGACCCGGTCGGTCATCAGGTGGGCGAGGTCGCGGGGAACGTCGGCGAAGTTCGCACCCCACTCGTCCTTGATCTCGTGGAGCAGCGGCAGGAATGCGTCGGCGGTATAGGGATCCTCGGGCGAGGTCCGCACGATGATCGCGGTCAGGACGAAGGTCACCCCGAGCTGCGACTCGAAGATCGGGAGCATCCCCGCGAGAATCGACTCGATGTCCGCGACCGTCTCCTCGATCGAGCTCCCGTTGGCGAGGAAGTACTCGTAATCGGTGTCGAATGCGATCTGGCAGATGCGCGGGCAGGTCGCGCCGGCGACTCCGCCGAGACCTTCGACCGCGTCGACATGTCCACTGCGGCCGATGCCGCGCAGCGTCGGTGGGCCGATCCCACCGTCGTCGACGATCCCGCGGAGCGCTTCGCCCGTGCCATCGATCGCGGCGGAAGCGGCCGCCCAGGGATCGAGCGCGGCGCAGGCCCCTGGCGGAAGGGACAGCGAGCGCCAGGAAGTGACCGCGGTCGCGACCCCCGCCCCGTCGTCGGCCCGCAGCGCGCCCTCGCCCGGGCCGCGCAGCGCCCAGGTGCCGATGCCGTCGATGGTCACGGTGGCGTCGAGACCCGCGTCGCGGAGGCTTCCGGCTGCCAGCAGATCAGGTCGACCCGCAGCCGTTCCGCGCACCGTGCGCGGCGGAGGGGCGCCGACCTCGGTCAAGGCGCCGTCGTCACCCTGGACCAAAAGGCGAAAGCCGCTGCTGCGCAAGCCGAGCGGCGTGAACGTGAGCTCGACCGGCGCACCGTCGAGGGTGGCGCGAAGCACCGCCTCGGCGAGGGAGCGCGGCCCCGCCGCCTCTGGATTCGCCGGATGAGCCGCGTCCAAGGCGTGCGCCCGCTGAGCCGCGGCGACGAGAATCGCGGCTGCGGCGATCGGAGCCCACGACGTGGATGGCGCGATCGGGGGAGCGGCTCGACGCGACGAGGTCGTGCTGCGTGGCATGATGCAACGACCGTAGCAGCGCGCGGCGAACGTCACTCCGGCGCGGGCCGCGCCCTGCGACGCGGCGGGGACTCGCCGGGTCGTCCGCCGCGGCCGGCTCGAACCGGGAGGGTTCCTCGGAGTCGGACGACTCGGCGTCGTCGCCCTGCCGCCTCGCCGCGGCCGACGCCGGCGCGATCCTCCGGAGGTCCGTTCGGCCGAGACGATCGAGGTCGGCGCCCTCGCCAGTATGATCGCCGCCCGTGACGAGCCCGCCAGCCCGTGGACCGCGCCTCGCGGTGGCGATCACCGCCAAGGACAGCATGCGGACGCTCCCGCGCACGCTTGCCTCCATCGCCGGGCTCGCGGCGGAGGTGCTGGTCATCGACAGCGGCTCGACCGACGGAACGATCGAGGCGTGCAGGGCCGCGGGAGCGGAGGTGGTTCACCGCGACTGGGAAGGCAACGTCGCCGCCAAGCGCTGTGCCCTCGAGCGCTGCGCGGCGGCGCCGTGGATCCTCGTCCTCGACTCGGACGAGTCGCTTGAGCCGGCGCTCGCAGCATCGATCCGGGAGGCCCTCGATCGCGACGATCCGGCGATCGACGGGTACGAGATCAATCGCAAGCTGCACTTCGCGGGCGCGTGGCTGCACCATGCGTTTCAGCCGGAGTGGCGCCTGCGCCTCGTCCGCGGCGGCCGGGCGACGGCGCGCGGTCAGGCGCCCCATGACGAGCTGGTGCTCCTCGATGCCCCGTCGCCGGGCTCCGCGCCGCGCCGAGGGCGGATCGGCAGGCTTCGCGGGGACTGCCGGCATGACTCCTTCGCCGACCTCGAGGACATGCTGCGCCGCCAGCTCGCCTACGCCAAGGCCGCCGCTCTCGGCGGGGCCTCGGGCGGGACGCTCTGGGATGTGCTCGTGAGTCCCGGCGCCGCGTTCCTGAAGCAGGCGCTCCTGCGCGGGGGCTTCCGCGATGGCTGGCGCGGCATCGTCCTGGCCGGCGGCGCAGCGGCCTCCACCCTGATGAAGCACCTCTTCATCATGCAGCGGAAGCGCGACGCGGGGCGCTGAACCGGCCGCGCCGACGCGATCAGAACTGCATCTGCACCTGGGCCTGGAACGCCCACTGATTGCCGGAGTCGCTGGGGAGCAGCCCCTGGTTGGCGAAGTTCCCTCCGACGGCCTCGACGAGCGTCTCCGTGGTCGCCTCGGGAAAGTAGATCAGGTTCGCGACGCACTTCAGCCGCTGGCTGTTCGGGGCGATGTACCACGTGAAGCCGGCGGTGACGCCCTGAAACGGCTCGGTCGCTCCGGGCCGATCGTCGCTGGCGAAGACGAGGTCGTAGCGCGCGAAGAGCTCGACCGTCGGCGCCACGAAGAGCCCGCCCTGGAGGACGCAGCCTGCGTCGATGGCGCGCCCGCTCGCGAGGTCGAGGTTGTCGTACGCCAGCACCCCCATCGCCGAGACGTTCCAGCCGCCGCCTTCGATCGTCCCGTCGAGCGTGAAGTACGCGAGGTCGACGGTGGCGTCGTCGGCCTGCTTGGCGCCGCCCGACCAGTTGGCGCCGAAGCCGACCATCCACCCGGTCTTCTCCCCGGGATAGGAGGTGTAGGTGTCGAAGCGCGACCAGTTGCCCGCGCCGCCGCGGACCTCGACCCGGCCGGTGAGGGCGTACTCGGCGTCGGCGGGATCGTCCCAAGAGCGGTTCGCGGAGCGCAGCCCATCCGAGAACGCCAGCCAGAAGCGGATCGTCTCCCACTCGCGCCGGAGCTGGATTCCCTGGCTGTTGCCGGGATTGAAGAGCTGGTTCACCACCGAGCTGTCGACCGCGAGCTGTCCGTCGCCGCTGACGAAGTCGTCGCGAAAGAGAGGCAGGTAGACCTGTCCCAGCCGAACGATGTACCCGCTCTCATCGATGGGCAGGTCGGCGTAGGCCTGGTCGAGGCTGAAGCGGCCGTCGCTCCCTGAGGTGAAGCGGAAGCGGTATCCGATCGTCTCGATCGTGCCGTCGAAGAAGAACCGGGCGCGCCGGATCGAGAAGCCTTCGGTCCAGTCCTCCTCGTCGGGAGGCGTCGACTGGCGATGGTTCATCGTCCAGCGCGCCTGGAGGAAGCCGTGGATGCGCAGCAGGTGCGAGCCATCGGGCGAGCCGATGAACGCCTTGCCGTCGTAGCCGGCGACCATGTCGGAGGACTGAAGCGACGTGCGCGTCGAGGCATCCGCGAGGACGTCGTCGACGAGCGCGCGGATCGCGTCGGCCCGGGCGCCGTCAAGCCAGGAGCCGTCGCTCTCGCCGCGCCGGTACGCCTCCAGCTCGGCTCTCAGCGCCGCGAGCTCGCGCCGGATGCGACCGTCGGTCTCCTCCGACCACGGCGCCGAGAGCGCAGCGGAGGTCGGCGCATCCGCGGCGCTCGGGGCGATATCGTCGCTGGACGCTGCGGCTGCCCAGAGTCGCCCGGCGGGCCCGGCCAAGAGAAGCGCGGTCATGCACGCCGCGGGAGCGGCGCTCGCGGCGGTGCGGAAACGTCGCCGGGCAGCGCCTCGTGAGGCTCCTTCGGCCCGGGAGGATGCGGCGCATCGCACGCTCATCCCACCCACCCCAGCGCGCGGTAGAGCGTCACGAGTCCCATGCCGATGGCGACGGCCCCGATGGTGGCGACGAGCCCCGGCCGCATGAAGCTGTGGTTGAGCACGAAGCGGCCGATGTGGGTCGTGCCGGTGGGATCGAAGTTGATCGCCGCGACGACGGTCCCGTAGGTCGGAAGGAAGAAGTAGCCGTTCACCGCGGGGAACATCGCCACGAGCAGGATCGGGTGGATCCCGATCGCGACGCCGACGCCCATCAGCGCCGCGACCGTCGCCGCCTGGGAGTAGAGCAGGATCGAGAGGGCGAAGAGGCCGATGGCGAAGGTCCAGGGACGGGCGGTGGCGACGTCGCTGATCCTGGCGACGATCTCCGGCTTGAACTCATCGACGAAGCAGTTCCCCAGCCACGCGATCCCGAGGATCGAGACGACCGCGACGATCCCCGCCCGCATGATCGAACCGCGGACCGCCTTGTCCGGCGAGGCGCGGGTGACCAGGAGAATCGCCGCTGCCGCGCAGAGCATGACGATCTGGATCGTCTCCACCATTCCGATCGGTTCCGACGAGGCGGCCTCCGCGGCGACGGCCGCGCCTTGCTCGTCGACCGAGGTCGCGTTGGCGGGCGGAGCGGCGTCGGGAGTCGCGGCGGCGGCGGCGCCCGGGCCGAAGATCGGGAAGATGCCGCGCCCGTCGGCGGGGATCGCCGGGCGCAGCCCGGGCACGACGCCGACGACGACCACCAGCAGCGCGGCGCCGAGGAAGATCGCCACGGCGCGGCGGGCGCTGGCATGCTCGGCGGGGGAGAGCTCCGCGATCTTGGCCGGCTCTGGAACTTCGCCGGCGGCGAGGCGGCGCCGGTACTCGGGGTCCTCGGCGAGCTCGACCCCCTTGCGATAGACCGAGATCGCCCCGAGCAGGACGCCCGCGAGGGTCGCCGGAACGCAGACGAGGAGGATCTCCGCGAGCCCGATCGCCTGCGCGGGGTTGCCGCCGGCCTCCGCAAGCGGCTTGGCCGCGAGGATCGCGATCATCCCCGCCGTCGCGGCCGAGAGCGGACTCGCGGTGATCGCCTGCTGGGAGGCGATGACGGAGATCGACATCGGCCGCTCGGGTCGCACGCCCGCCTTCCGCGAGACTTCGGCGATCACCGGGAGGATGCTGTAGGCGACGTGCCCGGTCCCGGCGCAGAAGGTGAAGAGGTAGGAGACGATCGGGCCGACGAAGGTGATCCACTCCGGCTTCTTCCGCAGCAGCCGGTCGGCCAGAGCCACGAGGTAGTCGAGCCCGCCCGCGGCCTGCAGGGTCGCCGCTGCGGTGATGACCGCGAGGATGATCAGGAGCACGTCGACCGGAGGGCCGCTGGGCGCGTTTCCGAAGACCCAGACCAGGACGAGGAGCCCCAAGCCCGGGACGATCCCGAGCCCGAGGCCGCCGATCCGCGCCCCGACGAAGATGCAGGCGAGGACGATCCCGAGCTGGATGAGAAGCATGGCGGGCGCTCCGTCATCGCCGCGTGCGGCCGGCCGCGCGGCGTCGCGGCGGCGATGCGGCGGTCATGGCCTTCGGGTCGAGCGCCCTGGCGATCTCGCGCTCGCTCATGATCCCCTTCTCGCGGACGAGCTCGATGATCCCCTTGCCGCTTCGCAGCGCTTCCGCCGCGAGCTCCGTGGCGCGGTCATAGCCGATCAGGGGGTTGAGCGCCGTCACCAGCCCGATCGAGTTCTCGACGAACCACCGGCAGCGGTCGGCGTCCGCCTCGATGCCCTCCACGCACTCGACGCGCAGGGTGCGGCTCGCCTCGCGGAGCAGCGCGATCGACTCGTGCAGGCACTGTGCGATCACCGGCTCCATGACGTTGAGCTGGAGCTGGCCGGCCTCGGCCGCGAGCGTCACCGCGAGGTCGTTCCCGATCACCTTGAAGCAGACCTGGTTGACGACCTCCGGGATCACCGGGTTGACCTTTCCGGGCATGATCGAGGAGCCCGGCTGCTTCGCCGGCAGCCGGATCTCCTGGAGCCCGCAGCGCGGTCCGGAGGCGAGCAGCCGGAGGTCGTTGCAGACCTTGGAGAGCTTGATCGCCACCGACTTCAGGGCCGAGGAGGCCATCACGTAGGCCTGGGTGTCCTGCGTCGCCTCGACGAGGTCCGCCGCGAGCCGGATCGGCAGCCCGGTCACCTCGGCGAGGTGCCGCGCGCAGCGCCGCGCGTAGCCCCGCGGCGCGTTGAGGCCGGTGCCTATGGCAGTGCCTCCCATGTTGACCTCGCAGAGCGCGCCGCCGACTGCGCGCATCGCCTTCACCTCGTCCGCGATGGTCTGGGCGAAGGCGGTGAACTCCTGTCCGAGCGTCATCGGCACCGCATCCTGGAGCTGGGTGCGGCCCATCTTGACGATCCCGGAGAACTCGCGTCCCTTCGCGGCGAAGGCGGCGACGAGGGCCTCGAGCTGGGGGATCAGCGTCCGCGCCGCGAGGACGACGGAGAGCTTCAGCGCCGTCGGATAGGCGTCGTTGGTCGATTGCGCCAGGTTCACGTGGTCGTGCGGATCGACGATGTCGTACGACCCCCGCGGCTTTCCCAGGTGCTCCAGCGCCCGGTTGGCGATCACCTCGTTGGCGTTCATGTTGGTCGACGTTCCGGCGCCGCCCTGGAAGAGATCGACTGGGAACTGGTCGAGGAGCTTCCCGGCGATGAGCTCGTCGCACGCGGCGTCGATCGCGCCGAGCACATCTCGCGGCATCGCCTCCGGATCGCTGTCATGGTTGGCGCGGGCCGCCGCCTTCTTGACGTACGCGAAGGCCGCGATGAGCTGCGGGTAGTGGGCGATCGGCACCCCCGAGATCCGGAAGTTCTCGATCGCGCGGAGCGTCTGCACGCCGTAGTAGGCGGCAGCCGGAACCTGCCGCTCTCCGAGGAGGTCATGCTCGGTCCGGGAGGCCGCGCCGGCTTTCCGCGGCCGCGGAGGCAGCGCCATCGGTTCCGACGATCGATCGGGACGGGACGGGCGCGCGGATCGCTTGGACATATGTGAGTCAGAATGTACCAGCGGCCCGGCGACGCGCGAAGGAGGAGGCGGTCGGCGCGACGGCCGCCTCGGGAGGGAGCGGGCGTTCGCCTCGCGGTCAGCGGTTCGGCCCTCGCACCCTGCGTCACCGACCGCACGACGCCGGATGGGGCGTCCGGCATGCGCCGCTGCGGCGGGGCGAGCCCGCCCGACGTGTCCGGGCGGACCGTTCGCGATCATGCAGCGCGGGGCGCGCCCTCGACCAGCACGGCGCGCGTCACCCCGAAGCGGCGCCGGAGAGGCGAGCGGCCGGTTGCGAGACCCGCATCCTCGCCGCTCCGCGGCGCGCTTCACCCGGTTGCGGGCGCCTGCGCGGGAGTCTCCCCGGATTCGCACCGCGCCGTCAGCCCGGCCGCCGCAAGCACGCGATGAAGTCCTGCGGCGTCCGAATCGTCGAACGCGCCGAGGTCGTGGCTGTCGAGGTCGAGGACGGCCCACGCCCGGCCCTCCTCGTCGAAGAGCGGCACCACGACCTCGGAGCGGTCGCGGGGATCGCAGGCGATGTAGTCCGGGCCGAGGTCGGAGACGTCGCGCACGATCCGCGCGGTCCGGCCGAGCAGCGCCTGTCCGCAGACGCCGTGCGTGCCGATCGGCGAACAGGCCGGGCGCGGCGCGCAGGCGGAGAGGATCAGCCGATCCGGGCCTCCGGGGGAGCCGGCGGCGGGTTCGGCGATCGGCTGCGTCGGGTCCATCGCGCGCTCCTCAGCGACGTAGAAGCCCAGCCACGAAACTCCCTGCTCGCGGAGCGCCGACCACGCCGCCGCGACGACGATCGCCATCCGGCGCTCCCGTTCGCGCGAGTCGCCCGCGAACCCGGGGGCGCCGACGCCGCCTTCGAGTTTGAGCGCTGCGCCGATCGCGGCGGCGATGCGGTCGTAGTCACGCATCCGGCGCCCCTCCGCCGCCGCCGGCATCGCGATCGACCGCGGCGAGCAGCGCGACGACGTGCACTTCGATCGCGCGGCCCTCGCCGACCGCGTCGACTCGCTCGTGCGTCTTGCCCTTGAGATTGACCTGTCCGACGTCGATCCTCAATGCACCGGCGATCGACCTCACGAGCTCCGTCTTGCGCGGCGCGATCTTCGGTCGCTCGCAGACGACCGTCGCGTCGACATTGACGATGCGCCACCCCTCCGCGGCGATCCGCGCCGCGGCACTCTCGATGATCGTGCGCGAGTCGAGATTCTCGAGCGCCGGATCGCTGTCCGGATAGAGCTGTCCGATGTCGGGCAGGCCGGCTGCGCCGAGAAGCGCGTCGGCGATCGCATGAAAGAGCGCGTCGCCGTCGCTGTGCCCGACTGGCCCGCAGGGATGATCGAAGCGGACCCCGGCAAGAACGAAAGGGCGTCCCGCACCGGCCGGCGCAAGCGGCTCGAGCCGATGAAGGTCGTATCCGTGGCCGATCCGCAGGGAGGCGCCGCTCGCGCGGCGGGTCGAGGATTCAGTCGGAACGGACCGGTCCGGCATGAGGGCGGCACGGTAGCACTCCAGCGTGCGCGCCTCTCGGCGCGGCTCGGAACATCGCTGCGCCGCGATCGATCGTCCTCCCGTCCATCCGCGTCGCCGCCAACTCCGCAGATCCCCCGATCGACGGGAGCTCGGCGCGGGTGCATGACCGGTTCCGCGGTCGCCAGTTCCGCGGTCGCCAGTTCCGCGGCCACTGGTGCGCGGCCCGCCGGGCCGCTCGTGCCCCACCGGACTCGCTTCGGACGACCGTCGGCACCGCGGCAGATCGGGTGCGGCGCGGCCCGAGTCTGGCGCCAAGGCGGCTGAGAGTGCGGCGTACGACCGGATGCGGCCCGGATGGCCGCGCTCCGAGGATGGCCGCGAAAGAGGTCACGCATCCGCTCGCCGCCCCCCGCGCGCTCGGCGCTGCTTGCCCACTGCGGAGGTTCACCGAAGGGGACTTCTGCGTCCCATGCGGAGCGCCCCTCATAGGCGAAGGGCTCCCGGCGTTGCGCAGCCCTGCGTTGACAGTTCCTCGGTCGACCGTCGCTGCGGGGACACGGTCGATTCTGGCGGCGCCATGCGGAACCGCCCGCGCGAGTCGCCGCAAAGGCGGCGTGATCGAGTCGTAACTTCTTCGAATATAGCACGTTGCAGTCATCGCAAGGGCGCCTCCGGCGCCGCGCTTCAGGCGGTGAGCGAGCACCGCGCTCGCCGGACGTCCGCCCGCTCCGGCTCAGGACGCGCTCCGCGCCGCCGCTCGCGCGCGAGAGTGCCGCGTCCCCGTCCCGCCGCCAGCGTCGGTCGCTCATCCGCTTGCCGACGGCGCGATCTGGGGAGTACCTTGCCCCGATGCTCCGCGCCCTCTGGGAACGCCTCCGTCCGCGCCGTTCGCGTTCTTCGCATTACCCGCTGCTGGTCGCGGGCGCTCTCGTCGGCACGCTTCCTGCGGGGTGCTACAGCCCGAAGGGCGGGATGATGCCCGCCTCGACCGGGGCGTGGACCTATCCGTCGACGGAGACGATGCCGAAGACGGTGACGCTGGTGAACACCGCCACCAACGAGGTGATCTGGTTCCAGGCGATCCCGCCGGGTCAGCAGCTCACGCTCCAGTTTCTCTCCGGCGGCGGCGACGACCCGGTGAACCGTCCGGACCGGATGATCTGGGAGCTTCAGCCGCTGGGCACCCAGACCGGGCGCCTGCGCAATCAGATCACCGTGCCCTCCGCGGCGGCGCGGCGGATCGACGTCAACGTCTCGCAGGAACCCGAGCCGCGCCAGCCGCTCGACGACTTCCGCTACCGCACCGACGACCTTCCCGACGAGCGCCCCGACTACTGGGGGCCGCAGGGCGGCGAGCGCCCGCGATCGCCGCGCAATCTCTACGACGGCTGATCGAACTCCGACGGTCGATCGAAGGTCGGCAGGGCGATGGGGAGCGTCGCAGGCCGCCGAGCGGCGCTTGAGCGAGACGGCTGCCTGCGGCGCGCGAGGTTCGATCCGACTCAGCGCGCGCTGGGACCGGGCTCTGCGGTCCGCGCCGGCTCCGTCCGGCGCCCCGCGCGGTCGCGCACGGCGCGGCGGAACGCCTCGCCGCGGGCCTCGTAGTTGGTGAACTGGTCCCAGCTCGCGCAGCCCGGGCTGAGCAGCAGGATGTCGCCCGGACGCATCAGTGCGAGCGCCCGCTCGACGGCGCGGTCGAGCGTCTCAGCGTGCCTTCCCGCGTCGCCGGAGGCCTCCGCGAGGCGCCGTCCCGTGGCGCCGATGGCGTGGAAGCTCGCGGCACCGCCCGCCGCCTCGAGAATCGCGCCGAGGTCCGATCCCTTGTCATAGCCGCCCGCGATGAGGTGGACGCGACCGGCCTCCGGAAAGGTCCGCACCGCGAGCAGCGTCGCCTCGGGCGTCGTGCTCTTGCTGTCGTTGTAGAACCTCCGTCCATCGATCTCGGCGACGAGCTCGAGGCGGTGGGGCAGGCCGGGGAAGCTGCGCAGCGCAGCGGCCGCCTGGCGCGGCGGCACGCCGAGAGCCGCCTCGGCGATCCGCATCGCCATCCGCGCGTTGAGCTGGTTGTGCGCGCCGGGCACGGCGAGTTCGAGCGGCGTCCTGGCGAAGGCATCCGGGATCGCGCTGCGGCCCTCGATGGCGACATCGCCCGGCTGCTGTCCGCGAAGGAGGTTGAGCTTGCAGGCGCGGTAGTGCTCGAAAGTCCCGTGCCAGTCGAGGTGGTTCGGCGCGATGTTGGTGATCGCCGCCACGCGCGGCGACCAGCATCCAGAGGCCCCCGATTCCCGCGACTCCCGCGGGTTGGCGATCTCCGACGGTCGGGCGAGGGCCCGCAGGGGCGGAGCCGGCCCCGCTTCCGCCGGCCAGGGGCGCTCGCCGCCGAGCCAGTAGAGCATGAAGCTGCTCAGCTCGAGGACGACGAGCTCGTCCGCACGCAGCCGCGTCAGCTCGCCGAGGATCGAGCCGCCGATGTTGCCGCTGAGGCGCACGGCGGCGCCGGCCGCCGCGAGGATGTGCGCCGTCATCGCGCTGGTGGTGCTCTTGCCTGCGGTGCCGGTGATGCCGATCACCCGCCGCCGGTCGAGGTGGGCGACGAGCAGGCCGATCTCGGTGGCGATCGGCGTCCGCGCGGCGCGGGCGGCGCCGAGGAAGGGATCGCGCCACGGCTCCCGCACCGCCGGATTGGCCACGACGAGATCGGCCTCGGCGAAGTCGCGGAGGTCGTGGCCTCCGAGGCGGAACTCCACGCGCCCGGTGCGGCGCAGATCCTCCAGCGCGGCGACCGGCTCCGCGAGGGCGTCCGGGGGCTCCAGATCGGTCACGACGACCGATGCGCCCTGTTCGCAGAGCCAGCGCACCACGCCGAGCCCGCCGCCGAAGCGTCCAAGGCCCATCACGACGACCCGTCGCGCCGCGATCATCGCGGCTCCGTCCGCGCCGGTCTCGGTCCTGGCGGGCGCGTGCCGAGAGGCGCCGCCAGCAGCGCCGACTCCTCGACGGCGGCGGCGATCACGTTGTTGTTCGCCAAGAGCGGGGCGTCGCCGCGACGCACGAAGCGCCACGCCGTCGGGCGCCGCCCGTCGGCGCCGCGATCGCCCGCTGCCGACTCGAGCACCTCCGCAGCGACTCGATAGCCGACTTCATCGAGCAGGGCGATCGTCCCCTCGGCCTTGTCGACGCCATGCAAGGCGATCGAGAGGCGCGGCCGATGGCGCCGAAGCGTCTCGAGCGCGCCGCGGAGCACCTGGACTTCGGCCCCTTCGGTGTCGATCTTCATCATCCGCGGGGCGGGAAGGCCCTCCGTCGCGATGAGATCATCGAGCCGCTCGACGCGGACGCGCTCGATCGCCGGAGGTAGCCCCGCCGAGCGCCGTCCGGCCGAGGCGTGGCCGCCGGCGATGCTGTCGAGGACGGCCGTGCCGCTCGTCACGTCGTCGACCTGCAACGTCTCCTCGCCGGCGCGGTCGCTCAGCGCCAGCCGCAGCGCCGTCACGTCCGCCATCGGGCCTCCTGACTCCCCGGGAGCGCGCGGACCGAGAGCGATGTTCGCCGTGAGCAGCGCGAAGTTGTCCGCCATCGGCTCGATCGCCACGATCGGTCCGGCCCCGAACCACTGGCGCAGCACGCGGGTGTAGACGCCGATGTTCGCCCCGATGTCCCAGACCGGATCGCCGGGGACGACGAGGCGGTCGAAGGCGGCGAAGAGCGGGCCGTCGTGGGCGCCGAAGGCCTCCCAGAGGAACCAGCGGTGCCTCCGCAGCCGGATGCGAACTCGGCCCAGACCTTCGACGGTGGTCGTCCAGCGGGAGTCCGGGATCGCCCGCACGCACCCGTGCGCCGCGCGGCGCAGCAGGGGCTGCCGTCGGACCCAGTTCGCAAGCGGTGTGAGCAGCGGGGGCATGGAAGTCGACTCGGCTCGGAGGATATCGGGCGCCGCGGGCACCGCTCCCCCGCGCTCGCCGGGGGAGCCTTGCGACGATCGGGCGGGTGGGTCGACCGGCGGTTCCGCGGCTCCTCGACTACTTCAGGCCGGCGGCGACGGCGACTTCGTCGAGGAGCTCCCATGCGCGCTCGCGCGTCGGCGCTTCGGCGATGAGGCGGACGATCGGCTCGGTGTTGCTCGGTCGCAGGTGCACCCAGCCGTCGGCCACGTCGATCCGGATGCCGTCGCTCTCGTCGATGCGCTCGCCCGCGAAGCGCCGGTGGGCCCGCTCGACAAGTCGCGGGATCGCCTCGGCGCCGCCGAGCGCCGCGATCTCGAAGCTGTGCTTGATGATCTCGTAGCGGGGAATCTCGCCGACGATGGCGCTCAGCGGGCGATCCTCGGCGGCGAGCGAGTCGAGCACGAGCGCCATCGCGGAGAGCGAGTCGCGGACGAAGCAGACCTCCGGGACGATCACACCGCCGTTGCCCTCGCCGCCGATGCGGGCCCCTGCCCGCTTCATCGCCGCAACGACGTTCGCCTCGCCGACGGCGCTGCGCAGGACGCTCGCGCCGGGATGGGCGGACGCGACATCGTCGATCATCCGGCTGGTGGAGAGATTCGCCGCCAGCGCGCCCGGCCCGCGGAGCGCGAGCATCCGCCGCGCCGCGAGCACGAGGGTGTACTCCTCGCCGATCCAGGCTCCGCGCTCGTCGACGATGGCGAGGCGGTCGGCGTCGGGATCCTGGGCGAAGCCGACCGCGGCCTCGCCGCACGCGCGCACCGCCGCGCAGAGCCCGGTCAGGTTCGTCTCCGTCGGCTCCGGGGGATGGGCGAACCGTCCTGTCGGCTCTCCATTGAGCTGTTCGATCCGGCACCCGAGGGCCTCGAGCAGCATCCTCCCGGGGACGCACCCGGCACCGTTGACCGAGTCGAGGACGACGGTGAAGCGGCGGCGGTGGATCGCATCCACGTCGACGAGCCCGAGCACGCGCTGCACGTGGACGGCGTGGCCGTGACCTGCGCTCGAGAGCCCGCCGAGGCGATCGCTCGCGGCGTAGTCGATCTCGCCGGCGCGGAACCGGCTCACCAGCGCATCCGCCTCGGCCTTCGGGGGCGCTGCGCCGTCGCTTCCGAGGCACTTGATGCCGTTCCACTCGATCGGGTTGTGAGAGGCTGTGACGACGAGGCCTCCGGAGGCGCGGAGCTCGCCGATCATCACGCCCACCGTGGGCGTGGTCACGACGCCGAGATCGACGACATCGCAGCCCGTCGCCCGCAGGCCCGCGATCGCGGCGCCCGCGAGCAGCCCTCCGCTCGGGCGGGTGTCCCGTCCGACGCAGACGGAGGGACGCTCGTCCCCGCGGAGGGCCTCGCGCCCCGCGTGAAGCCGTTCGCGCAACCAGCTCCCGAATGCGGCGGCGAACTCCGCGGCGACCGGCGGCGTCATCGACCGCCCCACGATGCCGCGGGCGCCCGAGACGGAGAGCATCAGTGGTGCACCGTGCATGGCGGCAAGGGTATCGGCTCGTCCGCAGCGGCTCGCCCGGGGGCCGGGGGGGGTACCGTCCCGCCATGTACGAGCTCGAGGTGGAGCGGGAGTTCTGCGCCGCGCACGCGATCGTGATCCGCGGCGTCCGCGAGCGGACGCATGGGCACAACTGGCGCGTCCGGCTGGTCATCAGCGGCGAGACGCTGGATGAGGAGGGGCTCCTCTGCGACTTCCATCAGGTCGAGGCGGCCCTCGACGCGGTCATCGCGCCGCTCCGCGACGCCGACCTCAACGCCACGGCGCCCTTCGATCGGCTCAACCCGACCGCCGAGCTGGTCGCGCAGCACCTGGCGGAGTCGGTCGCCCGGGCGCTGCCGGGCTCGGCGCGCCTCGCGAGCGTGCGCGTGACCGAGGCCCCCGGCTGCGCGGCGACGTACCGTCCCCGAGCGTGACGGCTCGCGGCGGCGCGATTCGGCTACCGTTGCCTCCGATGGCGTCCTGAGTGCCATGCATCGCGAGGCGGTCGGCCCGGCCCCGCGCCGGCCGCCCGCGCTCGCCCGGCGCTCGGCGAGCGTGGTCCCGGGGGCGGTGCGACGCACGCGGGCTGCTGGACCGGCTTCCCCTCCGATGAACGACCCCGCCACCCACCTCGCCGGCCGCAGCGGCCCTGCCGCGCCCGGGCAGCGCCCGGCAGAGTCCGGCCGCGCCGACGCGGGCTCCGTGCGCCCGGCGCTGCCCGGGCCGGAGGACTCGGCGCGGTTCCTCAATCGCGAGCTTCAGTGGCTGGCCTTCAACGAGCGCGTCCTGCATCAGGCGCTCGACGAGCGCAACCCGCTGCTCGAGCGGGTGCGCTTCCTCGCGATCTTCGCCACCAACCTCGACGAGTTCTTCATGAAGCGCGTCGGAGGCCTGCGCCGACAGGTGCAGGAGGGGGTGGCGAGCTCGGCGGAGCCGCTCTCGCCGGCGCAGACGCTCGAGGCGATCCGTGATCGGGTGATCCCCATGACGCGGCGGCTCGCTGCGTGCTTTCGTCTCCAGATCCGGCCGGCGCTCGCCGCCATCGGCGTGCACCTGCTCTCATGGACGGAGCTGACGCCGGAGGAGCGGCGCGAGGCCGAGCAGTGGTACCGGCGCAACGTCTTCCCGATCCTGACGCCGCTTGCCGTCGATTCCGGCCATCGGTTTCCCTTCATCTCGAACCTCTCGGAGTCGCTCGGCGTGATGCTCCGTCGCCCGGGGGAGAGCGAGCAGATGTTCGCCAGGGTCAAGATCCCCGAGCTGCCGGCGCGCTGGCTCGAGCTCGGCGCGGGCAAGGGCCATGAGCGGAACGCGGCGCGCGGCGCCCGGCGCTTCGTGACGCTTCAGGACATCGTGGAGCACAATCTCGACGATCTCTTCCCCGGGATGGAGATCGTCAAGGTGATGCCGTTCCGCGTCACGCGCAACGCCGACGTCGACCGGGACAACGAGGACGCCGAGGACCTGATGGAGGAGATCGAGCAGCAGCTCCGCGAGCGGCGCTTCGCCCGGGTCGTCCGGCTCGAGGCGTCGCCGCTGGCGAACCCGCGGCTGCTGCGCCTGGTCACCGAGGAGCTGGAACTCGCCGAGAGCGACATCTACGAGGCGGACGGGCTGCTCGACTACGACTCCCTGTACCAGATCGCGGACCTGGACATTCCGGAGCATCGCTGGGCTCCGTGGAGACCGGTGGTGCCGCCGCCGCTCGCCGACGACGAGAAGGACATCTTCGCGGCGATCCGCGCGGGGGAGTTCCTCGCGCACCATCCCTACGAGAGCTTCGACGCCACCGTCGCGAGGCTGGTCGAGGAGGCCGCGAGCGACCCGCGCGTCCTCTGCATCAAGCAGGCGCTCTACCGCACCAGCGGCGACAGCCCCTTCGTCCGCGAGCTGATCCGCGCCGCGGAGAACGGCAAGCAGGTCGCGTGCCTGGTCGAGCTGCGGGCGCGCTTCGACGAGGCGCGGAACATCCTCTGGGCGAACAAGCTGGAGGATGCGGGCGTGCACGTCGCGTACGGCGTCGTCGGGCTCAAGACGCACACCAAGATCGCCCTCGTCGTCCGTCAGGAGAACGACGGCATCCGCTGCTACGTCCACATCGGGAGCGGCAACTACAACTCCAAGACGGCGCGGCTGTACGAGGACTGGGGCCTCTTCACCTGCGATCCGCAGATCGCCGAGGACGTGGTCAACCTGTTCAACTACATGACCGGGCGTTCGCGGCAGCATGAGTACAACCGCCTCCTCGTCGCCCCGGTGACGATGAAGAAGCGGTTTCTCGAGATGATCGATCGGGAGATCGCCCTGCACCGTCCGGAGCGTCCGGGCCGGATCGTCGCGAAGATGAACCAGCTCGAAGACCGCACCGTCACCGACGCGCTCTACCGCGCCAGCCAGGCAGGCGTGCAGATCGACCTGATCATCCGGGGCTTCTGCTGCCTTCGGCCGGGGGTCCCCGGGCTCAGCGAGAACATCCGCGTGATCTCCGTGATCGGGCGGTTCCTCGAGCACAGCCGGATCTTCCACTTCGGCGCCGGGTGCGAGGATCCGCTCGATGGCGACTTCTTCATCGGCAGCGCCGACTGGATGTACCGGAACCTCCACTCGCGCGTGGAGGCGATCGTCCCCATCGAGAGGCGGCCGCTGCGCGCCCGGCTCTGGGAGAACCTGCGCATCTGCCTCGACGACCGGCGGAGCGCATGGGAGATGGATGCGTGGGGCCGCTACGCGCTCCGCTCCGCCGACGGTCTTCCGCCGGGGGCGCCCGAGACGCTCGGCACCCATCAGCGCCTCATGAACGCGGCGCTGGAAGCGCAGGAGGAGCGCTCCCGAGAGCAGCGCTCCGGAGAGCGGCGCGCAGAGGAACTGCCCGCAGGGGGATCGCCGGCAGACGCCCTGCGCGCACGCGAGCCGCGCTCCGGAGAGCAGCGCTCGACGCGCCGGTGACGATGGCGTGCGGCCGTCGCGCCGGACATCGACCGATGCCGGTCATCGACGCCCCGGCGTCACGGGCCCTCGGGCCTCCAGGACGCGGCGAAGCCGGTCCGCGGCCGGATCCACCCTGCAAGGTAGAACGCCCGCTGGGCGTCCTCGCGGCTGAACCAGAAGAGCCTCCCGTTGATCGGAATCGGACCCTCGAGGGCATCCGCGGGGACGACCGCCGGGAGCGACGTGGGTACGACCGCGAGCGGCGGAAGCGTGAAGCCGGCGCGGCGCTCCGCGCGGAAGCCGCCGGTTCCGGCGCCGACGCGGTAGTCGAAGTTCTCGAGGACCAGCTCGGTGTCGTTGGGGTTCTCCAGGACGACGTCGAACCGGACGAGCGCCTGCTCGTCGTCGCGCTGCTCGATCGTCATTCCGTCGACGCGGATGATGGGCGGCCGGGAACCGCACCCCGCTGCGAGGAGTATCGCCATGGCGGTGCACGCGCAGGGCGCGCGCTGCGCCCGGCGCCGTCGCGACGGGGCCCGGACGGGCTCGCGGCCCGGCGCCTCGGAGCCTGAATGGGTGCCAATGCTCTCCGACATCGCCGCGAATGTACCACCCCCTGCGCAGCCCTGCCGCGCCGTTCCGGCGCTGCGATGCCGCGCCGACCGGCACGCGCGCGCCGATGCGCCGACCCGCGGCGAACGGCCCGCGGCGGCCCCGCGCGCGGCGGGGGGCGGACCAGCGTGCCGCTACCATCGCCGAATGCCCACGCGAGCCCTCGCGTTCGTCGTCGCCCTGCTGGCGATCATCCACGGCATCGCGGTCGGGCGCGGTGCCGCCCAGTCATCGAGTCCAGTCGCGGTCGACGACTCTCCGTGGGCCTCCGAGCAGCTTCGGCGCGCCGCCGATCAGGCGAGTTCGAACCCCGCCGAGGCTCTCCGCCTGATCCAGGCCGTGCTCGACGAGCAGCCCTCGAAGGTCGTGCCCTGGCCGCTGCACGGCGGGGGTGGCGATCGGTTCCGGGCCGCGCGGGAGGTCGCCAACGCCCTCCTGCGCGAGCGCCCTCCGCTCTGGCAGCGTTACCGCAGCCTCGCGGAGCCTGCGGCGCAGCGGCGACTCGAGTCAGGAGACGTCGAAGGGACGTGGCGCTCGGCGCTGCTGACCCGGGCCGGCCTCCGCGCGGCGCTGCTCATCGCGCAGCGCGATCTCGAGGAGGGACGATTCTCGGCCGCCCGGCTGAGGATCGCGGAAGCGATCGGTCACCCGGAGCTCGCCGGCGATCTTGCGCTGCACGCCGAGATCATCGACGGACTCGCGGCCGCCGCGCAGCAGGATCTCGACGGCGCCGTCGCCGCCATGGCCGCGCTGCGCGGGGATGCGTCGGACCCGCGCGTCTCCGAAGCCGGGGCGGCGGCGATCGAGCGGCTGCTCGCCGGCGCCCCGCTCCCGGCGCTGCGCCGCGGCACCGGAACGCTCGATCGCGCATCGGTCGCGCCGCCCGAGACCGCGGACGCATGGCTTCTTCTCGACGAACAGCCGCTTCCTGCGACGCCCTACGCCCGCGCGATGACGGCGCTTCAGGAGATGCCCGGCTTCAACCGCGACTTCGACCGGCTTCGGACGGACGCCTCGATGCTCACCGCCGCTCCGACCGAGGCGGACGGGGTCGTCTGGATCAGCGAAGGCGGAGCGGTGCGCGCCTTCGATGCGCTCTCGGGAAGGCTGCACTGGATGCGCACGCTTCCCAGCGCCGTCCGGCAGATCGACGCGACGCGCCTCGGCGACGTCAACGCGATCGCCGTCGAGGGCGACGCGCTGGTGACCGTCGCCGGCCATGCCGGACCGGTGGGCCGCCTGGGCGGAAACCGGATCTTCTGCCTCGACGCCCGCACCGGCGAGGTGCGCTGGGCCCTGCACCCGTCGATGCTCCTGGGCGGTTTCGACGGCGGCGACGACTTCGCGACGACGTTCGCGCACGGCTCCCCGGTGATCCGCGAAGGGCTCGTCTACCTGCTGCTGCGCAAGGTGACCTCGCGGATCGAGACCGTCACCTACCTCGCCGCGATCGACCTTGCGACCGGACGCCCGCGATGGGTGCGGCACGTCTGCACCTCGGCGGGTCTCCGGCTGGGGAGCACGCGTGCCTACGCATCGCCGACCTGGGAGGGCGGCAGGGTCTACGTCGCCCTCTCGACCGGTGCGGCGGCGTGCCTCGATGGCGCGACGGGCGAGGTGATCTGGCTGCATCGGCTTCCGGTCCCGGTGCGCGAGCCGCGTTTCGACGCCGAGCCCTGGGAGATCGGCGGCCCGCTGCTCCTCGATGACGCGCTGCTCGTCACAGCGCCGGACCAGCTCGCGGTCCTGCGGCTCGACCGGCGCGACGGCCGGCTGCTCGCGGAGCAGCCGATCGGGCGCACCGAGGCGCTGGGCATTCCGCGCTACTTCCTCGCCGCGCCGGAAGACCCGCTTCGCGGCCTTCCCGATCGCGCCCTCGCCGTCGGAAGCGACGTCATCTGCTTCGATCCGGCGGCGCCGACGACCGTGCTCTGGCGCCTGAGCCAGATGCCGGCCGTCCGCGACCTGCCGCCCGACGAGCGCAGCGGGGTGCGCGGGCGCGTGCAGGTCGCCGGCCGCACGGCGATCGTCCCGCTGCGCGATCGCGTGCTGCGCATCGACATAGACAGCGGTGCCGCTCGGGTGCTCGTCGAGGGAACCGAGCCGGGGAACCCGCTCGCCGTCGGACCTCAGCTTCTGCTGGCGACCAACGACACCGTGCGCTCCTACATGCCCTTCGCGGAGGCGCTGCTGCACCTGCGGCTGCGCATCGCCGAGGACCCTGCGTCGGTCGACCACGGCATGGGCATGATCCAGCTCGGCCTCCGCAGCGGATCGCTCTCGACCACGGTGGAGGGGTCGCGGGCGGCGCTCGCGGCGATCGGACGGATGGAGGATCCCGTGATCGCCGCAGCGCGGAAGATCGATGTCTTCGATCGGCTCCTCGCCGCGAGCGAGGCACTCGTCAAGGACGGCGCCCGGGGGCCGGATGCGGCGCTGGGGCGGGAGCTGCACACCGTGCTCGAGCGGCTCGCGATGGAGAGTCCGGCGCGCTTGGCGATGGCGCTGCTCGCGCGGGCCGCATGGCTCGATCAGATCGGCGCCGCGGAGGAGTCGGTCGGGGATCTCGCGCGGGTGCTCTCCGAGCCGGCGCTGGGACGCGCCCTGCTCGCCGGCGGCGCGGCCTCCGGCCGGGAGATCGAGCGCTCCGCGTCGATCATCGCGCGGCAGCGGCTCGGCGCCCTTCGGAGCGAACGGCCGGCGCTGGCGGCCGAGCTCGATGCGGCGGCGGAGGCTGCGCTCGTCGGCCTCTGGAACGAGGTTGACGGAGGCTCGCTCGGAGAGACCGCCGCGGTCGACGCGGCCCGCGCGCTCGCCGAGGCGGCGATTCCGCTGACCGGATCCCCCGCGGCCCTCGCCGCGACCCGTCGGGCCTGCGCCGCGCTGATCGCGGCGGGCCGGGTGTCGGAGGCGTCCTCCACGGCGCTGAGGTCGTGGCGGGCGCTGCGGCAGATGCTCACCGAGGAGGGCTCGACGCCGAGCGGCGGCGCCGTCGAGCGGTCTGACGACGCGATGCCGCCGGAGCCGGCAGCGCCGGGGACGATTGCGGCCTTGCTGAGCGAAGCGGCAGGGCTGGTCGTCGAGACGCTGCTCGCGGCGGACGCCCCGGCGCGGGCATTGGCGTTCGTCGATGGCGGCGTGGTCGGCGCGGCGGTCGAAGCGATCGTCGTCGACGGCGCGCCGATGTCGATCGAGTCGCTGCGGACGCTGCTCGTCGCGCGGGGCGCCGAGAATCTCCCTCGCTCCCCTTCGCTGGGCCGCTTTCGCGGAGAGGCACAAGAGCTCTCCGGGCGGCTGATTCGCGGCTGGGAGACATCCTCGGGCGGCGGCGTGCGGATGCCTGCCGATCGCATTCTGGTCGCAGTTGCCCCGGGGGCGGAGGAGAGCGGGCCCGCGATTCGCCTGCTCGACGCCGCGCTGGAGGGCCTCTGGACGCGCCAGCTCGACGATCCGGATCCGGCCGTGCTGCGCTTCGACGATCGGGAGCTGCTTCTCTGGTCCGGCGCGGGCGCGGCGGCGCGGGTGATCTCGCTCGATCCCGTCGATGGTGCGCTGCGCTGGACGACTCCTGGCGCCGCCCCTCCGGGCTCCGACTCCGGAGCGCCGCCGCAGACGGGCAGTGAAGGCGAGGCGGGCGACGCGCCCTCCCCTGCGGGCGCCGCCGGGGGCGCGGCGTTCGGTGACCGTGCCGGCCGCGCATCCCGGCGGCGGGCCGAAGAGCGCCCCGCCGAGAGCGCGGCGCGCACGGAGGTGCGTCCGCTCCTCGCCGGCAACCGCCTCGTTCTCGCTGCGGAGGATGGTTCCTTGCGGGCGTTCGACCTTCGCCGGCAAGGCGCCCCGAGCTGGGAACGAAGGGGCGGGGCGCGGCAGGGCGAGCGGAGTGCGCCCGAGGCCCCGGTCGTCGCCGGACTCTCGGGCGCTTGGAGCGACGACGGACTCCTGCTCGTCGGCGGGCTCGACGACGGCGGTCGGCCGGTCGTGGCCGCGCTCGATCCAGCGAACGGCGCCGAGCGCGCCCGTCACCGGCTCGGCGCCGGCGCCCGCGTGCTCTGGCTTCGCGGCTCCGTCGACGGGCTTGCGATCGTCGGAACGACGGTGGGCGTGGAGGCGTTTGATCCGCAGGACGGGGAGCTGGTCTGGCGCTCCACGGCAGCGTCGCTGGGCGGCGCCGCGGCGCCGTGGCGCGCCGGCGAGTGGATGCTCCTCGCGGACGCGGCCCAGCAGCTCGCCGCGATCCGGCCGTTCGACGCCACGGTGGGGGGCACGGTGGGGGGCGCGGTCGGGGAGTCGGGCCGCGGAGGCGAGCGGTTCTCGCTGCGCCAGGTGGGGCTTGAGCGCTCCGCAGTCCGCGCGGTCACCCTCGACGAGGAGGGCGTCGTCGTTCTCTTCGAGCAGCGCGTCGCGGAGTTCGACGGCGCCGGGAATCTGCGCGGAGTCGACGCGAGCGTCGATACGCGCGACAACCGCTTCGTGCTGCTCTCCGGTCCGCGGATGATCGTCGTCTCGGCGGTCGGAGTCGATCAGGTGGAGACCGGGGGAGGACGGCGCGCCCGCTACACGCTGCGCGCCTCCACGTTCGATCGTCTCCAGGGATGCAAGCTCGTCGACGCGGCGCTTCAGATCAGCTCGATCGGTCAGCGCTTCGATCGCGCCGCGGTCATCGATGGCTGGCTGCTGCTCTCGACTCCGGGCGCGATCTCGGCGGTGCCGCTTCCGGCGCCGCGGCTCGACGGCCAGACCCCGCGATAGACCGACCGGCGACGGGAGCGCTGCGAGTCCGGAGCGCCGGCGCGACGACCGGGCCGCACGGCACTGCTCGAACCGTGGAACCGCGAGGCGCCGACGGCGTATCGCTCCGCGATGAGGCGGCGGCGATGCCGCTCGTCCGGTTTCTTGAAGGTCCAGTTCCTCGAAGTCCAGTTCCTCGAAGTCCCGTTCCTCGAAGTCCAATTCTCGCCCGCCGCTGGGTGCACGCGCTCCCGCGGCGGAACCGTCGGGGCGTCGCTCGCTCCGGCGCCGCGGGCGATCCGGCAGGCGGAACCGGCGCATGAAGCCAGCCGGGGCGGGGGCGCTTGGGGGGCGCCCGGGGGGCGACGAAGGACGGCGCTCGGAGGCGACGGAGGGATGCGGGACGGTGCCGCGCGTGAGCGCCTCGGCGCCCTGCCAGAGCGCCGAGCGAGCCGCCGGGTCGGCGGGGGCGGACGACTGCATCGGCTTCAGAGACCGCTCCCTGTCGGGGTCCGCAAGGCGGGATAGCCTCGCCCCGCCGGAGGCGGCGTTCCTGAGCCCCTTGCGGAGCGAGGGGTCTTGTCCGAAAGAAGCCTCAAGGTATAGTTCGCCCCGATTGACCAGCCCGAACCTGAGGGGAAGTCCACCATGACGTCAACGATCGTTCCAGTGCCGATTGATCAGAGCCAGAGCGCCTTCGATCTCCATCAGCTCGACCAGCGTCCGGTCGACGTTGCGGGGTCTGCGCCACTGCGCGCGCCGGCTGCGGCCGCGCCGATCGTCGCCTCGGAGACGAGTCGGTCGGAAGGGGCCGAGAGCGCCCTCCGAACAGCGTTCGCGGCCGTGTGGGGCGACGACGATGAGGAGGAGGAGGGCTTCAGCGAGTTCCTCGAGGACGATGAGGATCTCGACGAGGAAGACGACGACGAGGACGACGACGACGACGACGACGACGACGAGGAGGAGTTCGAGGACGACGAAGACGACGACGAGGACGACGAGGACGAGGAAGAAGACGAGGAGTTCGACGACTCCGAGGAGGACGAGGGCTTCGAAGAGTCCGTCGAGGACGACGAGGGCGAGGGCGCCGAAGACGACTGACCGCCCGGCCCGGGGCCCCGGGGCCGGGGTGCCGGAACTCGGAGGAGCCCGCGGCCCATTCCGCCCGCTGGCCGGTCCTCCCACAGCCCAGTCCGCCCGCTGCCCGGAAAGACCGCAGCTCCCAGGTTCTACAGGACCTCTTCGTCGTCCTCCGGAAGCGGCTCGAGCCGCAGGGCCCGCTTGTCGTCGGCGCGCGAGAGCTCGTAGGAGCGCCCATGCACGCCCTCGGCCATGCGCGAGAGGAAGTCGCAGAGCCGGTGCACCGGTGCGCAGGCCGGGTACTCCGCCCGGAGCACCACCATCTTCTCGGCCATCGTCGCGCCGTTCTCTCGGAAGAGGCGGCGGAAGCAGTCCTTGATCGCCTCGATGTCCGCCTCGGAGAAGCCCCTTCGCTTCATCGCGATGTGATTCGAGCCGCGCACTTCGGCGGGATTGCCCTCGACGATCATGAAGGGCGGCACGTCCTTGGTCACGCGGGTCAGTCCGCCGATGAACGCGCAGGTGCCGACGGTCGCGTAGTGGTGGATGCCGACGCCGCCGGAGATCGTCGCCCCATCCTCCACGCGGACATGCCCGGCGATCATCGCCTGGTTCGCGAGCACGATGTGGTCGCCGAGCCGGCAGTCGTGGGCGATGTGCGCCGCGGACATGATCAGGTTGCCGCTGCCGACGGCGGTGTGGCCGCCGCCGTTGCCCGTCCCTCGATGGATCGTCGCGTGCTCGCGGATGATGTTGCGGTCGCCGATGGTCAGCCAGGTCGTCTCGCCGCGGTACTTGAGGTCCTGGGGGTCGCCGCCGACGACGGCGAAGGAGTGGATCTCGTTGCCTTCGCCGATGCTGGTCCACCCCGCGACGATCGCGTGGCTGTGCACGACGCTGTCCTCGCCGATGCGGACCTCCGGTCCGATGATGGCGTACGGGCCGACGCGGACCGAATCCGCGAGGCGGGCCGAGGAGTGCACGACGGCGGTGGGGTGGATTGTGGCCATGGCGCGCTGGGTCACTCCTGCTCGGGGTCGACCATCATGAAGCGGACCTCGGCTTCCGCCGCGACCTTGCTGCCGACGTAGGCGCGGCAGCGGACATGGCCCGTCCTCGCCCTCGCCCGCAGCGACTCCACCTCGATCACGAGCTGGTCGCCCGGCGTCACGGACTTGCGAAGCTTGACGTTGTCGAGGCTGAGGAGGACCGCGATCTTGCCGGTTCGCTCCAGCTTCTGGCTGAGCAGCAGCCCTCCGAGCTGGGCCATCGCCTCGACGATGAGCACGCCGGGCATGATGGGCGTGCCGGGGTAGTGGCCCTGGAAGAACGGCTCGTTGATGGTGACGTTCTTCACGCCGACGGCGCGCCGATCCTCGTCGATGGCGACGACGCGGTCGACGAGCAGCATCGGGTAGCGGTGGGGCATGATCCGCTGGATCGCGCGGACATCCATCGCCCGGCCGTGCAGCAGCGCGATCCGCCGGTCGCGCGCCCGCATCTGCTCCACGATGCGCAGCCCCATGCGGCGATTGAGGGCGTGGCCGGAGCGGTGCGCCACGAGCCTGCACTGGACCTCGCAGCCGACGAGGTAGAGATCCCCCAGCATGTCGAGGACCTTGTGCCGGACGGGCTCGTTGTCATAGCGGTAGGCGTTGTCGATGGGGCCTTCCTCGCCGATGACGAGGATCTCGCTGGGCGTGAGGTGGCGACAGAGACCCCGGTCCCAGAGCGCCTGCGCCTCCTCCTTCAGGCTGTAGGTGCGGGCGCGGGCGATCTCCTCGACGTAGCTGCCGTTCTCGAACGCGAAGGCGTGGACCTGCCGCCGGATGCGCGTCGCGTTCGGCCCGTAGTCGAGGTCGAACATCACCTGCATCCCGTCCGAGCCGGCCTCGGAGCCATGGGGCAGGGCTGCGAGCATCGCGCCGTTCTCCTCCACGACGATCGGCTCCTCGAGCCGGAAAACGCGCCGGACGGCGTCCTGCTCGACGATCCCCGCATCGAGCAGTGCGTCGACGAAGGGCCACGCCGACCCGTCGCCGCAGGGCAGCTCGGGGCCATGAATGCGGATGAGGACGTTGTCGATCCGCAGGCCCGCGAGCGCCGACATGCAGTGCTCGACGGTCTCGATGGTCGCCTCGCCGGACTTGAGCGTCGTCCGCCGGGCGCGGGGCGTGACGTTGGTCACCAGCGCCGGGATCCGCACCGGGACCGGAAGATCGGTCCGCTCGAACGCGATGCCGTGATCCGGCGGCGCCGGCACGAAGGTGACCACCGCCTCCTCGCCGAGGAGGAGCCCCTTTCCCCGGATGGTCGCCTCCCGCGCGATGGTGTGCTGGCGCTGACGCGTCGACGCCGCCACGAGCGGGTCGCTGACGGGATCGCGGGCGGCGTCTGCGGACTGGAGCATTGCGGGAGCGGCGGCGCGCGCCGGACGGGTCTTTGGAGGGCGGCCCAGCAGGCGGTGCCGCGGTTCATCCGGGCTGCGGGCGAGCGGGAGGCCGAGGCTCTGCGTCGCCGCAACTCGCTTGCATCTCAGAGGATGCTGCGCCGTTGCAGCTCCTCGATCGTCGGCCTCGGGCTCGCCCTCGCCTTCCGAAGCGCGTTCGCCTCGGACGCCCAGCCGGTCCTCGATGGGCTCATCGCCGCGACGGGCGGCCGATGGAAGAGGCTCCGCGGGCCAGAGTCGGCGCGGCGACGTCCGGATCCTCCCGCATCACGCTCCACCCTTCGGGGCTCCTCCGCCGCGATCGCGAGCGACGATTCCGGCGCGCATGGCGGCCCGAAGGAGTTCGGGCAGTCTACGCACCGCCGCAACCTGTCGCAACGCGTCGACGGCGGGAGCCGCCGGGGTCCCGATGACCGCCGCTCCCGCGGGGACGTCGTCGAGGACGCCCGAGGTGGCGCCGATGCGAGCTCCGTCGCCGACGACGACGTGCGGAGCGAAGCTCGCGGCGCCGCCGACCTGGACGCCATCTCCGAGCACGACGCTTCCCGCGAGGCCGACATTGGCGGCGATGACGCAGGAGCGCCCGATGCGGCAGTTGTGAGCGACCTGGATCAGGTTGTCGAGCTTGGTCCCGCGCCCGATCGTCGTGGCGCCGAACTTGGCCCGGTCGATGCAGGTGGCCGCCCCGATCTCGACGTCGTCCTCGACGACGACGACGCCGATCTGGGGGACCTTCCGCAATCCGCCGCTGCGCCGGTCGGCGCGATATCCGAACCCGTCGGCCCCGATCACGGCCCCCGCATGCACGATGACGCGCGCTCCGAGGCGGCAGCGCTCGCGGACGACCACGTTCGCGTGCAGGGTCGAGCCCGGCCCCACCGAGACCTCGCGGTAGAGTCGAACCCCTGCGTGGAGCACGACGCCCTCGCCGAGGGTCGTCCCGGCGTCGACCGAGACATGCGGACCGATGCGCACGCCGTCGCCGAGCGCCGCCGAGCGATCGACCCACGCGGTCGGATGGACGCCGACCTCCGGGAGCGGGGGAGGCGGCGCGAAGACCTCGAGCATCGCGGTCATCGCGTCCTCGGCATCCTCGACGATGAGCAGCGTGCGCCCGTCGGTCGATTCGCGCTCGTCGAGCAGGCCGCGCGTGACCAGGATCGCCCCCGCCTTCGAGCTGCGCCAGGACCTGGCGTGGCGCGCGGAGGCGACGAAGCTCAGGTGTTCGGGGCCCGCCTCCGCCAGCCCGCTCACGCCGTGCACGGTCCTCTCCGCCGGTCCTACGACGGTCGCTCCGAGGAGAGCGCCGAGTTCCGCGACGGAGCGCCCTGCGGCCTGCTGCTCCGCCACGTCCTCAGCCTCCGGCCTTCCGCGCCCGGAACTCGGCGTTCATCCGCCCGATGAGCTCGTCGCTCAGGTCGAGCTTCGGGCTGGAGTAGAGCATCCGGCGGGCGGAGATCTGCTGCATGGTCCGCTGGGCGTCGGCGGGCTCGATCTGCGGGATCGAGTCGTCGAGAAAGACGATGTCGATGCTGCGCTCCTCGGACATCGACCGCAGCGTCTGCTTGATGCTCGCGTAGATGTTGCGGATGAACTCCGCCCGCCGCGCCTCGATGCGCTGGCGGTTGAAGTCGACCATGACGTTGTAGTTGAGCAGTTCGAGCTCGAGACGCTTCAGGGTCTCCTTGTGGGCGGCGCTTCCCGGCCTGAACGCCTCGAGCTCGCCGCGAAGCCGCTCGATCGACTCGCGCCGGGACTCCGCATCCCGGTTCATCGTCAGGGCGAGGGCCTCGACCGACGCATCCGCCGCCGCCTGCTCGTCGAGCGCGGCGTAGACCTTCTCGAGGTCCACCGTGGCCACGACCGCCGGACGTCCGACGGAGAGCGCCGCTGCGGCCCCGGCGAGGAGCAGCCCCGCGCCCGCGAGCGCGAGCGCAGGGAGCGGCCGGGAGAACCTGATCGATCGGAAGCTGAAGATGGGCATGGCGTCGTGGGAACGGCGGATCTGAAACCAGTCGAACGCGGAGGGGACTGAGAGCGCGGCGGCGGCGCATGCTGAGCGCCGCATGCGGCCCGGACCGGGCCCGAAGCCCGCCGCCGAGGAGCGCTACCGCGCCGGGCGCGGCGCCGCGGCGCCGGCGTTGTTCATGCGCGTGATGAGCTGATCGGTCAGGTCGATGTCCCTGGCGGCGTAGAGGACGCGGCGCGAGGTGATCTGCTGGAGCACGACCGCCTCTGCGGAGACGTTCGCCTCGTCGATGGAGCGGATCTCGCCGACCGAGTCGTTGACGATGAGCAGATCGACGCCCTGGGCTGCGGCGAGGCGGCCGGCTTCCTCCTTGGTCAGGCGGTAGAGATCGCGCCACATCAGCGAGCGCTCGCGGTCGGCCTCGGCCCGCTTCCACTTGATCCACGCCTCGGTCTCGAAGAGGTCGAACGCGAGCTTCTCGCGGCGCTCGTTCTTCTCGGCGCCCTCGGGAAGCTCGAGGATCCGCGCCTGCTCCGCCGTGAGCGTCTCCTGCTTCGACCGCAGCGCCGATGCGAGCCCCTCCTCGAGGGAGCGGATGGTCGCGTCCCACTCCGCCCGGGCGGTGACCTGCTCGAGAACCCTGCCGAGATCGATGGTGCCGACGACGGTCGGCCTCGGCGCGGCCGCCGGCACCGCAGCGCGGTTGGCGCCGGCCTGGTAGGCGAGGGCCGCGATCAGGGCGGCGAGGAGCAGGATGGTCGGAACGCTTGGTCGCATGGTGTTTCGGGAGCCTCGGAGTTCGGCCGCGGCCGGGATCTCCCCGGCAGCGTGCGCGGCGACCGCGACGCGATCGTCGACGCAGGCGCCCAGCGGCGCGGGAGACGGGACGATAGCACCGCCGGACGGCTCCACTTCCGCGCGCCGCGGTGCCGGGGGCGTGCCATCGCCTCGACCCGCCGGGGCGACCTCGCCCCGCCCGCCGCCGCTCCCGCGGCGGTCAGAAGGGGAGCTCCGCGCTGAAGCTGAAGATCTGCTCCTCGTCGAGGGCCGCCTTGGAGATCGGCCACGCGAGGTCGAAGGCGAGCGGAATCGGACCGAACTGCGGGATGTAGAGGCGCAGTCCGGCGCCGATCGAGACCCGGTACGGGTCGAGCGCGATGTCGTCGGTCACGGTGCCGCTGTCGACGAAGAAGACGCCGTTGACCATCTCGCCGAAGATCGGGAACTCGTACTGGGCCCCCGCGAAGAAGAGCCACGATCCGCCGATGGGGTCGTTGGTCTGCTGCCCGAAGCGGTTGATCCCCTTCGGCGACACCGTCCGGAAGTCGAAGCCGCGGAGGCTGCGGCCGCCGAGGTAGAAGCTCTCGTAGATCGGAGCGTCATCGAAGAAGTAGCCCGCCTGGACGTTGGTGCGGAGCACGCTGCGGCGGCCGAGGAAGTCCTCGTCGATCAGGAAGAAGGCGGTGAACTCGCCGCGGACCATCGAGTAGTTCCAGTCGCCGCCGAAGGCGCCGACCTGATCGAAGACGAGGTCGAAGATCGTGCCCCGGGAAGGCCGCATCGGCCTGTCGACGTCGCGCCGCGAGAGCCGGAGGCTGACTGCGGTGAGCCAGTCCGGACCGGCCTGATCGAAGGCCTGGACCGGCGCGTCCGCGTCGATCGAGACGAGCTTCACGCGCTCGATCCGCGCGCCCGCGTTGAGGCCCCAGAGGTCGCCGATCCGCAGGCCGAAGTTGGTGTTGGCGTTGAAGCGCTGCTCGTCGTAGTAGTCGTAGTTGCGGAACCGGAAGAAGCTCCCCACGGTCATGCTGAGATCGGTCTCCAGCAGGCTCGGCTCCGTGATGCTGAATCCGAAGGTGCTCACGTCGATGCCGGGGGCGATGGAGAGCTGGAAGCGCTGCCCGGCGCCTCGGAACGCCCGGCCGCCGAAGAGCTCTCCCCACGAGTCGGGCCAGTCGGCGATGTCGAAGTTGTCCTGCCGGATGGCGATCTCGCCCGCGAGGCCGGAGTCGGTCCCGACGAGAAACCCGAAGTTCACCGATCCCGTGTTCCGCTCGCGGACCTCGACGAGCACGTCGCGGACTTCGACGCCGTCGGCGAGGTCTTCCGGGTCGATCTCCTCGTCCGGCGCCGGATCCTGCACCGCGATCCGGATCGGCTCTCCGAAGAGGCGGGTCTGCCTGAGCCGAGTCTGCGCCTCGGTGAGCTGCCGGGCGTCGAGCGGGCGGCCGGGCGGCATCCGCAGCTCGCGGCGGATCACCTTGTCCTTGGTGAGGAAGTTGCCCTGGATGCGCACGATGCCCGTCCGCGTGGGGCTGCCCTCGCGGACGTCGATCAGCAGATCGACCTCCGCCGCCTCGCCGGTGCGCACGCTCGTCGTGCCGACGCGCGTCTCGATGTATCCGAGCAGGCCGTACGAGTCCTCGATCACCCGGGCGCTCTTGCGGACGAGATCCTGCGAGAGGACGTCGCCGGGCTGGATCTCGAGCATCGCCCGGAGCTGCTCGGGCGCGAAGACGCGCAGCGGCCGCGGATCGAGCGCGCTGCCGCCGAAGATGTCGATCCGCCGCACGCGATACCGGCGTCCCTCGGCGATCACGAAGACGACCTTCGCCTCGGTGTTGTCCGCGCTGATGTCGACGCGCCGGTCGACGCGCACGTCGACGAACCCGCGGTCGCGGTAGTAGCGATCGAGGGTCGCGACATCGTCGAGGAGCTGGTCCTCGTCGAGCTGCCCCTTGCGGAAGAGGAAGATGTACGGCTTGGTGCGGATCTGCGCGCCGAGCACCTTCGAGGCGAACGAGTCGTTGCCCTCGAACTCGACCGCGCGGATCCGCACGCGCGGACCCTCGACGATGCGGAAGATCAGGATGCCGGAGTCGGCGAGGCGGCTCTCGTCGACGGTGACCTCGACGAGGAAGTGCCCGCGCTGCCGATAGAGGTTCTTGATGTCGCGGATCGACTGCTCGACGAGGAAGTCGTCGCGGGGAGCGTTGGCGAAGAGGGGAATGACGGCGCGGATCTGCTCGTCGGAGACGACCTTGTTCCCGACGACCTGCACGGTCGTGATGAGCGCCTGCTCGTTCACGACGTAGCGCAGCGCCACCGTGCCGTCGGGGAGCAGCCGGGCATCCGCCGCGACGGTCTGGAACTGTCCGAGGCGGTACATGGTGCTGACGTCGGCGCGGACGGCGGTGGGGTCGTAGGGCTGTCCCGGAGCCACCCGCAGATTGGTCCGCAGCGACGCCTCGTCGACGCGGCGCAGCCCGATGATCTCGAGCGTCGCGATCGGACGGTCGAGCAGCTCGGCTTCGTCCACGGGAGCGGGCGGCGCGGGAGCGCGGGCGGCCTGCCGAGGCGCCGCCGAGGCGAGACCGCCGGGGAGCGACTCGCGGATCCAGCCCGGATGCAGCAGGATCAGCATCGCCGCGGCGGCCGTGGCGCGCGCGGCAGAGGCACGCCTCCCTCGACGAGGCGGCTGGAAGCGGTCGCGGAGCCACATCCGGGGCCACGTCATGGTGCGGACGGAGAATAGCGGTGGCTTGGCGCGGCCACAAGCGAGCCGCCGCACGCGCGCAGCGGCCGCGAGGCGTTGACCGTCGGCGCGCGGCCGGATAGTGTCGCCGTTCCTCCATGGCCATGACGCTCGCGCAGCTCGCCGACCGCATCGGCGCCGTCCTCTCGGGAGATGCGGCGCGTCTCGTCGCGGGCTGCGCCTCGATCGAGCGGGCCGGGCCCGACGAGGTCGCCTTCGTGGCGAACCCGAAGTACGCGGCGTTTCTCCGCGACACCCGCGCGGCGGCCGTGATCGTCGGTCCTCGGCAGGTGACGCCGGACGGGCTCGCCCGGCTCGAGGCCCCGGATCCCTACTTCGCCTTCCGCGAGGCGATGATGGCCCTCCACGGGCTCCGGACGCATCCGCCGCCGATGGGCGGAGGAACGCGGCATGAGACCGCCTCCATCGGCGAGGGATGCGAGATCCATCCGCATGCCGTCGTCGAGCGTCACGCGGCGCTGGGACCGGGGTGCGTGCTCTACCCCGGCGCGTACGTGGGCGAGCACGCGCGGCTCGGGGCCGGGTGCGTCCTGTATCCGAACGCGGTGGTCTACGACCGATGCGTCCTCGGCGATCGCGTGACCCTGCACGCGAATGCGGTGGTCGGGCACGATGGATTCGGCTATGCCACCCACGGCGGTGTCCATCACAAGATTCCCCAGGCCGGGGTCGTCGTCGTCGAGGACGATGTCGAGCTCGGCGCAGGCTGCGCCATCGAGCGGGCGGCGATGGGCGAGACGCGCATCGGCGCCGGGACCAAGTTCGCCGACCTGATCTCGATCGGGCACGGAACCACGATCGGACGCCACTGTCTCTTCGTCTCGCTCGTCGGCGTCAGCGGCTCGGTCGACGTCGGCGACTACGTCGTCCTCGGCGGTCAGGTGGGCGTGACCGGCCACCTGACGATCGGCGACTTCGTCCAGGCGGCCGGAAAGGCGGCGATCGTGGACGATGTTCCGCCGAAGAGCCGCGTCGGCGGCGTGCCCGCGATCGACCTCGACGCCGCGAAGCGCAACGCTCTCGTCGGGCGCGATCTGTACGGCATGGCGCGGCGCCTGCGGGCGCTCGAGCGCGAGGTCGAGCGGCTCCGGGCGGCTTCGGCACGCGGGAGCGACGGGCAGGCGGCATCGCCGGAGCGGAGCGCGTGATCGCGGCGCGCTCGGCGCCTCGACGGGCTTCCTGAGCGATGGCGGCGCCGACGCAGCCGCGGTCGGTGCGCGGCGGGCGATCGATCGGCGGCGCGGCGCTCCGTATCCTCGGCGATGCGGATCCTGGTCGCGACCACCAATCCCGGGAAGCTGCGCGAACTCCGGGAGATCCTCGGAGGCGAGGGGGTCGAAGTCGTCGGGCTCGACGCGCTCGCCGCGCCGCCGCCGGAACCGGTCGAGGACGGCGGGACGTTCGAGGCAAACGCGCGGATCAAGGCCCGCGGCTATGCCGCCGCGGCCGGGCTGCCCGCGCTCGCAGACGACTCCGGGCTCGAGGTCGATGCCCTCGATGGCGCGCCCGGAGTCGATTCGGCGCACTGGACGGGTCGCGACGGGAATCGCGGCGAGCGCGACGCGCGCAACAACGCAAGGCTGCTTGATGAGCTCGCGGGAGTCCCGGCGGCGCGGCGCGGCGCCCGCTTCATCTGCGCGATGTGCCTCGCGTCGCCGGATGGGATCATCCTCGCGGAGACGCGCGGCACGTTCGAAGGCGTCATCGTCGAGAGGCCGAAGGGGGAGGGCGGGTTCGGCTACGACCCGCTCCTCCTGATTCCGGAGCTCGGGCGCACGGCGGCGGAGCTCGATCCGGCCGAGAAGAACGCCCGATCGCACCGCGGCGCCGCGGCGCGGGCGATGGCAGCGCGGCTGCGCGCCCTCGCGGCGTCGGCCTGATCGGGACGGAGCCCTCGATGTCCGCGCGAAGCCTCCCGATCCTCATGCCCTCCGGAGCCCAGCGCTACTCCTGCCACGGCTGCGGGAACTGCTGCCGCGACTTCACCGTCCAGCTCCGCGAGGAGGACCTCGATCGGCTCCGCGCGCAGCGCTGGGAGGAGCGGCTCGGCGAGCCGGTGACGGTCTGGTTCCGCGGGCGCGCACACCTGCGGCAGCGCGACGACGGGGCGTGCATCTTCTGGATGGAGGATGGCCGCTGCCGGATCCACGCGGAGTTCGGCCTTGCGGAGAAGCCGATCGCCTGCCAGCTCTTTCCGTTCAGCTTCGGTCCGGACGGCCGGGAGCTCCGCGTCGGCCTCAGCTTCGCGTGCCAGAGCGTGCAGGAGAACCGCGGCGCGTCGCTGGAGAGTCACCGGGCGGAGGTTCGCCGGATGCTCGTCCGCGTTCCCGAGGCGGCGCACGGCGCGCCGCCGCCGCTCGCCGGACGCCTGCGGTCCACTCCTGCGGAGGTCGCGGCTCTGAGCGCGGCGCTGGACGGCATCCTCCGGCGCAGCGAACTGCCGCTTGCGCTCCGATTGGAGGGCTTCGCGTGGATGGCCCAGATGCTCGCCAGCGCGCGACTCGGCTCCGTCCGCGAGCGTCGATTCGGCGAGCTGGTGGAGACGCTCGCCGCCGCGATCCCGGATGAGCTCGCCCTCGCCGAGCCGCCCTCGCCCGGTGCGCGGGCGTGGCGTCTCCTGCGCCAGGCGGCCTTCGCGCGGATCGAGGATCTGCGGATCGCCGAGGCGCTCCGTCGCGGACGGCTGCGCTCGATCCTCGGGCAGCTCGGGCGCAGCCGGAGGTTTGCGCGCGGACGCGGCGCGATGCCGCATCGGCTGGAGGGCTGGCCGACGATCGATCTCGGCGCCGTCGGCGCTGTCGGCCCCGCGATCGATCCGAGTCATGCCGGCGCAATCGACGACCTCCTGACGCGCTGGCTGCGGATGACGCTGCTCGGCGGGCGCGCGTGGGGGTCGGGGTACTACGGCTGGGCGATCGCCGACGGACTGCTTGCGACGACGTGCAATCTCCTCTGCACGCTCTGGCTGGCGCGGGCCCACGCCTCCGGCCACGGGCGCGCGGCGCTGACGGTCGATGACTGCCGCGCCGCGCTGGGTCGGGTCGATCGTCATGCCGGACGGGCGCCGTGGCTGGGCGGGACCGCCGAGCGCGCCCGCATCCGGTACCTTCAGGTCACTGAGGCGTGGCGGGGCCTCGTTCGTTCGCTGGCGCCCTGAGCGAATGGGCCGCGGAGGGAGCTTCGGGCGCAGCGCCGGCGCCGCTGGTTCCGCGATCATGGTCGATGAGGGACGCTCGCGGCGCGGTCGGGCGGGCCTCGGCATCGGCTGCCTGGACCTTCACGGCCCGAGTGCCCGGTGCATTCGATCCCGCCGCGCGAGACCCTGCCGCAGCAGGCCCCGCGGCATCGGACGCTGCCGCGCCGGGTCCGGGCGCTCCAGCCCCGACGCTCGCAGATCCGGCTCCGTGCGCGGCAGGAGGCCTCGGCCGCCGCTTCCGCATGCTCGCGAGGTACCACGGCATCGCGATCAGCCCGGCGGGGATGAGCACCGCCGCCTCGCCCGCGGATTCGATCAGGGCGAGCTGGGTGAAGGTCGCATCGAGGCCGACGGAGTCGCCGCCGCTCTGAAGCCGGGTTGCGAGGAAGGCGACCGCGGCCTCGCGGAAGCCGAGCCGTCCGACGGGACTGAGGCTGATGAGCTGCGCCGCCAGGGCCAGCAGCAGGATGTCCGCCGCAGGGATCTCGGTTCCGAGGATCAGGTCGGCGATCCACATGCGCAGCGCGAAGCAGAGGACGTCAAGGAGCCGGAGGATCGAGGTCGCCCAGTAGGACCACGGCGTCTCGAGCATCGGTTGCAGTCCATCGAGCCGGTTCGCGACGCTGCGCGCCGCGGGAATCTGCATCGCAAGGACGATCGCAGCGTGGGCTGCGGCGACCGCGCCGAGCGTGATCGCGACCGTCCAGCCGATCGAGGGCATGCCGATCAGGCCGCCGATGGTCGCCGCGCCGAGCGCGGCCGCCATGATCGCCGCGGTCGCCAGCATCCATGCGGCGATGGTCGCCGCAGAGAGCGGATCGACGCGGAGGTGGTACGCGACTCGGAGGATCAGCCCGAGCCTGATCGGCGCGTAGTTGAAGAGACCCGCGACCGAGTTGAGCAGCGTCAGCCGCCGGACCGAGTGCCGATAGACCGGCCGGAGCACGCACCAGAACATCCCCGCATTGATGACGACGCTCGCGAGCGTCGTCGCGAGGAGCGCCATGACCAGGCGCCGATCGGCCTTGAGGACGAGGTCCCACTCGGCGCCGCGGGCGGCGACGACGACGCACCAGCAGAGGAGCCCGACGCCCACCAGGAACCCGACGACCTGGATCACGACCTGCCGACGCGTGATCCGCGGCGGCTCCCCGCTCGGCGGACCGCCGCCGGGGGCGTCCCCCGGGAGCTCTCCGGACCGCTCGCTCATCGGCGCACCGCCCGCTCGCGGAGCAGGACCCAGAGCGCCCGAAGGGCGTCGCGCACCCCGATCTTCTTTCCGTCGCGGAAACCGCGCGGGGAGTAGGCGACCTCGACCTGCGCGACGCGCGCGCCGAGGCGCCCGAGCACCGCGGTGATCTGCGGTTCGATGCCGAATCGATCCTCGGTCAGATGCGGCCGCACGCGGCGGAGCAGGTCGAGCGGCAGCAGCTTGTAGCAGCACTCCATGTCGTCGAGCCGAAGTCCGGTCAGGAGGTTGCTCGCGAGCGTCAGGCAGGCGTTGCCGAGCCGATGCACTCGCCGGTGCAGGCCGCGCGACGCGGCGCTCCGCCGCCAGCGCTCGCCCCAGCGGTTGCCGTAGACCGCATCCGACCGTCGCTCGAGGATCGGGGCCATCAGCGCCGGGAAGTCGGCGGGGTCGTACTCGAGATCGGCGTCCTGGATGATCGCGATGTCGCGCGCCCGCGCGGGATCCGCGTCGCAGCGGGCGATCACGCGGTCGAACCCCGTCCGGATCGCCGCGCCCTTGCCGCGATTGCGCCCGTGGCGTTCGAGGGCGATGTCGCGACCCTCGCTGCGAAGCGCCGCGGCGAGCGCTGCCGTGGCGCGCTCGGCGGAGGGTTCGGAGCAGTCGTCGACGATCATGAGCGCGATCGACCACTCCGGCGGCATCGGCGCCGCGAGCACCCGCCGGACGCAGGGTTCAAGCGTTCGCTCCTCGTTGAACACGGGGATCACGACGTGGAGCGTGGGCATTCAGGAGGGCGCATGGGGAGAGCGTCGGAGCTGCGGAACGAGCCGCGGCGCCGTCTCGGCCGCCGCGAGGCCGGGAGCGCGGGTCTGCCGCCCGCATCGAGGCTCCCGCGGCGCCGAGGGCTCTCGCGATCAGGTGCGACCCGGCTCCCCGCCGATGGTCTCGCGCATCTTGGTGTCCGCGACGATGTTCTTCATGCGGTAGTAGTCCATCAGCCCGAGGTTTCCGCTGCGGAATGCATCCGCCATCGCCTTGGGAATCTCCGACTCGGCAAGGACGACGAGGGCTCGGTTCTTCTGGGCCTCGGCCTGGAACTCCGCCTCCTGGGCGATCGCGAGCGCGCGGCGCTGCTCGGCGCGGGCCTGGGCGGTCTTGGTGTCCGCCTCGGCCTGGTTCTTCTGAAGCTGGGCGCCGATGTTCTCGCCGACGTCGACGTCGGCGATGTCGATGGAGAGGATCTCGAAGGCGGTCCCGGCGTCGAGGCCCTTCGCAAGGACGGTCTTCGAGATCCGATCAGGGTTCTCGAGCACTTCCTTGTGCGTCTTCGCCGAGCCGATCGTGGAGATGATGCCTTCGCCGACGCGGGCGATGATCGTCTCCTCGGTGGCGCCGCCGACCAGCCGGGCGATGTTCGTCCGGACGGTGACGCGTGCCTTCGCCTTGAGCTGGATTCCGTCCTGCGAGACCGCGTCGATGGTCGACTTTCCGGAGGAGGGGGAGGGGCAGTCGATCACCTTGGGATCGACCGAGGTCTTCACCGCGTCGAGAATGTCGCGACCCGCGAGGTCGATCGCGGTCGACTTCTCCCACGGGAGGTCGATCTTCGCCTTGTCGGCGGCGATCATCGCCCGGATCACCCGCCCGACGTTGCCGCCGGCGAGATAGTGGGCCTCAAGCAGGTCGCTGGGAACCTCGAGCCCGGCCTTCTTCGCCGAGATCCGATTCAGGACGATGACGCTCGGCGGGACCTTCCGGAGGCGCATCGCGATGAGCTGCACGAGGCCCACGGAGGCCCCCGAGAGCCACGCCTGGAACCACAGGCCGAGATCCTTCAGGAGGATCGCGCCGAGGACGAGAACGACGATGATCCCGACGATCGTGACCCCGATCAGGATCGGACTCCACGACGAGGACTGAGCCTGGGCGAGAAACAGTGTCCCGGCGTCGCTTGCGAAGATCGGTTCGAGCATGAGAGACCTTGTGGGGATGACCGTGCGGGTGGTGGCCGTGCTGCGAGTGCATCGCCGGGAGGGGCGCGGCCGCGTTCGACGCGATGCCAGCCCGGGAAGCCCGGATTATGGCATGGTTGCCCCGTCGGGGCGCCGGGCAGCCGGCGGGATCCCCTCGGTCCCCCGGCCGCGCCGCCGCGAAGCGATCCGCCGACCGCGCGCCCGAAGGGCGCTCCGCCGGCGACATCGTCCGGCCGGATGCGTTCGGCGCGCCCGTCAGCGTCGCCGGGATGCACCGGCGTTCACCGGGGTCGGACCTTGACCTGATTGTCGACGATCTCGACGACCACGACGGGAGTCCGGGCGTCGATCACGTCACCCTCCGCGAGCGCGTCGATGCGGCGCCCGTCGATCATGACGAAGCCCACCGGCCGCAGGGGCGTCGTCGTGATTCCCTCGGCTCCGATCAGGGAGGTGAGCGCCGCGAGCCGCTCGCGCCGGGCCTGCTCCGAGGTGGCCATGGCGCCGTCGTCGTCCGTCTCCTCCTGGATGCCTCCGAGCACCATGCGCCTCGCCAGCGGCGAGTGCGTCCAGAGGCGCAGGCCGAAGAAGACGGCGATCGGGAAGAGCAGGATGTAGGTCATCAGGGCGGCGACGCCCCAGACCGTCTCATGCCTGAAGAACGAGACGATCGAGGCGACCACCGCGACGATGCAGAGGATCCCGAGGATTCCCCCGGTGGGGATGAAGAGCTCCATCGCGAAGAGCAGCAGCGCCGCCGCGAAGAAGAAGAGTCCGACCAGGATGAACCACGAGTGGCCGCCGCCGCCCTGCCCGAGGAGCAGCAGTCCGGGCGCTCCCGCTGCGAGGATCGATCCGATGACGTCGCCCGCGTTCCCCGAAGGAGTGCTCTCGATCATTGCGCAGCCTCGACCTCGATCTCGAATCGTCCCACTGCGACCACGCGCAGCGGCGTGCCCTTGACCAGAAAGCCCTCGACGGAGCTGACCTCCACGACGCGGCCGTGGATGAGGCCGCGGCCGGACGGGCGCAGGTCCGTCGTCGCGAGGCCGAGATCGCCGACCTCGACGGCGCGGCCCTCATCGACCGTGCGGGCCGCGGAGGCGCCGACTCCGCCCGGGGCGAGCTCGGCGGTCAGGGCGAAGCGTCCGATGAAGGGAACGCTCGGGAGGCGCCGGGCGATCATCCATATCGCCGTGCCCGCGACGAAGATCCCGCCGAGCGTCGTGGCGAGCCCGCGGAGAAGCTCGTTCCGCGCCGTCGGAGTTCCGTCGAGGGCGCCGACGAAGGTCCCCACCACCCCCACGAAGAGGCAGATCCCCCCGGCGATGCCCGCGATGCCTGTCCCGGGGATGAAGAAGAGCTCGGCGGCGATCAGGACGAGTCCGACGGCGATGAGCAGGATCTCCCAGAGGTGAGCCAGGCCCGCCAGCCACGGGGCGCCGACGAACAGGAGCAGCGCCGCCACCGCGGCGGCGCCGAAGACGCCGACGCCCGGCGCGGCCATCTCGATGAAGAGCGAGACGAGGAAGATCACCAGCAGCACTCCCCGCACGACGGGATGCAGCAGGAAGCGGACGAGCCGCTCCGACCAGGTCTCGCTCAGCACGAAGATCCGCGTCGCCCCGAACCACTCTCGAAGCTCGTCAAGGTCGTCGATCGTCGCGGAGACGAACCCGTAGTAGCGCGCTTCGTCGTGGGTGAGCGTGAGCAGTTGTCCGTCCGGGATCACCTGATGGACGAGGCGCCATGAGCCTCGATCGGCCTCCGTCAGCGGGGCCCGGACCGGCGGAAGCTGCTGCTCGAACTCGAGCTGCTGCCGGGCCGCCGCGGCGGGCGTCTGCGGGCCGGAGGGGCGCCCTCTCTGCGGGAGGATCTTCGAGAGCAGGGGCAGCGGGGCGGCGGCGGCCGTCAGTGACGGGGGGGGCGGTGCCGAGGTCGGCGGATCGTGTCCCATCACCCTGCGGAACTCCTCGATCTCGGTGACGATCCGTTCGCCGGAGGAGACGTTCTCCAGCAGCCAGAGCGACGGACTGAGCGTCACGAAGGCGCGGACGAGATGCTCGTCGTAGTGCGCGCGCCGGGCCGAGTCGATCGCCTCCGAGAGCAGGGGCGACTCGATCTTGGCCCGCTCGGTCGCGGGGATCGGACCGAGCGGAGAGATCGGGGCGGCGTCGCCCATCCGTCCGTTGGACGACATCACGATCTCGCGGCATGCCAGCGCGATGAACGTTCCTGCCGAGTAGGCCTTCGGGTCGATCCAGGCGACCGTGTTCGCCGGCGCGTCGCTCTTGATGAGGTGGCAGATGTCGAGCGTCGCGTTCATCTCGCCGCCCGGCGTATCGAGCCGGAGGACGACGGCGTCAGCCCCCATGCGCGACGCCTCGGCGACGCGGCGCTCAAGCGATCGCAGCGTCACGCCGTCGATGATCCCGGTCACTTCGAGGACCGCGACCGTGTTCGCCTGGCGATACGCGGGAACGACGACGGGAGACGCCGGCGTGCCGGATGCCGCGCGCGGCGCGGAAGAGGCCGACGCCAGTCCGGCGGCTACGCAGAGCAGTCCGGTCACGAGGGGCAGCGGCGACCTGATGCGGGCTGCACCGAGGAGCCCGGGCGTTCGGACGCGCATCACGGCGGGAGTATAGGAAGCGCCCAGGGTCATGCATACCCATACGCTCGGAGCGTCGCCGCGGGTCTCTCAGGCGGTCGGCCATGAACGCGATCCGGTTCCGCGAGATGGCGCGGTCTCGGAAAGCGAAACCGGCGGAGCCGCAGTGAGCGGCCCCGCCGGGGGCGTGCTGATATCCGGATTGCTTCCGCAGGGCGAGCGGCGAGTTCAGGCGTTCAGCCCGGTCGGCCGCACCAGCTCGACTCGGCACCGAATCGCATCGGAGCGGTCAGTCCCACGTCGTGACGATCGTCATCGACTGCGGGTTGCCCTGATGCTCCTTGACCATGCAGAGCCAGATGTCGCTGCCGTTGCCGGCGGAGCCGCCCGAGGTCACGTCCTCCTTGAAGAGGTTGTCCGGGGTGACGACGCCGTTGATGGTGACGTCGAGACCCTCCGGCGTGAACGACTCCTCGAACGTGACGTGGCCGTCGTTGTAGCCGATGTTGCCGCCCCACTTCTTGCGGGTGCTGTGGATCTCGAGCGTCTTGCTGTTGTTGTACTCGGTCGGGTTGAGGCTGCCATCCTTGACGCCGCGGTTTCCGACCACCGCGAACTTGCTGTTCATGGTGTTCTTCCACTCGATCTTCTTGCGGGCGCCCGCGAGCGGCATCGTCGCGTAGGACGTGTTGCAGACGTTGTCGAGGTCGGTCTTGAAGACGTCGTCCCAGTAGATGCCCTCCGCGACGTTGTAGAGGTTGTATCGGAAGTTCGAGGCGGCGACGACCTTCGCGCTGATCTCGGACGGGGTCACGAGAAGCTGCGGCGAGGTGTAGTTGGCCATGATGCACGCCGAGTAGAGCTTGTCATGGCTGTTCTTGAGCACATCTTCCTCGCCGCGGCCCGGCGTCGGGATGGTGTTGCCGGGCAGCGGAAGGCGCCGGATCAGGCCGGGCGTCGGGAAGATGCCCTGGAAGTCGTTCGACCAGATGACCCAGCCGGTGTGGATCTGCTTGACCTGGGTGCCGCACTTCACCTGCCGGGCGGTGGCGCGGGCCTTGGAGAGCGCCGGGAGGAGGAGGCTGAGCAGGAGGGCGATGATGGCCATCACCACGAGGAGTTCGATGAGGGTGAACGCGCGTCTGCGAATCATGGATGCACTCCGATTCTGGCTTCTGGGCGGGTTGCACGGATGCCCGTGGCGTCCGTTGAACGCGATCCGAGACGGTCAGGCCGCGGATCGCGGAAAGGTCCGGAGGGGCGGCGGCGCGTCGGTCGACGTGCCGCCGGACGCCGGTCGTCAGTTGGCGGTCAGCAGCTTGTCGTACTGAGCGGCGACGAAGAGCTCAGTGGGGGCGCCGATCGTGTAGCAGAGCCAGGTATCGCCGGCGCGCTGCCTCAGGAGGTTCGAGGTTCCGTAGCAGGTGAACTCGCTGGCGAAGATGTTGTCCTTGGTGAGCTGCGTCGCGCCGCACTCGAAGGAGACCGTCGCGGGGAAGAAGGTCCGCAGACCGGTCTCGACGTGGTTGTCGGCGTAGACGATGTTGCCCTGCCACTCCTTCTTCGGTCCGTGGAGCTGGAGCGTCGGGCTGTTGAAGTACTCGGGGCCGGTGAACTCGCCCTGGCGGGTGCCGCGGGTTCCGAGGATCGGGCGGCTCGAGGACTGGGTGTTCCGCCAGAAGGACTTCTTGCGGTCGCCGCACATCGTCAGGTGGGCGTAGGAGACGTGGCAGTTCGCATCAGACTCGCCGAGGCCCTTGTGGATGTTGGCCTTGAAGCCGAGATCCCAGAAGGAGTTGCCGGCCGGGTTGTACTGCGCGAAGTCGTAGTTCTTGTACTCGAAGACGACCGGATTGACCTCGGTCGGGCCGATCAGGATGTTGGTGCTGAAGAACTCGCGGGCCACCATGAGCGAGTAGAGGTTCGCGGTGTTGTTCTTGGAGAAGTCCTCGGGGCCCTGGCCGGGGATCGAGACGATCTGGCCGCCGCCGATGTCGAACGGAAGCCGGTGCACGAGGCCGGGGGTCGGGTACTTCCCGTCCGCGTCGTTGGAGAAGACGAGGAACGACTTCTGGATCTGGTTGATCTGGGTCGCGTCCTTGATCGACCGGGCGCTCTGCTGCGCCTTCGCGAGCGCGGGGAGGAGCAGTCCGATGAGCAGCGCGATGATTGCGATCACCACGAGCAGCTCGACGAGGGTGAAGCCCCGCGAGCGGTCCGCAGAGCGGCCGCGGGCGAGGAACGACTTGCTGTGAGTATTCCGATGCACGTCTGATCTCCTGACTTCGGATGGGGGAGTGTGCGATCGTCCTGTTGCCGAAACCGGCGATACGGATGAATGAGGACGAAGGCCCGACCGTCGGGCCTGCAGATGCCTGGGGGAGTGGGAAGTGCGTCGGCCGCCTCGGCGGGGTCCCGATGCGAGACCTGCGGAGAGCCGTACCGACTGCGCAGTCGGGCTCCGGACTCGACGCCGGATTCGGCGGAGCCGAGCCGGCGAGCGCGGGAGGGCACGCGACGGGAGACCCAGCCGGCCTCCGCCGCGGAGCGGGCTCCGCGTCGATCCAGATCCCTGCGTCGGTCCCTGCGATGGCCCCGATCGGCGGAAGGTCGCTCGATCAGCGAACTCGACCGCACGCTGGCGATCGATTTCCGGTGCACCACGCTTGACAGGCGGTGACCTCGGGGCTTCCCCTCGCTCGCGCTGGCTTGGAGCCAGACGCCAAGTCCGATCCGGCGGGGTTGCACGGACCGCACGGTTCAGCGTCGACCGTCCGAGCTCGATCGATCAACGATCGGAGCTCCGGCGAAGGTCGAGCCGGTGCGGCTCGGCGACCCCGGGATGCTGGAGGACGCGATGGGAAGTCCCTCGAAGCCGATCTGAGGCACGTCGAGTGACTCGACGTCGATCGGAGGGGCTGCCCCACCGCAGGAGCCGACACGCCTCCCCGTCGCAACGGACGGAGAGTCCAGTCGGAGACCGGCCCGATCGAGCGTTCGGGAGGCCCATGAGAGGGTCTCGAACCGTCGAAGGGGGATCTCGTTGAGGATCGGGATTCGAGGCACGATCTCGTGCCATCGACCTCAATCCTCCGGCTCCGGCCAGCGGCCTGGGCCAAGAGGAGGGTCACCGCAGGGGTGGGCTGGCACGGGCGAGCCGTCAAAGACGAGGCTCTGTCACCCCTCAGTGCCGGGTCCGATCTGGACCCTCTCGAGGGGGTGTGGCAACCACACGGCGGGGACGCTTCAAGATGTCGACCGAGCGGCGAGCATCAGGGGCCGAGGAGCCGGCCGAATGAGGGCGGTACTGAGGTCGGGCCTGATCGAGTCGAATCGAGCGTGACAGAGGGGTGCTCCGTCGAGATGCCGTTCGAGGATCGGGGCCGCGAGACTCGGGGTATGGGCCGCTCTGGTCTCGTGCGTCAGCGGCGGGCAGAAACCTGCGCAGGCCACTGACGACGCTTCCAGCATACTTCGTCCGAAGGTCGTGTCAAGTTCCTCCAAAAATTTCCGGATCTCGGAGCCACCTGTCCCAGAAGGGGTTGCGGACGCTTGAGGACCAAGCCTCGCGTCCCCCGAGCGGGCCGCAGCGCCTCGCGGGAGCGCGGGAGCCCGAGCTCCACGGCGGTTCGGCCCGACTCGGCCCTCCTCGGTCCAACTCGGTCGATCCCGGCTGGGACGGCTGATGTGACTGACGTGGGCGACGTGATAGTCTTGCCACCCGCCCCGACGGCGGCGCTCCCGCTCGAAGAGTGCACTCCGAACGACCTCGAAGATTGACCATGACCACGCCCCACGATCGTCTCGCGTCGCTCGGACTTGTCCTTCCTCCGGCTCCGAAGCCGGTCGCGTCGTATGTGCCCGCGGTCCGGAGCGGATCGCTCGTCTTCGTCAGCGGGCAGCTTCCCTTCCGCGACGGAGCGCTCGCGGCCACCGGGCCAGTCCCCTCGGCGACCTCGCTGGAGGCCGCTCAGGCCGCAGCGCGGCAGTGCGTGCTCAACGCGCTCTCCGTCCTCGCGAGTCAGCTCGACGGCGACCTCTCGCGGGTGACCCGAATCGTCCGGCTGGGCGTCTTCGTCTGCTCCGACGCGGGCTTCTCGGAGCAGCCGAAGGTCGCCAACGGCGCCAGCGACCTGCTTCAGGAGATCTTCGGCGAAGCGGGGCGACACGCACGCGCGGCGGTCGGATCGATCGCCCTGCCGCTGGGGGCCAGCGTCGAGGTCGAGATGCTCGCCGAAGTGCGCTGATCGATCGCGGTCTGCCGCCCGTGCGCGGAGGCGGAGGCGACGCCCGCGATCAACGCTCCCCGAGCAGTCGCACCGCCGTCTCGACGAGGCGGTGCAGCGAGACCGGCTTGACCATGTAGGCGTCGACGCCGAGCCCCTGCGCATAGGCCATGTGGCGGCGCCCCTGGTTCGCGGTCACCATGATCACCGCAGGCATGCTCTCCGCTTCACGGAGCTTCTCGAGAACGAGAAACCCGGAGCGCTGCGGGAGCATCATGTCGAGGATCACCAGGTCGGGCCGCGACTGCTGCACCGCGAGGACGGCGCTGGTGCCGTCGGCGACGGTCCGGGTCGCGGCGCCCTCGCCGCGGAAGGCGAGATCGATGCTGCCGCGCACATCATCGTCGTCGTCGACGATGAGGACGCTTCTGCCTGCGAGTCGCGTGGCGGCCATGCCGCAGCGTAGCGAGGGAGCGGAGGTCGCGCTCCGTCGCCCGGGATGACGCCAGGGATGACGGGACGCGCACGCTCCGGGACGGCGCGGCTCCGACGTCGATCAACGTCGCGCCGACGCGGCGTCGCGCTGTCGTGCCCGTCGCGGCGGCCCTGAGATCCGGAGGGCGAGATCCCTTTCCGCGCTCGCCTCCGGTCGGGATGTGCATCGCCGGAGGCCGACTGCGCTCGACGGCCCGTCCGTCAGGTGGCCGCGGCCGATCCCGCCGAATCGCGCTCGATCCGGCGAATCGCCTCGTCCGTCATCCAGGGCAGGGACTCGAGCTTTCGCCGCATCGCCGCGGGAAGCGCGCGGCCGTCGCGCTCGAACCGCGGGCGGCTCTTCCAGCGTCGATGCAGCCAGAGATACTGCTCCGGCGCGAGCCGGACCATCGCCTCCATGGCCCGCGCGTAGCGGGCGGTGATGAGGAAGAGCGGATCGGGGGCGTCCGTCCACTCGGAGGGCTCGATCACGTCGGTGACCTCGAGCCGGCAGCGGAGGTCGTGTCCGGTGCGGAGGGCGCATCCCGTGACGATCGGCGTCTCGTATCGCATCGCCAGCAGGCCGATGGCCTTGTAGTGCGAGGCGAGCCGACCGAAGAAGGGCACGAAGATCCCATCGTCGCCTGCGTTCTGATCGGCGATGAAGCCGACGGCCCCCCCGCGCTCGAGCGCCGCCTGGAGGATGGGCGTCGCGCCCCACTTGGTGATGATCCGCATTCCCCGGGCCTCGCGGACGCCGAGGACCCAGCGATTCAGGTAGCGGTTGTCCAGCGGTCGAGCCACCGCGTGGAGCGGAAAGCCGATCGTCGCGAGCGTGTAGCCGAGCAGCTCCCAATTGCCGAAGTGGCCGGTGATGAAGATCGTCGGCCGGGCCGCAAGGAGCGGCTCGAGCCCGCGGGAGATGTCGCCGATCCCGACGTGGCGCGGCCAGGCCAGCGGCGTCACCCGCCGCGGCGTCGCGAGGACATCGACCGCCGCGAAGCGGAACCAGTGGCGGAGCGACTCCGCGGCGACCTCCGCCCGGCGGGCGTCGGTCCACTCCGGGAAGGCGATGCGGAGGTTCTCGATCGAGCGCGCGATCCGTCGCGGCCACGCCCGGGCGCAGCAGTCCGCAGCGAGCCCCGCCGTGCGCAGGTTCGGACGCGGCGGGAACATGTGCATCGCCGCCGCCAGCGCCCGGAGCGGGAGGTACTGGAGGAGCTCGGCGACGATCGACACGGATGTCCTTGCGCGGCTCGCCGCGCCGATGTCAGCTGGATGTCAGCTGGATGTCAGCGGGGTGCCAGCGGGATGTCAGCGGGATGTCTGGCCGGTCAGGACTTCGAAGCGGTTCCAGTTGAGCACCGGGATCTGCGCCTCCCTCGCCTGCCGGAAGAGGGTGTCGTAGCGGTCGCGCGCGGCGAGCAGCTCGATGTACTGGTTGAAGCGATCGATCTCGGCGTTCGGCGGCAGCGGCGGCGGCATCGGCGGCTGCGTGCCGAGCACCAGGAAGTCGAGGTCGCCGGTCAGCTCGTCGCCTTCGACCAGCTCGCCACCCCACTCGATGATCCGGGCGCGGACGAAGTCCGCACCTGCCGCCGTCGGACGTCCGCTGCCGTCGACGTCGAACCTGCCGTGGACGAGAAAGCGGAACCGGTGCTTGGGGTCGAAGACCGCGTTGGCGATCACGTTGCCGCGGACGACGGGGCGGCCCTGCGCCGAGCGGGTCACGACGGCGGTCGAGGTCTTGTCGCCGACGCGGGTGATCTGGATGCTGGCCTTGCCGCGGGTCTGCTCGCCGGTGCGGGGATCGATCTGGATCGAGTTCTCGTCCTCGAAGACCTCGAAGGTCATGCCGAGGACCACGCGGTCGCGGGCGCCGAGGTCGATGTAGACGGTGTTGTCCGTGCCGACGTCGACGACCCTGCCGTCGACCAGCTCCGCCGGATTCCGCGGCTTGATCCGCATCGCGTCGACGAACTGCTGGAGCTGGCGGACGCGGTCCCCCATCAGGGCGTTGTCGGCGCGGATGTGGTCGGTCTCGCTCTGGAGGCGGCTGAAGCGCCCCTGCCACTCGTTCTCCGCCTCGATGCGCCCGCGATTGCTCGCGTCGAGATTGTCGCGGAAGCCATCCTCGAGCTGCTTCACGGTCGCGACGTAGCCGGAGATGGTGTCGTCGATGCCCGCGACGATCTGCTCCTTGCCCTCCTGGAGCTGGGCGATCCGGGTCTGGAGCTCGGACATGTCGGCCTGCTGCTGATCGAGCCGGGCCTTGAGCGTGTTCACCTCGCCGGTCCGCGCCTGGACCTGGCGGCGGAGATCGTTGAGCACATCGCGGACGACCTCGCTGTCGCCGATGCGAAGATCGCTCCGGAGCTGCGCCAACGTCGCGCCGCGGGTGCCGCCCACCATCGCGCCCATGTCGTCCCAGCGCTGGATCAGCAGTCCGACGACGCTCGTCCGCGCTCCGGAGGCGGCGTCCTCGAGCGCCTTGACCTCCTCGCGGCCGCGCTGCTCGCGGGTCACGAAGCGATCCAGGTCGGCGCGGGCCTGCGAGGCCTGATCGAGGGCCTTGGTCTTGTCGGCGTAGAAGACGAGCGTCAGCACGAGCAGGCAGAGCGTCGTCAGGACGAAGACGACGAGGGCGACGATCACGCCGGTGCCGGCGCCGGAACGGGTGGCCATGGGGAAGAGTCTCCGAGCCCGCGCGGTGCGGAGGACGGGCCGACCGCGGGGGAAGCGTCGAGTGTCCTTGAACCCCCGCGTTACGTCAAGCGCCGGCGCGCGGATCGGCGCGCGGTGGCCTGCGGACCGCAAATGGCCTCGTGCGGCGGTTGCCGACGGGTCGGCTTCGCCCGGAAACGCGCCGGGACCGGGAGCGCGGGAGGGGGGGTCCGGCGGGCCTCGGCTGATCCTCCGCAAGGCGTGGCTGCGTCCGCCCCGGGATGCGGCCTGTCGCCGGCTCTCACCCGCAGAGTCGCGGCCGCACCGCGGGGCCGGAGCGCCCGCGCCGCCGGCTGCCGGCGCTCGGAGCGGCGGGCACCGCGGGGGGGGCTCCCAGGCGCCCCCCGGTGCTCCTATCCCCTCCTGGCCCCCCGCGCCTCCCGGGCCCCGCGGCGCCGCCGGGCTCGCGTCGCTCCTCTTGGCCGCGCTCGCCGCGC
>CALMPF010000016.1 GCA_937871505.1 uncultured Planctomycetia bacterium | reverse complement strand
ACCAGATGCGAGCTTCGACGCAGCAGAACGCCGCTTCCGGACGCCGCAGCAGGAGGCCGCAGCAGGAGGCCGCAGCAGGAGACAAGGGGCGCTGGAGTGCGCGGCGGGAGCGTCGGCCGGCGTGTGTGTGTGTGTGTCTCATCGGAAGTACCCCCGATGAAGTCGTCGTGACCCCTTGTGGGTGGGACCCCCTTTGGGGTGGGCCCGTTCGGGGGCGGGACCCCCGCTGGATGGGGTCAGCCCGGCCGGCTCGGAAGCCGAGAGAGAGATTCGACTTGGACAGCGTGCGGGCGCGTCCCGATGAATGCAAGCAACTCGACGTCGACTCTCTCCACAGCAGCCCGGGCCTGCCGCCGGCTACCCGTCACTCGATCGGGCCGAGGTCCAAGACGCCGCTCGGGACGTCGTAGGTCGCTCCCGTGAGCCCGGCGGTGCCTGGCAGGGAGCTTCGGAGGTAGATCGCCCGCCCGCCCCGGAAGATGGCATCGAGGAGCGGCACCACCGCCGCCCGCGAGCCCGCTGCCGCCTCGGCGTCGCGCAGCTCCACATGGAGGTCGCCGCCCGACTGACACGCCCGTACGGCGGCGCGGCGCTGGTCGAGGAGCTCCAGTTGACGATCGGGGAACTCCAGCCTCGCCGTGAGCATCGCGACGCCGCGACGCGCGCAGTCGCCGTGCTTGCGCGGTTCCAGCTCGTCGACGCCCGGACGCGCCCAAGCGCCCGCACCCCCGGATCCGTCCCGCTCTGAATGGAGCCCGGGACTCTCGAGCGATCCTCCGGCCGCCTCGGTACGGCCCCCATGGCGCCGCTCGACGGCGAGCGGGGCCGCAGAATGCCGGTCTGCCCGAAGCCGGTCTCCCCGACGCGGATCGGCCTGAAACGGGCTCGCGCCATGCTGGTCGAGGGCGAGGTCGGCGGTGACGACCAAGGTCACCCGCGCGTGCGGATCCGCGATGCCCAGCGCCGCGGCGGAGACCGCCCAGGTCACGCGGAGCAGCGCAGTCGAGTGCGGTATCGGCGTGTGCCCCGCCGCGGCGCAGCGCTCGCATGGTGGCGAAGCGGACAGCTCCGCCGGGGTCTCACCGAGGAGAGGAGTCGCGCGGATCGCGGTCATCCCTTCGCCTTTCCGAGGAGCTTCGCTGCAAGCTGGATTCCCGGCCCGCCGCCGGTGATGAAGCGCTCGCTCAGCCGGTCGAGCGTGCGGACGAGCTCGAGCATCCGATCCAGCCGGCGATGATGCGAATCCAGCCGGGCGACCTCGGCATCGACGCGGCGATGCGGCACCGCGCCCTCGGTCATCCCGCGGCAGGCCTCCAGCGCCTCGAGCAGCGGATCGAACTCGCGGCGCTTGCGCTCGCGGACGATCGTGGCGAAGAGCCGCCAGACGTCTTGCTCGGCCTTGAAGTACTCCTTGCGATCGCCGCGCGAGTGGGTCCGCGCCACGAGCCCCCAGTCCACCAGGGTGCGCAGCGTCATCGAAGCGTTGCCTCGGCTCACGCCGAGGCGCTGCATCACGTCATCGGTGTTGAGCGGCTCGCCGACGATGTAAAGGAGCGCGTGCGCCTCCGCCATCGTCCGGGGAATGCCCCACGCGGAGCCCATCTCGCCCCAGAGGGCGATGAACCGCTCCTGGGCGGCTTCGATGGCCGAGGGTGTTCGGGCGGACTCGGACATGACGGGCTCATCCTACCCCGAGCACGCCGAGAGGTGGCAGAAGTTTCAGAAGTTTCTGAAACTTGACCGCTCTTACCCCCCGCCAGCGGCGCTCGTTCCCCCGGCATCCCTCCACCGCCCGCCCCCGGCCCCGGCCCCGCCCCCGGGGGCTGGGGGACGGGCTGGGGGACCGGCTGGGGGATGGTCTGGCGGATGGGCCGGGTGATGGCGGCCGACGATGGGGCCGGAAGCTCCGCGCGGCCTGACGAGCGGGTGCTCCGCGACGCGGGCGACAACGCTCCAGCACCCCTTGGCTCCTGCTGCGACCACCGGAAGCGGAAGCCAAGGGGCGCTCGAGCGCTACGACCACGCTCCGAGAAGGATGCCGAGGTCGGCGCCGTCGACCACGCCGTTGCCGTCGAGATCGCCGGGGCCCGCGGTGCCCCAGCCGCCGAGGAGAATGCCAAGATCCGCCCCGTTGACGACTCCGTTGCCGTCGAGGTCCGCACGATTGCCGGCGCAGGCGTCGAGCTGACCGTCGCCGTCGAGGTCGAGCGCCGGGTCGAGGAAGATCTGGACCAGATCGATCGTCCCGTCGCCGTCGCAGTCGACTGCGCCGCCGGGGAGCAGCGCCGCGAAGGCCTCGATGTCCGCGAGGTCGAAGAAGGAGTCGCCATCGAGGTCCATCATCTCGAAGCCGGGGATCAGGGACTCTCCGACGCAGAGGAAGAACGCCTGGAAGTCGCCCATGTCGACGAGGCCGTCGCCGTCGAAGTCACCAAGTGCCGAGGGCGGATAGATCGTCCAGAGCGAGCCCGCCGGGAGGTTGTTCACGGTGCGCACCGGCGATCCGCCGGGCCAGTGGACGACGAGCTCGTCGATCTGCGTCTGACCGGCGAGACCGTAGTGGACGACGAGCTCGTTCTGGCCCGCGTAGCCGTTGGTGCCCGCCTGGACTTCGCGGAGCATCGAGAGCGGCCCGGCGCTGGCGACCAGCCGAGCGCCGATGGCGTGGTGGTTCGGATGCTCGCCGACGACGCGCAGGCGGGCCCAGTTGCCGAGTCCGGAGGAGGTGTTCATGTAGAGCCGGACGTTGCCCCCGAGGTCGTTGGCGAGGATGTCCAGCCGTCCGTCGCCGTCAACATCGGCGATCGCCGCGCAGAACGACGCGAAGGGGCCGTTGGGCGGGCCGGTCAGGCCGATCACGCCGGCGGAGATGCCCACCTCCGTCGCGGGGGGAGTCCCCGAGTTGAGGTAGAGGCGGTTGGCGCCGAACTGGACGTTCATGTAGAGATCGAGCCAGCCGTTGTTGTCGACGTCGAAGAAGACCGCGCCCCAGCCTGTCTGGCCGGTGGGCAGGCCGATGCCCCAGAGCTGCGACGCTTCGACGAAGGTGTTGTCGCCCTGATTGAGCAGCAGCGGCTGCTTGCCCATCACCGGCCCGGAGTTCGCCGCGATGTTGGTGCAGAAGAAGTCGGGATAGCCGTTGCCGTCCCAGTCTCCGACGGCGATACCCATCGAGAAGAACTGGAGGTTCGCGCCGGACCCTGCGGAGATCTCCACCAGCGTCCCGTTGTCGTTCCTCCAGAGCCGGTTGCCCTGGAAGAGCGGGGCGAGATGGCCGCGGTCCTGCGAGAGGTAGAGGTCGAGATCGCCATCGAGATCGATGTCGACCCACGCCGCCTGGAAGCCGTAGCCGCTGGCGTTGACGCCCTGCTGCGGCGCGACGTCGACGAACGTCCCATCGCCAAGGTTGCGGTAGAGCCGGTCGGGCTTGCCCGCGGTGTTCGGCACGATCCCGTCGTAGTTGGCGATGAACAGGTCGAGCCAGCCGTCGCCGTCGAAGTCCCCCCATGTGCAGCCCTTCCCCGCGCCGGTATCCCCCACGCCCGCGAAGGCCGTCACATCCTCGAACGTGAAGTCCCCGAGACCCCGGAAGAGCCGGTTTCCCGCCGCGAGCTGCGTGAAGTTGATGTCAAGGACCCCGTCGCCGTCGAAGTCCGCCACGGCGAACCCGGAGTTCTGCGGCAGAACCGGGATGCCGCTGGTGGCGCTGCGATCGACGAAGTGGCCGCCTCCGACGTTCTCGAAGATGCCGACGGTTCCGTCGGCCCGTCCGAGCACGATGATGTCCGGATCGCCGTCGCCGTCGAGGTCGGCGAATCCGCACCCCCAGCCGAGGTACCCGAAGGAGCTCGGCCAGTTCATCATCTGGTAGTTCAGCCCACGAGCGATCGCCTGCTCGCTGAACGTGACGACCTGGCCGCTGGCCGATGGCGCGGCGAGCAGGCCCGTCAGCAGCCCGACCCACACCCCAGCCCGAAGCGCTGCCGACCGGACGATGGACGGGGCGGCGGACTTGTTTCGTTCGATTCGGCGGGGAATCACTAGAAGACCTCCAGTTCCGGGTTGATTCGTGGAGCGTACCACGCCGCACGGCGGCGACCAGCGCCCTTGGCGGGTGGACGCCCGGTGATCCAGGTCGCTTCTCGGTCCTGCACCTTGGCATCGCCGGCGCGCGATCTGAATCGTTGCTTCACGAAGCGGTTCGAGCGCCGACGATACGCCCGCGCCCGATCTCCCGCAACAGCGCTCGCCGAACGCGGCGCGCGGGCTCCACGCCGCGACCGCGCCGAAAGCGCGCCGGACTTTGTTGACACGCGGCGCCGGACCGGTTGCAATCTCGCGGTGGTGGAAGTGGCCGCCCCAAGGAGCGGCCGAGCCAGAGGGAAAGCCGCTCAGAACGGAGGTCGGTGCCATGGGTGTGGGTCAGTTCAGCGCTCCCGATGCTGCGAGCTCGGAGGGCAGGCAAGGCACGTGCGTTCGCAAGGCGTTCGTCCGCGCGACGCGCTGCGCGGCCGCAGGCGCGCTCCTGCTCGCGGCGGGCGCCGATGCGGGCGGCGCCGGACCCGAGCCGCCGATCCAGCTCCAGGATGTGACCGAGGCCGCGGGCGTCCACTTCCTGCACACGCCGAACACCGCGATGATCCCGGGCTTCCAGGACTGGGTCGTCTCGGGCGTCGCGATCGCCGACTTCAACCGCGACGGATATCCCGACATCTTCTGGGCCAGCGGCGGCGGAAAGAGCGGCGAGCCGCTGCCGGACTTCCTCTTCATCAACAACGGTGACGGCACCTTCACCGACCGCGCCGCCGAGTGGGGGATCGCCATCGTCCACGGCGCGTGCGGCGCCTGTGCGGGCGACTTCGACGGCGACGGCTGGCCGGACATCTACGTCACCAGCTTCGGCAACGGCACCAACAACCAGGGCCAGGTGGGCAAGAACATCCTCTGGCGGAACAACGGCGACGGGACCTTCACGAACGTCGCGATTCCCGCAGGCGTCGCCTTCACGGGCATGACGATCTCCAGCGGCTACGGCTGCGCCTTCGGCGACTACGACCTCGACGGCAACCTCGATCTCGCCGTCGCCTCGTGGGTGAACAGCGCCGTCGGCAACCGGCTCTTCCGGAACAACGGGAACGGGACCTTCACCGACGTCACCGCGACGGCGATCACCTTCCCCTCCCCGCTCTGGGGCTTCCAGCCCGCCTTTGCAGACATGGACGGCGACGGCTGGCCGGAGCTGCTCCTCGCAGCCGACTTCAAGACGAGCTGCTACTTCCGCAACAACGGCAACGGGACGTTCACGAACATCACCCAGGCCTCGGGCACCGGCCTCGATCAGAACGGCATGGGCCAGTGCATCGGGGACTTCAACAACGACCGCCGGCTCGACTGGTACGTGACTTCGATCTTCTCCGACAACCCGCTCCCCAGCTCCGGGCTGGGCAACATGCTGTACATGAACGCGGGATCGCCGGGCGTCCACAGCTTCGTCGAGGTCGCGCAATCAGCCGGCGTCGATGATGGGGGCTGGGGCTGGGGCGCCGCCGCGGTCGATCTCGATCACGACACCTGGCTCGACATCGTGACCGTCAACGGGCGCCCCGGATCGCCGGAGCACTCCCTCGAGCAGGAGTACCTCTTCCGCAACAACGGCGACGGGACGTTCACGGAGATGGCTCTGGAGGCCGGGCTCGACTTCATCGGCGAAGGCAAGGCCTCCTGCGTCCTCGACTACGACCGAGACGGCGCGATGGACATCGCCATCGGCTTCAACGGGAACTTCTCCGGCGTCTCCTCCCCCGGCGCCCCGAGCAAGCTCTACCGGAATGTCGGCGGGAGCGCGAGCGGCAACTGGCTGCACATCGTCTTCGAGACCACGCACAACCCGAGGATCGCCCCGCAGGGCTTCGGGACCCGCGTCGAGGCGACCATCGGCGGCACGACGCTGATCCGGTACGTCGACGGCGGCCCCAACTTCCTCGGCACGTCGGAGATCTGCGCCCACTTCGGGCTCGGCCAGGCGCCGGTCATCGACACGCTCGTCATCCGCTGGCCGCGCGGCTATGTCACGACGCTCCACGGCGTCGCCGTCAACCAGCATCTGACGATCGCCGCGCCGGCGCTGTGCGACTTCAACGGCGACGGCGTCGTCGACGGCGGTGACCTCGGCCTGCTGCTCGGCGCGTGGGGGCCCCTGGGCACTTCCGCCAACCGCAAGGCGGATGTCAACAACGACGGCGTGGTGAATGGCGCGGATCTGGGCATCCTGCTCGGGGCCTGGTCGAGCTGAGCGCGGCGCGGGCCGCGATGTCGGGTTCGACGGTCCTTCCGGGCGCGCGGAGCCGCGCAGCGCGCCGCCTGAGCGCGAACGCCCGGCAGGCGGACCCGGCGCGCTCGCGGCCCGTCAGCGCGTCTCTCAGAAGGAGCCGAGCAGGATTCCGAGGTCGGCGCCGCCGACGACGCCATCGCCGTCGAGATCGGCCGGGCACTCCGCGCCCTCGACGCATGGTCCCCACGAACCGAGCAGCAGGCCGAGGTCGCCTCCGTCGACGACGCCGTCGCCGTTGAGGTCGCCAACGAGGGGAACATCGCTGACGAACCGCGCGACGAGGACGAGCGCGCCCGACTGCGGCGTGACGTGGTACAGCGGCTCGCCGACGGACTCCGGATGCCCATCCCAGCCGAGGAAGCGATACCCCGGCGCCGGCTCCGCGCGGAGCGGGATCGGAACGCCCTGGAAGTACGCTCCGAGCCAAGGAAATTCCGCCTCCGCGAGATCGACGGTGCTGATGCCGACGGTCCCGGCGTGCGGATGGAGGTTGTGAATCGTGACGCTCGTCCACCCCGGCAGTCCGAAGACGGAGACGTGGTGAAGCCGGTTGTACCAGCGCCGAAGCTCGCCGAACGTCCGCGCCACCGCCACCCTGCTCTCCCAGGCTTCGATCGACGAGGGAGCGTTCCAGCGGATGATGTGCTCCTCCATCTCGGGCTCGAGGGTCGCCGCGGCGTCGTCGACGCCGCCCATGACCGCGGCGCTGCGGAAGACCGTGTTCATCAGGTCGGCCGAGCGGTTGATGAAGCGATGGCGGAAGGACTCGTTCTCAAGGAGCGCCCGGAAGAGCGCATTCGCCCAGCCCATGTCGGTGGCCGCGACCCGGGCGAGGGCGTTGTAGATGTGCGGGGTCGCCCCGAGGTTGAACCCGAAGCCGAAGTCCACGTCGTAGAGCAGCCACCGCCAGCGGGCTCCCGGAACACGTTCGCGCCAGAAGCGGACGTTGTTCTGCGGCCAGTCGGTGTTGGAGTAGTAGATCTGGACGGCGTAGTAGGTGATGAAGTCGTCGATGTCCATCATCGATTCGACCACCTCGAGGTTCTCGTCGAGCGTCATGTCCGCCGCGGCGATGAAGGCCATCATCGCCTGGTACGCAGCGGCGTCCCCCTCCTCCGCCGTGGCGTTGTTGACGAGCAGGTCGATGTTGTCCGGATCGACGCCGTAGTTGATCGCCAGATGATGCCTGTCGAGCCGCTCGCGGATGTTGGTCAGCCCCCAGTACTCGCCGTCGACGAAGAGGATCGCGGGACGCCACTCCTGCGTGTCGATTCCGGTCTCGCGCACCAACCGGTGGGCGAGCGCATCGCGGAACTGAGTGCTCCACCAGTCGTTGCCGGAGCTCCGCAGGACCAGCCGCTTGAAGCGATCGGGTCCGTCGGCGCCGAAGAGCGGGTAGACGAGCTCGGATCGCCCGTACTCCGACCGGAAGTGGATCCGCAGCGCCTTGCGATGGAACGCGCGGGTGGAGCCTCCGGACATCCGCAGGCCCACCCGCGAGGAGAAGCCGAGGGTGCCGTCAGGTTCGAAGAACTCGACATGCGCAGGCCGCTCCCACGCGTCGCCGGTCATGAGGTAGTTGGCCGGTCGGGCCCACCAGATCTGGTTCGGATTGAAGTTGGCGTCGTAGATCGCGCCCGGAACGTAGATGCCGGTCTCGTAGCCGAAGAGGTGCTCCGGGTCGGTCGTGAGCGAGACGACCGGCAAGGTGAACCGCCCGGGTCCGGCAGGATCGACGATGAAGGACGCGGTCTCGGGAGGGCTCGGCAGGTGACCCGGGCGGAACGCCCGCGCCCTCAGCACCGTGATCTTGAAGATCTCCTCCTCGGGCGGCCCTGCGTACCCCTCAGGCGGAGACTGCTGGACGAGCGCGTGCACGTTGGGCTCGCCGGCGCGGGAAGCCACGCCGATCGGACCGGCGTACAGCGTCGATGACTCGGTCGGCTCCGAGCCGTCGCTGGTCCAGCGGATCTCCGCGAGGGGATCGGGACAGCTCAGCGCGAGCTCGAAGCCCGCGAGGTGGAACCCCGGCGGATGCGAAAAGGCGACCTCCGGAACGAGCCCATCGAAGCCCTGTGAGCCGTTCGGCCCGCCGGGCGTCGCCGCCGCGAAGTACTTGATCGCTCCGATGCCATCGGGTACCCGGCCGACGGAGATGTCCGTGGGCATCGCCAGCGGCGGCATCATGTCGACGGCCAGGCCCGAGGGTGCGGTGAGATGGAGCGATTCTCCCGCCGCGCTGATCGCGAAGTTGGTGTGGAACAGCGGAGCCGTCCTGTCCTTGCCCGAGGCGAAGACGATCAGGAACGCGCCGGGCTGGAGCGTGAACGATGGGAACGTCCACTTGAACGGAACGTTCGGATTGTCGGAGAGACCGAAGTCGAGCAGATCGACCGGTTCGGTTCCGTGATTGAACAGCTCGATCCAGTCCGACGAGTCGCCATCTTCATCGACGAGCGTCGATGCGTTCGACGCCATCGCCTCGTTGATCGCGACGTCGATCGTCCGGGCCCGCGCCGGCGCGAAGACCCCGGGGTTTCCGACGTCGCCGTTGGCGCTCGTCCACGAACCATGAGCATCGCCGTCGAAGGCGAGGATCCACGCGTAGGGGTCGTTGGCGCCGAGCGAGTCGAGCGACGCAGGAAGTCCGCTGAACCACCGGGTTCGGACCGAACCGGGGAAGTCCTGATCGCCATAGGTGAGCCGATCGACCAGCGCGCCCGACCCGTCGAAGAGGTTGATCTCGTCGTTCCGGCCGAGGTTGTTCCCCAGCGGATTCCCGAGGTCGCCGACGATCCGCACGGACGGCGGAAGCGACCAGTCGGCGCGGAAGGACTCGGCGGGATCCTCCGTCACGATCACCGACTCGCCGGGGAGGACGATTCCGATCGCGCTCAGGCTGAACGCGCCCGGGATCCGATGATCATCGTCGATGCTCCAGCCCGTCATGTCGACCGGCGCGCTCCCGAGGTTGGTGAACTCGATGAACTCGCCGCCGATGGCGCTGCTCCCCGCGTACATCCACTCGGTGATCCGAACCTGGGGTGCATCGCCGTGGACCGCCCCGACTGAAACCGCGACGACGCTCGAGGCGACCACGAGCGCCGCGCCGGGCCTGGCGCGTCGAAAGCACCCGCCTGCGAGGGCCGGATCTCTGCGAGAACGCGTGGACATCGGTCATCTCCGGAAAGGGATGGCGAAAGGGCGCCCGGGACGATCTCCCGCCGCGCCGCGATGACCCAGCCTGATCGCCGTCGGCGACCTGGACGGCCCAGCGTGCACGCTGCCCCGAAGGGAGCGCGCCACCCGGCGGCCCGGCGGGAGTTCGATGAACGGAGGGTAAGGAACTCGCTGCGATCGTGCAAACAGGTCTCGCCGCTTTCCCGGCGATCGACTGCCATCGAGGGCCGAGAGCTCTGGAGGATTGGAGGGGCTGCGGCGCCGCGCGCAGGGCGCGTCGTTCCGATCGCCGTACGCCTGCGAACGCCTCCCCGGAGGCTGCACGAGCCCCGGCGAGCCCTCGATGGCTCGAACGCCCTGCGGTTGACTCCGGCCTGCAAGGCTGCCATCATCGCGATCCGACCCCGGTGCGGGATCGACGGTCCCCGACCGATCCGCGGGCCGATCAAGGCCCGACCCCGCGTCGGTTCTCGCAGGGTCGGAGACGCAACCACCCGGACAGGTGGCCGAGCGGCTGAAGGCAACGGTTTGCTAAACCGTCATACCGGGTACTCCTGGTATCGCGGGTTCGAATCCCGCCCTGTCCGCTGATGACGAAGGCCGCCGGAGCGCTCCGGCGGCCTTCGTCGCCTGAGCAACGACATCCACCGAGCGTCGCGGGCCCGGAGGTCCGAGGACCCCGAAGGCCGACGATCCCGAAGACCCACGATCCTGAAGACGGGACGGTGACGACCGGCGGCGCCGCGGTGCGGCCCGCTTCCGATTGAGCGCCGGTCGCGGGCGTTCCCGCGGCGGACGGGCGGAGGGCGAGCGCGGACGGCGTGGCGCGGTCGAGTCCGGACCACGTCGAACGAAGGGACGGAGGGAACACTGATGCGGACGAGCTTCTCTGCTGCACGAGCGGCCCCGGGCGCCGGGGGCGAGCGTCCTCCGATCGGCGCACGATCGCGGCTGCATTCAGCGCTCCGCGCGGCCGTCGCGATCGGCACCTCCGCCCTGATCGGCTGCGACGCTGCGCCGCGCGCAGCGCGGCCTCCCGATCCGGCCGTCGAGCCCTCGGCCGCGCAGGCGAGCGCGCCTGCGGGTCCCGTGGCTGAGCTTCCGGCGTCGGCGCTCCCGGAACTCGACTGGCTCGCGGGCACGTGGCGGGGAACGCTCGAGCGAGCGCCCCGCGGAGGAGCGCCAGCTCCGACGATCGTCGTCGAGGAGACGTGGCTTCCCGGCAGCGGCGCCGCCCTCTTCGGCGTCAACAGGGCGATCGGCGACGACGGACGGGTCCGCTTCGAGTTCCTCCGGATCGAACGCTGCGACCAGGGCGGCATCGCTTACATCGCGATGCCCGGCGGCGGTCCGGCGACGGCGTTCATGCTGCGCAGCCCCGCGGAGGCGAACGGACGCGGCGCCGGCCGCGATGGCCCGCCCGGATCGGTCGAAGGCCACGCGATCTTCGAGAACCCCGAACACGACTTCCCGACGCGGATCGAGTACCGGCGGAGCGGCGAGACGCTCGTCGCGACGATCTCGGGCGAAGTCGAGGGCCGCAGCGTCGCGCGCTCCTGGACGTGGAGGCTCGTTCCGCCGTCGGAGCGTTGAGACAGCGGCGACGTGCCGCGCCCGCCGAGCGACGTGGGCTTGCCGCGCTCGCTCCGTCCGGGCACCCAGCGCGGCCGACGAGGCAGATCAGCCAGGTCGGCCGTTCGGGCGGCTCAGCGCGTTGAGCCGATCAGCCGGTTCCGCCCAGTCGACCGCTGGGACGGTCGATCACTTGTGGCCCAGCCGGTAGCGATCGATCGTGGCCTTGACCTCGTAGGGCTTGGGGATGTTCCAGACCTCGATCTCGATGTGCGAGGCGGCGCTGGCACCGGTGCCGGCTCCCTGACCTGCGGTGTCGATGCCGATGTAGCCGACGCCGAGAAGGCGCTGGAAGAGCGACTGCTCGATGACGACGTTGGTGACATGGTGATGGAGAACCTCGGAGGTCTTCCGCATCACGATGCCCTCCTGCCGGATCGTCCGTCGCGTCGTGATGACCAGCTTCGTCCAGCGATGCGGCGCCAGCCACCACCCCACCAGGGCGAGCGAGCCGATCGCCATCGCCGCAAGACCGACCGGGGCGAGCCAGATCGCCACCACGCTCGCACCCGCGAGTCCGGCCCCGACCGCGCCGCCGAGGATCAGGAGGACAAACGCCGCATAGAGGAACGGATGAGCGCGGAACATCGCCTGCCGCACGACCGCGACCACCTCCTCGCCCGCCGCCGTCGCCCCCGCGGCGGCCGCCTCGCGCGTCGGAGCCGCCAAGGGACCCGGCGATCCGGGAATCCCCGGGACGCCGCCCGCTCCCGGCGGCGACGGCGCACGCCCCTTGGGGAGCGGCGCGCCCGGTGTCGGCGCGTGCACCGGCACGCGGTTGACGTCGCCGCACCAGGGACATGCGGCGCGTCCGCCGGCGTGCTCCTCGTCGACCTCGAAGAGCCGGTCGCAGCGATCGCAGGAGATTCGCAAGGCCATCGGGGGGCAGGGTAGGTTGACGGAACGGAGACTTCGGCGCCCCGTCGCCGATCTCGTCAGCGCAGCAGGCCGCGGCGACGGAGGTACTCCATCAGCAGGGTGTCCAACTCGAGATCGGACGAGATGGTCATCTGCACCATGTCGCGCCGGACGGCGAAGTCGCGCAGCGCGCCGCAGTATGCGTCGACCGTCTCCCGATAGCGCCGCAGCAGCGCCGGGGTCATGGTGATCTCGGCGACGTCGCCATCCTCGCAATCGACGAGCTTCATGTCGCCGACGATCCCCCCCTTCGAGGGATCGAACTCCTGCGGCGAGAGCACCTGGATCAGGAAGGTGTCGTATCCCCCGCCGGCGAGATAGCGCAGCCCCTTCTCGTAGCCCTCCTTGAGGAAGAAGTCGGAGAGGATCACCATCACCCCCTTTCCCTGCCGCGCCAGGGCGATGGTGCGCATCGCCTCGTCGAAGCCCGAGGGACCGCCGGGCACGCGCCCGATCAGCCACTGGCCGAGTTCCTGCGTGCGCCGCCGGCCGCGGAGGTTCGCCAGCCGCTGGACGCCGGCCGAATCGCCGAGTCCGCCGAAGCTCCATGCGGTGACGCGGTTGTGGTTGGCGAGTCCGATGTAGCCAAGCGCCATCGCCAGGCGCTGGCAGAAGGTGAACTTGTCGGGGTCGCCGGAGTCCATCGAGGCGCTGGCGTCGACGACGATCAGCAGCGAGAGATCCTCCTCCTCGAGGAACATCTTGAGGAAGAGCTTGTCGAGCCTCGCATAGATGTTCCAGTCGACGAAGCGAAGGTCGTCTCCCGCGGCGTAGTGGCGGTAGTCGGCGAACTCGACGCTCGCCCCGCGGCGCTTCGATCGCCGCTCGCCCTGGAGCTTTCCGGCGAAGATCTTGCGGCTGACGACATCGACCTGGTCGAGCTTCGCCATCAGGCGGCTGTCGATGAGCTCGTCGACGCGGGTGGGACGCGCTGTGGCGGGCATGGAGAGCTATGTGCTGAGGGGAGGGAGCGCGCCCGGCGCGGGCGGGGATCCGGGGACCGACGCGGAATGCGGAGGAGGTCGGGAGGACCGACGCAGGATGCGTCGGCCGCCTCCGGGGGCGCTGCTAGCGGATGGTGTGGAGGCGGAGCAGGCCGTCCTCCATGACGATCTCGACGACGGTGTAGCGGAACTGATCGATCAGCCGCGGGCCGAGGCGGGCCTGAAGCGAGCCGCGGGCCCCGGTCTCGAGGATCACGTCCTGCCCGTGGAAGCCGAAGCTCATTCGGTTGAGCGTCTCCATGATCGGACCGCGCTCGTCCTCGATGAAGTCGGCGAAGCCATCGAAGCCATCCGCCTCCCTGACGTATGCCTCCCGGGCCGCGCGGGAGAGAAGCTGATCCCAGAGGATCTCATACTCGCGCTGGCGGATGCAGGTCATCGCATTCGCGATCACATGCTCGGGAAGGACGCAGCGCAGCACGATCGAGCCGTCGCTGCCGGTCTCGCGGATCTGGAAGGGCGGCGGCTCCGAGTCCCCCTTCCGCCCCCCGGCTCCCTGGCCGCCGCGGGCGCTGCGGGCGTCGCGGTAGATGATCCGGGTTCCGTCGGGCTTCTCGAGCTCGTCCGGAAGCGGCCGGTCGCTGGCGGTGTGATAGAACGCCGGCCGCGAGTGGTACTCGATCACGTACGGCTTGCAGCCGGCGGCGAGGGCGACCGCTGCGGCAGCGATCAGCGCCGAAGCGGGTCGCCCAGCCCGCGCCGCAGCGCGCGCGAGCCGGCTCCCGCGCGACGCGCAGCGCCTCACGCGGTCACCTCCGCGGCTTCGACGGGGTGCAGCCGCGGCTCTTCGGCGCCGGGCGTCCAGAGCGCACGGACGCGGAAGGCGTCGCTCTCCTCCGAGTGCTCGGTCCTGAAGTGCGTTCCGCGGCTCTCCCGGCGCCACGCCGCGGCGCGTGTGATCAGCGACCCGACGACGAGCATGTTCTGCGTCTCCCACCCGGCCGGGTCGTCGAAGATCTTGTCGAGCGTGTATCGCCCCCAGAACTCGAACATGTCGAGCACGTCCGCGAGCTTGGCGCCCTGGCGCTCGATTCCGACGTTTCGCCACATCGCGCTGCGGAGGCTCGAGCGCACGTCCGCGAGATCGAGCTCGCCGAGCTCGGAGAGCCGCACGTCGCTGATCACCTGCGTCGGCCCGGTCGCGGCGCCGGCCATCTCCGTCGCGGCCGCGGCCCCCGCGCGCCTGCCGTAGACGAGCCCCTCGAGCAGGGAGTTGCTGGCGAGCCGGTTCGCGCCGTGCAGCCCGCTGCACGCCGTCTCGCCGCAGGCGTAAAGCCCGACGAGGCTGGTCCGGCACTCCAGATCGGTCCAGACGCCGCCGATGGTGTAGTGCGCAGCCGGATGCACCGGAATGAGGTCGCGCTCGGGGTCCAGCTCGAAGCGGGCGAGCATGGCCGCGAGGCCGGGAAACCTCGCTGCGAAGCGCCCGCGCGGAAAGTGCCGGCAGTCGAGCAGGACGTGCGCCGACCGCGTCCGGGCGAGCCGATCGACGATTCCCCGGCTCACCACGTCGCGCGGGGCGAGCTCTCCCATCGGGTGCTCGCCGACCATGAAGCGCACCCCGTCGCGATCGACGAGGTGAGCTCCCTCGCCGCGAACGGCCTCGGAGATCAGGGCGCGGGCGGCTCCCGCGACATAGAGCGTCGTCGGATGGAACTGGATGAACTCGAGATCGCCCAGCACGGCGCCGGCGCGCCATGCCATCGCCGCGCCGTCGCCGGTCGACACCTTGGGATTGCTGGTTTCGCGGTAGAGCTGGCCCGCGCCGCCGCAGGCGAGGATCGTCGCCTTCGCCCAGATCGCCTGGAGTCCGTAGCGGGGATGCCATGTGATCGCACCGAGCACGCGATGGTCGCTGCGCCCTCCGTCGCCGTCCCCCGAGAGCAGGTCGATCGCGAAGCAGCGCTCGAAGACGCGGATGTTCTCGCGCCGGTCGATGACGCTGCGCAGGCACCTGGAGAGCTCCAGCCCGGTGGCGTCGCCGTCGGTGTGGACGATGCGGTTGCGGTGATGCCCTCCTTCGCGGCCGAGGGAGAGCGTTCCGTCCTCGTCGCGATCGAGCCGCATCCCCCACTCGATCAGCTCGTCGATGCGCCGGGGCCCCTCCTCGACGAGGATGCGCACCGCGGGCCCGTCGCAGAGCCCCGCCCCGGCGTCGAGCGTGTCGCGGAAGTGCTCCTCCGGCGTGTCATCCGAAGCGATCGCGGCGGCGATGCCGCCCTGCGCCCACCCCGTGCTGGAGAGCTCCGGCGACTCCTTCGCAAGCACGATCACGTCGCCATGCACCGCCGCCTCGATCGCCGCGCGGTAGCCCGCGACGCCGCCGCCGATCACCAGCGTGTCGGTGATGACATGCGGAAGCAGCAGCGTTCGGAAGGGGATCAGATAGCGGCGGCCGACCACGACCCGCGATGGTAGTGGCCGGGCGAGCGCGGCGAGGCGGGTCACCCGCCGGCGGGGAGCCAGCGAGCCGCCCAGAGCTGACTGCTCCGCTCCGGGCCGCGCTGGGCGGTCCAGATCATCCAGCGACCGTCGGGCGAGAAGGCAGGGAGCACGTCCGCGCCCTCGGCGAACGTCACCCGTCGCAGGTTGGTCCCGTAGCGGACCGGGCCCGGCGCAGCCGGCTCGGCGCCGCCCTGTGACGACGCGAGGTCGCCCGGGTCCGCGTCCACGACGAAGACCTCGTAGTTGCGGTGTCCGACGCGGCTGGAAGCGAACGCGAGCAGCTTGCCATCGGTGGTCCAGAAGGGACACCAGTTGACGTGCTCGTCGTTGGTGAGCTGGTGCTCGCGCCCGATGCCGACGATGGCGCCGTCTTCGTCGAAGACGAGGTCCGCGACGAAGAGCTGGAGCAGGTTGTTCCCTTCGCGGTCGCTCCGCCAGCAGATCCGCCGACCGTCCGGCGAGAAGAACGGTCCCCCGTCGTATCCGGGCGCGCCGACGATGCGGCGCGGCGTCCCCGTCGCGGTGTCGAGGATGAACAGGTCGCCCTGATTGCTCTCGAGCGAGCAGTAGAGCAGGTGCCGCCCGTCGGGCGAGACCGAGCACTCCGCCATGTACGCGCCCGCGTGCGGAACGATCGTCTCCAGGGAGCCGGTCGTGCCGTCGGCCCGGGCGAGATCGACGGAGACGATGCGCATTTCCGGCGGGAACATCCAGCGGTAACGCCCGGAGCCGCGCTGATACCCCGGCGGCTCGCTCGCCGTCGGCGGCCCGATCGTGGAGGCGAAGATCACGACGCCGGGCGCCGTCGGGTGGAACCACCCGCAGGTGTTCGCGGAGCCTTCGGGGCTGATCCGGCGGATGTTCTCGATCCCCGCGATGCGGTCGCCTTCGCGACGGACATCGGCGACGAACATGCCGTAGAAGTCCTCGACCGGCTTCCCGTCCTCGGCGACCTCGGTGGCCTGAAAGACGATCATCGAACCGTCCGGCGAGAAGTAGCTCTCCCCCGCCTTCGCGAAGCGGTCGGGAAAGGTCAACTGCACATGATCGGCGAGCATCGGCGCTTCGAGGGTGCGCCAGTCGGGCGGCGCGCTCGCTCCGGCCGGGGCGGCAGCGCCACTCGCCCCGCTCCCCGCACGTGCCCCAGCCGAAGTCGTCCCAGCCGAGGTCGTCCCAGTCGAAGTCGTCCCCGCCTGCGGCCCCGACTGAGGCCCCGCGATCGCGATGAAGAGGATCAGTTCGAGCATCGTCGGCGATCGTAGCGACGGGGCCGCGCGAACGGTCGCAGCGAGCGGGATAGCGTCGCACTCCTCTCAGCGCGCCGAGAGGACCGCATCGCCGCGCCGCGCCCGCCCGTGACAGACCTTCCGACCATCATCCATCTGGACGACTGCGTCATCGCGGTCGACAAGCCGGCGGGTCTCCTCTCGGTGCCTGGGATCGGACCTGAGAACGCCGATTGCGTCGCGGCGCGCGTCGCCGCCGCGCATCCTGGCGCTCGGATCGTCCATCGCCTCGACATGGCGACCTCGGGGGTGATGGTGCTGGCGCTGGACGCAGAGTCGCATCGGCGGCTCTCGTGGCAGTTCGAGCGCCGATCCGTCGTGAAGCGCTACATCGCGGTGGTCGAGGGAGTCGTCGCGGAGGACGCGGGCGCGATCGAGCTCCCGCTGCGCAAGGACCTCACGCGCAAGACGCGGCACATCGTCGACCATCTCCGCGGAAAGCCCGCGCTGACCGAGTGGCGCGTGCTCGAGCGGGACGCCGGCGCCCGGCGCACGCGCATCGAGCTCCGGCCGCGCACCGGCCGCTCCCATCAGCTTCGCGTGCATCTGGCCGCGATCGGACATCCCATCGTCGGCGACGGGTTCTACGGAGTGAGCGCGGAAGCCGCCGACCGCCTCGGGGATGGCGTGCCGTGCCCCGCACGGCTCCTGCTGCACTCGGCAGAACTGCTGATCCGCCATCCGTCCGACGACCGCGAGCTCCGCCTCGTCGCGCGGGTTCCCTTCTGATGGCAACGGCGCCGAGCCCGTCGCGGCGAGCGCCGCGCGCAGGACGGGCGGAGGTCAGCTCGGACAGCGCTCGCGCGCGCGCACGAACCGCCCCAGCGCCATCAGCGGGAAGTAGAGGCGATAGAGGTGGTAGCGAAGGTAGAAGACGCGCGGGAACCCGGTGCCGGTGAACTCCTGCTCGGCCCATGAGCCGGCGGGATCGCCGTCGGGATTGCGCGCGCCGTCGGCGGCATCCGCGGGCGCGAGCTGCGTGCCGACGAGCCACGCGATGGCGCGGTGCAGGTCCGGGTCCTCCGGCCCGAAGATCTCCTGGAGGAGCATCGAGGCCCACGCGGTCTGGCTTGCGGTGCTCGGGCCGGTGCCCTTGAGCGAGGGGTCCTCGTAGGTGTCGGCGCTCTCGCCGAAGCTCCCGTCCGGCTTCTGGATCGACTTGATCCATGCTCCGGCGCGGAGTATCCACTCGGCATCGCGCGCCTCGCCGCAGCGGATGGGGCCGATGACCGCCTGCCACGTGCCATAGATGTAGTTGACGCCCCAGCGCCCGAAAAAGCACCCCTCGGGCTCCTGGCCGCTGCGGATGTAGGCGATCGCCCTCCGCACCGCAGGATGGCTGGTCGAGTAGCCGTGCCATGCGAGGCACTCGAGGACCCGGCCGGTGATGTCGGGGCAGGAGGGATCCTGCATCGCGTTGTGGTCGGCGAAGGGGATGTACTCGAGGATCTGCCGGTGGACGGTGCGGTCGAAGGCGGCCCAGCCGCCGTCGTCGTTCTGCATCGCGAGGATCCAGCGCACGCCGCGCTCGCCGGCGGCGACGTTCGACTCGCCGCCCGCCCTGCGCAGCGCCATCGCGACCATCGCCGTGTCGTCGACATCGGGATACCACGCGTTGCGGTACTCGAAGCACCACGCGCCCCACGTCCCGTCACCGGGCAGCTTCGACGCCGCCACGTTGCGCGCCCACTCTCCGCGGAAGGCGATCTCGTTGGCGCGGAGCCACGCCGAGGCGCGGGCGACGTCGCCGGCGTCGGTGTCCGCGGCGCCCGCATCGAGCCCCGCATCCGCGAGCGCGTAGAGGGCGATCCCCGTGTCCCAGACCGGCGAGAAGCAGGGCTGGATGCGCACGCGGTCGCGTCCGCGCCGTCCGTCGTCGATCATGAACTCGTCGAGCTCGCGCTCGGCGCGCTGGATCACCGGATGGGAGCGCTCGTATCCGAGGGCCTTGAAGGCGACCTGGAGATAGACCATCGGCGGGAAGATCGCTCCCAGGCCGGCGGTCGGCGCCGGCCCGTCCTGGCCGGCGCGCTCGAGGATCCACGCTTCGGCACGGCGGATCGCGCGGCGGCGCAGCGGCGAGCCGCCAAGCGCGTGCAGGCGCTTGAGGCACCAGTCCGCCGCGTGGAAGAAGCGGCGCCAGGACGGCGGCACATCCTCCTTTCCCTTCAGCCGATGGCGCCGACGCTCGTCGACGAAGAGCTCGTCGATCGACTGCGCCGCGTCGAGCCGGCGCGTCGGGCGCAGGGTGACCACCAGCGCGAGCGGAAGGATCATCGTCCGCGTCCACGCGGCCACCTTGTCGAGATGGAAGTAGGACCAGCGCGGGAGGAAGACGATCTCCGGCGGGATCGCGGGAACGGCGTTCCACGAGACCTGCCCGAGGCAGGCGAGGTAGAACATCGTGAAGGTGTTGCAGCGCTCGGCGCCGCCCGCCGCCCGGATCGCGGCGCGGGCCCGGCGCATGTGCGGCGCGTCCGGGTCATCTCCATGGAGCTTCAGGCAGAAGTACCCCTTGACGGAGGCGCTGACGTCGATCGCGGAACCGGGATACTGCCCCCACGATCCATCCGGGCGCTGCTGCGCCCGGAGTTCGTTGACGATCCGATCGAGGCGTTCGGGACCGCTGCCGTCGACGAAGGGCCGGCGCTCCTGGCCGAGAATCCACTTCATCAGGACGTACTCGGACTGGAGGATCGAATCGCCCTCGAGCTCGGCGCACCAGTGGCCATCGCCGCGCTGAAGCGAGCGCAGGGCGTCGACGGCGCGGGCGAGCGCCGCCTCGGCCGCAGCGCGCAGGTCCCCGGCGGGGGGAGCCGCGTCGCGGAGCTGGGCCGAGGATGCTCCGGCGGCATCGGCGCCGGAGCGCGCGCCGCGCGCCGACGGGAACTTCGTCATGGTCGGAGCGATGCTCGGGGAAACGCTCGGAACGGGCGCGCTGGGCACGAGACGAGACATGCGAGACATGGGAAGCGGCAAGGGTAGGCGATGCGCGGAGGCGGATCGGGGCGCCTGCGCACATTCGCGGCCGCCGTCGGGAGGCGCCCCGGGGATCGCGGACGCCGCGCGCCCGGAACGCGGACGCCCCGTCCACGGCGCGCGGCGCATGCGCCGACGAGGCGCGACGGTCGCGCCGCAGCCCGCCGCGCAACGCGAATGACCTCCGCCGGCGACAGGGCGCCGCCCTCTCGGGCGCGCCGGCGCGGACCGAAACAGGACGTCCCTACGATCGCCGGATGCCCTCGATCTCCGCCGTTCCGAAGGCCGCCGCGGCGCTGAGCGCCCATCACGACACGCGCACCGCGGCGCGCGAGGTCCTTGCGCAGATCGAGGAGTGGCTCGTCGACGCCTGCGACGCGGTGCTGCTCTTCGCGAGCTTTCACCATCGCGCAGGGCTCGTCGACGCCTCGATGATCCTCCGCGACGCGCTGCAACCGCAGGCGATGGTCGCCGCGACCGCGGAGTCGGTCCTCGCCAACGCCATCGAGCTCGAAGGTCGCTGCGGCATGGCCGCGATCGCGCTGCGCATCCCCGGCATCTGGGCCCGTGCGTTCCGTCTTCCGGGCAACGACCCGCGCCTGGTCGTCGGTCCCGACGTGCCTGCACGGCTTCGCGACATGCTCGGCGTCGAGCCGTCGCACCGCGGCTCGATCCTCATCGCCGATCCCTTCTCGACGCCGACGGTCCCGATCCTCAAGGCGCTCGATGCGCAGGACGACCTTCCCCCGGTCACCGTCGTCGGCGGCATGGCCAGCGGCGCGAGCCAGCCGGGACACAACGTCCTCATCTGCGACGAGAGCGTCGGGAGCGCCGGCGCCGTGGGCATCTCCTTCGGCGGAAGCGTGCGCCTCGATGCCCTCGTGAGCCAGGGCTGCCGCCCGATCGGCCAGCCGATGGTCGTCACCAAGGCGCAGAACAACGTGATCATGGAGCTCGGCGGCCGCCCGGCGATGCAGGCTGCGCAGGAGATGGGCGAGGCGCTCCCGCCCGAGGACCGCGAGCTGCTCGGCAAGGGCGTCCTGCTCGGACTGGTGATCGACGAGTACAAGCGGCGCTTCGGCCGCGGCGACTTCCTCGTCCGCGGGCTCCTCGGGGGAGATCAGAAGACCGGGGCCATCGCCGCAGGCGACGTGGTCCGAACGGGGCAGACCATCCAGTTCCACGTGCGCGACGACCGCACGGCCGATGAGGACCTGCGCCTCCTGCTCGACGGACAGCAGCTCGATGCGCCGCCCGTCGCGTCGCTCGTCTTCACCTGCAACGGACGGGGATCGAAGCTCTTCTCCCAGCCGGGCCACGACGCTGCGCTGGTGCATCAGCGGCTGGGACAGTCGCCGCTGGCGGGCTTCTTCGCCGCGGGCGAGATCGGACCGGTCGGCGGCCGCCCCTTCCTGCACGGGCACACCGCGGTCGTGGGCGTGCTGCGGTCGTAGCGCGCCGCCCCGCACCGGTCCCGAGCGGCGCAAGGCCTTTCAGCGTTGCCGGCCCGCGCCTCGCGGCGCCGGGGGCGCATCACCCCGGACGCGCCGTCGCGACCGCGCCTGCGGTTCCCGACCGGCGCGTGCCTCGGCCGGATCGACAGCGACCATGAACTTCAAGGCCGCCGCCAGCGCGAGCGTGATCGGTTCGCCGGTCCCGATGGCCACTCCCATCGACTCGGCCACCGCATCGCGCGTGCGGACGTGCAGGCGGGCTCCCGGCCTGAACCCGTGGGTCGCGGCGAAGTTCAGGAACGCCGCCTCCTGATCGAGCACGCGCACCAGCCGCGCGGACATGCCGGGCTCGCACGCGGCAAGCGGCCGAAGCGCGGATCGCTCCATCGAACCGGCCGCGTCCGGAATCGGATCTCCATGGGGATCGAGCCGCGGCCGACCGAGGAACGCGTCGAGCCGATCGAGCACCGCGTCGGAGAGCGCGTGCTCCAGGCGCTCCGCCTCCTCGTGAACCTCGGCCCAGTCGAGGCCGAGGACGTCGACGAGGAAGGTCTCGACGATCCGATGCCGTCGCATCACCGCCAGCGCCGCCGCCTCTCCGCGGGGCGTGAGCGTCAGCCCGCCGTATCGCTCGTACCGCGCCAGGCGATCGGCCGCGAGGCGCTTCGACATCGTCGTGACGGTTCCCTTCGTCACGCCCAGCGCCCGCGCGACATCCCCGAGGCCCGCGCGACCTCCGGGGCTTTCGTGCTGAAGGCGATGGATCGCCTTGAGATAGTCCTCGACGGCGGATGAGGGCATGGCGGACGGACGGAAGGGCGCGTTCACCGGCGCGGAGTGCCTGGCACTACAAGGCCCCTTGGCTTCGTCGCGAGGTCGTCCGAAGTGGATGTTTCACCGGGAGAAGCGACGCGGCCGGGGCGCCGACGGCCCCGTTGCGGGCCTTCAAGCCCCCCGTGTCGAGACGAGATGCGAGCTTCGACGCCGTGAAACGCCGCTTCGGACGACCGCAGCAGACGACAAGGGGCGCTGTCGTGCGAGGCGAGCCCGCGGGAGCTGCGGCCGCGGGAGCGTGCCGGGCCGGCGGCCGCAGCGACCTGCGAGGCGGCCTGCCGTCGCTCCGCGCCGGGGCCGCGTCACGCCTCGCTCGCCACCTCGCCCGACTCCGCAGGAACGGTCGCGGTCGCGGGCTCGGCGGCGCGGAGCCGGGCCTCGTCCGCGAGCTGCTCGCGCCCGTCGGCGCTGCGCATCTGTTCCTCGGTCATGTTCTCCGCCCGGACGACGAGGCTGCGGAGGACGCGCTCGGAGAGATTGAGGTCGCGTTCGATGCCCGACATCGCGTTCGCTCGCGCCTTGAAGTACGCGAGGAAGTAGATCCCGCGCTTGTTGCCCGCGATGTCGTAGGCGAGTCGGCGCTCGTCCCACTTGCGGAGCCCGAGGAGCTCGCCTTCGGCGCGATCGACGATCTCGCGGATGTGATCGGCGCAGCCCTGGAGGTCCGATGCGGCGGATTGGGGGAAGAGGACGAGCGCTTCGTAGCAGTTGATTCGGATCTCGGTCATGGGTGTTCCTGGTGGTCGTTCATGCGGAGCGAGGAGCCTCGCATCGCTGGGGGGGTTCTCTCAGGCGGGCGGAGAGTCGATTCCGGCTGCGCGCCGCGCGGCGGCACACTGCATCTCGGTCGCTCCCGCACGAAGGCGGCGGCCGGCCTCGGTCGCTCGGCTCGCGAGGGGCCGAGCGATCCCTGCCGACCTCAGTTCGGCGCGCCGGCGTTCCGCCGGTTGAAGCGGTTCATCGCCTCGACGATGCCCTGCGTCGCCCAGCACTCGGCTGCGGCGACGGCCTCCTCGAGGCCGGGCTCGATCCGTTCGCGCTGGTCGGGTCGGAAGAGTCCGAGGACGTATGACTTCTGCGGGACGGCGCCGGGCGGGTCGATCCCGATCCGGAGCCGCGCGTACTCATCGGTGCCGAGCAGGCGCTCGATGTCGGCGAGGCCGTTGTGCCCGCCTGCCGAGCCGCGCTCGCGAAGGCGGATCACCCCGCAGGCGAGCGCGAGATCGTCGACGATCACGAGCAGGTCGCGGGCGGGATCGAGCTTGTGGAAGCGGACGGCCTCCGAGAGCGCGATTCCCGAGCGGTTCATGTAGGTCAGCGGCTTGAGCAGAAGCGTGCGGACCGCCGCGCCCGAGGGGGCGGCGATCGCCGCCTCGAGCAGGAGTCCGGAGAAGCGGTTGCGCGCCGTGGCGCCGGCCGCGGCGGAGCGCCGGGCGAGCCGATCGACGACCTCGAACCCGACGTTGTGTCGCGTCCGGTCGTACTCGGGGCCCGGGTTGCCGAGACCGACGATCAGCTTCACCCCTTCTTCTCCTTCTTGTCGCCGTCGGCCTCGTCGACCTTCCGCTCGGTGATCACCTCGGGCTGCGTGCCGGAGCCCTCCACCGCGGCGGCCTCGCCCTCGGCGGCGTCGAGAACCAGCTCGATGCGGGTGATGACGTCGTCGGCCTCGATGTCGAGCCGCACGCCCTCGGGCAGCGCGATCTCGCGGGCGAAGAGGGTCTCCCCCATCTTCGAGAGATCGACCCGGATCTCCTCGGGGATGTCGCGCACCCGGCAGATGACGGGAAGCTCGGTGATCGCGTGATGGACGATGGCGCCGGGCTTCCGCGCGGCCTCCGGCGTCCCGATGAAGTGCAGGTGCACGCCGACGCTCACCTCCTCGTCGAGGTCGACGCGGGCGAGGTCGAGATGAATCAGGTTGTCGCCGAGGTAGCCGAACTGGAGGTCCTTCACGAGGCAGGTCTCCGCCGTGCCGCCCTCGATCTGGACGTTCAGCACGTGCGATCCGTGCCGCAGGTGACCGAGGGTCTCCTTCTCGTCGAGCGAGACGTGGATCGGATCGGTGCGGTGCCCGTAGATGACGGCGGGGAGCCGCCCGTCGCGGCGGATCCGCTGGGCGTATCGGGAGCCGAGGCGGTCGCGCTTCCGGGCGATGACGGTGGGGGTTTCGTGGGCCATGGTTCGATGCTCTCGTGGTTCGAAGTCGCGGGCGTGGACGCCGCCCGCCCGAGGCGCTGCGCGGGCGCAGGGAAGCGTTCAGCGCTTGGTCTCGCCGGTCTCGCTGAAGAGCGCGCTGACCGACTGGTCGTTGTGGATGCGATGGACGGCCTTGCCCAGCAGGGCGCTCACCGTGAGCACCTCGACCTTGTGGGCGATCGGGGCGAGCCGGTCGCCCTCGGGGATGGTGTCGGTGACGATGATCCGCTCGATGGCGGAGTCCGCCAGCCGCTGAAGGGCGGGTCCGACGAGGACGCCGTGGGTCGCGGCGGCGACGACGGACCGCGCTCCGTTGTCCATCACCAGCCGCGCGGCCTCGCAGATCGTCCCGCCGGTCGAGATCATGTCGTCGATCATCAGGACGGTGCGGCCGCGCACGTCGCCGATGATGTTGGTCGAGGTCACTTCGCTCCCGCTCGTGCGGCGCTTGTGGATGATCGCAAGCTCGGCGTCGAGGGCGTTGGCGTAGCTCTTGGCCATCTTGACGTTGCCGACGTCGGGGGAGACGACCACCAGCTCGCCCATCGCCGCCCGGCGCTGCCTGAAGCAGGCGAGAAAGACCGGCGCCGCCCCGAGGTGATCGACCGGCAGGTCGAAGAAGCCCTGGATCTGCGCCGCGTGCAGGTCCATGCAGAGGACGCGGTTCGCGCCGGCGGCGGTGATGAGGTTGGCGACGAGCTTGGCCGTGATCGGGACGCGCCCCTCGTCCTTGCGGTCCTGCCGCGCATAGCCGAAGTAGGGAATGACGGCGGTGATCCGGCTCGCGCTGGCGCGGCGGAGGCAGTCGATGTAGATCAGGAGCTCGACGAGGTTGCGGTTGACCGGATCGCACGTCGACTGCACGACGAAGCAGTCGCGCCCGCGCACGTCCTCGTCGAGCTTGACGAGGAGCTCGCCGTCGTCGAACCGCGTCGTCCGCCCCAGCCCGGGCTGAATCCCGAGGTGTCGGCACATCGCCGAGGCGAGCGCCCCGCCGGCGCTGCCCGCGAAGATCTTGAGCCGGCCGGTGTCGGGAGGGCTCATGCGCGGGCTCCTCCATCGACCGGGAGCGCGGACTCGGTCCCGCGCCTGCGGAGGACCCCCTCGACCGCGCGAAGCTGCTCCGGCGTGTTGACCGAGAGGACGTCGTCCGGAGGCACCGCCGCGACGACCTCGATGGTCTCGCCCTCGGCGAGCAGGATCTCGAAGACGTCCGTCAGGTAGATCTCCCCGCCGGCATTGCCGCGGCCGACGCGGGCGAGCGCATCGAAGAGGGCGCGACGGCGGAAGCAGTAGTACCCGGGATTGACCTCTCGGATGGCGAGCTCCGACGCGTCGGCGTCGCGCTGCTCGCGGATCCGGCGGAACGCGCCGCGCTCATCCCGGACGATCCGCCCATATCCGCCCGGGTCGTCGAGGACCGCTGTGGCGAGCGTGGCGGCGGCGCCGGCGGCGCGGTGGCGATCGACGAGCGTCTCGATGGTCTCGCGCCGGATCAGCGGACCGTCTCCGTAGAGCACCAGCACGTCATCGACACCCGCCGCGTCGAGCTCGCCCTCCGCCTGCTGCACCGCGTGGCCTGTCCCGAGCTGCTGCGTCTGCGTGACGAACCGGATCTCGCCGTCAGCCGCGCCCTCCCGGCGGGATGCGTCGCCCGCCGTGCGTCGGTCTGCGGCGAAGATCCGGATGACATCCTCGGCGCGGTGGCCGACGACGATGACGACCGGCGCCGCGCCGGCCGCGCGGCACGCCCGGACGACCCAGTCCACGAGCGGCCTGCCGGCTGCGACATGGGCCACCTTGGGAAGATCGCTGTTCATGCGCGTGCCCTTGCCCGCGGCGAGAACCACGGCGGCGAGGCTTGGCGTTGTGCTGAGGCGCTGCATGAACGAAAGTCGGGGAAGGACCCCGCCGCGTCGGGTCGGGGACGAGCGGTGCTGCGAGGGTCGCCGTGAACTGGCCCGCCTCGATTCGAACGAGGACAATCTGGACCAAAACCAGATGTGCTACCGTTACACCACGGGCCATGCGTGACGGCTCGCCGAGCCTCGAGGCTGCCGCCCCGAGCGGGTCGGACGAGCGAGCGCCGCGGCAAGCGCGAGAGCAGTCCCCATGCTCGGACGGCATGGGCAAGCGTGCGAGAGCCAGAGCGAGCGTCGGCGAGCGGAGGCAAGCCTGGGACGGCTCTGGACGAATCTGATGAGAGTCTGGGTGCGCGGGGGTTCGAGTGCGGATCGACCGAACGACGTGGAGGACGCCGCTCCGGAGCCGCTCCGGGACCGAGGTGGCGTTGGCGCCGCTCGGGGAAGCGATCGGGACGCGGAGGACGCGGTTCGGGATCCAGCCTCGGGAACGCGTCCCGTGCCGGCAACCATCGCCGCGGCGGTCTCTCGCGAGGCTGGAGCGTCCGTCAGCCGCGACTGGACGTCCCTTGCGGTGCCGGATGGAGCCGATCCGGCAGCGACGCGCCGCCGATCGGGATCCGTCGCCGACGGCCCCTTGGGTGTGAGAGAGCGAGGAATATAGAGAGGTGTCGCCGGGGAAGCAAGGAGGGTGCCGACCCGGCTGAGGAGCGCCGGCCCCCGGCGCGAGGCGCGAAGGCCCCCGCTTGACCCCCGCTTGACGGCGGCGGCTGGAGTGGGATAATCCTCGATTCCCCTCAGGGCCCCGCCGCGAGTGGCGGGGAGAGTGTCTTCGCCTCCCTCACCGATCGATCCTCCAGTGCCGAATACCGCCTCAGCCAAGAAGCGCGTCCGTCAGTCCGTCAAGCGCCGCGCCCTGAACTCGTGGCGAAAGCGCCTGATCAAGGACCAGATCAAGGCGCTCCTGAAGGCGCTGCACGACCGGGACGCCACGGTCGCGGAGTCCGAGTTCCGCAAGACGGCGGCGCTGCTCGACAAGATCGCCTCCACGGGGACGATCCATCGCAATACCGCCGCGCGGCGCAAGAGCCGTCTCGCAGCCCGGGTCAACGCCCTTCGAGCGACCCCTGCGGCGGCGTAGAGCGCGCCCGCGACGCGGCGCCGGACGCCTGGAACGGGTGCGCGGCCGCCGCGCTCCGCCGACCCGCTCGCGCACTTCCTGATCGCGGCGATCCCGCTCGCGGACATCGCGATCGCTCCGGGGCCCGCGCTCGATCCCTCCATTCCCGAGGCGGGCTGCTTCGGGCGCCCACGGTCCGGGGCCGGGGCCGCTTTCGCGGAAGACATTCATCGCACTGAGGGCTTCCTGCCGATCTCGACGCGCCGGAGCGCCGTCGGCGCAGGCTGCCATGGCTCGAGCCTCCTCCTCCGCCTCCCTCGTCGAGACCTACCCGGCGGAAGCGCGACGGCCGCTGCACGTTCTTCTCTTCGTGCTGCCGATGGTCGTCGTCTACGAGGCGAGCCTGCTCATCCTGCTGCCTCGCCACCCCGATGTCCTTCCGAACCTCGCTCACGAGGGCGTGCTGCGGTTCTTCTCGACGTTCGGCGTCGGCGGCTGGTTCCTGCCGGGGATCGTGCTCGTGGCCGTTCTCGTCGCATGGCAGGTGCTCTCGCGCGAGCCATGGAGACCGCGCTGGGCGGTGCCGTGGATCATGGCCCTGGAGTCGCTCGTGCTCGCGATGCCGCTCCTGGTCCTCGGTCAGATCGTCCAGCGGACCCTCCCGCTGGTCGCGGCGCCCGTCGAGGAGCGCATCGTCGCCCTGGACCTCTGGGGCAGGCTGGTGATCTCCCTCGGCGCCGGGCTCTACGAGGAGTTCATCTTCCGGATGCTCCTGATCGCCGTCATCCACACGCTCCTCGTCGATGTGCTCAGGCTCGGACACGCCTTCGGCGCGGCGGTCGCGGTGGTCGTCTCCGCGGCGATCTTCGCGTGGTGCCATCCCCTGGCGGGACCCGACGGGCTGCTCTCGATGCAGCGGCTGGCCTTCTTCCTCCTCGCCGGACTCTACTTCGGCGCGCTCTTCGTCATGCGCGGCTTCGGCATCGCCGTCGGAGCGCACGTCGCCTACGACGGCATGGTCTCGATCTGGCTCATTCGATAGTCGCCTTCGGGGCAGTACGATCGCCCATGCCTCACGCCCGCACGCCCTTCGTCGGCGGCAACTGGAAGATGAACGCCGATCTCGCCGCCGCGGTCGAGCTGGCGGATGACGTCGTCGCCGGATGCCGCGATGCCGCGACGGCGGTGGACATCGCCGTGGTCCCGCCCTTTCCGTATCTCCAGGCGGTCGGGCGCACGCTCGGTCACTCCGGACTGCTCCTGGGCGCCCAGAACCTCTGGCCGGAGCCGAACGGCGCCTTCACCGGCGAGGTCAGCGCCGAGATGCTCGTCGACCTCGGCGTCGCCGCGGTGATCGTCGGCCACAGCGAACGGCGGCACATCGTCGGAGAGTCCGACGAGCTGGTCGCGCGGAAGCTCCGTTCGGCCCTCGACGCCAGCCTCTGGGGGATCCTCTGCGTCGGGGAGACCGAGGCCCAGCGGGACTCCGGAGAGACCGACAAGATCGTGCTCGGGCAGCTCGCTTCCGCCCTCGATGACGTCGAGGCCGAGGACCTTCGACAGCTCGTCGTCGCCTATGAGCCGGTCTGGGCCATCGGCACCGGGAAGACGGCGACGCCGGCCGACGCCCAGGCCGTCCACGCGACGATCCGCGCCTTTCTCGCGGACCGCTATCATCGCGACTTCTCCGATCAGGTCCGCGTGATCTACGGCGGCTCGGTGAACGCCCGCAACGCCGCGGAGCTCTTCGCCCAGCCAGCGATCGACGGCGGGCTGATCGGCGGTGCGTCGCTGAAGGCCGAGGAGTTCGCCGCGATCTCCCGGGCCGCTGCCGCCCGAGCCCGCTGAGTCGGCATCCGCGCCGACGCCGAGGCTTCTCCGAGGCCTCCCGCCCCCTCTGCCCACTCCCGTCATGTCGACCTGGTTCATCCTTCTGACGCTCCTGTTCATCGTCGTCTCGGTCGCGATGACGCTCATCATCCTGGTGCAGCGTCCGCAGGGAGGCGGCCTCTCGGGCGCCTTCGGGGGCGCCGGCGGCGGCGGGACGGACACCGCGTTCGGCGGCCGTACCGGCGATGCCCTCACGGCGGCGACGGTCGCAGCCTTCGTGATCTACCTCGGGCTGGCAGTGGCCCTGAACCTCGTCGATACCCGGCCTGCCATGGCGGTCGAAGGACGATCCGGTCCGGCGGCCACCGGCGTGGACGAAGGCGGACAGGAGACGCCGCCCGGCGGCGCCGGCCCGGAGGCCGGCCTGCCCCCCGACGACCCCGACGCGGCCGTCGTCCCCGCCACGAGCGAGGCGACCACCGAGGTGCTGCCGGAAGCCGCGGACGCGGGAGCGCCGTGACCACATGATCCGATCGATGACCGGGTTCGGCACGTCCGCCGCGGACGTCGAGGGAACCCACTACTCGGTCGAGCTGCGCTCGATCAACAACAAGTTCTTCAAGGCCACGATCCGGCTGCCGGAGGAGCTCTCGGTGCTCGAGCCGGAGCTCGAGTCGATGCTCGCCCGTCGCCTCACGCGCGGGAGCGTCACGCTGACGGCGCGCTACTCGGACACTTCGGCGGCCGCGGCCGCGGCGATCAACACCGCCGCGCTCGATCGGTACCTCCAGCAGCTTCTCGGGTCGCCCGGGCTGGCCAAGGGGCTGGGGCACGATGCGGTGCGCGTCGATCTCGGAGCGCTGCTCGCGCTCCCCGGCGTCGTCGTCGCCGACACCGGCGAAGCGAGGGTCGAGAGCGCCCGGCCCGCCCTTCTCCGTCTCGCCGAAGAGGCCTGCGACCGACTGGTCGCGATGCGGGCGCGCGAAGGCCGCTCGCTCCACGAAGCGCTGCACACCCTCGGCGACGGCATCGCCGGAAGGCTGACGGAGATCGCAGAGGCCGCTCCGCGCGTCGTCGAGCAGTATCAGGAGCGGCTGCGGGTGCGCATCAACGCCCTGCTGGCGGAGAGCGGCACCCTCGTGCGCGACGAGGATCTCCTTCGCGAGGTCGCGGTCTATGCCGAGCGCAGCGATGTCGCCGAGGAGATCGTGCGACTCCAGAGCCACCTCGGGCAGTTCCGGCAGATCATCGACGATCCCGGGGGCGAGCCCGCGGGCCGCACGCTCGACTTCCTCGCCCAGGAGATGCTCCGCGAGGCCAACACGATCGGCAGCAAGAGCTCCGATGCGGGGATATCGCGCCGGATCGTCGAGATCAAGGGAGCGATCGACCGGATCAAGGAGCAGGCGGCGAACGTGGAATGACGCGGCGCCGCCAGGACGCTCGCCGCGACCGCGACCGAGATGTCTCCCGGACCGTCTCCCGGGGAAGCCACGCGAGCGCGGGCGCGCCGATCGGCCGCGGCGTCGTCGTGCTGCACGAGGACGACGACGTGCTCGTTCTCGAGAAGCCGGTCGGCATCCTCTCGTCGCTCGTCGGCGAGCAGCGGGCGCTCGACGATCCCAACGTCTTCGATCTCGTCAAGGAACATCGCCGGAGAGGACGGCGCGGCCGCGGTCGCGCCGCGTGGATCATCCACCGGCTCGATCGCGACGTCTCGGGCCTGATGCTCTTCGCGACCTCGCAGCGAGCCTTCGACGTGCTCAAGGAGGATCTCCGCGCCCGCCGCGTTGCGCGGCGCTATGCGGCGATCGTCGAAGGGCGGATCGCCGCGCCGCAGGACGTCCTCAGGAACGCACTCCCCCAGGCGACGATCGACGCGGCCACCGACCGGACCGGCGCACTCGCGGGCACGATCCGGAGCAGCCTCGCCGCGGGGCGCGACGGACGCATGCGCGTGGCCGGAGCGGACGAGCCCGGCGAGCATGCGATCACGCACTGGCGCGTCCTCGGGACCGGCCGCGCGTGCACGATGCTGGAGGTGCGCCTCGAGACCGGACGGCGCAATCAGATCCGCGTCCACATGGCCGCGCTTGGTCACCCCATCGTCGGCGACGAGCGGCACGGGGCGACGACCGATCCGATCCGGCGCATCGGGCTTCACGCGGCATCGCTGCGCTTCCATCACCCCGCGACGGGCGCTGCGATGCGCTTCGCGTCGCCGATCCCGGACTCCTTCGTCAGGCTCGTGCCCGACGCGATGCCGCTGGATCCGGCGGAGCCCTCCGACGACGCGCCGCTCCGAGGCTCCGAGGGCCGGCGCCTCGCGGAGCCGCTGCCGACGGACGAGCGGCGCGGCTCCCGCGACGCCGAGATCGCTCGCGCGCTGGACGCCCGACCAGGCCGCGGCGGCCCGGGAGCGGTGCACGCCGAAGGGGCGCACTCAGGATCGTGGGATCACGTCGCGGGGTGGTACGAGGACCTGCTGGAGCGGCGCGGGAGCGACCATCACGAAGCGGTGATCCTGCCCGGGACCCTGCGCCTCATCGAGCCGCGACCCGGCCTGCGCCTGCTCGACGTCGCATGCGGCGAGGGCATCCTCGCCCGCCGGCTCGCCGCGCTCGGCGTCGAGGTCACCGGCGTCGACGCCTCCGCACGGCTGATCAGGGCGGCGGAGTCGGCGCCGATCCCGGGGCGGAGCGCGGTGCCGCCGCGATACATCGTCGCCGATGCGCGGTCCATCGACGTGGCCGCCCTCGGCGGGCCCGCGAGCTTCGATGTCGTCGCGTGCGTGATGGCGCTGATGAACTTCGATCCCATCGAGCCGCTGCTTCGGGCGCTCGCGCGGCTGCTGCGGCCGGAGGGTCGATTCGTCGCCGTGCTCCTGCACCCGGCGTTCCGCTCGCCAGGTCAGACCTCCTGGATCTGGAGCGAGACGGCGCCGGCCGACGCGGGCTCGTCGCCGCGCCGCCGCGACGGTGAGCGGCCGCGATCCTCCCGTTCAGCGGCGCGGAGTCCCGGCGAGAGGGCTCGGCGGACGAGGGGCGGGACCGACGCTCCCGAACGCCTCGGTCGCCGCGTCGACGCGTATCTCTCGCCCGCGGAGCGGCGAATCGTGATGAACCCCGGCGCGGTCGCCGCCGGCGCCAAGCCGATCGAGACGACGACGCATCACCGGCCGCTCCAGACCTACGTGCGGCTCCTCGCGGCCGAGGGCTTCGCCATCGACGCGCTCGAGGAGTGGCCCAGTCTCCGCGTCAGCCAGCCCGGGCCCCGCGCCGCCGAGGAGAACCGCGCCCGCCGCGAGATCCCCATGTTCCTCGCGCTGCGCGCGGTGCGCCTCGGCGGTCCGGGCGAGGGAGATCCGTCGCAGGATCGGACGCGACTCCATCGACGACCCATGGGATGATCCCGGAAGTCTGCGGAGCCTTGCCCGCGGCTTGAGCCATGCGCCACGTGGACGTCCCCTGCACCGACCGACCCTCGCTTCCGCCGGCGCTCGCGTGCGGAGCCGCCCGCTCCGGCGCAGCGCCGACCTGCGGCGCCGGAGGCGATCGCGCGGTCGCCCTCCGGCCCCGGTGCGGCGCTGCCGCGTTCTCGAAGCGCCTCGGCGCACTGGTTTGCCTGTGGCTCGCAGTCGCGTCTCAGGGCGTCGCGGCCGCGGCGGCGCTGGAGAAGTCAGGCGCCACCTCGACGGATTCCGCGGCGGCGGTGCCGCCCGCGCCGGTCGCCCTCCCGTCGGCGCCTCCGCCCGTGCTCCCCCCCGACGCCCAGCGCGGCGATCGCAGCCTCTCGAGCAGGATCGCAGAGCTGGAGGCGATCGCCGCAGGCGCGGACCCGGACGGGTCATCCTCGGGGAGCGGGACGGCGACTGAACCCGGCTCCGAGCGCCGCGGTCGGGAGTCAACGCGAGAGGACGCACTGGAAGCGGCGATTGCCGCCGCGCGAGAGCTTCTCGCCCTCCGTGAGCTGCATCTCGGTCCCGATTCCGAGGCCGGCGCCGCATGGGCCGACTCCGGCGCCGGCGAGTGGTGGGAGCTGACCGAGGCCCGCTGGATGCTGCGCGGCCTGCTCGCGCTGCGCGATCGGTCGATCGACGAGCGCCGGCGGCTTCTCGACGGGCGTCGGCTCGACGGCGCCGGCCGCGGTGCCCTCCAGCGCGGCGATCTGCCGGCGGCCGAGGCCCACTTCGCCGAGGCGCTCGCCATCCGCCTCGAGCTGCTGGAGCCGGGGCACCCCGATCGCGGCGCCTCGCTCGTCGCGCTCGCGGCCGTCCGCATGCGACAGGCCGACTTCGCCGCGGCCGACGCGCTCCTCGCCGAGGCGATCGAGACGTTCGCCATGACCTACGCGGGCATCGATCAGCGCTCGGCGGGCGCGCGGTTCAACGCCGCGATGGTCCGTCAGGCGCTGGGCTCCTACGAGGCGGCGGAACGGGAGGCGCGGGCCGCCGTGGCCGCGATGCGCCGCCTCGGGACCGGAGACGATCTCTCGCTCGTGGCGATGCTCAACGGACTCGCCGGGATCCTCATCGACCGGATGCTCCTCGGCGAGGCCGAAGCCCTCCTTGACGAGTCGATCGCGATGGTCCGGCGGATCTTCGTCCGGCCGCCGCCGACGTTCGCGTTCGCGCTCAACAGCCGCGGACTTCTCCTTCGGGCGCGGGGGAAGTACGCCGCCGCGCTCGCCTCGTGCGAAGAGGCGCTCGCGCACTTCGAGCAGGTGCACGGCGGCGACCACCCCGATGCGGTGATCTCGCTGAGGAACATCGCCTCGATCGCGGTGGACCTGGGCGAACTCGCAGCGGCGGAGGCCGCAGCGCGCCGCGCGGTCGCGATGGCGCGCCGGGTGCTCGCGGCGCAGCATCCGTCGCTCGCGGGCGCCCTCGCCGAGCTCGGGCGCGTGCTCCACGCCAAGGGAGAGACGCCCGCGGCGCTCGAGTGTCATGAAGCCGCGATCGCGATCCTGCGGCTGAACCACCCCGACGGCCACCCATCGCTCGCCGCGGCCCTCGGAGACTCTGTCGCGATCGCCCTTCTCTCGGAGCATCCCGCGACCGACGCGACGCTCGATCGCCTCGAACGGATCGCGCGCGAGGCGGCCGAGATGACGCGGATCGGCTACGGCGAGGAGGACCGGCGGACGGCCACGGCGATGGTGACGCTGGCGCGGATACTCGGAGCGCGCCGGGACCGGTTCGGCGAGGCCGATGCGCTGCTTCGCGAGGCGATCGAGCGGCTCCGGAGGCTCGATCCCGAGGGGTCGCATGCGCTCGCGAACGCGCTGGGCGCGATGGCCGCGCTTCGAGGCGGCCAAGGCAGCCTCGACGACGCCGAAGCGATGGTGCGCGAGTCGATCGAACTCAGGCGGCGCCTCGCGGGGGGCGGCGATCGCGGAACGGTCGCCGGCGTGACCGCCCTTGCCGACATCGCTCGGCGCCGCGGGCGCGACGACGACGCGCTCGCCGGATATCTCGAAGCGCTCGACCTCGCGGAAGCGCGGCGCGTGGAGGTGATCGGCGGACCGATCGAGCACGACCGCCACGCAGGACGGCTGGACCTGCGGCGCCTCGGAGCCGAGGCGGCGATCCTGCTGCTCGCGCAGGGACGTGCCGCGGAAGCGCTCGAGGCGCTGGAGCGGGCACGCGGGCGGGCGGCGCTCGACCTCGTCGCCGAAGGCGCCGACGGACTCCGCGCTCCCGAGTCGCGGCTCCGGGCGCTGGGCGACGAAGGGCGCCTGCGGCGCTCCATCGCCGCGCGCGAGTCGTATCTGTCGGCGCTCGCCGGACTGCGCGAGTCCGAGGGCCGGGTGCAGGGGCTGCTGCTCGAGCGCGGCGCGCTCGTGAGGGACGGGCTTCCCCTCGATGCGCTCGACACCGAGCTGGCCGAGTGGCGAGCGGCGGCGGAGCGGCGGAGCGCGGAGGCCGATGAACGATGGGGCGAGCTGCGGATCGAGCTCCACACGCCCGCGATGCCTGAAGGGCCGCGCAGGGCGGAGGAGATCGTGACCGCGCTCCGAGCCGATGAAGCCCTGCTCCTCTGGGCGTTCACCGAGTCGGGCGCGGGCGTGATCGCGGCGAGACCGGGCCTCCTGACCGGGGCCGTGATCGCCGCTTCAGCCGAAGAGACAGAGGATCTCGTCCGCGCGATCGCGAGCGCCCGCGCCGCGATCGCGCAGAGGCCCGCCGACGGCGAGCCGTTCGACCGCGCCGTGATCGCCGCCCTGGCGGCGCGGCTGATTCCCGAGCGGCTCCTCCGGGAGCTCGGCCCGCCCGCTCGGCTGATCGTCGTCCCCGACGGGCCGCTGCACTCCTTCCCTGTCAGCGTCGCGGTCGAGCACCGGTGCGGCGTCCCGGCGATCTCGGCGCCGTCGGCCTCGTTCGCGATCGCCCGGCGGACCGCCGGGGCGGCGCCGCGCTCCGGCGCCGTCGTGCTCGTGGGCGACTGCATCTTCGGGCGCGCTCCCGCGGTCGAGCGACCCGCCGCGGGCGTCCTCGTCCATGGCGTGACCCGGGGCGGCGCCGCCGATCAGATGGGGATCAGGAGCGGCGACGTCCTGACGCGATACGACGGGCGCGACCTCGTCAACCGCGACGGCCTGATCCGCGCCATCGCCGCGGCGCAGGAACGCGAAGCGCCCGAGGAGAGCCCGCCGCGACCGATCGAGCTGGTTGCGTGGCGCGATGGCGCCGTCATCGTCGGCGCCGTCGGTCCCGGACGGCTGGGCGTCCATCTCGACGATCGGCCGCTCGTCGAGGCGCTCGAGAGCGCCGCAGCGCTCGAACGGGCAGTCGAGGCAGGCGGCGCGGGACGAACGATGCTCGCTCAGCTCAGGCTCCACGGTGGCGAGCTCGCTCCGCTCCCGTGGACGCGGAGGGAGGTCGAGGCGATCGCGGCGATTCACGGGGGCTTCGCGCGGACGCTGGTCGGCGCGGAGGCGACGGTGCCCGCCCTGCGCGCGGCGGTGCTCCAAGGCTCCCCGCCGCGGGTGCTCCACCTTGCGACCCACGGCGTGCTCGGCACGGCGAGGCGGCCGCTCGAAGCAAGCCTCGCCCTCACGCAGCCGACGACGCCGACCGTCGATGACATCGGGTTCCTGACCTTGGCGGAACTCGTGGAGGAGTGGCCCGGCGCGCTGCGCGGCACGGAGCTGGTCGTGCTCAGCGCCTGTGACAGCGCTGCGGCGGAGACCGGCGGCGAGAGCCCGATCGGGCTCCCGCTGGGCTTTCTCGCTGCGGGCGCCGCGAACGTCATCGGAAGCCTCTGGAAGGTCGACGATGCGACGACGGCGCTGCTCATGGCCCGCCTTCACGCGAACCTCGCACGCGGTTCGGCCGCGGAGGGACTCGAGGCTCCGGGTCCGCTGCCGGTGGCCGCTGCGCTCCAGGAGGCGCAGGCGTGGCTCCGCACGCTGACGCGCGAAGAGCGCGACGCGCTCCTCGGCGCCGCGTCGCCGGCGCTGATCGCAGACCGCGTTCGCGGCGAGGTCCTCCCGCGGCGCGCACCGTCGGGGCCGGGCGAGCGCCCGGCCGCCGACGGCGGCAGCGTGCATCCCTGCGCCCACCCGTACTACTGGGCAGGGTTCATCGTGATCGGAGGCGGCGAGTGACGCCGAGCGCCCACCACCCCGGGTGGAGGGCGAGAGGCGCGGAACTCACCCCCAGTTCCCCAGCAGCAGCCCGAGGTCGGCGCCGTTGACCGCGCAGTCGCCGTTGAGGTCCGCAGGGCAGTTCGGGCAGCTCGCGCAGCCGCCCCACGCGCCGAGGAGCAGACCGAGATCGGCGCCGTCCACGACGCCGTCGCCGTTGAGGTCTCCGGGCGCCCCGGCATCGGAGCACTCCGCGATCACCGGGATCGAGATGATGATCCCGAGGTTCGCGTCGTCGAAGAAGTCCCAGTTCATCGCCTGGATCTGCGCCTGATCGGTCGTGCCCCAGCAGACGTTGGCTGCGGGCAGATTGCCATCCGCCCCGTTCGGAACATCGTGGTAGATCGCCGCCCCGGCGGTCGCCTGATTCCCGAGCATGCGGTTGAAGCTCTGCGGCGTCCCCGAGAGCGTGAGGCCCTTCGCGCGGTTGCAGATCGCCCCGCCGCGCAGCGCCGAGTTTCCGATGAAGTCGTTGCCGGAGCAGGTGATGTTCGTGGCGCTGACCGACGGAACCCAGATCGCGCCGCCGTCGCCGCCGGTTTCGTTGGCGAGGAAGTCGTTGAACGAGACCGCGTGGCCGCCAGAGAACTGGAACGCGATCGCGCCGCCTCCCTCTGCCAAGGCGCGATTGCCCGCGAAGACGTTGCCCGAGATCACGCCGTCGGAAGCCGGTCCATACAGCGCACCGCCCCTCGTCCCGGCGACGTTGTCGGAGAAGACGCTGTCAATGATCGAGACGGCGCTCGAACCGACCCAGAGCGCCCCCGCTTCGGCGGCGACCGAGTTGTCGACGAAGTGGCAGCCCGCGATCGTCGTTCCGGCGCTGTCGATGTAGAGCCCTCCGGCGCGGGCTCCGAGGTTGCCCTCGAAGGTGCTGTTGGCGATCGTTCCCTGCGGCGCGTTGAGATACGCGCCGCCCGCACCGCCCAGAGAGCCGCCGCTGCCCGCCGCGTTGTCCCGGATGACGTTGTCGAGAAAAGCGAGGCCGCTCAGCCCGCTGCCGTAGACCCCGCCGCCGCTGGCGAAGCTGCTGCCCGCGGTGTTCTCCCTCACGACGTTGCCGATGAACTCCACCTGCGCCGCATTCGAGAGCCAGACGCCGCCGCCGAGGTCGGCGAGATTCAGCTCGAAGAGCGACGACGCGATCCGGTGGCCGGTGCCTCCGCTGAGCCAGAGGCCACCGCCTTCGCCGGCGTGGGCGCAGAGCCGGATGATGCACCCGTCGATTCGGAGCCGCTGGTTGGCCTGGAGCGTCGCGCGGATTCCGGAGCGAGCGCTCTGCCGGATGGTGCTCGATGCGATGTAGGGCGTCGATTCCTGAATCGTGACCGCGCCGGTCGCCGGGCCTCCGCTTCCGGCGAGCTCGACGATGCAGTGCTGGAGCGTCGACCCTCCGATCCAGCCGCCGGTGACCTGATCGAACTGCGCGTCGATCGACTCCGTCGTGAAGTCGATCGAGTTCCACGCCCCGGCATTCGGCGAGTTGCTGCTCGTGAAGAGGATCGGCGCTGCGGCGGTGCCGATCGCGACGAGGGCGCCGGCCCCGAACGCTCCCGGCGAACCGACCTGAATGCCCAGGCCGGCGTTGATCCGAACGGTGACGCCCGGCTCGATCGTGAGAGTCGCCCCGAACCCGATGACGATGGAACCCGTCACGACGTAGGGGCTGCTCGCGGCCGTCCAGGTCGTGTTCGTGAGGACCGGACCGGCGACGTTGGTGCTCGCGACTCCGGCCGAAGCCCAGAGCAGTGCGGACGCAAGCGGGATCAGGGCGAGTGAAGGGGCGCGGTGGTTCCGGCGCATGGCGTGGCCATCTCCTGGGTGCTGGTGGATCGATGCGGATCGGCACCGCCGGATGGCCTCGGATGGCCGGACGCGGCACGATGCCGATGCAGATGCGCAGGAGCGCCATCGAACCGGACAGGTCCGCCGCGGAAGGCGGAGCGCGCGCAGCGCCGGCTGGGCTTCCCTCGGTCGAGCTCCGCGCGGGCACCGCTTTCCGCCGTGGAGCCTCAGGCTCGCAGGCGCCGGGGTCGCTGCCCGCGGCGCGACGTCACCCGGAGCGATCGGACTCGGCGGCCCATCGCCGCATCCGATCGATGGCGCGCGAGAGGTACCTGCGGACCGTGCGCTCGTCGCAGCCGAGCAGCTCGCCGATGGCGCGCTGCGGAACGCCTCCGAAGAACCGCAGGCGGATCACATCCGCCTCCGCGCGCGAGATGGCTTCCAGCCGCGGGATCATGGCGTCGATCGCGACGGCGTCGAGTTCGGCCGGACGTCGGTCCGCACCCTGATCATGCCGATCAGGATGATCGCGGGCTTCATCGAGCGGTCGATCCTCCCGTCCCCCGCCGCGGCGGAGCGCCCGCCTCCGCCGCGCGTGATCGACGAGCACCTGGCGCATCACGTTCGCGTAGGCGCCGAAGAGATGCCGCCGGCTCTCGAACTCCGCTTCCGCGAGCCGGGCGAACGCCTCGTTGACCACGGCGGTCGCTCCCTCGCGCCGCCCTGCGCTGTCGTCGGCGACGATCCCCCTCGCCATCGCCTTCAGCTCGGCGTACACCCGCTCGAAGAGCCGGTCCTCCGCACCAGGACGCTCCTCCCGGACGGCTTGCAGCAGTTCGGTGATCGAGTGGGTCGGGTGGGTGGGTTCCATCACGCGGCGGGTGGCGGCGGTGCGTACATCGATCGGCAGGTTCGGGGCCACCCGCCGGTGGCGCAGGCGCGCTGGGCTGCGGTGGACCGGCCCCCTCGAGATCGGGCTCCGGTTCCGGCTCCGGGTGTGGCTCCGGGTCCGGCTCCGGATCGGATCGGCGCACTGACGATGCGCAGCCTTCGTCGCCCGAATCGCCCGAGCCTGCTCCGGCTCCGAACCGGGCGTGCGCGAGAAGCGACGAAGGCGCCGGTTGCGGCGGCGCTGGAGCGCAGGGTATGTTCCGAGCCGTCCGACTGCCTCCAATGCGCCGACCCGAGCTCCGCGTGGATCCACCCGACCAGCCGTCGCAGGACACCGTCGAACCCGAGTGGGACCCCGAGTGGGACGCCGAGCGGCTCCTCGGGGAGACGCTGCGACGGCGCGAAGCCGCTCGCTCGACCGGCGACGTGCTCCGTGAGCTGCTCGACGGCATGGAGGGTCCGCGCCTGGCGCGACACGCGCCGAACGGCGCGCCCGGCGGGTCAGAGTCTCACACCGAGGCGGCCGAGTTCCGGAGCGCGGGTGTCCCGCTGCCGCTTCCGGCGATCTCCGCGACGGTCGGAAGCGGCCAGGGCGACAGCTCCGACCGGCCGGATGTCGTCATCCCGAATCACACCCTGCTCCGCCGGGTCGGCGAGGGCGGCTTCGGTCAGGTCTGGATCGCCCACAATCCGCTCACCGACCATCATCGGGCGTGCAAGCTCGTGCCGCACCGGCGCACGCCGGAGCTCGACGGACTTCGGCGGCTCAAGCAGCGCGTGCCCGCGCATCGCAACCTGATGCCGATCGAGGATGTCGGCGTCGCCGGCGACTGGCTCTACTGCCTGATGCCGCTCGCCGAGAATGCGCACAGCGCGGGGTCGCGCCTCGACGTGGGCGGCTACGAGGCGACCACGCTCCGACTGGTGATCGATCGGCGCGGGCGGATTCCGCCTGCGGAGAGCGCGGCCATCGGCGCCGCGCTGGCCTCGGCGCTGGCCCACCTGCACGATCACGGCGTCACCCACGGCGACGTCAAGCCGGGGAACGTCCTTCGTCTCGACGGCCACTGGACGCTCGGCGACTTCGGGCTGCTGCGCGACCTCTCGCGACCGACGGGCAGCGGAGAGACGCGCGACTACGCCCCTCCCGAGGGTCCCGGATCACCGAAGGCCGATCAGTTCGCGCTCGGCGTCGTGCTCTTCGAGCTGGCATCCGGGCGTCCGGCCGGGCAGCTCCCGGCGTTCGGGGCGGCTCCGGACGACGAGCTGCTGCGGAGCGCTCCCGGTCGTCGCCTGCGCGAAGCGATCCTGCGCGCGACCGCGGCGGACCCCGCAGGGCGCCATCCGTCGATGCGCGAGCTCGAGCAGGCGCTCCGACGGATCGCGGAGCGACCCGGTCGCCGGCTCGGGATCGCGGCTGCGGCCCTGGGCCTCTGCGTCCTGCTCGCGGGCGGCCTGAGCTTCCTCCCGTCACTGCTCGCACGGGACGCCGAGAGCCGCGATGCCGACCCGGCCGCCGCTGCTCTCCTCGGCGACGCCGGGGAACGAGCTGGGCAGAACGCTCAGTCGCCTGCGCGCGGCGCCGCGGCAGAGCCGCCCTCGATCGTCCGATTCGAGATCCGGCAGAGCCGTTTCGACGGAGCGAACGATCGCCTCGTCGGCATCCTCGGGGCGGACTCGGACGCGGCGCGGATCGACGACGACCTCTCCCTCGCCGCGTCCTTCTCGGCGCCTGCGTTCATCTATCTGCTCTCGCTCGACGTCGACGGCGCTGTCAGCCTCCGCGATCCGGGGTCGGAGACGATCGCGCCGAACGCGACCCGAGAAGTTCGCTTTCCCGCGGACCACGACCTCGTCTTCCGTCTGACTTCAGGGCCCGGCGCCCAGGGCTTCCTGCTCCTCGCCTGCGGCGCCCCGCTCCCGCCGTGGCGCGACTTCGCCGCTCAGAACGGGATCCCGCCCTGGACGCCCTTCACGCTTGAGGTCGACGGCGTCTGGACCTTCGACGGGCGCTCGCTCCTTCTCGAGGGGGCGACGCGCGGCGATGTCCTTCCGCGCCGCGGCGGGCCTGCGGCGCTCGCGGAGCTGATCGATTGGATCGGCTCGCTCAGCTCGCCGCGCGCTCCGAGCCCGAACGACCCGAGCAGCAGCATCCCCGCGCTCGACGCCGCGCGGCTCGTCGTGGTTCCGGTTCGCTGACGCTGCATCGTCCCTTCGCTTCGTCGCGAGGTCGTCCGAAGTGGGTGTTGCACGAGGAGAAGCGAAGCGGCCGGGGCGCCGACGGCCCCGGAGCGTCAGTCCCCCGCGGATCGATCATCGGAAGGCGTCGTCCGATCCGCCGAGCGACGGCGAAGCCGAAGGCAATCGTCGCAGGCAAGACCGACGACCGGCCCATCCGCGGTCAGCGCGGCGCCGGGGACGCCGCCCTTGACGCCGCGCTCACCTGCCACGCCCGTCCTCAGCTCTGCTCCCAGCCATGATCGAGCGCCCGCGCGATCCGGCGCAGGACCGCGGTCTTGCCGAGGAGCGCCAGCGTGTCGTGGATCGGCGGGCTGACCGTCCCTCCGGTGACCGCGATCCGCAGCGGCTGGGCGACCTTGCCGACCTGCTCGCCCGCATGGTCCTTCGCGTAGCCGGTGACGGCGGTCTCGATCGCGGGGACATCCCAGGTTTCGAGAGCCTCGAGCACGGGGCGGACGCCGCGCAGGTGGTCCACGCCGTTGGGCGACGCGCCGGTCATCGCCTTGCGGACGGGCTTCGACGACTCCCAGCGGAGCGCGTCGTCGTCGGTCACGAGCCAGCGGTTGCCGCGGAAGGGTTCGTCAAGCGTCCGGCTGCGCCCGTGGCTGGCGTTCATCAGCAGCTCGAACTGCGCCGGGGTGAGCCGCTCCATGAACTCCGGGTGGAAGGCGGTCCCATGCAGCCGCGCCCGCTCGACGAACTCCCCGCGCGGGAGGGCGTTGATCGCGTCGATGTTGAAGGCGAGAAGCTTGGCGCGGTCGAACTTCGCCGGCGTCCTCAGGACGCGCTCCAGCGAGAAGTGCTCGCAGAGGAACGCCAGATCGAACTTCTCGAGGTCGTTCCCCGGCGACCAGCCGTTGAGGGCGAGGAAGTTCACCAGCACCTCCGGGAGGTAGCCGCTGCGCCTGAAGTCGTCGACGTTGATCTCCGGCAGGGAGACGTCCAGCGCCGCCGCGAGGCGCGTCGCCTCCTCGAGCTCGAGCTGGATGTTCGCGTCGGCGAGCCATGCCGCGAAGCGGGCCGCGCCGACCGTCGCCGGCGGCGGCGCATCGAGGCCCAGGTCGCGCACGCGGGCGCGCAGCGTCCGGTCCTTGTCGCGCTTGGACATCTTGCTCCCGTCGGGATTGAAGATGATCGAGAGATGCGCGTAGGTCGGACGGCGGAATCCCAGGGCATCCTGGATCAGCATGTGCCGCGCGGTGTTGTTGAAGTGCTCCTGGGCGCGGAGCACGTGGGTCACGCCCATCAGCTCGTCGTCGACCACGACGGCGAAGTGGTACGTCGGAAAGCCATCCGCCTTGCGAAGGACGAAATCGTCGATCTCGCCCGCGGGGATCGTCGCCTCGCCGAGAACGGCATCGACGATGGTCACCGGCTCCTGCGGAACGACGAGCCGGAGCACATGCGGGCGACCTTCCGCCAGCAGCCGGGCCTCCGTCGCCGGATCGATCGTCGTGCGCTGGTAGCGGAAGGCGCGCTTCTCCTCGGCCGCCCGGCGCCGCTGGGCTTCGAGCTCCTCCGGCGTGTCGAAGGCGCGGTACGCCTTGCCCTCCGCGAGCAGGCGGTCGAGAAGCGCGTCGTAGGTCTCGCGCCGCTGCGACTGGAAGTAAGGCGCCGCGTCCCCCCCGCCGCATGCGATCGCCCCCTCCGCAAACTCCGGGCCTTCGTCCCAGAGGATCCCCAGCCATGCGAGATCCTTGAGAAAGCCCAGGCTGGCGGCGTCGGAGGAGCGCTTCTGGTCGGTATCCTCGATCCGCAGGATGAACCGGCCTCCCATCCTGCGGGCGAAGGCGAAGTTGAAGAGCGCCGTGCGGGCGCCGCCGACGTGCAGGTGGCCGGAAGGACTGGGAGCGAATCGAGTCTTCATCGTGAGTCGCGGAGCGTACACCAGAGCGAAGGACGGGTGCCCGCCCGGCAGGCGGAGGGAGACTTCGGCGGCGCGTCGCCGGTCCGATCGCAGCGCGGCGCGGCGGAGCCTCGCGGGCGATGGCCCGTTCGCCCGGGCGCCGGAGCAGTCGACGGGGGCGGCCGCCGCATCGAGTCGCGATTCCGGCCGAGGAGCCCACCCCTGATGAGCGCCGCCCTGATCGGATTGCTCTCCGACTCCCACGGCCAGGTCGCGCGGGCCCGGCGCGCCGTCGAGGTGCTCAGCGGGCGCGGAGCGTCGCTCCTGCTCCATGTGGGCGACATCGGCGGGGAGCCGGTGCTCGAAGTCCTCGCCGGTTCGGGTTGCAGGGTGGTCTTCGGAAACTGCGACGACGAGGTGCTCCTCGCCCGACAGGCGGAACGACTCGGCATCCCCGTCGATCATCCGGTCGGGAAGCTCGAGCTGGCAGGACGTCGCCTCGTCTACTCCCACGGACATCTCCCCCACCTGCTCGATGCGGCCCTGCGCGAAGGCGTCGACTACGCCATCCACGGACACACCCACGCCCTGCGCGACGAGCGGATCGGCGCGACGCGGGTGATCAACCCCGGCGCCCTCCACCGCGCTCCCAGATACACCGTGGCGCTGCTCGACGTCGCGCTGGACCGCCTCGAGGTCATCGATCTCGAGGCGGCGGGGTAGCCTGCCTCTGGATCGCCCCGAGCACGACGGAGATGAGCCCCGCCCCTCGGCGAAGCGCGCGGCCTCTCCGGCCAGGGAGACGCCCCCCGGGGCGCGGAAGCCTCGGCCCCGTCGGCCTCGCCGTCACGCCCCGTCGGCACGCCCCGTCGTCGAGCAGCCTGTGGCGTAAGTGCTTTGCAGGCGAGGGCGAGCGGGGAGGCGACGATGCGATTCGCCTGTCCGCTCGTCCGCAGCCCGAATGAACTTTTCCACAGGCTGCCACGGGTCGCGAGCGTGCATCGCATCCGCGCAGGCGGCGAACCACGCTCCCGACCGCCATGGTCCTCCTGATCGTCCATCTCATGGCGACCGCCTTCATGACCGGGGTGATCTGGTTCGTGCAGATCGTCCACTACCCCCTCTTCGCGCGCGTCGGCGCCGAGGGGTTTCCCGCGTACGAGGCGGCGCACCAGCGCCTGACCACCTTCGTGGTCGGACCGGCGATGCTCGTCGAGGCGCTCTGCGCCGCGGCGCTCGTGGCCGCTGCGCCCGCAGGGGTGCCGCGCTGGATGGCGTGGGCGGGCCTGGCGATGGTCGCCGCGCTGTGGCTCTCCACGGCGGCCCTTCAGGTGCCCGCGCACGCGCGGCTCTCCGGCGGCTTCGACGCCGCGGCGCTGGCGGCGCTGGTCGGAAGCAACTGGGTCAGGACGGCGCTCTGGAGCGCACGGGCGGTGCTCGCGGGATGGATGGTCGCCCTGGCAGCCGCATGAAGTGCACCGCGCGACGCTGCGCGGGCTCCGATTCCCCGCGGCGCCGTCGCGCGGTTGACCGCAGCAGGCGCCGCGCTGCGCCGGAGCGCCGGTGTCGAGGCGTGGCGGAGTACCCTCCCGCCATGCCTCGCGGCAACCGATCCAAGCGTGGGCGCAAGCGACGACTGACGCAGAACGTCGGCACCCCGCCGGGCACGCTGGTCGCCCCGCCTGAGGCAGCCAAGCCGGAAGTCACGGTGATCGCGTACGGCCCGGAGGCGGTGGTCGAGCGCAAGGTCGAGCGCATCGACGAGCTCCGGGAGTTGGTCGGAGCGCACCCGGTCACGTGGATCAACGTCTCCGGGCTCGGCGACATCGAGACGATCAGGGCTCTTGGCGAGGTCTTCCGGCTCCATCCGCTGGCGCAGGAGGACATTCTCGATCTCTCCCAGCGCCCCAAGCTCGATCCCTACGGCGACCGCCTCTTCCTCATCCTGCGGATGGCGGAGATCCGCGATGGCCTGCTCCTCGAGCAGATGAGCATGTTCATCGGGCCGAACTTCGTCCTGACCTTCCAGGAGACCCCGGGCGACTGCCTCGATGAGCTGCGCGACCGCATCCGCCGGGCCCGCGGGCGTGTCCGACGCTCCAGCGCAAGCTACCTGGGCTATGCCATCGCAGACGCGGTGATCGACGGCTACTTCAAGGTCCTCGAGCGGTTCGGGGACGAGCTGGAGGAGCTCGAGCACCGAATCCTCGCGCGACCCGGGCCCGAACTGGTGGCGCGGCTCTTCGAGATCAAGCGGGAGCTCCTCTCAGTCCGCCGCGCCGTCTGGCCGATGCGCGACGTGGCCAGCCAGCTCGCCCACGAACCCGACCTGCTCGACGCCGATGTCCGCATGTACGCCCGCGACGCTCACGACCACGCCGCGCGGATCCTCGATCTCGTCGAGAGCTTCCGGGAGCTCGCGAGCTCGATGGTCGACATCTACCTCGCCAATCTCAGCAACCGGATGAACGAGGTCATCAAGGTGCTCACGATCATCTCGACCATCTTCATTCCGCTGAGCTTTGTCGCCGGGATCTACGGCATGAACTTCGATCCGGATGTGTCGCCCTGGAACATGCCTGAGCTGCGCTGGACGCTCGGCTACCCCTTCGCGCTGGGCATCATGGCCGCGATGGCGGCGACATTCCTGATCGTCTTCTGGCGCCGCGGATGGTTCGGCCGCAGCGTCGGGCAGCCATGAGTCCGCTCCGGTCGCCAGCGCGGGGCGACCGGGACGGCGCCGGCCGAACGACCGCGCAGCATCCTCCGGCGACGCGCGCCGCCGCATCGCGTTCGACCAGCGCCTCCCGGCGCCCCCTCCTCGACGTCCCGACGCCGCCCTGACACGCCCCGATCAGAGAGCGGCGCCACCCTCCCCGCCCCATGCCGCCCCCGCTCCAGAACTCCGATGCCGCAGGAAACCGCTCCGAGCGAGCCTCCGCGCAGCACGACCTCGCCGAGCGCAGGAGCGCAGGCGAGTCCGATCGCGCACCGGCCTCGACGCTCGCCGAGCTCCTCGCGTCCGGCTGGCGATCGCGCAGCGTCAAGGAGGAGCTGCGCGAGAACCTCGTCAGGGCGCTCGCGGCGGGCGAACCGCTCTTTCCCGGGATCGTCGGCTACGACGACACGGTCATCCCCGAGCTGGTCAACGGCATCCTCGCGGGACACGACCTCCTCTTTCTCGGCGAGAAGGGGCAGGCGAAGAGCCGGCTGATGCGCGGGATCACCCGGCTGCTCGATCCTGCGATCCCGTACCTCGACGCCCCCGGCGCCGCGGTGCACGAGGACCCGCTGCGTCCGATCACCGCCGCCGGACGGGCGCTCCTCGCGAGCGCGCCGCCGGAGGCGGTGCCGATCCGCTGGTGGCCGCGTGCCGAGCGGTACGCCGAGCGCCTCGCGCCCGGAACGCGCTTCGCGGATGTGATCGGCGAGCTCGACCCGGCGAAGCTCACGCAGGGCGTCTCGATCGGCGCCGAGGAAGCGCTGCACTTCGGGCTGATTCCGCGGATGCACCGCGGGATCTTCGCCATGAACGAGCTCCCTGACCTCGACGACAGCGTGCAGGTCGGGCTCTTCAACGTCCTTGAGGAGCGCGATGTCCAGATCCGCGGCTACCCGGTGCGGTTCGATCTCGATCTCGTCGTGCTCTTCTCGGCGAATCCGGCGACCTACAACCGCTCGGGAAAGGTGATCCCGCAGTTGAAGGACCGCATCGGGACCACGATCCAGACCCACTATCCCCGCGAGCGGGCGCTCGGCATGGCGATCACGCGGCAGGAAGCGCTCGCGGCGCCCGGCTTCACGCTCGGCGGCGACTGGCCGGTGGTCGTTCCGCCCTTCATGGAGGCGATCGTCGAGGAGATCTCCGTCGCCGCGCGCCGCAACCGCAACGTCGACCACGCCTCGGGCGTCTCCGCCCGCTTCTCGATCGCCAACTACCGCACGATGGTCGCCAGCGCGCGGCGGCGCGGCATCGTGCTCGGCGAGCGCCCCGCCGTCGCCCGCATCAGCGACCTGGCGCATCTGCACGCCTCGGCGGCGGGCAAGCTCGAGCTCGACCTGATGGGCGTCCACCAGATGACGGAGCGGCAGGTCCTCGAGTCGATTCTTGCCGAGGCGATCCGCACGGTCTTCGGCGAGTACTGCGACGCGCACGGGCTCGACGCCATCGCCGAGATCTTCGCCAAGGGCGTCCGCATCGAGGTCGGCGACATGCTCCCGAGCGCCCAGTACGCCGAGCGCCTCCGGCGCATCCCGCCCGCATGGGAGAAGGCCTTCGAGGTGAACCCCGCGGAGAGTCCCGCGGTCAGGGCGAGCTGCGTCGAGTTCGTGCTCGCCGGGCTGCACGCGACGGAGAGGATCAGCCGCGCGACCCGGCACGGGCGCGTGACGTACGAGCTCTGATGATCGGGGCGGCCGCGGCCGCCGCTGCAGCGGGAGCCCCCGGCTCCCGCGATCGTCGGCGAGCGCACGGGCGCAGCGATCGCCTCGGTGCGACGCTCGATCGTCAATCCAGGCGTCGATCCGCCGACGACGCTCCACGCACGACCGTTCCTCCCCACTCACCCGCCTCGGATGCACACCGACCCCGACCGACCTCATCCGGACGATCGCGACGACGATGCTCGGGCGCACGAGTCCCCGCAGCCCCCGGAGCCCCCAGAGCCCCCGGAGTCCCGCTCGGCTCCGACGGAGCACCCCCACGCCCGCGGCGTGGTGCATGCCTACCAGGCGTACGACCCCGTGAATCTGCCGAGTCCCTTCGCGGAGGCGCCGGATGCGGTCTCGGGCGCCTTCGAGCACCTGCTCACCTACGGCTCGACCCGGCGACTCACGCCGGAGGAGCTCGCGCGGGCGGTCCGCATCGACCCGGCCCAGATCCGCGGGCTCGGCCCCGGGATCGACGCCCTGATCGCGATGCTCGAGGAGCGCCGACGGCGCATCCTCGAGACGTTCGATCCAGAGCCGGCGCGCGACGCCGCGCGCAGCGCGTACCGGCGCGCCGTCGACGCCGCCGAGCCGCCGGAGCGCTTCCGGCGACGGTTCCGGCGCGACGCGACGGAGGGACAGCTTCGCGACCTCGAGCGCCTCTGGTACGAGGTGGGCGACGAGCAGTCGCCCTTCGCGCGGCAGCTCCTTCGGGCGATGGAAGCGCTGGGCGAGCGCTTCCAGGTCGACCGACTTGCGTCGCGCTGGAGCTTCACCGGCCGCACGCCCCTCGACGTGCCCGCAGCGCTGGCGGTGAAGGCGGAGCTGGAGCGCATCGAGGCCCTGCTCGAGCAGCTCCGGAAGGCCCGCGAGACGGCGCAGCTTGCGATCATCGACATGGACGCGCTGCGGGAGTTCGCGGAGGAGGAGGACCGCGTCGAGGAGCTCGGCAACCTCGCCGCCCTCCAGCGGCAGATCGAGGAGCTCATCCGGCAAGGCGCCGAGGCGCAGGGCATCGAGCTCGGCCCGGAGGGCTACCGGCTCACGCCGAGGGCGTACAGGCTCTTTCAGTCGCGGCTGCTCGCGGCGATCTTCGAGGATCTCGCCGCCAGCCGCAGCGGACGGCACGAGACGCCGGTGGAAGGCGAGGGCGCCGTCGAGAGCGCCCAGACGCGGCCGTACGCGTTCGGAGACTCCCTCGCTTCGCTCGATGCGACGCAGTCGATCCTCAACGCCCTCGTCCGCGACCCGACGAAGGAGCGCTCGCCGGACCCTCGGCGCAGAGCCGTCCGGCTCAGGCCCGAAGATCTCGAGGTCCATCGCACGCAGATCGCCCCGCGCTGCGCCACCGCGGTGATCCTCGACATGTCCGGCTCGATGCGCTACGGCGGACAGTACATCGCCGCGAAGAAGATGGCCCTCGCCCTCGACGGCATCGTGCGGCGCGAGTGGCCGGGAGACTTCCTCGGGTTCGTCGAGATGTACTCGCTCGCCCGGGTGCGGCACGTCTCGGAGATCGCTTCGCTCATGCCCAAGCCGGTCTCGATCCACTCGCCGGTCGTGCGCCTCCGCGCCGACATGAGCGATCCGACCATCGGCGAGTACGACGTGCCGCTGCACTTCACCAACATCCAGAGGGCGCTTCAGGTCGCCAGGCAGCTCCTCTCCGGTCAGGCCACTCCGAACCGCCAGATCTTCCTCGTCACCGACGGCCTCCCCACGGCGCACTTCGAGGGGGAGCAGCTCTATCTGCTCTATCCCCCCGATCCGCGCACCGAGGAGGCCACGATGCGCGAGGCGCAGCGCTGCCGCCGGCAGGGCATCGTGATCAACATCTTCCTCGTCCCCAGCTTCAGCCAGGACGAGGACGACGTGCGCTTCGCCCAGCGGCTCGTCGAGACCACCGGCGGGAGAGCGATCTTCGTCGGCGGGCGCGATCTCGACCGCTTCGTCGTGTGGGACTACGTCGCGCACCGGCGGCTGATCTTCGGAGCGCAGTGACGTCGGCGCCGAGGCGGCCCTCCGGCGCCGCGTTGCGACCGCCCGGCCGGGTCCGGGTCGGTCGCCCGACTTCGACGGACCGACGCAAATCGCGCACCATTCTCATCGGAGTGAGCGTGCGCAACGTCTTTCCGCTGGCGGGACCGAGGCCGTCTGCCTGCGGGCGCGCACGACTGCGTCCTCGGCGCGATTCGCTTCACCCTTTGTCGCATTGATCTTGCGCGCGGCGGGCGCGAGCACGTCCGCCCCCGCCAGCCGGGCTCGAAGGGGTTGGGATCGGCGCTCGCCTGCTCCCCCGATCGGGCACCGAACGTCGAGCGTCGATCGTCCCGCGGCAGATCGAGCGCGCGCGGGCGCCTGACTCCGGTCGCGCTCCGTTGCAGGTCCAGACACCTGCAAAGCCCCCCCGGCGGTGATATGCTCCTCACATTCTCTGCGGTCCGACAGGGAACGGAGGCCGTTGCGGCACTCCCCGAACCAGTCGATGACCACCCGTGAGAGCCGGTGGATCTCTCCCTGAACACCCTCACATCGCATCGCCGCATCGCGGAGATCGCATCGGCAACGTTCGCAGCTCTCGGCGCGGCGGTTGCGCCTCCCGCAGTGGCGAGCTGCCTCCCGGGTCAGACCGAGTGCGAGCGAAGCTCAGGTTCGGAAGCGGGCGCCGAGAGAGCGCGGTCCGGGGTGCATCCGCGGGATGAGGTCCTCGCCGAGCTGTCCGAACTGCTCCGGTCCCTGGAAGTCGCTGCATCGCAGATCGCCGGCGAGCGCGATGCCAGCGACGGAGATGCATGCCCCTCCGCTCCTGATCATGGGGCGGCCGAGGAGACCGAGTCGAGCGCGGCGCTGCGCGTGCTTGGGCCGATCGTGGGGTGGCCGAGCGCCGCGCGCCTCTCGCGGGTGCTCGAAGCGCTCGGCGAGCTCGACGTCGCCGACGAGGCGGGTGCGATCTTCGATGAGATCGAGCGTTCGGGGAGTCGCGCCGCATCGCTCCTCTTCGGAGTCGGCCGGCCGAAAGGCGCGGGGACGCTCCGCGAGATCGCGACCGATGCCGAGCCCGAGGATTCCCCCGCGATCGCCGCGCGGATCCGCGAGGCCGCGAGAGCGCACCCGGAGTTCGCGCGTGCGATCATGACGCTCGGGGCGACGGCGGCCGCGGCGGAGCGGTGGACGATCGAGTCGCTCCGCGAGCTCGCGACGCGGAAGGCGGGCGTCGAGGCCGGCTTGCGAGTCGACGCGGCATGGCGAGCGGAACTCCGGGCGCGCCACCTCACCGGCCCCGCGCAGAACCAGGGGCTCGTCGGTCCGGCGCTTGATCTGGAGCTGTTCCTCCGCGCCTGCCCCGACTGCGACCCCCGGGTGCGCGACGATCTCGTCGCCGCCCTCGCCGTCGACGGAGGCGGCGATGCACGCCTCGATGACGACGCGCATGGACGGACGCTTCGCGCGATCGTCGCCGCATGGGCCGTCGAGATCGGGGAGCTGCTCGCCGCGCGGCAATCGGACGCGCGGATGCGCAGGCTCGGATCGATTCTGGAGGAGCCGGCGTGCTCGGGCGACGCAGGCGGCTCGCACCCCGCGTGTCCGCGGAGGAGGCTCGCCGCGCTCCACGAAGAGGTGCGGATGCAGGCGCTGCTCCAGCGCCGCACCGAGAACGCAGCCCTGCTGATCGCCCGCGCCGTCGGAGACGTCCACGGTCTCGCGGCAGCCGACCGGTTCATCGTCGCCTTTCGGAGGGCGGCGGCGCCGCGCGCCTTCGACATCGACGACGCGGAGGTCGCAGCGCGATCGGTCTTCCGCGCGGGCCTCGCGGCGGCGCAGCTTGCCGCGATCGAGGCGGCCCGTGCCGAGGCGCTCCGAGAGGAGGCGGCCATCGGCGCCGAGCTGATGGCCGCCGCGTGGGCCGACGTCGACGCGGGAGGTTTCGGAGTCCTTCCCGTCGAAGGGAGCGAGCCGAGGTCGCTCCTCGACGATCGCTACCGAGCGCTCCGCGATCGCCTTGCCGCCGGGGCCGAACGCGCAGCCGCCAAGATCGTCACAGCGACCCACGGGACCTCGGAGGGAGCCGTGGCGCGCCACCTCGAGCTGCACCGCCGCAGCCGATGACGCCGTGCGAGGCCGCAGGACCTCTCTGGACGACCCCTGCCTGAACCCGATCTGCCTGAGTTGGGGCGACTTTCGAGTGCCCCGGAGCACGCAGGCCGATCGACGACGCGACAGCAAGATTCGCCCCTCATTCCGGAGGTACAGCACCCATGAGAACTCACTGCGCTGCGCACGATCCGTCACCCTCGGAGCTGCGCGCCATCCGCCGCGACCGCGCCTCGGCGACCGCCTCGACGTCCCTCGCGCGCGGCGGGCCCCGCTCGACTCCCGGGCACGGGATCGTCTTCGTCTTTGTCGCGGCTGCGATCCTCGGCTCCGCCGGCGGCCCGGCCGCTTCGATCCTCGCCCAGGGGACCTATCCGTCCGCGCCTCCGGCGCCGATCACGTGGACCTGCGTCGCCAACAACTCCTGTACGCTCATGACGATCCGGTGCAAGGGCTCGAACGCGCTGTACTGCCTGGTCGGACAACCGTGCACCTACTGCGAGCTCGGGCTCTCGCAGACGCAGTGCACCGCGGGAGGCGTCGGCTGCCTGCGGGCCAACGACGACATCCCCACGTTCGACTGCGGGTGGCTGATGACCGGGCTCTGCGATGGCTTCGAGTGCGTCGGGGCCATGCCAAGCTCGACGACGCGCTGCAAGCGGATCTGGTGCCAGCAGGCGGTCTGCCCATGATTCGAGGCGTCGGCACTGCCTTTCGAGGCGTCACGGGACCCGCGGCCTGCGGCGACGGCGCGGCGGCGCGGCGGGCGAGCGCTTGCGGCCGGCCGACGGCCCGTCACGGCGGCCGATCGCTCCGGGTGATCGCCGTGGCCGCCGCCATCGCAGCCATCGCCCCCGCCGCCCCGGCCGCCCCCGCCTCCCCGGGGCGCCCGCCGCATCGCGCCGACGCGGCGCCGTCGGCGGAGCCGGTCGCGCGCGACGGACCACCGATGGAGGCGCGCGACGCCTGCGCAGCGCTCCTCGACGCGCTGAGATCGATCCGCGCCGCGGTCCCGGCCGCGCGCCGCACCGTCGAGGTCGAGTCATGGACGATCCCGCTCGACGACCTCGACTCGGACATCGCGCTGCTCATGCCGACCGGACGCGGTGAGCGATGCACGGCGACCATCGTCGGCGATGCCGAGCGCTGCGCCATCGAGATCGGTCCGCGCGTGGGCCCCGACGGAGCGTCTCGAGCTGCCGGAATGCGGATCGCCTGGGATGGCGACCTCGCGCTGGTCCGGCACCCGGGCGAGCCGATCGCGGAGTTCTCGCGTCGGCCAAGGCTCTCGACGGCGCTTCCGGAGCTCGGCGCGGCCGACCAGTCGCTTCGGTGCCTGCTCAGCGGCTGCGGTGTCGGCCTCGGCGAGATCATCGACAGAGCGGTCGCATGCGCCGCCGAGACGCGAGCCGACGGCCTCGTCGAGTGGTCCGCGGACGTCGTCCCGGACGAGAGCGGCGGAGGGCTGCGCTTCGAGTTCCTGATCGATCCGGATCCCGCCGGGCCACGGCTGATCCGGCTCCGCAAGGAGATCTGGTCGGCGGAGGATCGCAATCGCGGTCGGCCGTCCCTGGTCACCGAGTTCGATGTGATCGAGTGGGCACCGCTCGGCCCCGCCATGGCCGGAGAGACCGCGCCTCGATCGGTGCCGCGCAAGGTGCAGAGCCGATCGATCATCCGGCGCTCCAGCGAGGCGAGGGGCGTCGCGGTCTTGCGGGCCTGCACGATCGATGCGCGCATCGAAGGCGATGTCGACGCTGCCGTCGGCGCGGAGCTCGCGCTGGGCAGCGGTGAGCGAGCGACCGACGAGGCGCTCGGGCTCACCCTGACCGGGGGGAGCCGGATCCTCAGCGTTCATGGCGCCGATTTCCTCGCGCCGGATCCGCTCTGGAACCACCCTGGCGCCGGACTCGCGGCGCTGCTCGAGCAGGCGCGCCGGCTGGAGCGAACCGCGTCGGAGATCACTCGGCCCCGATAGTCCCCGCCCTCGGGGGGCGCGGAACTCGCGGCATCGGAACTCGCGGCATCGGGACCGGCAGCGCCGGGGAGGAACCTGCATGGAAGAAAGGACGACACCGCCCGCGGCGCACCGCCGTCGGCCTGCGGCGCGTCGGGTCGCATGCGCGGCGATCGGAGGAGCGATCGCGGCGCTCGTCTTCATCGCGGCTCCGTCCGAGCGGCGAGATCCGACCGCAGCGGAGCATCCTCCCACGGAGCGCGGCGCCGATCGACCCGGAGGAGCGACCTGCGGCGAGCCCATCGCGCTGCTTGACGAGAGCTTCGTCGACCTTGGCGAGGCTCGCATCGATCCGTCCGCGGGGCATGTCTCGGTCGAGCGCATCGTCAGGGCGGTCAACACCACGGACCGAGTCGTCAGCGTCGACCGGGTCGTTCGCTCCTGTGCCTGCGCCGAGGTCGCTCTTGACGTCGAGCGACTCGCTCCCGGCGAGGAGATGCGGATTGCGCTCTCGACCACCCTCCTCGACGCTTCCGAACTCGCCCCGGCCGTGATCGTGCTCTTCGACGACGGCTCGATCATCCGGTGCGGCTTCAGGGTCCGCGGATGGACGGAGTGCGTCCTCCATCCCCCGATCGCACCAGGAAGGCTCATGCCCGACGGCCGGCACGTGATCGAGCTCATCGCCGGCGGTTCCGGCTGCGACGACTCCCTCCTGCCGCTCGTCGAAGTCGGCCGGCGGCGGCCGGCCGTCCTTCGAGCAGCGGTGCATGCGGAGATCGACGAGGGGGTCGCCGGCGCCGCGCGACGGAGCGCAGCGCCGGCTGCACCTCCGATCGAGCCACAGAGCCGCGCGGATCGGATCGCCACGGAGCCATCGACCGATCCGATTCTGGAGTTCGACGGGTGGACGCCGATCACCGACTCCGACGGCGTCCCGACCGGGCTGCGCCGCGGCCTGCTCCGGTGCGACTTCCGCGGAACCGCTCCACCCGACGGGCTGCGGATCTCGATCTCGAGCGGCCGACCGAACTGGTTTCCGCTCAGCGCGCGGCAGTGAGGGGCCCGGCGGTGACGCGAACGGACGGACGCACGTCCTTCGATCGCCGACGGAGTGCGCGGCGGCGGCCCTCCGCAATCGCGCTGAGCCGCCGGGATGAAGCTCGCGCCCCGGCGGGTCGCCCGCCTCCGGCTGTCCGGTTCGTCATGGCGCGACGATGGCCGCTCTCCAGGAAGAAGAGCATCTGGGCATCCCAGTCGTCGGCGCTGAGCGGCCAGCCGTGATGGAAGACGACGGGCGGAGCGTGCTTCGGACCCCAGTCCTTGAAGAAGATCGTCGCGCCGTCGTTGGTGGTGATCGTGCCCATGGGGTTCGCCGGTTCGGGATGCTGTGCGTCGCAGGCGTGGGCGAGCATACGGTGCCGATCGAGTCCGACGGCCGCGCCCTCGTCCATCCCCCGGGGACAGCGCCCGGTCGTCCGGCCTTCGTGTGCGAGGCGGATCCAACACTACAGCGCTCAATCCCGATGACGCGGGATCGGGCCGGTTGCGGCAGAGCGCCGCTGAGTCTGCGTCACCGAGCCGCTCGACGGCAAGTCTGGCGTCCGGCACGCACCGCTCCAGCGTGACGAGTCTGGGTGGGGTGTGTGGGTGGGATGTCTGGACCACCGTGCTTGGTCACCCTGCGCAAGGGTGCAGGAGCGTGCGCGCTCCGAACAGCCTTCGGCGGCGCCGTGCGCCGACGCCCCACGGCGGCTGCGGCTTCGCGATGGTCCGGCGGAGCCCGGCTGCGCCGGAGCGAGCTGGCAAGGTCCGGGTGTACGCTCGCCGCGTGGAGAAGCCGTTCACCGCCCCCGGGATTGCCGCTGCCTCGACCGGTCGGGCGCAGCCAGGCGTCCCGGCCGAGATCGAGATCGATCCCGACATCCGGATCGCGTGGACGCTGCCCGCGCGCTTCTACTCGGACCCGGCGACGTTCGATCGCTGTCGCGAGCGGATCTTCGTGCGGTCGTGGCAGTTGATCGGCGACACCGACTCGGTGAAGGTCCCCGGGCAGGTGCAGCCCGTGACGCTGCTGGAAGGGCTGCTCGGCGAGCCGCTCCTGCTCACGCGGGATCAGCACGACACGGTGCGCTGCCTCTCCAACGTCTGCACCCATCGCGGGAACCTCCTCTGCACCGCCCCGGGATTCGAGAAGCACCTCACCTGCCGCTACCACGGACGGCGCTTCCACCTCGACGGAGCGCTCAGCCACATGCCGGAGTTCGAGCAAGCGCGGGGATTCCCCGCAGCGAGCGACGATCTCCCGGCGGTGCCATTCGGCGCGTGGGGGAAGTTCATCTTCGCATCGCTCGCACCGCCCTGTCCGCTCGAAGAGCTGCTGGCCCCGCTCAAGGAGCGCGTCGGATGGCTGCCGCTGCACGAGTTCACCTTCGATCCGACGCGCTCGCGCGACTATCTGGTCCACGCGAACTGGGCGCTCTACTGCGACAACTACCTCGAGGGGTTCCACATCCCCTTCGTGCATGCGGGCCTCAACGAGGTGATCGACTACGGCAGCTACGCCACCGAGCTCCAGCGCTGGTCGAACCTCCAGCTCGGCCTGGCCAGGGGCGGCGAGCAGGCGTTCGATCTCCCTCCGGGATCGCCGGACGCGGGACGCCGCGTCGCCGCGTACTACTACTGGCTCTATCCCAACACGATGGTCAATCTCTACCCGTGGGGCGCGTCGATCAATATCGTCCAGCCGCTCGCGGTGGACCGCACCAAGGTCGCCTTCCGGAGCTACGTCTGGAAGCCGGAGCTGCTCGAGCGCGGCGCGGGCGCGCTCTCCGCGCTCGATCGCGTCGAGCGCGAGGATGAGGCGATCGTCGAGTCGGTGCAGCAGGGCGTCCGCTCGCGCCTCTACGAACGCGGCCGCTACTCCCCGACGCGCGAGCAGGGCGTCCACCACTTTCACCGCCTGCTCGCCGAGGCGCTGGCGGGGTAGGGCTCCGGGGTGCGTCACGTGGAGCGCCGACGCGGGCGCGGCGCCGCCGGCCCCGCTGCGGGCCTTCCGGACCGCCCGACGAGGGCCGGGTCGGCCGGAGAGCCGCCCCTCCGAACCGCAGACCGGGCCGCGATCCAGACCGCGCTCCGGGACCGCACGGCGGGACGCGGACCCTCCCGCCCGGCGGGATTCGGCGCGGTCGACCCCTCGCGGCCGGCCCAGCTCGGGATGTCATCCACTCCCTCCGCCCGCACGACCCTGACCCCTTGCGAACATCGGCTTGAGCGCCGACAATGTTCCGCTTGTTCCTCGTTCCGACCCCCGAGGCACCGAAGACGCCCGCGACCCGGCCCCAGCGCGCCGGATCGCGGGCGTCGCGACTTTCGCGATCGCGGCTCGGCCCGGCGTCCCCCCCTCCGACCGGCGCTGCGAGCGATCGCGCGACCGGGATCCCGATCCACACCACCGCGGTCTCAGTGACATCTTCATGGCCGAGTTCACCACCGATCGTCGGGCCGCATGGCGGCCCGCTCCCGTCCGAGGTGCGCGCGTGAGCTTCGAGCGCGCATCGGACATTTTCGGCTCGCACACCTTCGCGGGCGAGACGATGCTCCGCCGGCTGCCGCCGGACGTGCACGCAGCGCTCCAGCGGACGATGCGCCACGGAACGGCCCTCGACCCGGCGATCGCCAACGCGGTCGCGCAGGCGATGCGCGACTGGGCGATCGAGCACGGGGCGACCCACTACTGCCACTGGTTCCAGCCGCTGACCGGATCGACCGCGGAGAAGCACGACGCCTTCCTCTCGCCCCAGCCCGACGGGACGGCGATCGAGAAGTTCTCGGGGTCGCAGCTCATCCAGGGCGAGCCCGACGCGAGCAGCTTCCCCAGCGGGGGAATCCGCGACACGTACGAGGCCCGCGGCTACACCGCGTGGGATGCCACCAGCCCGGCATTCCTGCTGGAGAACACCTGCGGGCAGGTGACGCTCTGCATCCCGACGGTCTTCGTGAGCTGGACCGGCGAGGCGCTGGACAAGAAGACGCCGCTGCTGCGCTCGCTCCAGGCGGTGGGACGGCAGGCGATGCGGATCCTCCGGCTCTTCGGCTCCGACCGCAGCGCCACGCAGGTCGTCGTCACGCTCGGCTGCGAGCAGGAGTACTTCCTCGTCGACCGCGAGCTGCGCCAGGCGCGGCTCGATCTCGCGATCACCGGCCGGACGCTCGTCGGCGCGGCGCCGCCGCGCGGGCAGCAGCTCCACGATCACTACTTCGGGGCGATCCCCGACCGCGTGCTCGACTTCATGGCCGAAGTCGAGGAGCGGCTCTTCAGGCTCGGGATCCCGATCAAGACGCGGCACAACGAGGTCGCCCCCGGCCAGTACGAGCTCGCGCCGACGTTCGAGAACGCCAACGTCGCCGTCGATCATCAGATGCTGACGATGTACGTGCTGCGCACCTCCGCGGAACGGCACGGATTCGCCTGCCTCATGCATGAGAAGCCCTTTGCGGGCGTCAACGGGTCGGGCAAGCACAACAACTGGTCGCTCTCGACCGACGCCGGGGCGAACCTCCTCGATCCCCGCGAGGACACCCACAGCAATCTCGAGTTTCTCGTCTTTCTCTCGGCGGTGCTCATGGCGGTGGACACGCACGCGCCGCTCCTTCGGGCCTCGATCGCGACGGCGGCCAACGATCACCGCCTCGGAGCCAACGAGGCGCCCCCCGCGATCATGTCGGTCTATCTCGGCGAGATGCTCGAGGCGGTGCTCGACCAGCTCGTCTCCGGCGAGCGGCGACGGACGCCCAACGGCGGCTCGCTCGATCTGGGGGCGATGACGCTCCCGCAGATCCCGCGGCACACCAGCGATCGCAACCGCACCAGCCCCTTCGCGTTCACCGGCAACAAGTTCGAGTTCCGCGCCGTCGGCAGCTCGCAACCGGTGGCGTGGCCGATCACGGTGCTCAACACCATCGTCGCGGAGGCCCTGGGGGAGATCGCCGGACGGATCGAGAAGAAGGCCGGTCGCTCGCCGACGGCCGCGAAGCTCGAGGCCGCCGTGCGCTCGGTGCTGCGCGAGGTCGTGGAGAAGCACCGCCGGATCGTCTTCGACGGAGACGGGTACTCGGCGGCGTGGCACGCCGAGTCGGAGAAGCGCGGCCTCCCGAACCTGCGCTCGACGCCCGAGGCGCTCGAAGTGCTCCGCGGTCGGGAGGCGAAGGCGCTCTTCGCGCGCCACGGCGTGCTGACGGAGCGCGAGCTCGACGCCCGCGCGGAGATCCTCGTTCATCAGTACGTCCTCACCATGGAGATCGAGGCGCGGACGCTCGTCTCCCTGCTCCGTCAGCAGGTGCTGCCCGCGGCGATCCGCCACCAGACCGAGCTCGCCGAGTCGGTGGCGGCCACTCAGGCAGCCGGGGTGGAGTGCCCCGACGCGGAGGAGGCGCTGCGCGCCTTCGCCCGGCAGGTCGCCGCCCTCCGGGCCGCGATCGTCGCCGTGGAGAAGGCCGAATCGAAGTCGGTGCCCTCGGCCGAGCGCCGCGCCCGCCAGATCCGCGATGAACTGGTCCCCGCGATGACCGCGGCGCGGGCCGTCGCCGACGAGCTCGAGCGGACGATTCCCGCAGACCTCTGGCCGCTGCCCACGTACGCGGAGATGCTCCTGGTTCGATAGCGGAGCCAAACGAGAGCCAAGACGAGAGCCAGAGCAGCGCCAGATCGGGGCCAGATCGGGGCCAGACGAGAGCGTCGACGGCGCGCGCCCGATCGACGTCTCGGTCGCCTCGCGGTTCTGCGCGCGACGCTCGGTGGCCGGGCCCCCGCGGTCGCTCCCCCGCCTTCGACTTCCCCCACCACCACCAGCCCCCCCCCCAAGCCCCGCCCCCACCCCGCCCCCAAGCCCCACGCCCACCACGGGCGGGCCGAGTCCCGGTGTTCGACTCCCGGTGAGCACATCTGGGGGGCGGCGCTCAGCGCCCTGCCGCATCCACGGTGTTGCGCAGCAGCATCGCGACGGTCATCGGTCCGACGCCGCCGGGCACCGGCGAGATCCACCCCGCGATGGCACGAACCTCGTCGAACGCGACGTCGCCGACGGTGAGTGTGCGCCCGTCCGCGGAGCGCACCCGGTTGATGCCGACATCGACGACGATCGCGCCGGGGCGCACCATCTCGGCGCGGATCAGCCCGGGGACGCCCGCGGCGGCGACGACCACGTCGGCTCCCCGGGTCAGTTCGCCTTGATCGACGGTATGACGGTTCGTCGAGGTCACCGTCGCCTCGGCGCGCATCAGGAGGACGGCGATCGGCTTGCCCACGATGTTGCCGGCCCCGACGACGACGCAGCGGCGCCCGGGCAGGCTGATCCCCGTCGACTCGATCATCTCCATCACCGCGAGGGCGGTGCAGGGAACCAGTGAGCGGCGTCCGTAGACGACGTTGCCGATGTTCGCCGGATTGACTCCCTCGACGTCCTTCTGCGGATCGATCAGCGACTGCACCCGCTCGGTGTCGACGCCGGCCGGCAGCGGCAGGTGCACCATGATCGCCGTGACCTCGTCCGATGCGTTGAGCAGGAGCACGCGCCCCGCGACGTCCTCGAAGCTCGCCTCGGGGTCGAGCCGGTGCAGGTGGTACTCGATGCCGACCTCGGCGCACGTCGCCGCCTGGTTCTGGGCATAGAGCAGAGCGCCGCCATCGTCGCCGGCGATCACCGCATCGAGCCTGACGCGGCGACCTCCGCGGCGGAGGAGCTCGGTCCGCGCCGCGACCTCGGCCCGCACCGCGCCGGCGAGCGCGCGGCCATCGATGATCCGCGCCGTCGGAGGCACGTCGCCTGAATCAGCGCCCGGGGGCGAAGCTGACTCGCCGCGAGCGCTCAACCGAGCGTCCCCTTCCGTCCGGCGAAGTCGGCGGAGAGGCCGCCTGCGACCCGCCCATGAAGCCGCGCCGCCGTCTCCCGCGGCGGCGGACCGGCCGCTGCGGAACCGCGCATCGGCGCGGCCCGCCTCTCGATGCCGTCGACCCAGACCTGCTCGATCGCCGCGTTGCCGCAGCCGAAGACGAGCGCATCGGCAAGCGACCGCGCGTCGGCGCCGTCAAGTTCCGCGTGGTCGAGATCGACCGTGAAGAGATCGGCGTGCCGGCCCTCGGCGATCCGCCCGGCCTCGACGCCCAGAGCGCGGGCGCCGTGCTCGGTGGCGATCGCCAGAAGTCGGGGCGAGACGACGCCCTCGGCGTCGCGCAGCACGCCGCGCTCGCGCCGGACCAGCCGGTGGAGATACTCGATCCAGCGCAGCTCCTCGAAGACGCAGAGCCGGGAGTTCAGATCGGTGCCGAAGGCGATCCGGCCGCCTCGGGCGAGGATGCCAGGCGCGTCGTGGACGCCGTCGCCGAGATTGCCTTCGGTCAGCGGGCAGAGGCAGACCGTCCCGCCCGCGGCGACGAAGCGTGCCATGTCGGAGGGCGCCGTGTGCGTGCAGTGGACGGCGGTGAACGTCGAATCGACCTCGAGATCGTCGACGACCATCTGCATCGGACGGCGTCCGTACGCCTCGAGGCAGTCTTCGATCTCGGGGATGACCTCCTCGACGTGCATGTGGAAGACGGTGCCCCGCTCGCGCGCGGCGGCGCGGAGCGCGATGATCTCCTCCCATGGGACGGCGCGGACGGAGTGGGCGACGATCGCCGCCGACTGCGTCCGCGGATCGAGCGCCTCGGCGAGCCGGTCGAAGGCGGCGAGGAACTCCGCGTGGCCGGCGGTGTCGAACCGGACCTGTCCGCCGCGCAGGGGCTGGCCGATGGCGCCGGTGCGGTACGCGCACTGGAGCAGCACGATGCGGATGCCCGCGTCGCGCGCCGCGGCGAGCACCGCATCATCCATCGCCGCCCACCGCCCGTCGCCATCGCGATGGACGTAGTGGAACTCTCCCACGGTCGTGATCCCCGCTGCGAGCATCTCGCGGAAACAGCGCAGCGAGAGCTCGTGCAGCGACGTCGGATCGAGCCGGTCGACGAGGGAGTACATCGCCTCGCGCCACGACCAGAAGCTCCCCGCACCTGCCGGGAACGACTCGCCGAGGCCGCGGAGCCCGCGCTGGAATGCGTGCGAGTGGGCGTTGACGAAGCCCGGGAGGAGTGCGCGGCGCGGAAGCTCGATGAGCGTGGCGCCTGCGACCGGATCGCTGCGGTCGAGCAGCCGGCGGCCGACGCGGCCGATGCGGCCGTCCGCGCGCAGCTCGACGTGCAGGTCGCGCTCGAATCGCCCGCCGACGTAGGCCAGTTCCGGCGCGAGGATCGCTGCGGGTCCGGCCATGAGTCGTTCGCGCGGCTCCGTGGACATGAGCGGCGATCGTAGCGGCGCGGGATTCGACTGCGTCCCCTCACGGTCGAACGGGCGCCGGCGGCCGCTGATCTGCGGGGAGCGGCGCGGCAGGGAGCGCAACGAGAGGGCTGGACGCAAGTACGATGCCGATCATGCCATCACGCAGACCCATCGCCGTCGAGGACCTCCTGCGGCTGCGGATCGCGGCCGATCCCCAGGTCTCCCCCGACGGATCCAGCGTGCTCTTCACGCTCCGGGAAGCGACCGAGCGGCCCGGGCACTCCCGCACGCGCCTGATGCTGGCACGCACGCACGGCGCGTCGAAGGGCGATGGCGCCCGGCCGTTCACCGCAGGCCCGCGGGACTCGAAGGGCCGCTGGTCGCCGGATGGCTCGACGATCGCCTTCATCCGCGCCGAACCGAAGCACCGTCCGCAGATCTTCCTCATCGACGCCGCGGGCGGCGAGGCGCGGGCGCTGACAAGCTTCCCCGAAGGCAGCATCGACTCGTTCAGGTGGTCGCCGGATGGCGCTCGCCTCGCCGTCAAGTACCGGCAGAGCGACCCGACCTTCGGCGAAGAGGCCCAGCGGCGGCGCAGCGCTGCGGGCGAGAGCGAGCCCCCGCGCGCGACCGAGGACGTCTGGTACCGCCTTGACGGCGACGGCTACTTCGGGCCCGCGCGCTACGCGCTGCATCTGGTCGAACTCGCCACCGGACGGAGCCGCGTGCTCCACGACCGGGACCGGCTCGGCGACTTCACCTTCGACTGGTCCCCCGACGGGAGGACGATCGCGCTGACGACGAACACCAGCCGTCGTCCGCTGATGCAGCCCTGGCATGACGAGATCCTGCTCATCGACGTCGCGCGCGGAGGCGCGTCGCGCCCGGGACAGCGCCGTCTTCGCGGCCTTCCCGATGGCCCCAAGACCGCGATCGCCTGGTCGCCCGATGGTCAGGCCATCGCGTGGGCGGGACGCGCCGATCGGTCCGAAGGGCTCTACAGCCCGGAGAACCTGCGGCTCTTCGTGGCCGAGGTGCGCGGCGATCGGGCCGCCTCCGTCCGCTCGCTGATCGGCGATCCGGCGGAGGACGACTGCTGCATGATGGCCGCGATCCTCTCCGACAGCGCCGACGCCTCCTTCGCGCCCGCGCTGCTCTGGTCGCGCGACTCCAGCCGCGTCTTCGTCAAGCTCGGCCGCGAAGGGCGCGGGCAGCTCGCCTCGATCGGCCGGACGGGCGGCCCCCTCGTGACGCACACGCGCGAAGAGGGCGATCGGTCGTTGGGGAACCTCGACCGGTCGGGCACGGTGATGGCGCTGATCGTCTCCGACTTCACCACGCCGCCGGAGGTGGCGATCGCCGCGCTTTCGCCCGATGGGGCGCGCGTCCGTCGCCTCACGGCGCTCAACGAGGCGCTCCTCAACGAGGTCATCGTGGCGGCGCCGGAGTCGCACGAGGTCAAGGCCGCGGACGGCCATCGCTCGCAGCTCTGGATCATGCGGCCTCCGCAGCGCAGCCGAGGGTCGCGGAAGCGCGGCGGCGCCGGCAGGCGCACGCCTGCGGTTCTCCTCGTCCACGGCGGACCGCACGCGATGTACGGCGAGACCTTCTTCCACGAGATGCAGACGCTCGCAGCCCGGGGCTGGACGGTCTGCTTCGGCAATCCGCGCGGGAGCAAGGGCTACGGGCGCGACCATTGCGCCGCGATCCGCGGGGCCTGGGGAGATCGAGACTGGGAGGACATCCTCGGCTACGTCGCCGCGATGAAGAAGGACCGGCGCATCGACGGCAAGCGCCTCGCGATCGCCGGCGGCAGCTACGGGGGATACATGGCCGCGTGGGCGATCGGACACTCGCACGACTTTCGCTGCGCGATCGTCGATCGCTGCGTGAGCAATCTGCTGAGCATGGCGGGAAACAGCGACTATCCCGACATCCCCGACGAGTACTGGCCCGGCGCCGTCTGGGAGCGCTGGGAGCGCCGCTGGGAGTCGAGCCCGATCCGTCACATCGGCACGGCGCGGACGCCGACGCTCGTCATCCACAGCGAAGGCGACCTGCGCTGCAACGTCGAGCAGGGCGAGCAGCTCTTCACCGCGCTGTGCACGCTGCGGGTCCCCGCGCGCCTGGTCCGCTACCCGGCGAGCACGAGCCATGGGATGAGCCGCACCGGACCTCCCGACCTGCGGCGACATCGTCTCGGCGAGATGATCGCGTGGCTGGAGCGGCACCTGTAGCAGCCGCCGCGCAGCTCGTCCACGCTGCGGGCGGGCCTCCGCAGCGCCGGTTCGAATGCCGATGGACATCGGCCGGTCTGGTGAGCGAGCCGCGAGCGCGGCGACCGGCCCGGCGTTCGTCGACGCTCGACCGCCCCGGCGCGCCGGGCGCAGGAAGGGACGCGCCGCGCATCGATCGGCGCGGCACGAACCGATGAGCGACGGTCCCGGCGCTTCGCCCGGGGCCTCGTGAAAGCGCGTCGCTCGTACGGAGGCGCCGCCCCCCCCCCCGGGGGGGAGCCTCGCTCGGCGAGAGCCGTCGCATCTCCGGGGGCGACGCTCCTCCGGGGGCGTCGCGCGTCGAGCGACGAGACACGGGCGCCCCGCTCGACGCGACCGAGCGCCGGACCCTGCTGGTCGCGAAGGGAGCGACGCGAATCCGACCGATCACGACATCGAAGCGACCGGACTCCGCCCCGTCTTCGCGACCGCACCCTCCGACCGTGCGGATCGTGGCCGAGAGCCGCTCGCCATGAACCCCATTCCCCTCCCTTCCCGTCGGCACGATCCAGCCGCCAACGGGCGACTCCGCGCCGGCAACGGCCAGCGCCGACCCGCCTCGCCGCGCTGGGCGCGGCAGGCCGTATCCTCCCCGCCTGCGATGACCTCCCTCGATCCCGATGCCTCCACCGCAGCCGATCATGTCCGCGGCCTCCTCCGCTTCATCGGCGAGGACCCGGAGCGCGAAGGGCTGCTCGACACCCCGAAGCGCGTCGTCATGGCGATGCGGGATCACTTCAGCGGCTATGGGCAGGATCCGATGGAGATCCTCTCGAAGACCTTCACGGAGGTCGAGGGATACGACGAGCTCGTGCTCCTGACCGACATCGAGCTGCACAGCCACTGCGAGCACCACATGGTGCCCTTCGTCGGGCGGGCGCATGTCGGGTACATCCCGAACGGACGCGTCACCGGCCTCTCCAAGCTCGCCCGCGTGGTCGACATCTTCGCCAAGCGGCTTCAGGTGCAGGAGAAGCTCACGGCCCAGATCGCCAAGTCGATCCAGGACGCGCTGGCGCCGCACGGCGTCGCGGTCGTCCTCCAGTGCCAGCACTTCTGCATGTGCTATCGCGGCGTGCGCAAGCCGGGGGCGTGGACGACGACGAGCAAGCTCCACGGCATCTTCCTCAAGAGCGCCGCGGCCCGCGCCGAGCTCTTCCAGCTCATCGAGATGCGCCGGGAGCGGTGAGCGCCGCCTCCGGTGCGAGCGGGAGAGCCGTGCCCGGCTCTCCGAATCGGCGCCGGGCTCGATCCACGGTGAACCGGTCCGCGCGGAGCATCGTCGGGCGCGCGGCAACGCGGGTGCGCCGCGCCGCCGCCATCGCACGACAGCGCCCCTCGTCGCCTGCTGCGGCGTCCGGAAGCGGCGTTCGGCATCGAAGCAGGCGCGATGCGACCGGAGCTCAGATCCCGTAGAGCGGACGGAGCTTGCCCTCGAGGTGACGCATCAGCGGTTCCGCCGAGAGCGCCGCGCCGGTGACGACGCGGCAGAGCTCCCCCGAGCGGTAGCGCATCCCGTGCGCGTGCACATGCTCGTTGAGCCAGCGCCGCAGATCGTCGAAGCGCCCCTCCGCGAACTGGCCGTCGAGACCGGGGATCGCCCGCTGCGCCGCCTCGAAGAGCTGCGCGCAGAGCAGGTTGCCGAGCGTGTACGTCGGGAAGTAGCCGATCGAGCCCAGCGACCAGTGGATGTCCTGAAGGCAGCCGCGGCGATCGTCGGGAACCTCAAGTCCGAGATGGTCGCGATAGCGGCGGTTCCACTCGCCGGGGACGTCGGCGACCGCCAGATCGCCGGCCATCATCGCGCGCTCCAGCTCGAAGCGGATCATCACGTGCAGGTTGTACGTCGCCTCGTCGGCCTCGACGCGGATGAACCCCGGCTCGACGATGTTCGCCGCCTCGTAGAGCTCCTCGAGCGAGAACGCCTCGACCGCCGCGCGCTGGGCGCCCTGGAAGTGGCGCGGGAGATTCGGCCTCAGCCATGTCCAGAACGCCCGGCTCCTTCCGACCTGGTTCTCCCACATGCGGCTCTGGCTCTCGTGGATCCCGAGCGATGTGGCCGAACCCATCGGCAGCCCGATGAAGCGGGGATCGAGCCCCTGCTCATACATCCCATGGCCCGCCTCGTGCATCGTCGAGCCCAGCGCGTCGTTGAAGCAGTGCTCGGTGAAGCGCGTCGTGAGCCGCACGTCGTTGCAGTGGGTCGAGAGGCAGAAGGGATGCGTCGAGCGGTCGAGGCGCCCGCGGCCGAAGTCGAAGCCGATCGCCTCCGCGACGAAGCGCACCGCCCTTTCCTGGTCGTTCACGTCGAGCCGGAGCTCGTTGAAGCGATTGCTCGGACGGCGCCGCGCAGCCGCAATGTCGGCGACCAGCGCGGAGAGCCGCGCTCGCAGCGGGTCGAAGATGGCCGCGATCTCGGCCGCGGTCGCGCCGGGTTCGTACTCATCCGCGAGGGCGTCCCACGGCTCGCCGCCCTCGGGCCATCCGAGGCACTCGGCACGTCGGCGCGAGAGCGCGACGATCCGCTCGAGCCAGGGCCGGAACCGCGCAAAGTCGCTCTCGCGCCGCGCAGCGCCCCACTCGTGGCGGGACCGGGTCGTGGTGAGGGCGATCTCCTCGACGAGGGAGGCCGGCAGCTTGGTCTGCCGCTCCCAGGCGACGCGAATCTCGCGCAGGTTGACCGCCCGGGGATCGGCGGAATCGGCGCCCGCGAGCCCTTCGCCATCGCAGGCATCGAGCAGCTCGCCGATGGCGGGATCGGTGAAGCTCGTGTGCGCCATCCGGGTGAGCTGAGCGACCTGCCGTGCGCGGTGCTCCACGCCGGCGGCGGGCATCATGGTCTCCTGATCCCACGTCAGAAGCGACGCGCTGCTCTCGAGGAGCCTCGCCTCGCGCACCGCCTCGAGCAGTCGGTCGTACGGCGCCGACGGCGGCGCCGTCGCGGAGTCGGTGAGCGTTGCAGGGGTCATGCGGCGATCCTATTCGGTGCCCGCGGGGCCGCGCCAACCCGCCGCGGGCATCGTGAGCGCACGGCAGCTCGGGCGCGAGAGCGTGCCTCCGTCGCCGCAGCCGCGATCCGCTCCGCCGCCCGTGCATCGAGCGCCAAGAGCGACGGCCCGCCCGGCAGGCCGGGCGGGCCGTCGCAACCTGTCTGGGTCGCCCGAACGATCGGGCGACCGCACGCATGGAGAGGAGTCAGTTCACTTGCCGACGATCTCGGTCAGGTACGCCACCACGGCGTCGCGCGCTGGGTCGGTGCGGTTCCGCGCGTAGTCCATCACGCCGCGGCCGCTGTTGTCGACGACGGTCGGATCCGCCTTGGCCTGCACCAGCGCCTTGATCTTCTCCATCGAGCCGCTTCCGGCGGCGACGAGCAGCGCGGTGGCGCCGTTGTTGTTCTTCGCATCGGTGGCCACGCCGCGGGCGAGCAGGATCTTCAGGCTCTCGTCCTTGCCCGAGCGAGCGGCGCGGATGAGGGCGTTGTCACCATCGATGAAGTCGGCGATCTTCGGGTCGGCCTTGGCGTCGAGCAGCGCGGCGACCGTCGCGGGTTCGCCGATGCCGACGGCCCAGAGCAGCGGCGTGAGGCCGTTGACATCGACCGCGTTGGGGTCGGCGCCGGCCGCGAGAAGCACCTTGACGGTTTCGGTGTTGCCGAGCCCGGCCGCCCAGAGAAGCGCCGTGCCGCGGATCACGTCTCGATGATCGATCTCCGAGCCCGCCGCGAGGAGCGCCTTGACCGCCTCGGCCTTGCCGGCCTCTGCGGCTCCGCCGAGCGGCGTCTTTCCGGTGCGGTCGATGCTTCGCAGGCTCGCGCCCGCCTTCACGAGCTCGCCGATCGCGTCGACCTGGCCCTCGCGGGCCGCCCAGTGCAGCGCCGTCCGGCCGGTGAGGCGATCCGCCTCATCCACCTTGGCGCCCTCTGCCATCGCCGCGGAGATGCCTGCGAGGTCGCCGCGACGGGCAGCGGCCACCAGCGCGGTCGTGGCCGGGTCCATCGCCTGGCGATCGGGCACGTTTCGCGCCGTCACTTCCTCCTGCTGGCCGCGCACGATCGGACGCTTGATCATCGCCGAGACCGAGGGGATCTTCGGGTGATCGATCGCGATGGCGAGCTTCACTCCGGAGCCGGTCTGCTGCCACTTCTCCCAGTCGATGTTCACGACGTGCTCCAGCGCGGGTTCGTCGCTGAAGTCGGTGATGACGGCGGGATTGACTCCGAGGATGCGGAACGCCTGCCCGTCGCGCGAGGTGAGCGTGATCTTCCCGGAGCTCGGATCCTCGACGTTGGAGGTGATCAGCTCCGGCTCGATGCGGACGTACTCGGCCACGTCGCCCTTGATCGTGTAGACGACGGGCGGATGTCCGTCGATGCGGAAGGTGACCTTCTTCGCGAGGCTGACCCCCTGCCGCGAGCCGGGCTTGAGCGTCATGGGAATCTCGACCGAAGCGCCCGGAGCGATCGGATCGCGCGGCGCCGGCGCGGTCGTGCAGCCGCAGGAGGGGATGAGCTGCGCGATGGTGATCGGCTGATCCGTGATGTTCGTGACCTTCACCGTGCCGGTCTTGGCGATGTCGGCGACCATCTCACCGAGATCGAGCTCGGCCGGCTCGAGCCGGATCACGAGGCTCTCCGTGACCGGGGCGAGCTGCGCGGCACCAGCCGCACGGGCCTCGGCTGCGGCGGCAGCGGCCGCGGCGCGGTCCGGGTCGAGTCGGAGGTTCGGATCGACGTTCGGGGTCGGCCGATTCCGCAGCGCCTCGCGGGCGGCGGCTCGGCGTGCCTCGATCTCCTCCTGGGTCGGCTTCGAGAGGACCGCCCTGCCGTCCGGAGTGGTGGTGTTCTTCTGGGTCGTCTCGTCGACCCGCTGGGGAACGACCGGCGGCGCGTCGCCCGCGGCGAGGGCGCCGGCGGGAGCCGCGAGAAGGCCGGCGAGGCCGACAAGCATGGCGCCGCGGCGCCATGGCGAGCGAAGCGTGATCGAGTTCGAGCGGTGCATGACCTGGTGTCTCCTGAAGGCTGGCGGTGCCCCCGGCCAGGATTGGCCGCAGGCGGCGGAAGTACGGCGTGACTCAGGAGCCGGACCAGCGCCCGCCTCACAAGGGCGTGACCGCCGCATCAACCGCTCCCGACGACCGACCTCGAAACAACCGAAGGTGGCGCACCGCTATTCCAGATCGAACGGGTTGATTCCCGACTGGTGGCGGGCCGGCGGCTGGAGCAGACGAGTTCCAGCGCTGTAGTGGTAACGGCCTGCTGGACGACGCGAGAGCTGGGCGGTCGCACGCTCGCGACAGGCAGATTCGACGGGGGCGCGCGGGACGGGGGCACGCAGGACGGGGCCCGGGGGAGGGGCCCGGGAGAGGGGCCCGCGGGACGGAGCACGGGGGAGATCGGCACAGGCGACAGGGGCACGGGGGAGGGGACACCGGGGAAGGGGCACGCGGAACAGGGAAGACCTCGGGCACGGGCACCCCGTGAATCGGCGGACCGCGCAGGCCTTGGCACACCCGCGTGGCGTGCGGCGTGGGAGCGTTCCGGACACCCCGCGAAAGGGCGGACCCCGGACGCCTCCTTCGTCTGGACACACCGCGCGCGAGCAGGACCGCGCGGGACGGCGCACGGCCGCGATCGCCCCGGCGGGACCCCGCCGCGATCGCCTCAGGGGGACCCCGCCGCGATTGCCTCAAGGGGACCCCGCCGCGATCGCCCCGAGGGGGTCCCTACCGGACAGGGATCGCGCGCCCCGCCCCGGGCTGGCGCCCGCTCCCGCATGACCGCCCCCGTTGCCGCAGCGGACCGGCGGCAATCCGCCCCGAGCCCGGGGCCGGTGTGTCGAAGGACGGGCGATCTGAACGGGCGCCGTGCGTGGCCAGGTCCGCGTGCGTGTCCAGTTCCGCCCCGTGAACAGTGCTTGGCCAGTTCCGTGCGGGGCCGGCTTCGTGCATGGCCAATCCAAACCCGTGCATGGCCAGTCCCCGGCCACAAACCCGTGCATGGCCAGTCCCCGGCCAGTCGCACGCCATCTGCGTGGCCAGTCCCAGGCCAGTCCGACGCCATCTGCGTGGCCGATCCCATGCTGCGTGGCCGATCCCATGCTGGGCGTGGCCAGATCCATGCCTTGGTCCACCGCGCCGACGCTGCGTGGGGCGGGCGCCGCACCGCGCCCGCATACCATCGCGACCCATGTCGACGAACACGCTCCCCGAGCACATCCGCCGCCCGCATGTCCGCCAGTTTCAGCCGCTCCCGGCGGTGCATCAGGGCCAGCAGCTCGTCGTCCTCCGGGATCCGATGATGCTCCTTCCGCAGTCGATGGCGGTCAGCCCGCAGGCGGTGCCGGTGATCGCCCAGTTCCAGGGCGAGCGGACCGTCGAAGAGATCGCCGCGGCGATGGGTGCGCCGAACACCGCCCCGTTCATCGAGCTTGCTCAGCGCCTCGATCAGATGGGGCTGCTCTGGGGTCCGACGTTCGAAGACCTCGAACGCCAGCTCAAGGCGAAGATCGCCGAGTTCGGCGCTTTCCCGAACCAGATGGCCGAAGACCCGGCGACCGCGTCGGCGCAGGCGCGGGCGCAGCTCGACCAGTGGCTCGCCGAGGCGGACGATGCCGAGCTCGATCGCCCGGTCGGCGGCCTCGTCGTCCCCCATCTCGACTACGCCCGCGGATGGCCGAACTATGCCGCCGCCTACCGCTGCATCGACGCGACGGCAGGCTTCGATCGCGTGGTGATCCTCGGCACCAACCACTTCGGAATCGGCGATGGCGTCGTCCTGACCGAGTGGGCCTTCGACACCGTCTTCGGCCGCACGCCGAACGACCCTGCGCTGGTCGAACGGCTGCGCACGAAGTTCGGCGATCCCGGCTTCGTCGACCAGCTCGACCACCACGCCGAGCACTCGATCAAGCTCCAGCTTCCGTGGATCCAGCACCGGCTCGGGGACATCCCCGTCGTCGCCGCGCTCGTCCCCGATCCGACGTCGCCGATGCTCGCCGACGACGGCAAGCGCCTCGCGCTGGAGCCCTTCATCGCCGGGTTCGCGGAGGCCCTCGACGATCTCGGAGGCCGGACGCTCTTCGTCAGCAGCGCGGACATGAGCCACGTGGGCCCGCAGTTCGGGGAGCCGCGCGCCGTCGACGCGCAGCGCAAGGTCGATGTCGAGCGCCACGACCGCGATCTGATGGCGCGCTACCTCTCCGGGGATCCCGAGTCGTTCCTCGCGCACGTCCGCGAGACCCGCAACCCGACGCGCTGGTGCAGCGTCGGCAACATGTACGCGGCGCTGCGCCTCTCCAAGGCGGCGGGCGTGGAGCTGATCGACTACCGGCAGGCGTGCGACGACAAGGGCGTCTGCCTCGTCAGCAGCGCCGCGATGGCGCTCGTGCAGTAACGGCGCCGCGCGGGGGTCCGCGCCGCGGAGATGGTGGTCCGAGGCCGCGGCGGAGCGGTGACGAGTTCACGCATGTCGCGTCCGGTGGGGAGCGCGGCTCCCGGGACGCGCGATTCGATGCTCCGCCGCCTTCTCCGCGGCCCTTTCCGCTGCGGCCCGTCCAACGCGCCCGCGCTCGGCTCGACGGGGCTGCGAATCGATCTCCAGCGTCGCAGGTTCGGTCGACGTGTTAGGCTCCGCGCCAGCCGCGCTGCGAGCAGCGCGGCGGACGAGACACCGGATCCGCCGGAGAGCGGGTCGAAGTGAGCGGACCGGGGTCCACCGCAGCGGGGCGCAGGAAGTCGGGAGTCCGGCGCCCGCGGAGTCGCATCCGGTGGCCTTCACGCCGCCGCGCACCGGAGTCGGTCCAGCCCCGCGCTCTCCTTCGAGAGCGTCTCGCGGCGCCCGCGCTTCTCACCCCGCTCCCGGCAGCCCAAGCCGTTCGAGCACCTTCTGCATGTCCTCCCAGACCTGGCGCCGCACCTGGGGGGTGTAGTTGCGGAGCAGGTACGCCGGGTGGAATGTGGGCATCACCGGAACGACGAGCGTCTCGGCGCTGCCGCCCGCCGCCGAGACCTCGAGCGCGTACTCCGCCCAGATGCCGCGCAGGCGCGTGATGCCCACCTCGACGCCCAGCAGAAGTTGCGTCGCGGGACCGCCGAGGGTGACGATGGCGCGGGGGCGGATGATCTCGATCTGGCGCCGGAGAAACGGTCCGCAGCCCTCGATCTCATGGCGCAGCGGCGTGCGGTTCTCCGGCGGCCGGGACTTGAGCACGTTGGCGATGTAGACATCGGCGCGCGAAAGTCCCATGGCCGCGATGATCTGGTCGAGCTTCTCGCCCGCGCGGCCGACGAAGGGGCGCCCCAGCCGATCCTCGGTCTCGCCCGGCGCCTCGCCGATGAACATGATCGCGGCGAGCGGGTTCCCTTCGCCGAAGACCGTCCGGGTGTGCGCGGTCGCGATCGTGCAGTGGGGGCACGCAGCGTCGTGCTCGCGGCGCAGCGCTTCGAGACGCGTCGCGCGCTCACCGCCTTCGCCCGGCGTCGCCGCATCGGCGCGAGCGCTCCCGTGATCCAGCGCGGCGGCCGCGCCGACGACGGCCCCGCCGGATGCGCTCCTGTCCGGCGCACTGGCTGCGCGACGCGCTTCCGACCCAGCAATCGGCGCGGTGCGACCCGGAGGAGGCCCCGTCCGACTCGGTGGCTCCGGCGAGGACGCAGCGACGGTCGGCTGCGAAGCGGACGGGCGATCGGCTGGCGGCCCCTCCGAGCGTCCGGACGCCTCGGCTCCCGGGCGAACGCTCGCTGCGGGGACCCGAGCGTCCACGGCCCCGAGCCGCCGTCGCCAGACGCGGATCATGCTCGAGTCGACGCCGAGCAGCGCGTCGACCGACGCGAGCCGCTCGATCGCTGCCGATGAGGCTTGAGCGGCGCGCTGCGACGGCGCGCGTTCCGCAGCCGGCGGGATCCGCGATCCAGGGCTCGACTCCTCGGGGTGCATCGGTCGGAGCGTAGTCGAAGGTGGCCCTTCAGACGCGCTCGCTCCCCGACTGCGAGAAGCGCACCGAAGGCGGCGCCCTCGATCTCGTCCTTCCGCGTGAAGGGTGCGCGGGGTGAGGTCGCGTCGGGCTCGGAGCGAGGCGACCTCCCGCGAGAGTCCGCAGCATCGAGGGCAGCGAGTGCGCCCGCGGCGCGTCGGGCTGCGACGACTCGGACCGCGACGACGCGGGCTCTGGCGAGTCGGGCGCAGCCACGCCGCGATGCGGAGAGGGCGATCCGAAGCGCGCGTTCGACAGGGCGTCCGCCTGGGCGCGACGAGGTTCCGGAAACGACGTTCGGCCGAGCGCGCTTCGGCCGATTCCGGTCTGAAGGCCGCGATCCTGCTGGCTCCAAGTCCCAGTTTCGGCTACGTTTGGCCCGGTGCACCGAACCTGAACGCGGACCCCGCCCCGCCTGCATCGCAGCAGCGTGGCGAGCGGGTGCCCGGCCACGCACCACAGTCGATCAGGCTCCCGCGGGACCGACAGGCCCCACAGCCCCTGAAGCCCTCGGAGGAGGACGAACCATGACCAACCCGACGCTCCGCATCGCCGCCAGTGCGGCCGCACTCGCTGCCTTCGTTCCCGCGCTCGCAGCGGCCGAGTCGATCTTCTACGGTCCTTCGCCGTATCTGAGCCGCGCGGACAACCCCATCTACATCTCGCCCTACACCCACCTGCTCGAGGACTTCGAGGACGGCACGATGGACCTCCCCGGCGTGATGCTCTCCGCCGGCTCGGTGCGCGGACCGAGCCCGATCACCGACTCGGTCGACGGCGACGACGGCGTGATCGACGGCTGGGGAACCGATGGCCACTCGTGGGCCTCGCCACCGAACACGCTCCTCACGATGACGTTCAATCCCGACCTTCTGGGCGGCTACCCGACGCAGGTCGGCTTCGTCTGGACGGACGGCGGCCCCGCCTCGGGCGTCACCTTCGTCGCCTTCAATCCCGAGGGATTCTTCCTCGGTCAGCAGCTCTACGTCCTCGGAGACGGGCTCCAGGGCACGACCGACGACGATCGCTTCATCGGGATCTCGAACCCGACCGGGATCGGGAGCATCTCGATCATCAACGTCCTCGGCGAGCTCGAGATCGACCACATCACGGTGCTGCGGCCGGTTCCCTCCCACGTGGACTTCCTCGACGCCCGCCCCTATCTCGGCGTGGCCGACTCGCCCTTCGACTACGACACCCTCGGCGTCGACCTGATCGTGCACGACTTCGAGGACGGCACGCGGGAGTCCTTCGGCGCCCAGATCGAGGTCTCCTTCATCGTCGGTCCCGGTCCCAACACCGATTCGGTCGACGAGGACACCGGAGCCATCGACGGCAACGGCAACGGAGCTCACTCCGCCGCCGAGCTGAAGGACGTTCCGGTCGTGGTCACGTTCGACCCCGGCGCGCTGGGCGGCTATCCGACGCGCTTCGGGCTCGTGGTGACCGACCTGCCTCCGGGCCCCGGGAAGTTCAGGATGCGCGCCTTCGGCGAAGGCGGCGATGTGCTCGGGACGTGGATCTACACCGTCATCGGCGACGACTCCTTCCAGGGCACGACCGCCGAGGACCGCTTCATCGGCTTCCGCATGATCGGCCCCCCCGACGATCCCGAGAACTTCCCCGGCGTCGCCCGCGTCGAGATCACCTGCCTCACGGGCAACTGGGAGCTCGATCACATCCAGTACGACGTCCCGAAGCCCATCGCGATCGAGTTCATCGACCCGCTGCCGTATCTCAGCACCGACGACATCCCCTTCGACGGCATCGCGCTGGGGGAGGACTACATCGCCCACGACTTCGAGGATGGATCGCTCTCGCCGCTGGGCGCGACGATCTCGGTCTCGTTCCTGATCCCGCCGAGCCTCTTCACGGACTCCGTCGATGCGGACACCGGGGCGATCGACGGCAACGGCAACGACGGGCACTCCGTCGCGGAGCTCATGGGCTCGACGCTCTCGGTGGTCTTCGATTCAGAGATCCTCGGCGGCTTCCCGCAGCGCGTCGGGATCGTCGTCACCGACATGGCGGAGGGGCCGCAGCAGTTCCGGATGCGCCTCTTCGGCGAGCAGGGCAATCTGCTCGGCGTCCGGATCTTCACGGTGGTCGGTGACGACAGCCAGAACGGAACGACCGACGAGGACCGCTTCATCGGCGCGATCTCCCCCGTCGGCATCGCCCGCTTCGAAGTGGTCCCCCTCACCTCGAACGCGGAGTTCGATCACGTGCAGTACGAGGTGATCAAGCCCCTGCCGACGACCTTCGTCGACATGACGCCCTACCTCGGCGTCGCAGACAGTCCCTTCGCAGGGGACGACTCGTCCATCCTCGTCGTCCAGGACTTCGAGAGCGGCGAGCTCGATCTTCCCGGCGCCAAGATCGTGGCGCCGTTCCTCGTCGGGCCCGGGCCCGTCACCGACTCGGTCGATGAGGACACCGGCGCGATCGACGGAAATGGCAACAACGGCCACTCGATCGCGCAGTTGGCCGGGGCCCCGGTCGTCGTGACCTTCGACGAGCGCGTGCTCGGCGAGCTGCCGACGCTCTTCGGCATCGTGATCACCGACACCGCCACGGGCCTCAACCCGGTGCGCGTCGTCGCCTATGGGCCGAAGGGCAACTTCATCGGGACGCGGACGTACGACTTCATCGGCGATGCGAGCCAGCTCGGGACCACCGCAGAGGACCGCTTCGTCGGCTTCACGAGCACGGTCGGGATCTCCCGCGTGGAGATCACCTGCCTGACGTCCAACGCGGAGTTCGACCACGTGCAGTTCAACATGCCGCGGCCGCCCGCTCCGTCCGAGGACCTCAACGGCGACGGGATCGTCGACGGCGCCGACTTCGGCATCCTTCTCAGCGCGTGGGGGACGTCAGGGCCCGGCGACCTCAACGGCGACGGGATCGTCGACGGCGCCGACGCGGGGATCCTCCTCGCGGCGTGGCAGTTCTGAGTCCCCCGCGAGCGGGATGAGGAGTTCCCCGCGGAGCACGACCTCCTCCGGCGCGAGGGTCGCGGGATCGCGCAGCCAGATCGACTCCGCGATCGCTCGGTAGGCGACCACGCGCCGAAGGTCGATCTCGTCGAAGGCGGTCGCACCGCGGAGCGAGGCCGGGACCTCGCCGACGATGTGATGCGGCCAGGCGAGCCGTCCGCGCCGACCGCGCAGCCGCCCTGCCTCGTCGACGCGCTCGAGGGCCCACGCGTGGTGGCGGCGGAGGATGGAGGGGAGATCCGCCTCGGCCGCGACCGCGGCGAAGTCGCTTGGCCCCTCGAGCGCGATCGCGCGGCGGAGCGCGGCGTCGCGCACCGCCACGTCGTCGGTCGTGGCCCACGTCTCGGTGGGGAAGTGCGCGCGTCCCGCCCGGGGAAACACGCCGCAGGCCATGCGATAGGAGCCGGAGGCGAAGAAGCTCGCGGGGACCGCGACCGCACGACCGTCGTCGAGGATCGCTTCGATGCGGACGCGGTTGAGCGCCGGCGTGTCATGCCATCCGAGCCGGACGACCTCCATCACCCGCGGCTGAAGGAGGATCAGGAGGAGCAGGAGGACGCCGCGGCGCGCTCCCCACGCTCCGTCCGAGCGGGCGCGCGGGCGCGAGCCCGGGTGCGGAGGGGAGTTCCCGTCCGAGCCTGCTGGCGGCCGCGCGCAGACCGTGGCGGTCGAGGCCACCCCGATCGCCAGCGCGACATCGGCGACGATCCACTTCCAGAATCCGATGCCGGTGACGCTCCAGATCGCCACATGCAGCGCCGCGAAGGCCAGCAGCAGCGCGGTGATCCAGCGTCGCCCGAGAAAGACCACCATGAGCGGCGCAAGCTCGAGGAGGAACGTCGCCATGTTGAGCGGCCCGCGCCACACCGCAGCGATCGCGACCGCCGCGTCGAGACGACCGAGCGCGCCGGCGGGTGACCACGCACCGTTGGCCTCCGCGGCCAGCAGGAGGTATTCGGTCGGGTTGCGGAGGATCCAGTCGAGCGGAGCGCTGCCGATCCTGAGCTTCTCGATCGCCGAGGCGACATAGTGGCCGAACTGAAGCGCCACTGCGCAGGCGAGCAGCGCCTCCGCGGAAGCGCGCTCTCCTGCGTCACCGTCGACGGTGCGATCCGCGGATGGCGGATCCGTCGGCGTCGCACCGGCGATGCGCCCGACGAGGATCCGGGCGCCTTCGAGCGCGATCCACGAGCCGAAGAGCAGCGCGAGGGCTGCCAGCGGGAGCCAGTCCGCGGAGACGTTGGGGAATCCCGTGAGCTCTTCGGCCGCGACCCTCCGCCAGCTCGCCGCAGCCGCGAGCAGGATCAGCGCGGAGGGCCTGAACCATGCGACGGCGCCGAGCGCGAGGGCGAGCGGCGGCATCAGCCGTTCGAACGTCCCGGCGGCCCCGGCGGCGTCGAGGAGGGTTCGCGGCGCGTTGATCGTCGCGCTCGCCGCATAGAGCGCCGTGACGACCGCGACGACGCGAATCGGTCGGCGCAGCGCGGCGGAGAGGCGCATCGCCGCGACCGGCGCACCGAGAAGCGCCAGGACGCCCGCGATCAGCCAGCGCGCCTCGGATCCGGCGGGCGCGTCGGCGATCGAGGGGAGGCAGAGCGCGGTCAGGGCGACGGCTCCGAGCGCAGACCACCACGGCCGATGGGCGCGGAGAACCGCACGGAGGTCTGTGAGCGGCCCGCTCAAGGAGCCGGCAGCCTCGACCGGGAGATCCAGCGCCCGGCGGAGGGGACCAAAGCGGCGGATCGCGGCGAGCGCGAGCGCTGCGGCCCCGAAGAGCGCGATCGCCACCGTCCACCGCCGCGGCTGCGGGGCGCCGATCACGCTGAGCTGCGGCAAGTCGACCTCGAGATCGAACGGTTCCCCGGGCTGGACGATCAGCGTGCCTCCCCAGTGCGACCACCCCACCACGCCCAGTCGCAGCGACTCGTGGAGTTGATGCGGCGCGCCGAGCGGCCTCCCGTCCCGAAGCAGCCGAAGTCTCGAGGCCCGCGGCGCCGCAACGGAGTCGCCGCGCAGTTCGACGAGCGCCCCGCGCCAACCACCGACCTCTGGAAGAACCACGGAAAACGTCCCGCCGGAGCCCTGCGCCGAGGCGCTGCGGGAGAGCGGGCGTTCCCGCGGTGCGAGCGAGAGCGCCATCGCCGCCACCCAGGGGAGCAGCGCCGCAAACGCCGCGACCGTGAACAGGACGAACCGCGCACGCCGCGGTCGAGTCGCTCGGGAGGGTCTCTCGAAGGTCACGACCGGCGCGGGCCCGGCCTCGGCGGCGCGGCGAGCATTCATGATGGCCACCCCCCCCCCCCCCCCCCCCCCCCCCGGGGGGGGCGCCCCCCCCCCCCCGGGGGGGGGGGGCGGGGGGGGGCCCGCCCCCCCCCCCCCGGCCCCCCCCCCCCCCCGCGGGGGGGGGGCGTCAGCCCGCCGTATCGCTCGTACCGCGC
>CALMPF010000015.1 GCA_937871505.1 uncultured Planctomycetia bacterium | reverse complement strand
CGCTCACGGAGACGCGGCGCGGTCGGGGGCGCCGGCGACCCCGCGGCGCGCCTTTGACACTCCAGCGCTGGAACGCGTCGTCGCGAGGCAGCTCGGGGCGGCTTCTGGCAAGGAGAAGCGAAGGCATCGGGCCGACGGCGTAGCCGCAGTGCTACGTCGAGGCCCGAAGCCGAGCTGCGACGCCGCCAGAATGCCGCATCCGGGCGGCCGCAGCAGACGAGGTCCAGCGCTGTAGTGCTAAGCCCCCGCTGCGCGGGGCGTGAGCGCTGGAGCCCACACGCGTCGGCCCACGTCAGGCCTTGGGAACCTTGCCTCGGACCAGGCCCAGAACCAGGCTCACGAGGAAGACGACGATGAAGATGAAGAAGAGGATCTTCGCGATGTCGGTCGCGGCCCCGGCAATGCCGGTGAAGCCGAGGATCGCGGCGACGATCGCAACGATGAGGAAGGTGAGAGCCCAGCCAAGCATGTGTGTGCTCCTGAATGCAGGCGAAGCCGCGTGCGCGGCGCAGCCGGGGCCCGGGGCAGAGGCGCACCCGGTCCGCTCGCGGCACACGCTACACGATCCGGTCGTCCGAAGCGATGTTGTGCGCCGGGAGCGTGTTCAGCGGCACCAGCCGCTCGCCCTGAATGCGCCTGGCCTCCTCGGCGTCGACGTAGTCGGAGTGGCAGGAGCGCTTCTCGGCGACGGCCTCCTCCTCCACCGCTCCGGGGCGCCTCGTCTTGGCGGCCAGGCGGTGGATCTCCTCCGGCGGCAGCACGCCGCGCTTCTCGAGGATCTCGCTCTGCGCCGGCGTGAGCGCAGCGCTCCGGACCGGCCTGCCCCGCTCGAAGCCCTCGGCCTTGCCGCTGGCGAACTCCTGGATCTCCCGGCTGATCCGCACGCTGCACCAGTCGTGGCCGCACATCGCGCAGAAGTCGGTGTCGACGTCGAGATCCTCGTCGTGGAACGCGCGGGCGGTGTCCGGGTCGAACGCCAGCTCGAAGTGCCGCTCCCAGTTGAGCGCCGCCCGCGCCCGCGTCAGGTCGTCGTCGCGGTCGCGCGCCCCGGGAATCCCCAGCGCGACGTCGGCCGCGTGGGCGGCGATGCGATACGCGATGCACCCCTGCTTGACATCGTCGCGCTTCGGCAGCCCGAGGTGCTCCTTCGGCGTGACGTAGCAGAGCATCGCCGCTCCGTGATACGCCATCGCGGTGGCGCCGATGGCGCTGGTGATGTGGTCGTAGCCGGGGAAGACGTCGGTGACGAGGGGACCGAGCACGTAGAACGGCGCTCCGTGGCAGAGCGCCCGCTGGAGCTTCGCGTTGTACTCGATCTGATCGAAGGGGACGTGTCCCGGACCCTCGATCATCACCTGCACACCGCGCTTCCAGGCGCGCTCGGTGAGCTCGCCAAGGGTCTCCAGCTCGGCGAGCTGGGCGTCGTCGGTCGCGTCGGCGAGGCCTCCCGGCCGGAGGCCGTCGCCGATGGAGAATGTGACATCCTGCTCGCGGAGCACGTCGCAGATGTCGTCCCAGCGCTCGTACATCAGGTTCTCGCGCCCGTGGACGAGCATCCACTTCGCCAGCAGGGATCCCCCGCGGGAGACGATTCCGATCAGCCGGTCCTTCACGAAGCGGAGATGACCAAGGCGCACCCCCGCATGAATGGTGAAGTAGTCCACGCCCTGCCGCGCCTGGTGGCGCAGCGAATCGAGGACGATCTCCGGCGTGAGCTCCTCGATCGAGCGCCCCACGATCATCGAGTAGATCGGAACGGTGCCGATCGGGACCGTCGAGTGGCGGCAGAACGCCTCGCGGCAGGCGTCGAGGTCGCCGCCGGTCGAGAGATCCATCACCGTGTCGGCGCCCCAGCGGATCGCCCAGTCGAGCTTCTCGATCTCCTCGTCGGTGCCGCTGGAGACCGGCGAGGCACCCATGTTCGCGTTGACCTTGGTGCGGCTCGCGCGGCCGATGCACATCGGGTCGAGCCGATGGCCGAGATGCGCCCGGTTGGCGGGGATGACCATCCGCCCGGCGGCGACCTCGTCGCGGACCTGCTCGGGCGAGAGGTGCTCCTCCCGCTCGGCGACCCGCGCCATCTCCGGTGTCACGATCCCGAGCCGCGCCGACTCGAGCTGGGTCCGCGGGCGGAAGCCCGCCGGGACGCTCACGCGCACGCCGACCCCGCGCGCGGTGCGGAACCGATGAAGCTCCGTACCGGGGACGGCGCCGCCCGCCGCGCTCGCAGCGCCGACGGCGCCGTCGAAGGCGACGTGCCAGCCCTCGGGGAGGAAGTCCCACGCCGACTTCGCGCTCGGGGGAGGCATCCCGGGCCCGTCCGGCGATGAGTAGCTCAGCGGGCCGCCGATGTCCGGAGCGTTCGCGAATGAACCCGGCGTCGTCGCCTGCCCGCGGCCAGGGTTGGTCGCGCCGCGCAAGGGCACGGCGAACCGATGGATCGGACGCTCCCGGTCGGTCGGGCCGGACGGCCCGGCGGGCATCGTGGCGCGTGCGTTCGTCACTCCGTCAATCGACATGGCCGACTCCTCGCGAGGGGAGGGGTCGGAACGCCGCAGTTGGTCGAGATCGGCCCGTGCAGCGCTCGCTTCCCTCCGCCGGTGCAAACCGGATCAGGTTCAACGGGTGCTTCTCAGCCGACGAGCGTCGTCGGCGCCCCGAGCGAACGGATCGAGTGTAGCCGAGTCCGGCCGACCTCCGAGCGCGCGGACCGGCCTCACGCCCGAGGGCGCATGACCGATTCCGCGGTCCCAACTCCGCGGTTGCAACTCCGCGGTCGCAGGTGCGCGGCCCCCCGGGCCGCTCCTGCTCCACGGGACTCGCTTCGGACGACGGTCGGCACCGCCGCATGTCGGGTTCGGCGCGGCCCGAGTCCGGCGCCGACGTGGACGCGAGCGCGACGGACCATCAGAGGCGGCCTGGAAGGCTGCGCACCGAGAGTGGCCGCGCACCGAAGATGGCCGCGGAGTCGGTCATGCACGCCCCTCGGCCAGCGGGGCTGCGTGCTCGATTGCCGCGGGGCTCGATCGCCGTCGGGCCAATCTTCCGCCGCTTCGCGCCGAGGTCAGGCACTCCGGCCTGTGGCGAGGGCGCCTTGCAGGCGGGGGCGGGCGATCGTCGGTCGATCGCCCGCCCCCCCAGTCCTGTCGCGGATCTGCACTGCGGCGAGGCGATCAGCGCCGGCCGTCGCGGGTCGCGGTGGTATGCGCGGCGCGCCGCGGGGGCTTGCCGAGCTTCGCGCCGTCGCAGCGCACGATCACGGGCAGTCGCCGAAGACGCAGTTGTTGAAGAACAGGTTGACGTCGATCTGGTTGATCACGCCGTCGCCATTGAGGTCGCCGCAGCAGGTGCCGCCCTTCTTGCCGCCGGCTCCGCCGCAGATCTGGCCGAACTGCTTCTCGATGATGATGAAGTCTGCCAGGTCGACGCGGCCGTCGCCGTTGAGGTCGCAGGGGCAGTCCGGCGTCGCGCCGCAGTCGGTGCTGCCGCAGATGGTCGAGTCGGGGAGCACCTCGATGTTGAACATTCCCCAGTCGATGAGGAGGCCGGGAAGCGAAAGGGTCAGCTTCGTGCCGCCCAGGACCGGGGTCACCGTGCAGTTGATCACGATCGGATTGGGCTGGTGCGCGAGGTACGCCGCCTCGATCGCTGCGCAGATCGCCTGCGCGCAGTCGAGCTCGCTCGCGCCGCCGACGATCTCCACGCAGGGGATGTAGCAGTCGTAGCCGATGTACGGGTCGTTGGGCGTGCCGTCGCCGTAGTGGTGCGCGCGCGGCCAGATGCGGAGCTTGGTGCCGGGCGGACAGTCGCCGCTGATGGTGACGCAGAGCTGACCGTTGACCAGCGAGCCGTAGAAGGTGCCGCTGATGGGGGCCCCCGCGTCGACGGGCGTGAAGTCGATGTCGTACATCTCGCCGGGACCGGAAGCCTCCCACGACCAGACCTCGTCCGACCCGTTCGTGCCGGGCGGGAACGCGACGCCGCCCTGGCTCCCGAGGCCGAGGCCGAGCATCACCTTGCCCGGGCCGATTCCGGGCCGCGACGGGCCGACGCGGCAGAGCAGGGCCTCGGGCGTGGCGCTGAAGACCTCGAAGGGAATCACCTCGCCGTCTTCGGTCATCGCGACCGCGCAGTAGTCCAGCGGGTTGGTCCACGCGAAGGAGCCGATGATCTTCACGATCTCGCCCGGCGCCGCCGAGGCGGGCTCGATCGCCTTGGCCTCGTAGCAGTCGTTGATCGTGCTTCCCCAGGAGCTCAGGAGCGTCCCGAGGTCGGCCCCGTCGACGACGCCATCGCCGTTGAAGTCGGCGGGGCCGCCGCCGCCGACGGGTCCCCACGCGGCAAGCAGGGCGCCGAGATCGGCTCCGTCGATGGCGCCCGATCCATCCAGATCGGCGACGAGACAGAAGTTCCCGGCGAAGGCGCTCCCTGCGAGCGACGCGATCGCCGACGCGCAGAGCAGTCGGAGCGGAGCGAGTGCGACTCCGCGCAGGCGAGCGGGGGAGGAACGGTGCTTCATGATGGTCTCCTTCAGGTTGAGAGCGATCGAGCCGAACCCGGCGGAAGTCGTCCCGCACAGCGGCGGCCCGAGTGAGGCGAGCCCGAGTCAACTGGTCACGGGCGGCCTCAGAACGGGAGCCCGCCCCGCCACTCACGCGCGTCGACGAGAATCTGCACGCGGAGCGCGGAGGCCGGCGCCGCGCCGCCGCCGATCGCCTGCAACCCGAAAGCGCTTCGGCGGTTGCCGGTCTGCACGGCGCGCGCTCCCGGCGGCCCGCCGCGGACCTCTTCGGACCGCTGCGCTTGGCGGCGCCCGGCTCCGTCGCGCGCCGGCGGAAGTATGCTGGCCCCAGCGCATGGATGCCGACCGCGAGAATCGATGGGTCCACGCCCGCGGCGACGCTCCCGTCGATCGGTGGCGCGACTATCACCGCCCGACGCTGCGCGACCGACTCCGGCATGCGGCCCTCGACGCCTGCTGCGCCGTCGAGACGCTGACGGGGTCGGCCGACCGTGATCTTCGCCTCCCCGGCGTGCAGTTCCTCCTGCTGCATCACCTCTTCGACGACGAGGTCGAGTCCTTCTCGAGGCTCCTGCGAAGACTCGCCCAGACGCATCGATTCCTCGGGTACGGCGAGGCGATCGAGTCGCTGCGCGCGGGACGCGTCGACGCGCCGGCGGTGACCTTCTCGTTCGACGACGGCCGCGCAAGCTGTGCCGCGGCGGCCCGGATCCTCGCCGAGCACGGCGCCCGCGCGTGCTTCTTCGTCTGCCCCGGCATCGTGGGGGAGACGCGACCCGCGCGGCTCCGGAGCTTCTGTCACGAGCGACTTCACTATCCGGTCACGCCGTTCCTCGACTGGGACGGGCTGGAGTCGCTCCGATCGATGGGCCACGAAGTCGGCAACCACACCCAAGGCCACGTCAACCTCGCCCGCTGCGATGCCGCGGAGCATGAGGAGGAGATCGCGGGGGCCGCCGAGACGCTCAGGCGCCGTCTCGGCATCTGCGAGCACTTCGCATGGCCCTACGGGGGGATCGCGAACATCTCGCCGGAGGCGGTAGCCGCGATCTGGCGCAGCGGCCATCGCTCGATCGCATCGGCGCTCCGAGGGCGCCACGCCGGCGCGCTGGCGCCGCGGGCGTGTCTCCGGCGCGACAACGTCGTGGCGGCGTGGCCCGTGCGCCACACGCTTCACTTCATCGCGGCCAACGCCCGACGGCAGCGGAGCGCCGGCTGCCGGCACGACGGCCAGGCCAGCGGCTGGCCGGAAGGATGGGATGAGATCATCGAGGGCCGATGCGCGTCGCCATCCTGACCTCGCTCGAGCGCGGCTTTCCCTCGCTCGCCATCGACGCGCTCGTCCGCGGCGGGATCGAGATCGCCGTCGTGGTGCGCGCCGAGGCGGGGGTCGCGACGCGGCGGGCGCGGCTGCGGCAGGTCCTCCGCAAGGTGCGGCGGATCGGCCTCCTGGGGGCGATCAACGGGCTCCGCATGCGGCGCTGGTACGGCGCCGACGTCGAGGCGGTCCTGCCGACGGAGCCGGTCGCGGAGCTGTGCGCTCGCCTGCGCATCGCGCTGCGGACGGTCCGGGCGGTGAACGACCCCGAAGTCGCCGCGGCGCTCGCGGCGAGCGGCGCATCCCTCGGGCTCTCCCTCGGGAACGCGTGGATCGCGCCGCCGACATTCGAGTCGCTCGCGGAGGGCTTCGTCAACGTCCATCACGAGCTGCTCCCGGAGCGCCGCGGCGCGCAGGCGGTCATCTGGTCGCTCTTCGAAGGTCGGCGAACCACCGGCTACACGATCCATCGGGTCGATCGCGCCATCGACGGGGGCGCCATCGTGGAGCGCGTCGAGCGACCGATCCTCTTCCGCGGCTCGCTTCGAGAGACGGTCGCCGCAACCTACGCCGACCTGCTGAGCCACAGCGCCGCGCGCCTCTCCGACGTCTGCGCTCGCTGGAGCGAGCTCTCCGGAGCGGCGACGCCCCAAGGGCCGGGCCGGCGCCGCACCACGCCGACCTGGGCCGAGTTCCGGAAAATCCGCGCGGAGTGGGTGCGGCTCGCGCACGGCGCAGCGCCGTGAGCCCCGCACATCGGCGAGCACGGCGCCGGGACCGGCTACTTGCGCTTCGCGCGGGCCTTGGTCAGCTCGGCGACGAGGTCAAGCTCCTTGACGCCGGCCTCGCCGTGATCGATGTCGACGATCCCCAGCCGCTTTGCGACCGTCATGGCGGCGGCGAACGTCCCATCCCGCCCTGACCCGAACGCCACGAGCGCGCGGGCCATCGCCTCGCGGGCGCGGTTGGCGGCCCCGTTCATGTCCTTCGCGACGGCGCCGATCCGCTTCTGCACCCACTCTGCGGGAACGCCCCCGCCCGCGCGGACAAGCGCGATGGCGGCGTAGTAGCCGGTGGCGCGGACGAACTCGCCGCGGTCGCGGCACCACTGGTCGATCCGCGGCAGAGGATTCTCGAACGTCGCTGCGAAGGCGCCGAGCGTCTCCGCGAGCAGCGCGTTCTCCGTCGTCCGGCACCAGCGCTCGAGCGTCTCGGGCGCGCAGAGCGCGGGGTCCGCAATCATCGTCGCGAGAATGCGGGCATCATGGTTGCCGCTGGCCCAGAGGGCTTCGGCGATCGGCTGGTTGCGCTTGACCTGCTTGGCGACGCCGCGCAGGACGGCTGCGGGGACGCCGAACATCGGCGGCTTCACGCCGTGCCGGAGGTAGTGCGTCCGCTGCTGCTCGTCGGCGGCGGCCTTGAGGTCGACCATGATCTTTCCGAGCGTCGGAGTCGATGGCGACGCCGTCGGGTTGGGATCGGTCGTGATCGATGCGACCGCGCCGAGCGGCCGGCGCGGAAGCGGCGGCCTCGCGGGAGGGGTCGGCTTCGCGGTGGCCTGAGCGACGGTCTCGGCTTTCGCCGTCGCGGCGCGCTTCTTCGGCGTCGGTGGTTTGCCCGCTGCCGCGGCGCCACCTCGGGCGATCGTGCCGTTCGCGGTGGCTCCTGCGCCGTCGCCCGCACCGCCTCGAGAAGCGCGCTTCGCACCAGCCCCCGGGGTCGCCCGCCCTTGGAGCACGGGCGCTGGACGTGCCGGCGCCGCCGCAGCTCGCTTCGGCGCCTTCGCGACTGGAACCGCGCCCGACGAGCCGGTGCGGACCTTTGCCGTGCCTGCTCCGCGACCGGCCACCCGCCCCTTCGCCCCCCTGCTGCCTCCGGCGGCGCGGGCCGCGCGAGCTGCGGCGGAAGTCCGAGTCGAAGCGGGACGGGTCGGCATGGATCGGGGTCTCCGAAGGACGCGCCGCGACGCGGCGCCGGGCGAAAAAACCGGAGGCAACTATAGACGCCGATCCCACGGAGAACACCCTCGCTGCGGCACCGACTTCGGCGCTGCACGCTCGGTGCCCTCCGCCGGGCGACGCTTCGCCCGTGGGCCGAAGCTGTCGGGAGAGAGTTCCCGGAGCGGGACTCGGCGGGACGGGAACAGGCCGGACGCGAGGCGCCGCCATGCGGGCCGAGTCCCGCGCCCCTTGGCTGCGTCGCCCCTTTCCTTCTTCGCCCCGCGCGTTCGTCGCCCCCCGCCTTCGTCGCCCCTTGCCATTGTCGCGAGCCCGGGCGCTGGAGCGTTCAGTGCCCCTCGCGGGCGTACGTGATGAAGTTGGTCTCAGGCAGCTCCGAGACGCCGAGATGCCGCAACATGTTGACGAGCTGCGCGGTGTGGTAGAAGGCGTGCATGCAGACGTGGACGTACACGTCGCGGGCGGGCGTGGTCATGACGACTCCGGCAAGGTTCCTGCGCGTCACCGGGCGGGCCAGTTCCGCAGCGTCGAGGGCGGCGAGCCGCACGGCCCAGCGCTCGTCGAGATCGCTCCACGCGCGCAGGAGCGACGCGAGGTCGGGGAAGTCGTCGGGCTGGGGGAAGCGCGGACCGATCTCTCCGCCGAGGGCGGCCTCCCAGACGAACTCCGCGCCGTAGAGGTGCGCGAGCGATGCATGGACGCTTCCGAGCCCGATCGGGAACGTGCGACGGAGGTCCGTCTCCGGGAGCGCCGAGCCGACCTCGAGCAGCCGCGTCCGCACCCAGAGGCGATGGTCATGCATGCGGCGGATGATCTCGACGGCGCTGGTTGACATGGCGGAGGGGTCCTGCGGCGCGTGCCGCGGGGCAGACTGGGAGCCGGGAAACGGCCGACAGGGGCCGCACCGCGTGCGCCGAGCCGGCGCGGCGCCGCACGTCCGGATGCGCGCCTCCCGTCGGACGCGCCCGATCCGGCCCGTTGCAGGCGGCGCGTCCGACGTCGCGAGGCGCGATCCGCGACGGTACGCCGGGCGGCGCGGCGGCGCCGGGTTACGATCTCGGTCCGCGCCCCGTGACCACGCTCCAGGACATCGTCGCAGCCCATGACCGCATCCGCCCGCTGGTGCACCGCACCCCGGTGGCGACCTGCGGCGCGCTCGATGCGCTCGCGGGTCGACGGCTGGTCTTCAAGTGCGAGAACTTCCAGAAGGTCGGCGCGTTCAAGTTCCGCGGCGCCTGCAATGCGGTCTTCAGGCTCTCCGAGGAGGCTGCGCGCCGCGGCGTCGTGACGCACTCGAGCGGCAATCACGCCCAGGCCTTGGCGCTCGCCGCTCGGCTGCGCGGCGTTCCTGCGACCATCGTGATGCCGGAGAACTCGCCGCGCGTGAAGGTCGACGCCGTGCGCGGCTACGGCGCAGCGATCGTGTTCTGCGCGCCGACGCAGCAGGCTCGCGAGCGCGCCGCATCCGAGCTCGTCGCGGCGAGCGGCGCGACGCTGATTCCTCCGTACGACCACGCGGACGTCATCGCGGGCCAGGGGACGCTGGCGCTGGAGCTCTTCGAGCAGCGACCGGATCTCGCCGGCGTGATCGTCCCCGTCGGCGGTGGCGGCCTCATCGCCGGAGTCGCGATCGCGGCCAAGGGACTGCGCCCGGGAGTGCGGATCATCGGCGCCGAACCCGCCGAGGCGGACGATGCCTATCGCGGAAAGCTCTCGGGGCGCCGCCAGCCCGCGCTGGCGACTGCGACGATCGCCGATGGCCTGCGGACGGCCCTTGGCGACCTCACATGGCCGGTGGTCCGGGACTGCGTCGACGAGATCGTGACGGTCTCGGAGACCGCGATTCGCAAGGCGATGCGACTGGTCTTCGAGCGGCTGAAGCTGGTGATCGAGCCCAGCGCCGGCGTCGGGGTCGCGGCGGCGCTTGACGAGCGGATTCGCTGCCTGCCAGGCCTCGACCCGCTCGGCGTGGTGCTCTGCGGGGGCAACGTCGACCTCGATGGGCTCTTCGGTGAACGCGACGAGCAGCCGGTCACCCGGATCGCACCGACGTGAGCCGGCGATCTGGGCGCGGCCAAACCGAGTTCGTGAACTTTGGCACGAACTCGGCCGGGCACCTCCTCAAGGGACTCGCCGCGGAGGTTTCGGGAAAACGCTTGATGGCGCCCCCGGCGCCCGATACAACTTGAGCATCGGCAACGTGCCCGAAAGAGCCTGCAGCGCGATCTCAGGATCGCGCGGTCGCTTCGCGGTGTGGCGCGGGAAGCCGCCGCAGATCGAAAATCGGAGAGATCGCAGAGCCGATCGAGCGTGGCGGACGGAGCGGTGAATGGGGAGCCTCGGTGCGGGCGGGTCTGAGACGTCGCAAGGTGCGCGTCAACCCGCAAGCCCGCCGGCCTAGGAGAGGCCGAGGCGAGGCAGGTCGGAGACGGAGCTGCGACGACTGGCGGGTCCAGCCGCCGCAGAGTCCATCGGGAGGAACCACAGAGCGATGAGCTCGACGCACGCGAACCTCGACGACGGCGAACCGATCGATCGGCCGCCTCGCGTCCGACGGCGTCCCGAGCGGAGCGCCGATTCGAAGCAGCGGCTCCGCGAGCTCGTCGAGCTCGCCACCGTCTACCGCGGCCTCTCGATCCGGCAGACCGCCGCGAAGCTGAACCGGGACGTGCACAACGTGGTGCCCGGAAGCGGCATCCCCAAGCTCGATCTCGTCCAGCGCCTCGCCGAGCTGCTCGAGTGGTCCGTGCAGGAGGTCTCGGACGACCTCCTCGGGGGTCCCGAGCGCGAACTCTCCGACGGCCCCCCTCCTCCCGCTGGCGCGTCGTGGGCCCAGCTCGATCGCGCCGCCTTCGATGCCCAGAACGCGGGACGCTGGAGCGATCTCGTCCGCCTCGGCAAGCAGGCGATGCGGGCCGCCACCTCCGGCGAGGAGCGCGTCCGCTCGCAGATGCGCGTCGCCGCCGGCTGGGAGGCGCAGGGCCGATACACCCGGGCGCTCAGCACTGTGAAAGGCGCGCTCGCGGAGCCTGACCGCTCGAAGACGGTCTCCCTCGTGCTCCGGCTCAACCTCGCGCACTTCCACCTGCTGCTCGGAAACGTCGAGGAGTCCATCGGCGTCGCCCGGACCGTGATCGACACGATCCGCTCGGGTCGAGCGGGTGGTCCGCCGCCGCCGGGGGCGCTCGGGTTCGCGCTCTCGGTGCGCGCCAATGCTCTCCGGGTCCGGGCAGGGGGAAGCACGGAATCGCGCGAGGAGGACGCATCCGAGGCGATCGAGCTCTTCGACGAGGCGATCCCCCTGCTCGCGGCCGCTTCGGACGACGCCCGTCTCCCGGCCCTCGAGGTCGCGCGGGTCGTGGCCGAGGGGGGGCGGCTCGAGATGCGGACGCTCCTCGGTCAGGAGTCCCCCGTCCGGGCGGTCGAGGTCATTCTGGGCCGCCTCGACGACGTGGTCGACCCGGGCGCCCTGGACCCGCAGTGGCTCCTCGAGGCGTATGGATGGTGGTGCATCTTCGGGGCCAACATCGTGCTCCGGCACGTCTCCGATGAAGATCGCGCGGAGCGGCTGCTCGGCGTTCTGACGAACAAGGCCGACGAGATCGCGTCGCTGATCGGGAACTGGGCGCTCCGAGAGCGCGTATGGACACTCGAATTGCGCCGCCGCGAACTGCTTGCCGACCGCCGCGAAGACGGCACGATCCCCGGCAGCGAGCCTTGGGTGCTCGACATCGACGATGTCCGCTCCCTCGCCGGGACGATGGCACGGTTCCCAGTGTTCCGCGAAACCGGCTGGCAGGTGCTCCGCAAGGCGAGGCTGGTGAAGGGCGGAGAACGCTCCTGATGACCCCGCAGATCCCCTCCGATCGCGCCGCCCTCCCGACCGCCCGGTCAATCCGGCGGGTCTGGAGGCTGGCTGCGCTCTCGGCGGGCGCGATCCTGATCGCGAGCGGGCTTTCGCAGGCGACTCCGACCGACGATCCACCCGAGCATCCCGATCCACCCGGTGGCCCGCCGCCGGTGGCCTACAGCTATCCGGTACCGCCGCCGCCGAACATTCCGGCGCTCTGGCCGCAGTTCATCGTCCTGATCAACACGTATCCCGATCTGGCGATCGACGACCTCTCGCCGACGATCACCTTCTCGCAGTGGCTGCTCAATCACGGCGTCACCGATCACCAGACGTACACCCTGATGATGTTCTGGGCGACGTGGTTCGGGGTGTACGAGTAGCGGCGCAGCCGTGCTTGGGTGCGCCCGCGGCTGCCGCAGGCGCGAGCGAGTCGAGATGGCGACAATCCAAGCGTCGCGCGCCCAGCTTCGGAGCGGAGGTGGCCGCGCCCGAGCCTCTCTTCCATTGGGGCTTCCGTTGGGGCATCCGTTGGGGCATCCATTGGGGCATCCATTGGGGAATGGACCGGCCGCGGCGTCAGCCAGACTCCTGCAACGAGCCGAGACCGGCCTCATCCGTGAGCCCGAGGAACTCCAGCGCGGTGCCGCGCAGCAGGCGCCGCCGCGTCCCCTCATCGAGATCCGGCATCGAACGGACCAGCGCCCCGGCACGCTGCTCGCCCAGCGGAAACGGATAGTCGCTGCCCAGAGCGACGCGGTCGGCGCCGACCAGCCGGATGAGGTAGCGGAGCGCCTCCGCGTCGTGCACCAGGGAGTCGTAAAAGATCCGCCGGGCGGAGTCGCGCGGGTTGTTCGGGTTGTCCACGGCGCAGAGATCCGGGCGCTCGCGCCAGCCGTGCTCGATGCGGCCGATCGTGAACGGAAAGGCGCCGCCGCCGTGGGCAAAGCCGATCCGCAGCCGGGGCAGCCGCTCCAGCACGCCACCGAAGATCACGGAGCAGATTGCCAGGGCGCTCTCGGCCGGCATTCCCACGAGCCAGGGGAGCCAGTACTTCGGCATCCGCTCCTTGCCCATCATGTCCCAGGGATGCACGAAGACGGCGGCGCCGATCTCGGCCGCCGCCTCGAACACGGGGAGGACCCTCGGATCGTCAAGGTTCCGGATGCCGTCGGGGGCGTCGATGTGGGTTCCGATCTGAACGCCACGCAGGCCGAGTTCGCCGATGCAACGCTCGAGCTCGGAGATCGCAAGCTCCGGCGCCTGCATCGGAACCGTCCCGAGTCCCGCGAAGCGGCCCCGATGATCCCGAACGACTCCGGCGATGTGGTCGTTCAGCATCCGCGAGAGGTCGAGCGCATCCGCAGGCTTCGCCCAGTAGGAGAACATCACCGGAACCGTCGAGAGCACCTGAAGACCGACCCCCGCCTCATCGCAGTCGACGACGCGCCGCAGCGGGTCCCAGCAGTTGCTCTCGATGTCGCGGAAGTGCCGATCGTCGATCAGCATCCGCGCCCGGCAGCAGCCGCCCTCTCCCGGGAGGTGCTCGAGGCGCACGAATCCGCCATAGCCGTAGCGCTCCCGGAGATCGGGCCACGACGGCGGCAGGATGTGGGTGTGGATGTCGATGGCGGGGGGCGTCATGGGCAGGTCGAGCTCCGGCAGTGCGTCGCGGACGTCGCGGCCGCGCCGGACGCTCCGGTGTCGTCGCCGCGCTCGCGGTCCGCGCGCGGATCCAGCCGAGCGGCCCGCGGTCGGCCGCGCCGCACGAAGGGCCAGCACTCCAGCGCCCCTTGGCTCCGTCGCGAGGCGGTCGGAAGCGGATGTCCTGCAAGGAGGAGCGAAGCAGATGGGGCGCCGGTGGCCCCTCTGCGGGCCATCAAGCACCTATCGATGCAACGAGATGCGAGCTTCGATGCAGCAGAACGCCGCTTCCGGACGCCGCAGCAGGAGACAAGGGGCGATGAAGTGCTAAGGCCGACCGATGATCTCCTGAACGAGCCGCAGGAACTTGTGCGGGTCGCACTCCTTCTTCGCGGCGACCTGCACCTTGAAGCCGTCCCGGAGCCGCTGCTTCCGCTCGGCTTCGTCCGTCGGCGGCTTCGGCGTCGCGCCCCTGCCGTGGAAATGCCACCCTTCGTAGGCCTGCCACCCGGCGATGAGCAGTTCCTGCTCTCCCAGGCGCGAGTAGAGCAGGACCGGCGTCGCCACGTCGCACGCCTTGCGGTACTCGCGCAGGAACCACCGGCCGGTCCGGTTGTTCGACTCGGTCTCGATCGCCGGAACGCCGATCGGCGCCGGCATCATCATGTCGAGCACCAGCAGCGCGTGGCCGCGGTCGGAACCGGTCATCACGCGGTGCGCCCTGGCGTCGTCTTCGATGAAGTCGACGCCATAGCCGTCCTCGCGAAGCAGGCGCACGTGGTACTCGAGCGTGTGCTGCTCGTCGTCGTGGATCAGGACTCGCTTGCTCATCGGGGGCGGGTGCTCGAAAGTGAGGAGGGGAGCGGTCGAACCGAGCGGGGCGGCGCCTGCCGCGGCCGCCTTCAGCTCGAGCCGCCGCGGGGATCGGAGCCTGCCGTGGCCGGCTGCGCGGTCGCCAGCGTCGCGGGAAGACGGATCGTAAAGACTGTCGGCGTGTTTTTCTGCCGCAGGACCAGCTCGCCGCCGTGGAGCCGGACCAGGGTCGCGGCGGTATGCAGGCCGATGCCGACGCCGCTGGGGGTCTTCTGCTGGGCCTCGGCGGAGCGGAAGTAGCGGTGAAAGACGCGGGCGGCGGCAGCATCGCTGACGCCGATGCCGAAGTTCCGGACGTTGATCTCGTACCAGGTGCGGCCGTCGGCGGCCGCCACGCCTCCGTCGACGAGGATCTCGGTGTCGCGGTGGCTGTACTTGATCGCGTTGTGCAGCAGGTTGTAGAGCGCGATGTCGAAGAGCCGCGGATCGACCCAGAGCGGCGCGAAGCGTCCGAAGCTCTCGCCGCCGCCGTAGGAGATCCGCCGGAGGTGCTTGCGCCGGGCCATCGGCGTGAGCATCTTGCAGAGCTTGACCACCGACTCCGTGTAGACGTTCGTCAGCTTCGGGGCGAGGACGATCTGCTGCTCTCGGGAGAGCTGGAGCAGCTCGCCATTGACGAGGATGATCTCCATCGCGCTCTCCACGTCGCCGAGCTTCACGCGGAGCTCCTCGGCGTCGGCGCGGATCCGTTCGACCGGCGCTCGGCCGTAGTACGACGCGAAGTCGCGCACCATGGTCGCGGGCAGATCGAGGTCGTGTCGAAGCCGCTCGATCATCGCATCCTGCCGGGCTTCCTCCATCACCAGCGAGAGCAGCGGACTGAGGATGGTCGCGACGCGCTCGACGCGGCGGAGATCGAGCGGGTTGAGCAGCCGCGGCCAGTCGTGCGGCCGGGGGGCGATCTTGTTGCGAAGGCGCACGACCCCGACGAGGCGGCCGCCCCGGAGGATCACCGGCGCCGCGAGGAACTGGCGGAGATCGTCGGTCGAGACGGTGTCCGAGTAGCGAGGCGACCCGACGAGCGGCTCGCGATCGAGATCCTCCAGCGCGATCGTCCGCCGCTCGCTCGCGACCCGCCCGGTGGGCCGCTCGCCGAAGCGGTAGAGGCGGCGCCCGAAGTCGGTCGGCACATGGTCGACCACGCCGGTCGTTCCGATGATCTTCAGGTACTCGTGCTCCTCGTCTGCGAGGAGGATCGTGCACGCCTCGAAGTGCATCGAGTCGGCGATGGCGCGGGCGAGCCGGTCGAAGGGATCCTGAAGCTGCGCCCCGAAGTCGGCCATCGCCTCGGCGGTCATGCGGACGAGGAGGTCCTGCTCGCGCCAGAGCGCCGTCTCCATCGCCTCGCCGACGATCCGGCCGACGGCGCCGAGGAGCGGCTCGGTCAGGTGATCGATCGGGTCATCCGCGCCGAAGTGCATCGTCGCGACCGCGATGACGCCGCGGTCGATCCCCAGCGTGCCCGCCACGATCGGAAGCACCCACATCCGGGGAAGCGCGAGCAGCCGGAAGAGCTCGGGCTTGCAGCTTCGCGGTTCGCTCTCGAGGCTCGGGTAGTAGGCCGGCCGGACCTCGACGAACGCCCGGCCCGATCTGCTCGACGCGATCGGCAGCGTGTGCGGCAGGTCGCGCCGGCGCACCGCCTCGCAGTCGCTGCACGCCGGCACGAGAACGCCGCGGTCGGAGTCGGGAATCCAGAGGTTGACCTGTCGCGCCCCGAAGCGGGCGCGGAGCGCATCGAGCACGCGGCAGAGCGTCGCCTCGATGCCGACCTCGCCCGGAGCCTCCGCGCCACTCTTCGCGCCACCCGTCGCGCCACCCGTCGCGCCGCCCGTCGCGCCGCCCGTCGCGGGATCCAAGCCCGCTCCGCTCTCCGCGCCCCGCGGTTCCGCAGCCGACGGCGCCTCGGTCGAGGCGATCGGCAGCAGCGCCTGCTGGAGCTCGGCGATGAGCCGGATGGGATCGCGAGTATCCAGAGCTGGGTCCATGGGATCCGGTCGCCGTCGGGCTAGCAGCCTGTGGCGAAAGTGCTTTGTAGGCGAGGGCGAGCGGGGAGACGAAGATCGAGGAGCCGCGACGAAGCAGTATCCGCAGTGATACAGGCGAGTTGCGGCGACGATGAGATTCGCCTGTCCGCTCGTCCGCAGCCCGAATGACTTTCGCCACAGGCTGCTAGCAGCGCAGGTTCTTCATCTCGTAGGGCCCGGCCTTCTCGACGACGGTCCCGCAGGCGCGGCAGGTGCGCGCCTCGACGGGACCGGACCAGTACTCCTCCATGATCCGGGCGAAGTGCACGACGATGTCCTCCATCTGGAAGGCGGCATCATGGACGAGGGCATCGCACTTCTCGCAGTAGAAGACGAGATGATCGAGGTCGCCCGGAGGCCGCTGGGCTTCGACGACGAGACCGACGGTGCCCGCCGGCCGCTGCGGGCGGTGCGGCAGCAGCGCCGGGCAGAGCCAGGTCTCGCCTTCGCGGATCACCACGTCGCGCATGCGCTCGCCCTCGCGCACGCGCACGGCGATGTCGCCCTTGATCTGATGGAACCACTCCTCGGTGGTGTTGACGTGGAAGTCATTGCGGGTGTTGGGACCGCCGATGACCATCACGATGAAGTCCTCGCCGCAGTACATGTACTGATTGCCGACCGGCGGCTTGAGCAGGTGCTGGTTGGCGTCGATCCAGCGGCTGAGGTTGATCGGATCGGGCGTCCGGGCGGTCGGCGCGATCCGTTTCGTCGTCGGCATCGTGCGGGAGGCGAACTTGACGGCTGCAAGTGTGGCCGCCGTGAGGGCCGATGCCTGGGGCACGCTGGTCATGGGATGCTCCGGGGGGTGGTGCGAGGGTCGAGGATCGCTCGGAGGATCATCGCATGCATCGGCCGGTGCTGCGCGGCTCCTCTGAGGACGGCTCCGCGAGAGGCCTGAGGCGATGCGACCTCGTCGGCGCGTGCGAGCTCCCGGCGGGCACCCTCCATCGCCTCGCGATGCTTGCGAAGTCCCTCGCCACGCACGAGCGCACCTGTTACGCTGCTCCCCTGCGATGTCGACGCCGACCCCTGCAGCCCGCGGATGGCGCGCCGCCCTGCGGCACGCGTTCGCCGTGGACGCGCCAGGCCCCGCCGAGCCGACCGACGAGGAGCGGCCGATCGTCGAGCGCATCTGCCGGATGGTGGCGCGGCCGGGCATGGCGATGCCTGCGGCGATGCTCCTCGAGATGAGCCGTCCGCTCAATGCCGTCGGCGCCGCGGGGCTGCGGATGCTTCATCCCGCCTTCTGGGCACTGGCCGGCCCCTCGCAGGTCGGCTCCTACGAGCGATTCACCGCCTATCTCGAGCGCCGCGGATCGCTTGAGTGGATGGCCAATCGGATCGAGGCGCTTGCGCAGGAGGCCGACTCCGGGCCGCAGCCGCCGGGCCCGTCCCCGCAGGCGGAGGGCGCCGCGAAGACCTGCAAGCTCGACCTCCCCGCCGCCGACTCGCGCAGCGCCGGCCCAGCCGACGCAGGGCCCTCGGGACATGGGTGATCCCCGGACCATCCGAGTCGTCGTCGCGACCGATTGCGGGAGCACGACGACCAAGGCGATCCTCATCGAGGAGCAGGAGGGCGTCTTCCGGCAGACGCATCGCGGCGAGGCGCCGACGACCGTCGAGGCACCCTTCGCGGACGTCACCATCGGCGTGATCAACGCGGTCACCGAGCTTCAGGAGCTCTCCGGACGTCGGCTCGTCGACGACGAGGGACGGATCATCCGCCCCGCGCGGATGGAGAACGGCCGGCCGATCGGCTGCGACATCTACATCTCCACGAGTTCCGCCGGCGGCGGCCTCCAGATGATGGTCGCGGGCGTCGTCCGCGAGATGACCGCCGCCAGCGCCAAGCGCGCTGCGCTCGGCGCCGGAGCGATCGTGATGGACACGATCGCCTCCAACGACCGCCGCCGCCCGCACGAGCAGATTCAGCGCATCAGGGAGCTTCGTCCGGACATGATCCTCGTCTCCGGAGGGACCGACGGCGGAGACATGAAGAAGGTCGTCGAGATCGCCGAGCTCATCGCCCCCGCGCGGCCGCAGCCGCGCTTCGGCGGCAAGTACGAGCTGCCGGTGATCTTCGCGGGCAACCGCGACGCCGCGTCAGCCGTCAGGGATGCCCTCGCGGTGCCGGGAATCGCCCTCTCGGTGGTCGACAACCTGCGCCCGACGCTCGAACAGGAGAACCTCGGACCCGCCCGGGACCGCATCCACGACGTCTTTCTCGAGCACGTGATGGCCCACGCCCCGGGCTACGACCGCCTGATGGCGTGGACGGATGCGCCGATCATGCCGACTCCCGGCGCCGTCGGGGACATCCTTCAGACCATCGCGCGGCGCCGGGGCATCAACGCCGTCGGCGTCGACATCGGCGGCGCGACCACGGATGTCTTCAGCGTCTTCAGCCACGAAGGCGCGCCGGTGTTCAACCGGACGGTGTCGGCGAACCTCGGCATGAGCTACTCGATCAGCAACGTCTGCGCCGAGGCGGGGCTCGATGCGATCATGCGCTGGGTCCATTTGCCGATGGACGATCGCGAGCTGCGCAACCGCGTCAAGAACAAGATGATCCGCCCGACGACGATCCCGCAGACCGTCGAGGCGCTGGTCTTCGAGCAGGCCGTCGCGCGCGAGGCCCTCCGGCTGGCGTATCAGCAGCACAAGGAGTTCGCCACGACGCTCAGCGGCGTGCAGCAGCAGCGGACCGTCGGCGACACCTTCAGCCAGTCCTCAGGCGGTCGGACGATCGTCGACAGCATGGCCCTCGACCTCCTCGTCGCCTCCGGCGGCGTCCTGAGCCATGCCCCGCGGCCGGCGCAGACGGCGCTCATGCTGATCGACAGCTTCGAGCCGGAGGGCTTCACGACGCTGGCGAAGGACAGCATCTTCATGATGCCGCACCTCGGCGTCCTCGCCTCCGTCCACGAGCGCGCGGCGATGGAGGTCTTCGAGCGCGACTGCCTCGTCCACCTCGGCACCTGCATCGCGCCGCGCGGCGAGGGCCGGGAGGGCAAGCCCTGCCTCTCCTGCCGCATCGAGCCGGTCGCCGGCGCGAACGGGGCGGCCGACGACGGCTCGGGCGCCGCGTTCTCCGGCGAGATCCCCTGGGGGGAGCTGCGCCGCATCCCGCTCGCCGAGGGCCAGGAGGCTTCGGCGCGGGTCGAGCCGGTGCGCGGCGTCGACGTCGGCGCCGGGCCCGGCAAGCCGGTCGAGCGCCGCGTTCGCGGCGGCGCCGCCGGCATCGTCATCGATACGCGCGGGCGCCCGCTCCGCCTCCCGGAGGAGCGCAGCGCGCGCTGCGCCGCAGTCGCCCGATGGATGAAGGAGATCGGCGCCATCGACTGATCGGAGCACGCCGCACGGCGCGCCGCCTGCACTTCCCAGCCGTTTCCGCACGACGCAGACTCGCAGCCCCGATGGCCACCGCGTACACCCCAGGACTGAAGGTCGCCGCCCGGACGCGCCACCGCGTGCGCCGGATGCTCCCGATCGCGGGCGAGGTGCTCGTCGGGCAGGGCGCGGTGGTCGCGGCGCGGGACGTCATCGCCCGCGCCGCCATGCCCGGCGACCTGACGCCGATGAACGTCGCCAGCCTCCTCGGTGCCCAGCCCGCGGACGTTCCGGAGTTCATGCTCCGGCGCGAGGGCGAGCGCGTCGAGCTGAACGAGGTGATCGCCCGCACACGCGGCATCTTCGGGATGTTCAAGGCGGAGTGCCGCGCGAAGGCCTCCGGGACGATCGAGAGCATCTCGGCGGCGACCGGGCAGGTGATCATCCGCGGTCCGTCGCTGCCGGTGGAGGTCCGCGCGTATCTCGCCGGGAAGGTCGTCGAGCCGATCCCCGAAGAAGGCGTCGTCATCGAGGCGGATGTCGCCCTCGTCCAGGGGATCTTCGGCATCGGCGGAGAGGCCTTCGGCACGATCCGCCTCGCCTGCGCCCGGCCCGACGAGCCGCTTCAGGAGGAGCTTCTCCGCCCGGAGATGGCGGGCCAGATCGTCGTCGGCGGCGGCCGGGTCGGCGTGCAGGCCCTGAGGAAGGCGCGCGAGATCGGCGTCGCGGCGGTGGTCTCCGGCGGCCTTGACGACAGCGACCTGCGCGAGTTCCTCGGTTACGACCTCGGAGTCGCCATCACCGGCAGCGAGCAGGTCGGGCTGACGCTGGTGATCACCGAGGGCTTCGGCGAGATCGCCATGGCGGAGCGGACCTATCGCCTGCTTCGATCGCTCGAGGGGCATGAGGCGTCGGCGAACGGCGCCACGCAGATCCGCGCGGGCGTGATGCGGCCGGAGGTGATCGTGCCGCTGCCCTCCGGTTCCGATGGACGGGGCGCGCCGCCCGAGAGTTCAGGCGCCGGGCTCCTCGAGATCGGCACGCCGGTGCGCATCGTCCGCGATCCGCACTTCGGGCTGATCGGCCGCGTCTCGGCGCTGCCGGAGCAGCCGTATGTCCTCGGCTCGGGATCGAAGGCGCGCGTCCTCGAGGTGCGCTTCGACTCCGGCGAGGCGGTCGTCGTCCCGCGCGCGAACGTGGAGCTCATTGAGGAGTGAACGGAGTGACAGTCGTCCACCCGCCTTCGTCTGCGGTGCCCGGCCTGCTCGCCGGCGCCGACCCGCCCTTCCTCTCATGCCTCGCATGGGATGCGGGCGCGCCATGGCTTCTCGCCGCGGCTGGCGAGGCTCCGAAGCCGTTCCTGGGCTTCCTTGACCCGGGCCGGCTCTGGCTGCTGCTTCTGCTGGCGATCGTCTGCGCCGGCGTCGTCGCCTGCATCGGTCTCGCGCGGTCGGGAAGGCCGATGAAGGTCCGGCGGATGCCGGCGCTCGACGCCGTCGACGAGGCGGTGGGCCGGGCCACCGAGATGGGCCGCTCCGTGCTCTTCGTGCCGGGCCTGATGGACATGAACGACATCGAGACGATCGCGGGCCTCACCGTGCTCGGCCGCGTCTCGCGCACCGTCGCCGAGTACGACGCCCAGGTCGAGGTCCCCACCGCCCGGTCGCTGGTGATGACCGCCGCCCGCGAGACGGTCGAGGCCGCCTATCTCGCCGCAGGTCGATCAGACAGCTTCAATCCCGACCTCATCTATTACGTGACCGACGAGCAGTTCGGCTACGTCGCCTATCTCACCGGCATGATGTCGCGGCAGAAGCCCGCGGCGTGCTTCTACCTCGGGAAGTTCTTCGCCGAGTCGCTGATCCTCGCCGAGACCGGCAACGCCATCGGCGCCATCCAGATCGCGGGCACCGCCGAGGTCTCGCAGCTTCCCTTCTTCGTCGCCGCGTGCGACTACACGCTCATCGGCGAGGAGTTCTTCGCCGCCAGCGCCTACCTCTCCGGAGAGCCCGATCAGCTCGGAAGCCTGAAGGGGCAGGATGTCGGCAAGCTCTTCGCCGCATCGATCCTCGTCGTCGGGACGGCGCTGGTCACCGTCGGGTCGATCCTCGGTCCCGAGAGCGCCCCCGCGAAGGCGGCAGCCTACCTCGTCGGGGAGATCCTCCGATGAGGCGCACGATCCCCCTCTTCATCACGACCGCGGCAGGCGTCGTCCTCGTGGTGGCGTACTTCGTCCCGTGGATGTCCGCGCTCGGCGAGACGGTCTCCACGTGGTTCAACATCCTCGCGGCGATCGCGTTCATCCTCGGAGGCGGCAACCTCATGAAGATGAACCTGCGGAAGATCTCCGACCGGGTGCCCGGCTGGGGCTACTCGGTCGTCACGCTCGTCGCCTTCGTCGTGACGCTGGCAGTCGGCCTCGCGAAGGTCGGGGTCAACCCGCTGCCGGAGTACCCCTCCTACGCCTGGTCGGGCGAGTTCAACGAGCAGGGCTCGGCCTTCTGGTGGATCTACGAGTACACCTGGAAGCCGCTGACGGCGACGATGTTCGCGATGCTCGCGTTCTACGTCGCCTCCGCGGCGTTCCGCGCCTTCCGGGCGAAGAACATCGAGGCGACGCTCCTGCTGGGCACCGCATTCCTGATCCTGCTCGGGCGCACCTACGCGGGCGTCTGGCTCACTTCGTGGCTTCCCGAGGACTCCCCGCTGCGGATCGAGCTGCTCTCGGAGTTCGTCATGGAGACCTTCACCACCACCGGCACCCGCGCGATCATGATCGGCGTGGCGCTCGGCGTCGTGGCGACGTCGCTGCGGATCCTCCTCGGCGTCGACCGCTCGCACCTCGGATCGGGGAGGAACTGAAATGCTGCGGTTCCTCCAGACGCTCGATCGCCGCTGGATCTTCCTCCTGATGCTGCTCGCCGTCGGGGTGCCGATCGTGCTCCAGCTCCGGTTTCCCGAGTCGATCACGCCCAACACCCTGGCGGCATTCGCAGAGATCGAGAAGCTCGAGCCCGGAAGCCGCGTCCTGCTGAGCTTCGACTTCGACCCGGCGAGCGCAGGCGAGATCGCCCCCATGGCGACCTCGTTCACCTACCACGCCGCCAAGCGCGGAGCGAGGCTCTACTTCATGGCGCTCTTGCCGGTCGGTCCGCAGATGGCCGAGGACACGATCGCCAAGGTGATCGCCCGCGACTTCCCGGAGATGCGCTACGGCGTCGACTTCGTCAACCTCGGCTACAAGTCGGGACTTGAAGCGGTGATCAAGGTGATCGCGACCGACCTGCGGCAGATGTTCACCACCGACGCCCGCGGCGCCGGGATCGAGTCGATCCCCATGATGGCGGGGGTGCGCAGCGTGCAGGACATGGACCTCGTCGTCTCGGTCAGCGCCGGCTATCCGGGCGTGAAGGAGTGGGTGCAGTACGCGAAGACGCCCTTCCCTGACCGGATCTCGATGATCGCCGGCGTGACCGGAGTCCAGGCGCCGCCGCTGCTTCCCTACGTGCCGGTGCAGCTTCCCGGTCTCGTCGCGGCGATCAAGGGCGCCGCCGAGTACGAAGCGCTGCTCGCCGATGCCTACGGCCTCCAGGCCGAGCCCCGCTATCAGGAAGGCCGCCGCCGCATGGGTTCGCAGCTTGTCGGCCACGTGCTCATGATCCTGCTGATCATCACCGGCAACGTCGTCTACTTCCTCACTCGACGGCAGGAGCGGCAGCGGGAGGCCCGGCGATGAGCGAGCGCGCCAAGACGATCCTCTGGACGACGCTCTTCGTCCTCGGCGGCGCATTCCTTCTCGGCCGGGCGCTCTTCTCGGCGCAGGGAGTGGGCCGTGAGTACGTCGAGGGAGAAGTCATCGTCGCGACCCCCTCCGACGGCGGCCCGACGCGCGAGTGGACGCAGTGGCGCCAGGCTTCGTACGGAGAGTTCCTGCGGGCGCAGGCCGCGGACCCGGACCAGCAGGCGTTCCGGCTCGACCTGCCGAGGACGATCGGCCTCTGGATCGCGGCGTTCCTCACGCTGGCGATCTTCTCCTTTCTCTGGGGGGACAACCCCGTCTACAAGCTGGCCGAGGCGATCTTCGTGGGCGTCTCGGCGGCGTACTGGATGGTCGTCGCCTTCTGGAGCGTGATCGTCCCCAACCTGATCGGAAGCCTGCTGCCCGGGCTGGTCCGCGCATGGGCCGTGCCGGGCCTCTCGGAGGAGACCGAGCCGAAGCTCATCTTCCTCGTCCCGCTCGTCCTCGGCATCCTGCTCCTCTGGCGGCTGGCGCCGAAGGGCGGCTGGATCGCGAGCTGGCCGCTGGCCTTCTTCATCGGGGTCTTCGCGGGCCTGCGACTCGTCCAGTTCTTCCACGCCGACCTGCTCAATCAGGTCGCCAGCGGCATCATGCCCCTCGTCGCCTTCGACGAGGCGGGCGCCTTCGCCGCGGGGGCGACGCTCCAGCATGTGATCTCCGTCGTCGGCGTGCTCTGCTGCCTGACGTACTTCTTCTTCTCCGTCGAGCATCGCGGAGCCGTCGGAGCCGCGTCGCGCGTCGGGATCTGGGTCTTGATGATCACCTTCGGCGCCATGTTCGGCTACACCGTGATGGGCCGCATCGCCCTGCTGGTGGCGCGGCTCGAGTTCCTGCTGATCGACTGGCTCTGGCTCATCGATCCGGCGGGGTCGCGATCGATCTAGCGCACGCCGCCGCCCGCCTGCGGCGGAGGCGCGTCGCCCCCGCCGCCCCCGTCACCCAACAGCCACGCCATGACCATGTCCGTCCGCAGCGTCGCGCTCTCCACGATCGCCCTCGCCGCGCTGATCGCGGCCGCCTCGGGGTGCGACGCGCCATCCCGCGCCACCGATCTCTACGGCACCTGGATGCTCGACGAGCTGCCCGAGGGATCGCTCGCCTTCGTGCCCCGCAGCGGCGACACCCGACCGTGGGTGCGCTTCGAAGCGCCGGAGTCCGAAGCCGACGGAGTCGGCCGGATCGTCGGCTGGGGGGGCGTGAACAGCTTCTTCGGGCCCTACCGCACCGGGAAGGGGATGCTCGCGATCGGATCGCTCGGAGTGACCAAGGTGGCCGGTCCTCCCGCGCTCATGAACACGGAGCGGATCTTCATCGGCGCGGTGCAGACGGCGCAGGAATGGACGATCGAAGACGGCGCGCTGGTCCTCCGCGGCGAAGCCGGCGTCGCGCGGCTCGCGCGCAGCAGCGCGGCGGAGCCTCGGCGCGGCGACGATGAGGCGGCCGACGCTGAAGGCGCCGAAGGGCGGAGGCTCGGCGCCGGCGACGCCGATGGCTGACGCTCGGGAGCCGGTCGCTTCTCCTTGCTGACACTTCAGCGCGGTGTGCGGCCCGGCAGCCTGTGGCGAAAGTGCTTTGTAGGCGAGGGCGAGCGGGGAGGCGAAGATCGAGGAGCCGCGACGAAGCAGTATCCGCAGTGATACAGGCGAGTTGCGGCGACGATGAGATTCGCCTGTCCGCTCGTCCGCAGCCCGAATGACTTTCGCTACAGGCTGCTGGGGGGCACCCCGGCGCGTCACGCCTGCGCCGTCGTCGCCCGGCTGCCCGCCAGCGCGATCGCCAGTTCGATCGCGGCGACGAGCGACCCCTCGCTCGCCTTGCCCTGCCCGGCGATGTCGAAGGCGGTCCCGTGATCCGGGCTCGTGCGGACGATCGGAAGCCCCATGGTGACGTTGACCGCCTTGTCGAAGCCGAGGAGCTTCACGGGAATCAGCCCCTGATCGTGGTACATCGCCACCACGAAGTCCCACCTGCCCGCGGCTGCGGCGATGAAGATCGTGTCGCCGGGAAAGGGACCGTGGGCGTCGACTCCGCCGCTCCGCGCCACTTCGATCGCCGGCTCGATCAGCCGGCGCTCCTCGTCGCCGAAAAGGCCATGCTCGCCCGCGTGCGGATTGAGCCCGCAGACGGCGATCCGCGGCCGGGCGATGCCCAGGTCGCGGCAGAGCTCGCTGCCCAGATCGATCGCGTCGAAGACACGGCCGATGGTGAGGATGTCGCGGATCTCCATCAGCGGAAGGTGGGCCGTCGCCAGCCCGACCCGCAGCCTCGGAGAGACGAACATCATCGCGTGCCGCCGCGCCCGCGTCCGATGGGCGAAGAGCTCGGTGTGCCCCGGCCAGCGGAAGCCGGCGAGGGACCATGACTCCTTCGAGATCGGCCCCGTCACCACGGCGTCGACGCGCCGGGGCGCTCCGCTCGGGCGCAGCGCATCGGTGATGGCATCCTCCACGCAGAGCTTGGAGAGCATCCCGCCGCTCCGCGTCGGTCGCGGCGCCGCAGGCGACTCCAGCTCGACCTCGGGGTAGTCGAGAACGACGCAGTCGTTGAGGATCGGCGCCTCGGCGCGCTCCGAGCGCGCCGCGACGCGAAACCAGAACGGTTCGATGCCGAGCCGCTCGGAGGTCATCGCGAGCAGGTCATTGCGGCCGTAGACGATGATCCGCGCCGCGTTGCGGAGATCGCGGCTGCCGAGGGCGCGGGCGACGATCTCCGGCCCGATCCCGAAGGGATCGCCCATGGTCACTGCGATCGTCGGACGTCGGGCGTTCGACGGGGGCTCGGGGTTCGGTGGGCTCACGGCCTCGCGAGGCTACTCGACGATCGTGATCGTCGAGTTGGGTTCGGTGAGAAGCTCGTAGACCAGCTCGACGTCGGCGGCGCGCATGCGGACGCAGCCCATCGAGGCCTGGCGCCCGATCGAGTCGGGCTCGATCGTCCCGTGGATGCCGTACGCCTCGACGCCCTTGTTGTGCTCGTCGATGCCCATGATGCCGATCCAGTGCTCCCCGATGGGGTTCTTCGGATCGTCGGCCCTGAAGTGCTCGCCCGTCCGCGGGTTCGTCCATGCCGGGTTGGCGAGGCGGCTGCGCGGACGGACCTTGAACCGGCCCGTGGGCGTCGAGTTGTACTCGCCGAGGCCGACGAGGAAGCTCGCAGCCAGCACGCGCTCCGGACCCTCGCCGAGGAAGACGTCCATCCGATAGTCGCGCTTGCTCACCACGGCGTGGAACGGGCCCTTGACCAGCTTGAGCGTCTGCCCGGGGCGGAGGCGCCGCTCGTCGGCGATCCGGTTGATCCGCTTGACGAAGCGCCAGTCCGCGTCGAGCCCCTCGCGCTGCGCGATGCGCGCGAGGTTGTCGCCTGACTGCACGACGTACGTCCGCGCGAAGGGATCGCCGGGGACGACCTTCGGCGAGAAGAGGATCTCGCGGTTGATCTCGTCGATCGCTTCGCGGGCCCGCGACCGCTCCGCCGGAGAGAGCCGCGGATCGATTGCCATCGCCGTCAGGGTTCGCCGAGCGGCGACCGGATCGCTCTTCGCCAGCGCCAGCGCCGCTGCGAGCGGCTCGGGGGACGTCGGTCGGCGCGTCCCTGAAGCCGGAGGCGCCGTGGTCCCTGAAGCGGGAGGCGCCGTCGTCGCGTCGCTCCCGGTTCGAGAGGGCGTCGACGACGTCCCGGCGTCGGTTGCAGGCGCTCGAGGCTCGGGCGTCGTCCCGCGCGGCTCGGCGGGCGGCGGCTTCGCCGCGCTGCGAGGCGCGGGCGCTGGATCCGATGTCGAGGGACGGGCGGGCGCCGCATCGCGCGAACCTCCGCCGAGATCGAGCACCGGGCGGGCATCCCGAGGCGGCGGCGCTGCGGCGTCGGTGGTCGCGTTGTCCTCGGTCGCCGGCCCGTCGTGGAGCGCGCCTTCGCCGCCCCCGCGCCCCCAGAATGCCCAGGCGCCGACGCTGATGGCGCCGACGACGAGCGTGAGCAGGACCACCCGTCGCGTCGCGCGGCTGCGGCGCTGCCGCTCGTTGGTCATCGAGCGCCAGCGGTTGGAGGAACGGGGAGTCTGGCTCGCGAGCACCATGGCTTCTTCATCGACCGTCCGCAGCGTCGGTCACCAATCGCGCGGATGCGTCACTGCGGTGGCCCCTGCGGTCCCCGCGGAGTTCGACTGTAGGTGATTCCCTCCTCGGTCACGACGCACTCGACGCGCCGGTCGTGACGCTCCTCAGGAACGCGCTCCACGCGCTGGAGACCGAAGCAGATCCCGATCCGCCGGACCGTGCGCGGCAGCCGCGCGAGAAACCGGTCGTAGTGCCCGCCGCCGCGGCCGAGCCGTCGCCCCTCGTCGTCGAAGGCAAGCCCGGGAACGAGCACCGCGCCGAGCGCTTCGGTCGAGACCGGCACGGCGCCGCGGGGCGTCGGAACCCCGAAGCGATCGGAATCGAGCGATGCCGGCTCCACGCTGGTGAGCTCGACCGGCTCGATGCGATCGCTCATCTCGACGACGCGCGGCACCGCGACGCGCCCTCCCGAGGCGATGCGGAGTCGCAGCAGCTCGGTGAGGTCGACCTCGAGTCGCAGGGGGAGGAACGCCATCAGGACGCCGTCCGCGAGGCGCGGGGCGTCCGCCGCCTCGCCGGGCAGCGGGACGGCGCGGGGTCCAGCCGCGTCACCCGCCGGCGCGCCGCCGAACCCGAGCCCGACGAGCCGGGCGACGATCGCGGCCGAGCCCCGCGCTCGGGCATCCTCGCCGAGCGCCCGCAGCGCCTCCACGATCCTCCGGCGCAGCTCCGGCTTGTCGGGCTGACGGCCCGCCGCGGCGCTCACGACTCCAGCTCCGATCCCCGCTGATCCGGGCTCGGATCACGAGGCCCTCCGCGCTCGCGGGGAGCCTCGGCGGCGCCCGCGCCGGGCTGCGCTGCGGCGGCGCTCGCCCCCGCTCCGTCGTCGACCCCCTCGGCGCGACCGCGCAGCGATCGCAGCTCGGCGAGCCGGTCCGCCACCCGCGCCTCGTGACCGCTGCGCGTGGGCACGTAGTACGCCCGATCGACCCCGAGGTGGTCGCCGTCGGCGCGCCCGCGGGCCGGATCATCGTGCGGCGAGACGTACTCCTCGACGACACCGACGTACGAGCCCGCCGCCGCCTCGCGCCCGAGCTGCCGCCGGATGGTCTGATCGCGGAGGCGCGGCGGAACCGGAATCGTCCGGCCGGATCGCACGTCCTCCATCGCCGCCCAGATCGCGCGGGCGCAGGCGTTGGATTTCGGCGCCAGGCACATGTAGAGGACCGCCTCCGCGAGGACGAGCTGGCACTCCGGCATTCCCACGCGCTCGACGACGCTCCACGCCGAGGCGGCCAGCTCGAGCGCCCGAGGGTCGGCCAGGCCGATGTCCTCGCTGGCGAGGATCGCCACCCGCCGCGCGATGAAGCGCGGGTCCTCGCCCGCCTCGAGCATCCGGGCGAGCCAGTGGATCGCTCCCTGCGGGTCGCCGCCGCGCATGCTCTTGATGAGGGCGCTGGCGAGGTCGTAGTGATCGTCGCCGGCGGCGTCGTGCTGGAGCGCCTTGCGCTGGATCGACTCGGCCGCCACCGCCAGCGTGATGTGCAGCGGGTCGGCGGGCGTCGGCGGGAGCGCTCCCCCAGCGCCTCCATGCCGCTCGGCGAGCAGGCTCATCGCGGCGACCTCGAGCGCCGTCAGCGCTCGGCGGGCGTCGCCATCGCACGTCCGCGCCCAGTGGGCCACGGCATCGTCGTCCAGCCGCAAGGCGAGTTCGCCGAGGCCGCGCGGATCGACCGCTGCGCGGCGAAGAAGCGTGCCGACGGCTTCCTCCGAGAGCGGCTCGAGCCGGAAGACGGTCGAACGGCTCACCAGGGCGCCGTTGACCGCGAACCACGGGTTCTCGGTCGTCGCTCCGACGAGGATCACGGTTCCGCGCTCGACATCGGCGAGGAGGACATCCTGCTGGTTGCGGGCGAAGCGGTGGATCTCGTCGAGGAAGAGGATCGTCCGCGTCCCCCGCTCCTCGAGGCGGCGCGCCGCGGCGTCGAGAACCTCGCGAATCCGCGCGACCCCGATCATCGCCGCGTTCGAGGACTCGAAGTGCGCGTTGACGTGGGCCGCGATCACCGCGGCAAGCGTCGTCTTGCCCGTGCCCGGGGGTCCATGCACGACGATCGATGTCAGCGATCCGGCGTCGAGCATCCGCCGCAGCAGGCGGCCGGGCCCGAGGATCTGCTCCTGTCCGACGAACTCCGCGAGCGTGCGCGGGCGCATCCGCGCCGCCAGCGGCTCGACCGCTGCGCGCCGCGCCGTCCGCTGCTCGCTCCAGAGATCGCTCACGAGGGCGATCGTACGGGGACCGCCGATCCTGCCCCGAGCCGACGAGGCGAGCCATAATGGCCTCGGAGCGGCGGGCGCATCGACGGCGAACGCGCTCCGAACCGGCCCGCCGCGATGTCGAGCGGCGGCGCCGGACGAAGAGCCCCCCGGAGAACCCCTCGCATGTGCGGAATCGTCGCCTACATCGGACGCCGCTCGGCCAGACCGACCCTGCTCGAGGGCCTGAAGCGGCTGGAGTACAGAGGCTACGACTCCGCGGGAATCGCGATCGTCAACGGCACCCTTCAGGTCGCCCGGACGATCGGCCGGGTGGCGGTGCTCGAGGAGCTCGTCGAGGAGCGGGCGCAGGCTTCAGGCCCCGGGAGCGAGGCCTTCGAGGGCACGCTCGGCATCGCCCACACGCGCTGGGCGACGCACGGGGAGGTCTCGGAGCGCAACGCCCATCCGCAGATCGACGACGCGCAGCTTGGCCACGGCATCGCGGTGGTTCACAACGGAATCATCGAGAACTACGTCGTCCTGCGCAAGTACCTCGAGGAGCGCGGACACTCCTTCACCAGCGAAACCGACACCGAGGTGCTCGCCCACCTGATCGGCGAGCTCTATCACGGAAACCTCGAGCGCGCGGTGCAGGCGGCGCTTCGCGAGGTGACCGGCGCCTACGCCATCGCCGTGATCTGCCGCGAAGAGCCGGATGTCCTCGTCGTGGCCCGCAAGGGCTCTCCGCTGATGGTCGGCATCGGCAAGGACGAGTACATCGTCGCCAGCGACTCGAGCGCCATCGTCGCCCACACCACGCAGGCCTTCACCCTGGCGGACTACACCGTCGCGGCGCTGACGCGGGAGAGCTTCCGGACTTCGACGATCGACAACGTGGAGATCACGCCGGAGATCCGCGAGCTCGAGTCCGACCTCGGCGAGATCGACCTCGGCGCCTTCCCGCACTACATGCTCAAGGAGATCCATGAGCAGCCGCAGGCGCTGCGGCAGTGCCTCCAGGGACGCATCGATCAGCGCAGCGGCCAGATCGTCCTCGGCGGCATCTCGCAGTTCGCCCGCGACCTCGCCCGGGCGCGGCGCGTGATCTTCGTCGGCCAGGGAACCGCCCTGCACGCGGGCATGATCGGGTCCTACCTCGTCGAGGACCTCGCCAAGATCGTCGCGGATCACGACTTCGCGAGCGAGTTCCGCTACCGGAATCCGATCGTCGAGGAGGGAACCGTCGTCATCGCAATCAGCCAGTCCGGCGAGACCGCGGACACGCTCGCGGCGCTCCAGGAGTCGAGGCAGCGCGGCGCGCTGGCGCTGGGCATCGTCAACGTCGTGGGTTCGACGATCTCGCGCGAGACCGACGCGGGCGTCTACCTGCGCGTCGGCCCGGAGATCGGCGTCGCCTCGACCAAGGCGTTCATCGGCCAGGTGATGGTCGCCACGATGCTCGCGATCTACATCGGACGTCGGCGCTATCTCTCCAACGACACCGTCGCGCAGCTCCTCCGCGAGCTGGTGCAGATCCCGGATCGCATCGAGCGCGTGCTCGGCGAGAGCGAGCACATCCACGCCGTCACCGCGAAGTACGTCGATCGCGAGAACTGGCTCTTCCTCGGCCGCGGGTACAACTACCCGGTCGCGCTTGAAGGCGCCCTGAAGCTCAAGGAGATCAGCTACATCCACGCGGAGGGGATGCCCGCCGCGGAGATGAAGCACGGTCCGATCGCCCTGATCGACGACGGAATGCCGGTGGTCGTCCTCGCGACGCGGAACAGCCAGTACGAGAAGGTGCTCTCGAACATCGCCGAGGTGCGCGCCCGCGGAGGCCACGTGATCGCCGTCGCGACCGAAGGTGACGACGAGATCGCCGGGCACTGCGAGGACGTCGTGTACGTTCCCGACGTTCCCGAGCCGCTCCAGCCGCTGCTGACGGTGGTTCCGCTCCAGCTTCTCGCATACCACGCCGCGGTCATGCGCGGCAAGGATGTCGACAAGCCGCGGAATCTCGCCAAGAGCGTGACGGTCGAGTGATCGCCGGGCGGCAGCGGGCCGGCCTGAAGCGCCGCCCGGGACGGGGTGCGCTTTCCGGCCCGATCGCCGCGCGCACCCGAGCGATCCCGCCCGCCCCTCATCCGGGGGCCTCCGGGAGCCTCCGGGAGCCTCCCGGAGCGCTCCGCGCTGCGGCTCGAGCGCGTGCGCGGCACTCCAGCGCCTCCTCCCCCTCAACGAGAACAAGCTCAGTGAAGCGATCCATCTCCTGCGAACGTCTCACCCGGAGCGGGTCTCGCGTTCGGCTCACGCCGCCGGCCGCCCTGCGCCACGCGGTCGCGGCGCTCGCGCTTCTCGCGTTGCTCGGGCTCGTCGCGCCCAAGGGGGGCTGCCGCGGCGAGTCGAAGGACGCCGCAAGCGGCAGGGCGACGCGCGATCCGGCAACCGCGCCGCAGCGCACGATCGACACCGGAGCGCAGCACCCCGGCGTCGCGACGGCCGCTGCGGCGTCGGTGCCGCAAGGCACCGCAGGGAGCGCAGCGAGCCCGGCGCAACCGAAGACCGACGCTGCGAGCCCCCGCCCCTCCGAGCGCCCAGAGGCCGGCGCGGAGCGTGCAGCGGAAGCGACCGCCGCCTCCGGCGCAGTTCCCGTGCCGGCGTCCGGGGCGCCGCCGGCTCAGGAGTCCGACGGCGCCGAGGCCGAGCCTTCATCGACGTCCACCGTAGCCATCGAGGCTCCCGGCGCCGACGACGCAGAGGCGCCGGGCTCGCCCGCCTCCTTGCTCGCCCGGATCAGCCTGATCGGCGCCAGCGTCACGGCGGGATTCGGCGCTTCGATCGACGTCGAGGGCGACGTCGAGGGCGACGGAGGTTCGCGGCGGCTGCCGGTCAACCTCGGACATGTCCTCGCGCAGTCGCTTGCCTCGGCGGCGCCGCCCGATCTGGTCGCGGGCACGATGTTCTTCTTCATGGATCCGCGCGGCAACGGCACCCGCTTCGCGCGCACGGCGCTGTCGCGCCAGCCCTCGCTGCTGATCGCCCTCGACTTCCTCTTCTGGTTCGGATACGGCGTCATGCCGGAGAACGACGAGGCGCAGCGGATGGCGCTGCTCGAGGAGGGACTCGCGCTGCTCGATCCCTTCACCTGCCCGATCGTCGTCGGCGACTTCCCCGACATGTCCGAGGCGGTCGGTCGGATGCTCTCCGCCAGCCAGATGCCGCGAGCGGAGACGCTCGAAGCGCTCAATGCCCGGCTCCGGGCCTGGGCCGCCGAGCGCGAGAACGTCATCCTCTTTCCGCTCGCGCGGCTGGTGCAGTCCCTTCGATCGGGCGAGGCGATCCGCATCGGCGAGAACGAGTGGCCCGCGCGGGCGCCGATGCTCCAGCCCGACCGGCTCCATCCGACCGCCGAGGGGATGATCGCCCTCGCACAGCAGATCGTCGAGGAGCTGCTCGCGAGCCGCCTCGACCTCGATCCGGCGCTCTTCGTGCGCGACGCGTCGACCGTCCGCGCAGGCATCGCCGCCGAAGCCCGGCAGCGCCGAGCGACGCGGGGGAACTGACGTGACCCCCGGCGACCTCGGCAGGCCCAGGCGACTCCGAGGCGCCTGCGTCACCGAGCCGCTCGACGCCAGACCGGGCCTCCGGGGGAGTCCGGGGGGCCGTTTCTGATGATGCCTCGCGCGTTTCCGATCGACTCGCACGGTGCGTCCTCCGAGGCGGTGCTGGATACGCGCACGCCTCGGTGCGAGACCTGCGTCGTCATCGCTTCGCGGCTCGCTTCACGCCCTCTCGGCCACGGTGGTCGTCCAGCAACCCCCGTCGGCGACGGAGGATCGCGGTGGCGCGGATGGTCGCGGCCTCACGCCAACGATCGGCGGGGGACAGCGGTGGCTGCGTCCGTGCAGGCATGCGGCGGCTCCGGTGTCGCCGAACCGACCGGCGAGTGAGCGGTGAAGGCGGGATGTGCCTCCCTCGGGAGTACGCCGTCGGCGAGCGGAGCGTGCTTCATCGGTGTCCGTTCCGCCAACCCCCTCAGCCGGCCGTCTGCCGGCGCTTCCACTCGTCGGGTAGCCAGGCGGCGATGTCGGAGACTGGCCAGCCGGGAAGGTTGACCAGGAGCTGGGTCAGGTAGCGCTGGGGATCGATGTCGTGTCGTCGGCAGGTGCTGGTGAAGCTCGAGAGGATGGCCGCGGTCCGGCCGCCGCGCTCGCTGCCGACGAAGAGAGAGTTCTTGCGATTGATGGCCTGTCGCTTCATCTCGCGCTCGCACGCGTTGTTGTCCATCGGCACCGCCGGGTCGTCGAGGAACACGGTGAGTTCCGCCCATTGATTGAGGGCGTACTGGACCGCCGCGGCCATCGGACTGCGCGGTAGCAGCTCGGCCTTCCAGCTGAGCAGCCGACCATGGAGGTGCGTGATCACGGCGCGCGACTCCACGTTGCGGACCGTGGCCAGATCCTCAGGCACCGCGCTCTGAGCGCTCGCCTTCACGCGTCGCTCGACAGCGAACAGCGCGTCGATGATGGCCACCGCCTCGCGCGCCACCGCAGGTTCGCTGCTTTCGGCGTCGATGAACTTTCGTCGCGCATGCGCCCAGCAGCCCGCACGCGTCATCCCGTTGCCGACGACCACGCCGTTGTACCCGCCGTAGGCATCTGCAAGAAGCGTCTGTGAATATCCCGCCAGAAACGTCGTCGGACCGTCGCGCGCCCGGCTGCGCGTGAAGTCGAAGACGTTGTACGGGTGGTCGTCATCTCCGATGTACGACCACATGCGAGCCCGAACCGTCTTGCCCGGCGCCAGAAGCGGCATCACCGTGTCGTCGGTGGCCACGAGGTGCGACATCCGCACGCGGTCGCACATGAGGTCGTGCAGCGGCACGATGATCTCGGCCGTGTCGTGGCACCACTGGCAGAGCGTTGAACGCGAGATGTCCAGGCCGTTGCGCTCGAAGATGTTCTCCAGCCGATGCAGCGGCAGGTAGTCGGCGAACTTGCTCGTGACCACCATCGCCAGCAGACCCGGGCCGGCCATGCCCTTCTCAATCGGACTGGCCTTGATCGCGTCCTCCGACTTCTCCGCCGTCGCGACCCGACCACCGTTGCCGGCGGCGTCGCATGCGGAGCACGCATAGATGTACCGGATGTGGTGCCATCGCTCGAAGCGGCTGGGCACGTACTCGACCTGCCAGCTCTCCTCCTTGCCGATGCGTCGCTTCTCGCAGTCGCAGCACGAGCAACGCCTTTCCGCCTCGGGCAGGTCGTGCTCGATGGTGGTCGCGGGAAGGTGATCGAGATCGGCGATGCGGCGTCGACCGTGGCGGCCCTTCGCGCTGACGCGTCGCGACGCCTTGGCGGGTGTCTCGCCGCCCGTGCCATCCCGGGTGCCGTCCTGCGTGCCATCACCATCCTTTGACTGCGCCGGCATCGCTTCGAGCTTCTTCGCGAACTCGAGCAGCATCTGGCCGA
>CALMPF010000014.1 GCA_937871505.1 uncultured Planctomycetia bacterium | reverse complement strand
GTCCCACGCGACGTCGCAGCAGAAGGGATCGATGGCGCAGATCTGCTCGCAGCAGTCGACGTCCGTGCAGCCGGGGCCGCCGGTGGTGAGGCAGTCGTGATCCGAGGGCGGGCAGACGCCGCCGCAGATGAGGCCGCACAGCTTCTCCGCCTCGCTCACGCAGATCTGATCCCACGCCACCTCGCAGCAGAACGGGTCGATCTTGCAGACGAGCGCGCAGCATTCGGCGTCGGTGCAGCCCGGACCGCCGGTGGTGCAGCAGTCGTGATCGGAGGCCGGACAGGTGAAGGGACAGGGCCCCCAGAGGCCGAGCAGCAGTCCGAGGTCTCCGCCGTCGACGATTCCGTTCCCGTCGAGATCCGAGCAGATGTTGTTGGTCCCCCAGTTGCCCAGCAGGATGCCCAGGTCGGCGCCGTCCACCGCGCCATCGCCGTTGAGGTCGCCGAGGCACTTGCCCGGACAGAGCTGACCGGACGCGCCATACTTCGATGAGTGCATCTCGTTGGGATCGAAGAGCGGCGCGAAGGGATTCTCCGGGTTCGCGAGACCCCCGCCGATCTGGAACGGCAGCAGCGCAGCCTGCGGCACCGAGACGCCCTTGATGTTGAAGCAGAGCACCCAGACCTCGTTCGGTCCGAGCGGCCCGGGCTGAACGGCGCCGATGGTGCCGCCGAAGCCGGACCACGTCGAGCCAGGCTCGGGATCTCCGAGCATCGGGTCGCCGCTCCCCGCCTGGAAGCCGACCGTCGCGGGCTCGTCGTCCTCGAGCGGATCGAACGCCGGGAGCGGAACGAAGATCGGCTGGGGTCCTCCGAGGATCAGCTTTCCGACGCGGACGCTGTTGATCTGGACTCCGGGCGGAACCGGCGAGCTGATGTTGCCCAGCCCGACGCCGCAGGCGCAGTCGTGCGGCGAGTCGGTCGCGAAGACCTTCTCGAGCAGGATGTAGACGTTGACGCGCCCGGGACCCCCCGGAAGGATCCAGATCGTCGGCGGCTCGGCCGGTGGCGGCGGGCCCGTGCAGGCAGAGGCGGTCGCGATGAAGGAACACGAGACAGCGCCCGCCAGGATGGCGGTACAGGCACGTCGATGCATTGCACGACTCCTTCCAGGGAGGCGCGAACCAATCGCGCGCCACAACGCCCGACCATCGGGCGCCCTCACTTCGGCATGAACCACTCGCCCCGCCCGCTTCGGGCGCGAACGAAGGACCGCGCCGACGGCGCGAGACGCACCTCCACTTGAGAGTGCGGCGGAACGCGTCGGGGCGCACGCGGGAACTTCGCCCGAGAGAGCGGAAATGAAGCTGGATGCCGGATCCGGTGCGAGAGTCGCCCGCGCGGATCGCGTTCCTGTGAATTGCCCTTGCACGCCGCGCTTCCGACCGCTCGCTGCCGGTCGGGCAGCGCGCGGGCGCGATCCATGACGCTCCCGCGATCACGCTCCTCAGACGGGGATGGCGGCCGTACCGATGCCGAGAAGCGCCGGTGCGCGCCGGCCGAGTCGGGCTCCGGCAGCGCGCGCGAGGGCGCCGCCGCGCGCGCTCCCGGAGCTCCGACCTGCGACGTCGGGGAGACCGCTCGCTTCGCCGAGCGCCTTCTCGCCGAGGGAAGCCGGACCGTCCGACGGATTCGGCTCGGCCGGCGCTGGGCCGGGTTGATCGAGCTCGACGACGTGATGCAGACGACATACATCGACGCCTTCATCGCCTTCCGCGGAGGCCGCCTGACCGAGTCGACCATCGGGCCGTGGCTCCGCCGCGCCGCCGAGAACAACCTTCGCGACGCGATCGCGAAGCTCCGCCGCGCTCGGCGCCCGCCCGTCGAGCGGCGCTCGCTCCGCCCGCCGGAGGAGTGCATCGCGGCCTCGCTCGATCGATCGGTCGCGCCGCGGGGATCCGGCAGGCTCCCCGACGCAGAGTCGCCCCCGGGCGAGTGCGAGAGACGCGAGATCATCAAGGAGCTCCTCGACGCTCTCGAACGCCTCCCGCGCCGAGATCGCGACGCGATCGATCTCACCTGCCTCCGCGGCCTCTCGCAGTCCAAGGCCGCCCGCGCCCTCGGTCAGACCCGCGGCGCCGTCGCGCTCATCTGCCGTCGGGCGTGCGCCAAGCTGGCGACGCAGATCGGCGCCGGAGCCGCGCGCGAGGCCGCTCGCTGCGCGGCACGCGGCCGCGGTGAGACGGATCCGCAGCCGTGACTCATGCAGCAAGCGCCACCGCCCCGCCCGAGGCGAAGGCCGCTGGGGTCGACGCCCGCGACGGTCGGCACGGTGCGCTGCGAGCGCGGCCAAGGGTCGGCCGCCCGGCCGCGACGCGCCGCCGCCGCCCGCCACCCCTTCGGCACGGTCCGAGGATCGACGCGCTCGCGCGCGAATGCCGCCGAGCCTGCATCCCGGCTGCATGGGTGCGCGGGGTGCTGTTATGTAAAGATCGTGTTTGGTACGATCGTTCCGGAAGGACGGTGTGGGCATGGAACCGAGGAGTCAGTCGAAGGCGTCCGGTCGGGCGGCCCATCGGGGGGTGCGGGGAGTCGTCGAGGAAGGTCCGTCGCGCCAGGAGCCCTCCCTGGCATCCGGCCGTTTCGAGTCGTTCGAGGAGCGGCTGGCCGCCGCGGGACACCGGATTGCGCTCTCGCTGCGCATCGCGCCGGAGCTCGCCGGCTGGATCGACCGCGACGACATCATGCAGGTCACCTATCTGGAGGCCTATCTCGCGCACGCCTCCGGAGCGCTCAGCTCCGACAGCACCGCGAGGCCGCTTCAGGCGTGGCTGCGCCGCGCGGCGGAAAACAACCTGCGCGATGCGATCGCGGCGATGCGGGCCGCACGGCGCCCCCCGCCGCGACGTCGCGCCTCACCCGCGGCCGGTGAAGACTCGATCCTCTGGCTGCATCGGCAGGCGACGAGCGGTGGCACGACTCCCTCAGGCGGCTGCGCCAGAGCTGAGCTTGCGGAGATGATGCGGCGCGAGATCCAGAGGCTCCCGCCGATCTACCGCGAGGTGCTCGATCTCGTGATCTTCCGCGGCATGAGCCACGCGGAGGCCGGCGCCGCGCTCGGCCGAACCCGCGGGGCGGTCTCGCTCCTCCAGCAGCGGGCCATCGCGGCCCTGCGCCAGGGAGTCGGGGGATGAAGCACCCCGCGCGAGGCCCCGGAGGACGTGATCAGGCGACGAGTTCATCGGGCGCGAGCCCCGCCCGCACGGCACCCGACGGCGACGGGCAGCTCTCGACGTTCAACCGGCCCGAGCCGCTGAAGCCCGCTGCGGCGCGCTGCGCGCCCGGAGCCGGATCGGTTCCCCGGAGCGAGCCAAGCGCCGCACCCGATGGGGCGCATGCCGAGCCAGGTCATGCCGACGAGCTCGATGCGACCGTCGGGCGCGGTGGGCTCGGCGCTCGCGCTCTCCCCGCTCCGCTGAGCGCGCACGGTGCCGAAGCCGCGGAACGTTCTCGCGCTGCCCAGCGGGCGCTGGTCAGGTTTGCCCGGGACCAGTTCGCCGGCCTCGCGCGGGCGCCCGCGTTGCCGAAGCGAATCGGGGGCTACGAGATCCTCGGCGAGCTCGGGCGCGGCGGGATGGGCATCGTCTACCGCGCACGAATCGCCGGGACCGACTGCGCCGTCGCCCTGAAACTGATGCGCGATCCGGCACCGTGCCCTCGACGGCTGGCCCGCTTCCGCACCGAGGCGGAGTGCCTCGCGGAGCTTGACGATCCCCGGATCGTCAGGATCCTCGACGCCGGCACCGCGAGCGTCGACGGCGAGCTCCGGCCATTCCTGGTGATGGACCTCGTCCCCATGGCGCTGCCGATCACCGCGTTCGTGCGCCAGTGGCGGCTCTCGCGCACCGCCCGCGTCGCGCTGCTCGCGGACGTCGCCGAGGCCGTCGGCCACGCCCATCGCCGCGGCCTCATCCACCGCGACCTCAAGCCCGCCAACATCCTCGTGGATGCGGCGGGACGCCCGCGCATCGTCGACTTCGGAGTCGCCCGGCACGTCGGCGAACCGCCGGAGGTCACCCGCGACCGCGAGGTGATCGGAACCGTCGAGTGGATGAGTCCCGAGCAGTTCCGCGATGGCCGCGTCGCCGATGCGCGGAGCGATGTCTACGCGCTCGGCCTGCTGGCGCACGCGCTGCTGCTCGAGCCGACCGCAGACGACGGGGCGTGCGCCGAGCGCGCCGGCGCTGCGGCATCCGCTGTCGTGGCCCCCGGCCGCCTGCGCGAACGCGACCGCACGATCCCGCACGAACTGGATCTCGTCGTCGCCATGGCGACCGATCCGGACCGAGGCCGACGCCACCGGAGCGCCGCGGAGCTCGCCGCCGATCTCCGGGCCGTGGTCGATCGTCGCCCGATCGTCGCGCGTCCCCCGCCCTCGCCTCGATCCTGCCGCGCCGGGTCAAGCGGCGTCCGCTGATCGCGCGAACCGAGCTCTTGGCGATCGTGCGCGCGTCGACCGCAGCCGGCGCGGAAGGAGCGTCGGAAGCGCCGACGCGGATGTGGAGCGGATGCGCTGCGAGCCGACCGGACGCGCCGCGCGACGCCATCCGCGGGGCGGGCACCCCGTGCGCAGCGCGACCTTCGCGCGGCTGCGCTCGCGCCCTTCGACCCCGCCTGGCACCCGAGCCCTTCGCAGCTCGACGCGGCGCGTCACTCTCCGGAGCGCGCGGCGAGGATCTTCGCGAGCGCTCGCTCGCGGATCCGCCCGTAGAGCTGCTGGTAGAGATCGCGCGGGTCGGCGAGAACGAGGCCATGCTCGCGCTGCTGATACTCCAGCAGCACGACCAGCATCGCCTCGCGCGGCGCGCTCCGGTCGATCGTCTCGATCGCCCGGCGCCAGTTGGCGAGGGCCTCGGCCCGGGCCCCCGCCGCCCACAGCGCGTCGCCGAGATGATCGAGGATCTCCGCCGAGACCTGCTCGCCCGCGAGGTCGGCGGCGCGGCGGAGCAGCGTGATCGCCCCAGGCGCAGCGTTCCCGCCTCCCTCGTCTTCATCGCGGAAGCGCCCCTGTCGGTAGCGGAGGCGGCCGAGCGAATCGACGACGCTCGGCGCGTCGGGCAGGAGAGCCGCGGCGCGCTCGATGAGCGCGACCGTCTCCGGCGACGGTTCGTCGGGAGCATCCCGCTCGAGGAGCATCCAGCCGAGGTTGTTCGCCGCCATCCCGGAATCGGGATCGCGGAGCAGGGCGGCGCGAAGAAGCGCTTCCGCGCCCGCCTCGTCGTCCAGGAGCGTCCAGCGCGTGCTGAGCCAGAGCAGCAGCGCCGCCTCGACGACCGGAGCCGGCGCGTCGCCGCCGACCTCGAGCGCCGGCCAGCCCGTCTCGGCATGAAGCCGGCGCAGCGCCCCGAGACGGCGGAGCGTCCCCTCGATGTCGCGGGCGGCGATGTCCGCCGTCAGCGCCGCTGAGCGCAGCAGGTTGCTCGCGGCGATCTCGGGAGCCGGACCTTCGTCGATCCTGCGGCGCAGCGCTGCGGCCGCGACGTCCGGCCGCGCGAGGCTCACCATCGCTTGCGCGAGCGCCAACCAGGCGCGGGTCCCCTCCGGCGTCGTCGCCCGCCCGGCGGGCGAGGAGATCGCGCGGTGGAGGACTTGCTCGATCCGCTGCGCGTCGCCGCCGCGGCGGATTTCCGCCACCAGCGCTGCGGTGTGGATGGAGAGGGGCAGCGCCGGGTCGTCGGCGAGCGTCCGCTCGGCGAGCGCGATGATCAGCGCGTCGACGCGGCGCGGATCCTCCGCAGCGAGCCGTTCGAGTCCGACGGCCGCGAGCAGGGCGGCGCGGCGCTGTGCGGGGCTGTTCGAATCGTGAAGGACGCGTTCGATCCGCTCGACGGTCTCGTCGACCTCCCCACCCGCAGCCGCGAGCCGGGCAAGTTCGAGCTCGCGCTGCGCGCCCGGCGGGCGGCGCTCCAGGCGCCGTCGCTCGTGGCCACGGGCCGCCGCCGGTTCGCCTGCGTCGCTCAACGCCCGCGCCAGCAGCGCATCGGCCACCGGATCCGCGCCGTCGAGGCTCTGCCGGGCGCGAAGCAGCGCCAGCGCGGCCTCCGAGCGCCCCGCGGCGATCATGGCATCGGTGGCATTCCGCGCCGCATCGAGGCTCGAAGGCATTCGCTCGGCGCGTTCGCGAAGCCACGCCAGCGCGTCCTCTTCTTCGCCGCGGCGCATCCGGACGGAGAGCGCCAAGGCCGCCAGCGACTGGTCGGCAGGCTCGGCCTCCACGAGCGGCAGGAGCAGTGCGAGCGCCTCATCGGTGCGCCCGGCGCGGAGGAGGCGCTGCACCTGAAGGCGGCGCAGCAGCGGGTCGAGCCGAGCTCTGGAGGCGGCCGATGCACCTGTCGCTTCGAGATCGTGCACGGCCCGGTCGAGCTCCGCCACGACCGCATCGTGCGCCGCCTCGTCCCGATGGAAGTTCCCCTCCGGCTCCACCAGCATCAGGAGCACCCGCCACGGCGTCTCGGTCAGGGGATCCTCGACGAGCGCCGCCCGCGCCAGACGCTCCGCCGACGCGAGGCGGCTGCGGCGCGCGGCGCCCCCCGCCGGAAGCGCCGAGGCCGACGCGAGGGCGACCTCCGCCCCGGTCGCGAGCAGCGCAGCCCGGGCGCCCAGGGGAATGCGCCGATCGCCCGCATCCGAGACTCCCGGAACCGAGGGCTCGACGAGCGACCACGCCCGCTCCGGCTCGCCCGACCGCAGGTGCGCCTCGGCCACGGCGGCGAGGAGCGCCGGAAGCGAGGCGCTTCCGGTGAGCTCTCCCGCGTCGAGTATCTCGCGCACCGAGGCGTCCACGCCCTCGGCGAGCTCGGGAGCCTGGAGCATCCCCGCGACGGCGGCCCGGAGCGCATGCCGTGCGGCCCTCAGCTCGATCGCCGCGCCCGCGTCGAGCTCGGCGGCCCCGATGGCGTCCATCGCCTCGGGGTCCTGCCAGAGCACGCGCAGGTGCCCCGAGAGAATCGGAGCCGTCGCCGACGACTCCGCAGCGAGCGCGAGCAGCAGCTCGCGCGGTCGTGCATCGACGGTGGCGAGCTGCGCCGCGATCCTCCCCGCCTCGAGCGGATGGGCTTCGGCGCGGGCGATCGAGAGCGCGACCGCTGCGCTCCATCCGTCCGCTCCGCGCGCATCGGTGATCGCCCGCAGCGCCCTGCCGAGCAGCGCCGGATCGCGCGGGGCCGCGGCCGAGGCGCGCTCGAAGAGCGTCGCCGACTCGTCTGGCGGAAGGACCGCGGCCGCGACCGCGAGCACCGTCGGGTGGTCTGGGTACTCGGTCGCCATCGAACGGGCGCCGTCGCGAAGGGCGGTCAGGCGGGACCACGCCCGCTGCCCCCCACCGTCCCCTGCGGCCGCCTCGGCGCGATCCGCCTCTGTTGCCCAGCTCCGGAGCCACTCCGCGAGATCCGCATCGGCGACCTCGATCCGGTCGGGAGCCGCGGCGAGCGAGCGAATCCACCAGCGCATCGCCTCGTCGAGACGCCCTGCGCAGCGATACGCCGCGAGCCGCCGCGCGCGCTGCGACGCCGAGGGCTGTTCGTGCAGCTCCGCCTGCTCGAACGCCGCGATCGCCTCGTCGCATCGTCCGCATCGCAGAAGCGCCTCGCCCGACGCCCGGAGCAGCCGCGAAGAGCGGCGCCGGACCTCGTCGAGCCGCTCGCGCACGCGGTAATCGAAGTCGCTCGCTGAGCCTGCCCGCGCCGGGGGTGAGTCCGCGCCGCGGAGCTCGCCGTCGATCGTCCCACCCTCCTCGCCGGGTGCCTCCTCGGCGGCCGCCGTGACCGCGAGCAGCGCCGACTCGGCGCCCGCGAGATCGAAGCCGCCCTGCCAGAGCGCTTCGGCGAGGACGTACGCAGCCACCGCGCGGAGATCGTGGAAGGGCGCCTGCCGCGCCGCCTCGACCGAGGCGCCGCCGTTGCGCTGCGCATCGGGAGCGCCGGGGGCGGCGCTCTCATCGAGCATCCGGCGCAGCTCGAGCAGCGGGGCGAGCGCGGTCTCTCCGTCGCGGCGATCGACCAGCGCCACTCCGATCTCGAGCATCGCCTCGGGGTCGGAGGGATCCCTCAGCAGGACGCGGCGCCACTCGTCGAGCGCCCGCGCCGTGCCGCCGAGCCCGGCGTATGACCGCGCCAGCAGCCGGTTGAGCTCGATTCCGTCGAACCCCTGCGCCCGCGCCGACTCCAGCGTGCTCGTCGCCTCGAGCCATCGTCGCTGCGCTGCCGCTTCGCGGCCCCGGGCGATCAGCGCTTCGAGGCGCCGTGGGTCGCTGCGCGCGCGCTCCATGGGACCGGGTTCGTTCGCCGCAGGTCCGATCGGACCCAGGCTTCTCGGAGCGACGACCGCGTCCAGCGGCACCGACGCGCGGGCGTCGTCCGCGGGCCTGCGCCGCACGCTCGCGGGATCGAGCGCCGGCGGCACGGCCGTCTCCTCGGCGGCAGCGAGGGCGGACGCGGACGCACCCGTGAGCAGGGCTGCCAGCGCAGCGACCGCGAACGCAGGGGGAGCGCTCCGCACCGAACGCATGCTCAGCCCTTCGCCGCCTTCCCTCGCCGCGTCGTGGACGGCTGCTCCGATGCCTTCGCGGGGGAGCGCGCGGCCGCGCGGGCTCCCGGTGCCTTGCCGCGCGGGGTCGGTCCGGTCTCGCGCGGCGCGGCATCGACGATCGCCTGAAGCGCGGAGTGCGCCGCCTCGGCCTGCTCGGCCTTGACGTGGCGCGCCAGCGCGTGGCCGCACTCGAGCGGATCGATCGTCGGCTCGCACGCGCCGGCCGCCGCGAGCACGTCGCGCGTCCGCTCATCGACCGGCACGCCGTGGACGCCGTAGCAGAGCAGGAGGACCCGCGCCGCGACGAACGGAATCACCATGCCGTCGAGCGACTCGACGTACGCCTTGATGTCGCGCTTGCCGCCGCGCTCGGCAGGCAGCCGCACCGCGTGCTCCCGCCGGAAGATGTCGTTCAGCGCGGCGCGCAGCCGCATCGACCGCTCCGCGGCGCGCGGATAGCGGGCGCCCAGCGCGGCGGCGACGTCGGATGGAAGCGAGACGCGCAGATCGTTGAAGTCGACGGCAAGGCGCTCCAGCCGCGCGTACGCCTCGCACGCCGCGGCGGTGGTCGACTCCCAGAGCAGGAAGGCGAAGACGAGGCTCGCGAGGGGATCGCGCGCCGCGACCGACTCGGGGAGAGGCGTCGGCGGCGTCGCCGGTGCCTTGCGGAGGAGGGCAGTGAGCTTGGTCGGGTTCACGGTGGTGTGGGGCGGGTCGTGCGATCGTTCGCCACCTGCGGCTGCGAGGGGCGGCGATTCTCGAGGTTCGCCGGCGTCCCTTCCGGTGCGCGGGCGCCGAGATCCGGCGCCCCTTCCCCGGCACCACCGACCTCGGCGGACTCTCCCGGCGCCTCCGAACCCGGGTCCGGTTCCTCCTCCGGTCGCCGCAGCCGGAGTTCGATCGCCGCCGCCTTCTTGAGCGAGTCGTCGAGCACGAACCGGAGCAGCGGCATCCGCCGGGCGCGGAGCTCCGAGCGGATGCTCCGGCCGAGGTGCGGGGCGGCGCTGCGGAGCCCCGCGAGGGTCAGCTCCGCCCGCTCCTCGGGAAGCACCGAGACGTGCACCATCGCCTCGGAGAGGTCGCTGTCGACCGAGACCCGCGTGACCGAGACGAGCCCCCGGACCCTGGGATCGTTGATGCCGCGCAGCAGCGCCCCCTGGACCGCGCGACGGATCACCGAAGCGACCTGTTCGGGACGATGGCTCATCGCGTCACGAGGGGCGGGAGCGAACCCGCGGCGTCGCGCCGGACGGAGGAGCAGGGCCGCGCTGGAGTGCTCGGCGCATCACGCGTCCCGCGCCACCGTGACGGTCTTGTAGCACTCGAGGATGTCCCCGTCGCGGATGTCGTCGTATCCGACGATCTTCATGCCGCACTCCTGGCCGGCGCGGACCTCGCGGACATCGTCCTTGAACCGCTTGAGCTGCTCCAGTCGGCGGTCCTTCTCCACGACGATGCCGTCGCGGGTGACGCGGATCTGGGCATTCCGCTCGATGATGCCGTCGGTGACGTAGCACCCCGCCACGGCGCCGACCTTCGAGATCCGGAAGACCTGACGGACCTCGGCGTGACCGAGCACCTCCAGCTTGAGCTCGGGCTCGAGCAGGCCGCGCACGGCCTTCTTCAGGTCGTCGGTGATGTCGTAGATGATCTCGTAGAGCCGGATCTCGATCCCGCGGTCCTCGGCAAGCTGCCGCACCTTCGACGTGGTCGTGACGTTGAAGCCGATGACGATCGCTCCGGAGGCCTCGGCGAGGTTGACGTCGGCCTCGGTGATCCCGCCGATGGCGGAGTGCTTGATCGAGACCGCGACCTCGTCGATGGAGAGCTTGCCCAGCAGGGCCCGCAGCGTCTCCAGCGAGCCGTGGACATCGGCCTTGACGACCAGCGCAAGCTCCTTGCGCTGCCCCTTCTCGAGGTGCTCGAAGATGTTGTCGAGGGTGACCTTCGGCGCGGCGAGCTCGCGCTGCCGCTCGGCCTGACGACGGTCCTCCGCGGCTTCTTCCGCGGCCTTGAGGCTGTCGACGACGAAGAAGCGGTCGCCCGAGTCGGGGAGCCCGTTGATTCCGGAGATCGCCACCGGCGTCGAGGGAGCGGCCTCCTCGATCCGCTGCGCGCGGTCGTTGACGATGTCCCGGACGCGGCCGTACGCGCGGCCGATCACGATGAAGTTGCCCTTGCGGAGCGTCCCCTCCTGGACGATGAGGTTGGCGACCGCGCCGCGCCCCTCCTCCATCTTCGCCTCGAGGACGGTGCCCCGGGCGCCGTCGCCATGTCCGGCCGTCAGCTCGAGCAGCGCGGCCTGGTAGTCGAGGATGTCGAGCAGATCCTGGATTCCGGTGCCCTTGACGGCGCTGGTCCGCACGACCTCGGTCGAGCCGCCCCACTCCACGGGGTTGAGCCCGTGCTCCGCGAGCTGTCCGAGGATGCGCGTGATGTTCGCATCGGTCGCCTCCGGGCGATCGATCTTGTTCAGCGCGACGATGATCGGAACGCCCGCGGCCTTCGCGTGGCTGATCGACTCGACCGTCTGCGGCATCACGCCGTCGTCGGCCGCGATCACGAGCACCACGAGGTCGGTGACCTTGGCGCCGCGGGCGCGCATCCCGGTGAACGCCTCGTGGCCGGGAGTGTCGATGAAGGTGATCATCCGGGTTCCGTCGCCCGCCCTGACCGGAACCTGGAATGCGCTGGTCTTCTGCGTGATCCCGCCCGCCTCGCCCGCGGCGACGTTGGTGTTGCGGATGCGGTCGAGCAGCGAGGTCTTGCCGTGGTCGACGTGACCGAGGATCGTCACCACCGGCGGACGGGCGCGGACGTCGACGGCCTCGCGCGTCTCGAAGCGCTCGACGATCTGCTCCTCCATCGACTGCTGCTGGACGATCTCCAGCTCGATGCCCAGCGCGAGCATGATGTCGGTGGCCTTCTCCGAGTCGATCGCCGAGTTGATCGTCGCCATGGTGCCAGCGAAGAGCAGGCGCTTGAGGATCTCCGCGACCTTCACGCCGGTCGCCTCGGAGAGCTCCTTCACCGTGATCGGCTCAACCACGCGGACGGGCCCCTCCTGGCGACCGGAGGTGCCCGGCCGCGCGGCGGATCCGGGACGCCGCGGCTCCCAGCGGTGCTTCTGGAGGTATCCGCCCGCCTGCCGCACGCGCTGGTCGCGCTCGGCGATGTCCTGCGCTCGCCACGGTTCGACGGGCGTCTCGTTGGCGAGGAAGGCCCGGCCGCTCCGGCCCGAGCCGGCGCCGCCATCGCCGCGGCGACGGTCCGGACGGCGGCCGGTCACGCCCGCGCCCCGCGGATCGCCGGCGCCGCTGCGGCCCTGCGGCGCGCTGCGCATCGGGCGCGGTGCGGGCAGCGACTCCGCCGCCTCGACGCGGATGACGCGCGGACCGCTCAGGGCCGTCTTCTCCGGCGTCCCGAGGCGCGGCCCGGCGGGCGCGACGACGTCGGGGCGCTTCGGTTCGTTCATCACCGGCGTGAACGCCGGCGCGACCGTCCGCGGCTGTCCGGGCAAGACCTCGTCCCGTTCGTCTCCGAAGGGCTCAGGCGATCCCTCTGCGACGCCCGCGTCGGGGCGAGGATCGTTCGCGGGCTCCTCGACTGGACGTCCGGCACGCTCGGCGTCGGGCGCCAGCGGATCGCGCAGCTCGGCGGCGGCCGCCGCGGCTGCTGCTGCCGCTGCGGCGGCGGCGCTTGGGGGCATCGCGGAAGTCGTCCGGATGGCGGTCGAGCCGGGCCGGAACGCCGCCGGTCGGAGCGCGGGAGCGTCTGCTGGCGCCGGGGGTGGGACCGACGCCGGCCCCGGGGTTGGGGCCAACGGTGGGGCCAACGGCGGGACCGGGGGTGGGACCGACGGCGCGGCCGCCGGGCGATCGATGCCCTTGGGCAGCGGTGCGCTCGCGGGCGCGCTCGGGGCGCTGGGCGCAGACGCGGCGACCTTGGCGGTCGCGGTCTGCGGCTCCGCTGCGGGGGACGTCGCGGGGGACGCAGCGGGCGCGGGAGCGCGCGGGGGAGGCTCCGCTCGCGGGCGGATGGGCTCGGCGGGGGCAGCCTGGGTTCCGCCGGATTCGGCGGTGCCGTCCTCGACGCTCGGCGCCGGGGGCTCGTCGCTCGAGGCAGCGGAGCTGCGGCGCGCCGCAGGCTTGCGGCGCGTCTCGACGGCGACGGGCGCAGCGGTCTCGATCGCAGTGTGCGACGCCATGCCTCCGAACCACTCGCGGATCGTTGCGGCAAGTCCCGCCCCGACCGGCGAGAGGTGATTCTCGATGCCGGGCACGTCCTCCGCCTGGCACTTCGCGACGATTTCCTTGGAGTTGACTCCAAGCTCCTTCGCGAGCTGGTGGATTCGGAGCTGTGCGGCCTTCTTCGTCGCCAATGCGTCCTCCTGCCTTGCACCTCGACCGACTCGAATCGGTCCGGTCCATTCCGACTCCGGCGCCCTTCGGGCGGCGGACTTCTCGTCGTCGCGGCGCCCACGGCGCCGCGCGACGCCACGTCACTCGCGCGGCGGCTCCGGCGCGGCCGGTTCCGCAGGTGGCGAGCTCGGCGCGAGCGCTGCGCCGAGGATCTCGTCCGCAAGCGACTCCGCCTGCGCGTCCGGCTCCACGACCGGTCCGCCGCGCAGGAGGTGCATCGCCGTCGCCGAGTCGGCGCTGCGGCGAGCCTCGAACTCCGCCTTCTCGATCTTCTGCTGCTCCGCGACCTCCTCCGCCTTCACGGAGCAGATCGCCACCACGCGCTCGGCCACCTCGGCCGGCATCTCCACCGCCTTCTCCAGCACGTCGACGCCGACATCGCGGGCGTCGAAGACGCTGATGATGCCGAGGGCGCCCATGCGATCGAGCATCTCCTCGGTGACGCCCTCGATGGGCTTGACCGTCTGCTCGAGGATCTCCAGCCCCTTGGCGAACTCCGCCGGCGTGAGGATGTCGACATCCCACCCGGTCAGCCGCGCCGCGAGGCGGACGTTCTGGCCGCGCCGACCGATGGCGAGCGAGAGCTGGTCCTCGCGCACGATGATCGTCGCGCGGCTCAGCTCGAAGCAGAGCGAGACTTCCTCGACCTCCGCGGGCTTGAGCGCGTTGGCGATGAGCACCTGGCTCGACTCGTTCCAGCGGACGATGTCGATCTTCTCGCCGCCGAGCTCATCGACGATGTTCTTGATGCGGCTCCCGCGCACGCCGACGCAGGCGCCGACGGCGTCCACCTTCGAGTCGACCGAGGCGACGGCGAGCTTGGTGCGGAAGCCCGGCTCGCGCGCCATCGCCTTGATCTCGATGATCCGCTCCGCGACTTCGGGCACCTCCGCCTCGAAGAGCTTGCGGATGAAATCCGGATGCGAACGCGAGACGATGATCTTGATCTGTCCCCCGCCCCCGACCTGATCGCGCACCTCGCGGATGAGGCAGCGCACGCGGTCGCCCGGCTTGAACTCCTCTCCCGGAATCTGGTCCGAGCGCGGCATGATCGCCTCCGTGCGCTCGAGCTGGACGATGAGCGCCCCGCCGTCGGCGCGGTGGGCCGTCCCGGTGACCAGCTCGCCCTGGCGCTTGCCGAACTCCTCGAGGAGGCTCTGCCGCTCGCCCTCGCGGAACTTCTGGATCATCACCTGCTTGGCCGTCTGTGCCGGAATGCGCCCGAGGGTCGCGAGGTCGATCGGCTCGCGGCCGCCTTCGGGGAGGTTGCGCCACAGCGCGATCCGGCCGTTGAGCCGGTCCACCGCGCAGCCGAACTCCTCGGTGTCGAGCGAGTTGAAGTGCTTCCTCGCCGCGCTGATCATCGCCTGCTCGAGATCCTGGATGAGGGTCTCGCGGTCGATGTTCCGCTCGCGGGAGATCGAGTCGAGGATGCGGAGGGTTTCGGGGTTCATCGAGCGCCTGGAGGGCTGGAATCCGAAGATGGCCGACGCGGTGCCGGGGCGCCGCGGAGAGAAACGATGCCGGCGCCGCGCGGGCGCCCATCAAACAAGCCGGGTCACGAGGCGATCCCTCGTGACCCGTGGTGTCCGTCGCCGGAACCGGGCGTCGTCAGGAGCGTGCGCCCCCGACGTCGCGCGGGCCTCCGCCTCCGGTCCGCCATCGCGGCATCGCCGCGACGGACTCCCGATCGGCGACGCCGCCGGGGACCGAAGCCAACTTCGCCCGTCCCGCCGCCCGACCGGCTCCGCCCCCGGATCGGAACTGGCCCACCTCGCCTACCGCGGTGGTCCAGCCCTGCCGAAGGCCGGCGGTCGGACGCGAAGCCGTCCAGCCCTCGCACTGGACGCGGTCAAGCGTCATTGCGAGGGCCATGGGATTCGCGGGTTGTCCAAAGGACGAGCTGCATCAGACGGACTCCACGAGCAGTGCGGCGCGCAAGAGTGCTGCCCGCGCCGCAAGACCACGAGTGTACGCGGGTCCGAGCGGCGCGGTCAACGCGGGGGTTGCGCCGTTGCGCCGTTGCGAGGTTGCGCGGTTGCGCGGAGCCTCGGCCCCGGCGGTCGGGTGCATGACCGATTCCGCGGTCTGACCGATTCCACGGTCGCTGAGTCCGCGGTCCCAATTCCGCGGTCCCAATGCCGCGGTCCCAGTTCCGCGGTCCCAGTTCCGCGGTCCCAGTTCCGCGGTCCCAGT
>CALMPF010000013.1 GCA_937871505.1 uncultured Planctomycetia bacterium | reverse complement strand
TTATGGCGTGGGTCTGATGGCTGTGCCAAGTCGGTGGGCTTGGGGGGGTGGAGCGCTGTTCGGCCGATCCGGGGGTTTGGGGGGGTTGGGGGGGAGGGGGGGGGTGCGGGTGTCGCGGGGGCCCATGGTTCGCGGGGTTCGCGGCGTTCCGGGCGTCGCGGCGTTGCGGGTGTCGCGGGGTCGGGGGTCGCTGGGTTCGCGGGTGTGGTGTAGATCTCGGTGGTCGCGGGAGGATCGCGGATCGTCGCGGCGTCGCGCGGGTGCGTCGAACTCGTCGTCCTTCTTCGCGCCGTATCTCGGATCGTCGCGGCGCCGCGGGAGTTGCGGGGGTCGCCGGGGTCGGGGGGTCGCGGGTGTCCCGGGGGACGCTGGGTTCGCGGGTGTCGGGTGGGTCTCGGGTGTCGCGGGAGTCTCGGGGGCCGCGGGAGTCGGGGGGTCCCGGCGGGGTCGCGGGGGTCGCAAGGGTCGCGAGAGTCTTAGATCGCCTCGTGGGGAGGCTCAGCTCGGCAGTGTGGCGGTCCGGCCTGTGGGTCGCCGCGTCTGGCAAACTCTCTTGCGTCGTCGGGTGCGTCGGACTCGTTCAAGGTGGCGGCGACGAAGCCGGCCCCTCGATCGCGATCTCCCATCGCTCCTCAACGCCGGCAATCCCCGACGGTCGGTCGTGGATCGCTCGGGGATCGGAGGGCGGCATCGAGGCTCCGCCACTCGCCCGCGCCGCCGCCGTCCTCTCGATGACGTCGGCCGCGGCTAAGTGGGGAGTGTAGCGACACCCCCGGGTGCGAGAAAAGCGGTCCGGCCGGCTGATCGGCTCTCCGACTTGGGCCCGGCCCTCCCGTCCCGGGTGCATGACCGATCCCGCGAACCCGGGTCCATGGGCGATTTCGCTGCGCCCGGGTCCGCGGCCGATTCCGCGACCCCGGGTCCATGATCGATCTCGCGACCCCGGGTCCGCGGCCGATTCTGCGACCCCGGGTGCATGACCGATCTCGCGACCCCGGGTCCATGCCGATTTCGCTTCCAGCGTCGGTCCGCGGACGGTCGCCGGAGTCGTCGCGGCGCACGCCCGCTGTGCGTGACCGATACCGCGGCCATTCTCGGTGCGCGGCCGATCGCCGGAGTCCGCGGCCGATCGCCGGGATCATCGCGACGCGCGCGCTGTGCATGACCGACTCCGCGGCCACACTCGGCGCGCGGCCATTCCCCTTGCGCGACCTTCCAGGCCGCATCTGGGTGGTACGCTGCGCTCCCGTCCGCGTTTGCGCCGGACTCCGGCCCCGCCGCGCATGACCTGCGGCGGCATCGACAGCCGTCCGAAGCGAGCCCGGTGAAGCCGGAGCGGCCCGGAGGGCCGCGCACCACCGACCGCGGAATCGGCCCCGCCCGCCGCCCGTCTCCGCAGTCCCGCCCATCGCCGCGCGTCCGCCCGTCTCCGCAGTCCCGCCCGTCTCCGCAGTCCCGCCCGTCTCCGCCGTCCCGCCCGTCCCCGCGGCCCGCCCCATCGTCGCCGTCCGCTTGACTGTCCCTTGCTCTCTGTTACCCTCTCCGACCTCGCCCACCGGTCGACCGCCGGGTGCCTTCAGCCCCCTGCGCCCCGTCCCGCTGACGCGATCGGCCAGAGCTCCCGTCCCCTTTCCCCTATAGCTCAATTGGTAGAGCGGCCGGCTGTTAACCGGCAGGTTACTGGTTCGAGTCCAGTTGGGGGAGTTCACCCAACCGCCGCGAAATCGTGGCGGTTGTTTGGTTTACGGCTCGGGCCATGAACCGGCGGCGGGCCGGACCGCGTCAATCTCCCGCAGTTGCGGGCCTTTCTGACCGCCGCCCTCCCGCGGCCGCGCTCTCGGTTACGAAACCGAATCTCGGGGTCCGAGCGCAACCGTCACGGTTCCTCTCGGGCCACCGAGCGCAACCCTCTCGAACTCTCGCGCTCTCTGGTTGACAGACCCCGCGAGTTTAACAGCAGGGTTCCTCTCGGGGGCCTTTCGCTCACTCGGACAAGCAGCCAATGGGTAGGCCGATTCACCGCGTGCTCTCGGCGGATGCCGATCGACGCAGGTGAAACAGCCAGCGGGTGACGAGCCCCAGACCGAGCACGCCGAGCCCGGCGAGCCACACCCGCGGCTCGACCCAGAATGCCAGCGACAGGCAGCCAAGCAGCCCGAGCCAGGCGATGGCCGGGTGGTACAGGCGTTGTGCCTTCGGCAATCGAATTGCCGCCAGATTCGTGACGGCGTAGTAGAGCAGCACGGTGAAGGCGCTGAACGACCAGGCCAGCTTGATGCTGCCGATTGCCGTCAGTCCCAGGATCACCGCGCCGACCAGCACCACCGCCGGAGCCGGCGTCGTGCCGCCGGCGTTCACGCGCGCGAACAGTCGCGGCAGATCGCCGCGTCGGCCCATCGCCAGGACGACGCGCGACAGACCAAGCACGAGGTTGAGCAGCACGCCGAGCATTGCGGTGACGGCGCCGATCGAGAGCACGAGGCCAGCGCCGGGGATGTCGAAGCCGCGAGCCACCACCGCGAGTGGTGCGCCGCGCTCGGTGCCCACCGCGCCGAATTCCGAGACGCCCGCCGCGCCGACGCCGACGGCCCCGACGGCGAGGTAGAGCGCCATTGAGACCAGAAGCGTGATGATGATCGCGCGGGGGATGGTCCTCCGCGGCTCGCGCACCTCCTCGCCCATCGTCGCGATGCGCCCGTAGCCGGTGTACGCGACGAACATCAGGGCAGATGCTTCCAGCACTCGGAGGATCGCGACACGGCCATCGCCGTTGGGGCTCTCGAAGAAGGGAGTGAAGTGCTCGCTACCGCTGCGAAGCACCGATGGCAGGCCTGCGGCGACGAAGAACACAAGCGCGAGCAGCGTGACCGACACGATGATGATGTTGGTGATGTTGGATCGCCGCAGGCCGCTCAGGACGAGGGCGACCAGCACGACCACCGCTGCCAGCGCGAGCGCAACACGCCAGCCGGATTCTGGCACTCCCAGCGCGACGAACGCGTAGCCGGCGAAGCCCAGCGCGGCTGTCGCCGCTGATGCCGCTTTCGCGCAGAGGAACATCCAACCGGCGGAGAAACCGAGCCACGGCGTGAGATACGTGTAGCCATACTCATAGGTGCCTCCGCTCGTCGGGTGATTCGCCGCGAGTTGCGCGCTGCTCAGGGCGTTGCAGACGGCCAGCGCCGCGGCGACGGCGATGGCCAGCACCACCGCGGGACCGGCCACGCCGACCGCGATTCCGATGCTAACGAAGATCCCCGTGCCAACGATGGAGCCGAGGCCCATCATCGTGGCGCCGAAGACGCCCAACTCTCGCCGAAGCGTTCCGCCGATGTCCCGGCTCATGGCCGGGCGTCCCAGCCGTAGTCGTGATAGCGATAGTCGAATGAGCCGTCAGGTCGGCAGTCAACGATTCCGTAGCCTTCCTCCGTCTCAACCTGTGGCCCTCGCCACTGAGCTCCGCTGACGGAGCCGGCGCAGATCATCGCGAGCCCGTTGACCTCGATGCGGTCGAGGCGGTGGATGTGACCGCTGAGGAAGGCGCGAACATTCGCGCCCTTGGCGGCGTCGATGAGCGCCTCCGGATTGCGGCTCATGCGATCGGTACCGAGCGTCCAGTCGCCGTCCTGCACCTTTGCGCGGCCATTGACGAACTCGATGGCCGAGATAGGGGGGAAGTGCCCGACGATGATCGTCGGCTTCCCCTGCGCGGCCACGAGGTCACGCTTGAGCCACGTCATCTGCTCGTCCGTGAACTCGCTGATGTACTTGCCCCGTTCAGTCAGGGAGAAGTTCTGCAGCACGACGAAGTGCCAACCGTTGCGGTCGAAGCTGTAGTAGGTGCGTGGCAGGTTGAACTTCTCGCGATAGAGGCCGAACGCGAAGAGCGGATGATCCGAGGGCACGTCCTTGTTGCGCCATCCAAGCGGATCGTGGTTGCCGATGCAGTGGTAGGTAGGCAGGTCTGTGTGGCCGTTCCAGATCGAGAGAAAGCGGTCTGCCATTTGCACGCCCTGCTCGATCGTCAGGTCGCGGCAGTTCTGGATCAGGTCGCCGCCAGTGACGATGAACTCGGGCGCGGGGTCGAGGGTCTGCAGGCTCTCCAGCGACTTTGCTAGGCCCTCTGGTGCAGCGTGCTCGTTTCGGAAGTGCTGGTCGGGCATGAAGACGAAGCGGAACGCTTGGCCGGGCTGCGCCCGCAAGCGAGACGCAACTGCCTTCGGGGCCATCGCCAAGCCCAGAGCCGCGGCTCCGCACCCGCCCAAGAACGCCCGCCTCGATGCGCCGGGGGTCTCTTCGCTTCGATCTGACTTGGTGGTGAGGTCAGTTCTCTTCGATGAGTTCATGGAACAGCTCCCTAAGTCTTGTCTTGGAATCGGCGAGAGCCTTGCGCCCTCGTGGCGTCGCCCGATACGCGCGGACTGCCCTCCCATCGACCTTCGTGCTGCGCGATCGCAGGTACCCGTCTCGCTCCATGCCGTGCAAGAGCGGGTACAGAGTGCCGGGGCCAATCCGGTACCCATGCCGGCTGAGCTCCTCTGCCATCCAACCGCCGTACACGGGCTCCTCGACCGCATGGTGAAGGATGTGGAGGCGGATGAAACCCGCGAGTAGTTTCTGGTCATCCATCGTATGGTCGTCGTCACTGTATCGAAGATCGATATCGATGTTCGAAGATATCACCCTTGGTCATCCGTCGTCAACCCAGCGGGAGCCGCTCGACCGGGTCGGGTACTCGATCAGCCGACGCAATCGGACAGCCGTCGCGCAACTCTGCCCCTCCGTCGCGTAGGTATCCAGTAGGCGGCTGCGGTTAACAGCCGCCCCTGAACCCGAGCACGATCGATCGACCACGGATGGTCGCGCGTTCAACGCTCCGCAAGGAGTCCGCGATGTCACTGCGCCTCGATCACGACGACCCCGACGTCATGTCGCCCGCCGAGCGCCGCGATGAGGTCGCGTGCATCTTCGCCCGCGGCGTTCTCCGCCTGCATGGCCGCATCGTCAGCGACTTCGACGAACTGCAGAATCTCGCCGAGGACGCGCCGACATGCCTTGATCTCTGCGCCACCTCACGCCCTGATCGTCCCACTGGTTAACGGCTCGGAGATGCAGCGATGCCGAGCCACAGAAGGGAGCAGTGCGTGGCGTTGAACGTCGGAAGACTGATGAGCGAGCTCGAGCGGATGACCGTGACCGAACTGCGGCGTAGGTACGCTGAGGTGTTCAACGAGGAGACGCGCTCGTACCACAAGGCGTACCTGGTGCGGCGGATCGCGTGGCGCGTGCAGGCCAACGCCGAAGGTGATCTTACCGAGCGCGCCCAGCGGCTCCGCGAGCGGGCGCTGGCGATCGCCGATGACGCCGACCTGCGGATGCGAGCGCCCGGACCCGGCCGCGGCGTGCCCGCTGCCTCAACCTCCACCACGGCGGTCGTTGCCGTGGCCGCCGATGACCGCCTCCCGATGCCCGGGGCACTCCTGACCCGCGAGTATCGCGGCCGGACCATCCGCGTGCGCGTCCTGCCGAAGGGCTTCGACTACGAGGGCACGATCTACCGCTCGCTCTCGGCGGTCGCCAAGGAGGTCACCGGCGCGCACTGGAACGGGTACCTCTTCTTCGGGCTCGAGAAGCCGAAATCCGAGGAGGCCGCCCGATGAGCCGATCCCGCCCGGCCCCGGCCCGAACCTCCGCCGCGACGGTCCGCTGCGCGATCTACACCCGCAAGTCGAGCGAGGAGGGCCTCGAGCAGGAGTTCAACTCGCTCGACGCCCAGCGCGAGAGCGGCGAGAACTACATCGCGAGCCAGGTGGGCGAAGGTTGGACCTGTCTCCCCGATCGCTACGACGACGGCGGCTTCACCGGCGGCAACATGGAGCGCCCGGCGCTGAGGCGCCTCATGGCCGACATCGAGTCGGGCAAGGTCGACTGCGTCGTCGTCTACAAGGTCGATCGCCTCAGCCGCTCGCTGCTCGACTTCGCCCGCATGATGGAGACGTTCGAGCGCCGCAAGGTGTCGTTCGTCTCGGTCACGCAGCAGTTCAACACCGCGTCGTCGATGGGGCGGCTCGTCCTCAACGTCCTGCTCTCCTTCGCCCAGTTCGAGCGCGAGATCATCTCGGAGCGCACCCGCGACAAGATCGCCGCCACCCGTCGCAAGGGGAAGTGGGCCGGAGGCCATCCGATCCTCGGATACGACGTCGATCCCCGCGGCTTCCGGCTCATCGTCAACGAGGACGAGGCTGCGCGCGTCCGCGAGATCTTCGCGCTTTGCCTCGAGCGCCAGGCGCTGATCCCGACGGTGAAGGCGATCGACGAGCGCGGCTGGGTCAACAAGCGCTGGACCACCCGCAAGGGCGCGGAGCGCGGCGGGAAGGCGTTCGACAAGGCCAGCCTCTTCAAGCTGCTGACGAACATCGTCTACCTCGGGAAGGTGCGCTACAAGAGCGAGGTCCACGAGGGCGAGCACGCGGCGATTGTCGATGCCGACCTCTTCGAGCGAACGCAGCGCCTGCTGGTCCGCAACGGCCGAACGGGCGGAGCCGCAGTGCGGAACAAGTACGGCGCGCTCCTCAAGGGGCTGCTGCGGTGCACGCCGTGCGGCTGCTCGATGGGCCACACCTATTCGACCCGGCGCGACGGGAACGGCAACGGCTCGATCCAATACCGCTACTACGTCTGCCTCAATGCGCAGAAGCGCGGCTGGCACACCTGCCCGTCGAAGTCAGTCCCGGCCGCCGAGCTCGAGCGGCTCGTCGTCGAGCAGATCCGGGCGATCGGTCGCGACCCGACGCTCGTCACCGCGACGCTGAAGCACGCGCGGAAGCAGGCCACCGAGGCAATCGCCGTGATTGAGGGTGAACAGCGAACGGTCGAACGCGAGCTTCGGCGGAACGAACGAGAGCTCCGCGAGTTGGCCGCGGAGGCGGGAGCGACCACGGTCGCGTCATCGCGATTGGGCGAGCTCAACGAGCGCATCCGATCGGGCGAGCAGCGGATGACGGAGCTGCGCGAGCGGGCGATGACGCTCGGGCGCGAGATCGTCGACGAGCGCGAGGTCGCCCGTTCGCTCTCCGCGTTCGATCCGGTGTGGGAGACGCTCTCGCCGAAGGAGCAGGCCCGCGTCGTCCGGCTGCTGGTCAAGCGCGTCGACTACGACGGCGTCGCCGGATTGGTGGGCGTGACGTTCCACCCGAGCGGCCTGCGCGGCTTGGCCAGCGAGGTCGGGGCGCCTGACGACGAGGAGGTCGCCGCGTGATTGGCGGAGCCGAGCCGCGCATCGAGTTCAAGGTGCACTTCGACACCAGCCGTCGAGGCGGCAAGCGCGCGGTCGTCGGTGAGCGTCCGGAGTCGGTCGCGCCGATGCCCGGCCGGACACCGCGGGTGACACGGCTCTTGGCGCTGGCGATCCGGTTCGAGCACCTGATCCGCGACGGCGAGGTGAAGGACCTCGCCGAGATCGCGCGGCTCGGGCAGGTGACGCGCGCCCGCGTCACGCAGATCATGAACCTGCTCCACCTGGCCCCCGACATTCAGGAGGCCATCCTCGCCCTGCCCCGGGTCGAGTCTGGCCGCGACCCCATCACCGAACGGGAACTGCGGCCGATCGCGGCCATCCCCGACTGGCGGAAGCAGCGAGCGGCGTGGCGGGCGGTGCTGACCTCTATAGAAGGTGCGCGAAGCTGCTGAGTGGAACAACCGAGGGTCAGTAGCCCATGTCGAGTTCCTGCGCCTGCTTGGTGAGCTTGTCCAGCACCTTGTGCCGCTTCTCGTCGATCGTGTCGCGATAGCGCGTCAGATCCTCGAGGCGAATGCGCCGATGCGTGCCGACCATGCGCACGGGAATCTTGCCCGCATCGAGTTCCTTGACGAGGAACGGCCGCGAGACGCCAAGGACATCCGCCGCTTGCTGTGTGGAGAGTTCGGACCCGACCGGCACGATGGTGATGGCGTTCCCACCTGCGAACTCGGTCAGCACAACGACGAGCGCCTGTACGGCTGCTGCGGGCACCACGACGGTCGGCGTCCTCGGGATCAACGGGCCGATCGTCTCGCCCGCCTCCGGAGAAGGCAACGCCGACGAGTTCAAGCGGCGGGTCGCCATCATCGGCGCAGCAATCACCGAGACGGACGAGTTCGTCGGCCGCTTCGTCGTCGCCCGCGAGCCGATCGCGGCGGGCCGCATTGGGCTGGCGGTCCTGCGCGGGGTCACGCCCGCGGTGATCTCCGTCGGAAGCGCCGAGCACACCCACGCCGACACCGAGGCGGATGCGCAGTTCCTCAGGAGTGGCTTCACCGGCGCGGCGCGCATCCTGTGGAAAGAGACTTCCGGGGGCGGCACCGGTTCCAAGCTCGCCATCGTCGAGATCGGTCCCGCCAATCGCGATCGATTCCCGGCCAAGCTCACGGACGCGTTCGACATCGACGGCCGCACCTTCGGCTGGCTCTACGCCTGGGAGGAGGTCCGGCTCGACGCCGATCCGGCGAGCGCCACCTTCGCACAGTACATCGCGCCACCCGAGGGCAGCGATGCCCTGTCGTCGTCTGGTTCATCCAGCAAGCTCGCGTTCAACCGCTACGAGGCGCACCTCTCGGTCATCCACGCGCAGCCGGACGCGGGCATCGACGGCTTCGCCAACGCCGGTGCGTGCCTCGTGCCCGGCGTGCTCAAGAACTGCCCGCCCGCGAAGGCCGCGGTGCCGTACCTCCGGCCCGTGCCCAAGGGTGTCGTCGTCGAGATGCGGGCCGAGCGCACATTGCAGGGCGAGACGCGATTCGTCTTCGATGCCATGACTCCCATCGAGTTCCGGGAGATGACCGTCCCGCAGGAGTTCTACGAGTGAGTGCTCCTGCCACCATCGACGATCGCCGCGAGGCCGAGCGGCAGAAGTACCTCGCGCTCGGGAAGCGGACCGACGGCCGTTACGGCAGCAGCAACCACGGTCGACGTGCGATGGTGTCGGTGCTGCTGCGACAGCCGCGCTTCGTCGTCGACTTCGGCTGCGGCAGCAACGACTTCATCCACGAGCTGCGACGCCGGGGTGCCGACGGGCTCGGGATCGACTTCGCCGACGACCGAGCCGACATCCTCGCGCCGATGCACGCGGTTCCGCTGGCGGCGGGCATCGCCGACGTCGTCACGAGCTTCGATGCGCTCGAGCACCTGCTGCCCGAGGACATCGACTCGGCGCTTGCCGAGATGCGGCGGGTCGCTCGGCCGGGAGCCGCGTTCGTGCTGTCGATCTCGACGCGCCCGAGCCGGATCACCGCCCACGGCGACAACCTCCATCCGACGGTGCGGCCACGCTCATGGTGGCTGGAGCGGATTGCGCGCGTCGGCCAGGTCGAGCGTGGCAGTCCATACATCGAGGGGGTCTTCAATGCGTGATCCCCATCATGATCACTCGTCGGACATCGCCGCCCTTCAGGCCGGGCTGCATGTGCGCCGACCGGCACGGAATGGCCTGAGGCTCTACACCACCGACTTCGACAGTGTCTCGCTCTGCGACTTCTACCGCGGGCGGCAGGCATTCCTGGTGCTCTCGGGACCGTCGCTGGCGACGCACGACCTCTCGCAGCTCTCGCGCCGTGGCATCGTGACCATGGGCGTCAACAACTCGTGGGCGGTCCATCGCCCGAACCTCTGGACCTGCGTCGACTCCGCCGGCCGCTTCATCGACACCGGCTGGAAGGACCCGGGCATCCTGAAGTTCGTGCCGATGTCGGCGTGGAACGAACGGCTGCGCGTCCAGAGGCCGAACGGTGCGATGGCCGCGAGCGCCTTTCGCGTGAAGCAGATGCCGTCGGTGCTGCTCTACCGCCGCAGCGAGCACTTCGACCATCGCCGCTTCCTCGACGAGGACGTCGTCTGCTGGGGCAACCACACGGCGACGAAGGACTCGCTCGGCATCAAGGGCAAGCGCTCCGTGATGCTCGTGGCACTGCGCCTCCTGCACTATCTCGGCTTTCGCACCGTCTACCTCGTCGGCGCGGACTTCAAGATGACCCCCGAGCAGGGCTACGCATTCGACGAGGCGCGGAGCGCCGAAGCGGTTCGCCACAACAACGTCCTCTACGACTCGCTCAACCGCCGCTTCGAGGCGCTGCGCGATCACTTCAAGCAGCACCGCTTCAACGTCCTCAACTGCACGCCAGAGAGTGGGCTTACCGCCTTCCCGCACATCCCGTTCGAGCAGGCGATCGAGAAGGCCGCCGCCGAGTGCGGCAAGTCGATCAACACGAAGGGCTGGTACACGACATGAGCAGCGCCCCCGGCACGAAGTACTTCCTCTACATCCCTGTCTGGGCGACCACGCAGCAGCCCCCCGGCAGTGGGCCAGGCAGCAGCGAGTCCGAGCCGACCGAGAGCACCGAGTCCGCCAGCAGCGTGATGAGCAGTGACGATCCGCCGCCGAGTTCGGAGACTGGCGGATCGAGTGGTGTCGGCTCCAGCGGCGTCGGCTCGAGTGGAGGCGGAACCAGCGGTGGCGGCGGAACCGAGACTGGTGGAACCGGTCCGGGTGGAACGGGACCCGGCGGGACCGGCCCCGGTGGAACTGGCCCTGGCGGAACTGGCCCCGGTGGCACAGGACCGGGCGGGAGCAGCTCGGGTGGTTCGTCCAACTGCCTGCTCTACGGCACGCTCGTCACGATGGGCGACGGTCGCCGTGTGCCCATCGAGATGCTCGCGCCGGGCGATCTCGTTGCGTCGCTCGTGGTGCCCGGCCTCAAGACCGATGTGCCTTTCGGCCGCCAGTATGAATGGATGTCGACCTGGGGACTCGCCGGTGCGAGCCTCAAGAACGCGCGCCTCGCCAGCGTGCAGCTCGGCGAACACGACGGCTTCTTCCTCGTCAACGGCCGTATCAAGGCGACGTTCGAGCACCCGTTCCTGATCCGACGTGAGCACGAGGGCCAGGAGGCATGGGGCTTCTGCGCCGCGGAACTGCTGCGTGTGGGTGACGTGCTCATCACCCATCAGCCCGGCGCGGCGACCGACGGCCTCGCCGAGGAACCGATCGTCACCATCGAGCGGATCGCGGGCCGCGTCCGAACCGTCGCCCTCTGCGTGCCCGGCACCAACACCTTCCTCGCCGACGGGGCGTGGACGCACAACACCTTCGGGCCGTCGATCCTGAGCTCGACCTCCGGCAGCAGCTCGAGCAGCAGCGGCAGCAAGTCGAGCGGGTCGAGCTTCTCCAGCAGCAGCGGCTCGCCGGTGCTCACCCAGTTCACCCAGTCCAGCTTCACCTTCGGGGCCAGCAGCGGGAGCGTCGGCCTGACCAACAAGGGGTGAGCGGGGGAGACTGGCGGGGGCGAGCCCCGCCAGACCGGCCGCCCGCTGACGCCCTCCTGTCACCGGCCGAGATCGCGAGCAGTTGACAGCAACTGCCAGATGGTCTTTCATGCCCGCATGGCCGCGACCCGCCCTCAGCCAGTCCCCCGAAAAGCCAAGCCCGCCCAGGCGGGCCGGGCGGCCGTCCCGACCGACGCGGTCTTCACGATCGACGAGCTGGCGATCTACCTGAAGCTCCCGAAGCGGACGCTCTACAAGCTCGCGCAGGAGGGCACGATCCCCGGCCACAAGGTGGGAAGGCACTGGCGGTTCCGCAGAGAGACGATCGATCGGTGGCTCGACGAGTCGCGGGGAGGGAAGGTGTGACGGCACTCACCAACCACCATGCCCGGCTCTATGCCCACGAACTTCGACGACGGTGCGCGTCCGACGACGTCGAGAAGCTCGCGAGCGTTCTCGCGGACGCACAGGTCGACCTGAATCCGCACCAGATCGAGGCCGCGCTCTTCGCGTTCCAGAGCCCCTTCTCCAAGGGTGCCCTCCTCGCCGACGAGGTCGGTCTAGGCAAGACCATCGAGGCTGGCCTTCTGATCGCGCAACGGTGGGCGGAACGCAAGCGCCGCATCCTGATCATCGCGCCGGCAAACCTTCGCAAGCAGTGGAGTCAGGAACTCGCAGACAAGTTCCACCTGCCCTCCTTCATCATGGAGGCCAAGACCTTCAACGCCATGATTCGAGCCGGGCAGCTCAATCCCTTCGACCAGCAGACGATCATCCTCTGCTCGTACCAGTTCGCCCGGTCGAAGGACGTCTATGTGCGCCAGACCCAGTGGGATCTGGTCGTCATCGACGAGGCACACCGGCTGCGCAACGTCTACAAGGCATCGAGCAAGATCGCCAACGCGATCAAGCTCGCCATCGCGCCGTGCCCCAAGGTGCTGCTCACCGCGACGCCGCTCCAGAACTCACTGCTGGAGCTCTACGGGATGGTGAGCATCATCGACGACCTCGCCTTCGGCGATCTCGACAGCTACAAGGCCCGCTTCGCACGGCTCGGCAACGATGCCGACTTCAACGCCCTCAAGGACCGCCTGAAACCCATCTGCAAGCGCACGCTCCGCCGACAAGTCCTGGAGTACGTCAAGTTCACCAATCGCCACGCGATCGTTCAGGAGTTCGTCCCCTCCGACGACGAGCAGGCGCTCTACGATCGAGTCTCCGCGTATCTCCAGCGACCGAGCTTGTACGCTCTGCCCGCCAGCCAGCGTCAGCTCATCACGTTGATCCTGCGCAAGCTGCTCGCTTCCTCGACGTTCGCCATCGCCGGCACGCTCGCGGGCATGGCCGACCGACTCGAAGAAGCCGCGAAGACCGCTGAGCAGGTCGAGAGCCCCCCAGAAGAACTCCCGGAGAACTGGGAAGAGTACGACGAGCTCGCCGACGAGTGGGAAGAAGATGGAGACGGTGGCAGTCCCTCGCCGGACGAGCGTCTCACCCCCGAGCAGCTCGCCGAGCTGAAGCGCGAAGCCGCCGAGCTCCGCGAGTTCCACGCTCTGGCCCGCTCCATCCTGCGCAACTCGAAGGGCGAGGTGCTGCTCACCGCGCTCCGCCGCGGCTTCGAGGCGGCCGCGAAGGCCCGCGGGTCGGGCAACGACGCCATGCACCAGAAGGCGGTCATCTTCACTGAGTCCCGCCGCACGCAGGAGTATCTCTTCAAGTTGCTCGAGCAGACCGAGTTCAAGGGCAAGGTCATGCTCTTCAACGGCACGAACACCGATCCCACGTCCAAGGCGATCTATCAGGAGTGGGTCCAGCAGCACAGCGGCACCGACAAGGTGACCAACTCCGCTGCGGCCAATATGCGGCAGGCGCTCGTCGAGCACTTTCGCGATCACGCCTCGATCCTGATCGCGACCGAGGCTGCGGCCGAGGGCATCAACCTCCAGTTCTGCAATCTCGTCGTCAACTACGACCTGCCGTGGAATCCCCAGCGCGTCGAGCAGCGCATCGGCCGCTGCCACCGCTATGGCCAGAAGTACGACGTTGTCGTCGTCAACTTCCTGAACAAGAAGAACGAGGCCGACCAGCGGGTCTACGAGCTTCTCGACGAGAAGTTCAAGCTCTTCAACGGCGTCTTCGGCGCCAGCGACGAGGTGCTCGGCGCTGTCGAGTCCGGTGTGGACTTCGAGAAGCGCATCGCCGCCATCTACCAGAAGTGCCGTTCCGCAGAGCAGATCCAGTTCGAGTTTGATCAGCTCCAGCGCGACCTTGAAGAGCAGATCGTCGCAGGCCAGCGGGATGCGCGCGAGAAACTGCTCGACAACTTCGACCAGGAAGTCGTCGAGAAAGTGCGCATCCAAACCAACGACGCGATCGACCGCTTCAACGAGCGTCTGTGGGGCCTGACGCGCCATGTGCTCCGGGATCACGCCGACTTCGACCAGAACGGCCCGTACAGCTTCATGCTTCGGACCAACCCGTTCCCCGACACCACCATCCACCGCGGCCCGTACCGCATGGCGAGAAACGTCACCGACGCCAACACCTATCGCATCGGCCATCCCCTCGCTCAGCGCGTCGTCGCACTCGCCGAGGGCCTCTCGACGCCACCCGTCGAGATCGCCCTCGACTACACCGCGGCACGCAAGCGCATCGCGATCATCGAGTCCTTCGTCGGCCAATCCGGCTGGCTGCTGGCGTCCCGATTCACGATGGAGGCGCTCGAAGCCGAGGACCACATGCTTCTGGTCGGCGTGACCGATGACGGTCGCGAGCTCGATCCATCTCAGTGCCGCCGCCTATTCGACCTTCCGGGCCGCGTCGCAGGCGATGCCGTCCCGCCGACTGCTGCCGCCGAACGCTTGACCGAGCTCACCTCCCGCGTGCGGCAGGAGCTGCTTGGCGAGCAAACGACCCGCAGCGGCCGGTGGTTTGACGAGGAAATCGAGAAGCTCGAGCGGTGGGCCGAGGACCGCCGTGCCTCGCTCAAGACCGACCTCGACCGTCTCGACCTCGAACTCAAGGAGGCCCGCAAGGCCGCGCGCGTCGCCGGAACGCTTCCCGAGAAGCTCGAACGACAGCGGGTCGTCCGAACGATCGAAGCGAAGCGCGACGAGGCGTGGCGGGCGTTCGACGCCGCCAGCCGCGACATCGAACGACAGAAGGACGCGCTGCTGGACGAGATCGCCCAGCGGCTTTCGCAGAAGGCCGAGCACATCCAACTCTTCACCATCCGATGGCGACTGACATGACCAAGCAAGCCGACACCAAGCCGAGCACCGATGCCCCTGCGCCCGAGCGACTGGACCTCCGCTCGCACGACATCGCGACGGACAAGATGGCGGAGCTACTGCGCATTTTTCCAGAGGCGCGCACAGAAGGCGCGAAGATCGACTTCGATCGCCTGCGGCTGGCGCTGGGCGAGACCATCGACACCGGCAAGGAACGCTTCGGGTTGACATGGCCCGGCAAGGCGGATTGCTTCAAGACGATCCAGCAGCCGAGCATGGGCACACTGCGCCCCCGACCCGAGGAGAGCGTGAACTGGGACACGACGGAGAACATGATCATCGAGGGGGACAACCTCGAGGTGCTCAAGCTGCTTCAGAAGTCGTACCTCGGCAAGGTGAAAATGATCTACATCGACCCGCCGTACAACACGGGAAACGACTTCATCTATCCGGACACTTACTCAGAGTCCTTGGACACGTATCTGGAGTACACGGGCCAAGTCGACTCAGAGGGTCGCAAGTTTGGCACCAACACGGATGCAGACGGTCGGTTCCACAGCAGGTGGATGAGCATGATGTATCCGAGACTCTACTTGGCCTTGAACTTGCTTCGGGACGATGGGGTCATTTTCATCAGCATTGACGATGGAGAGATTCAGAACCTGCTGCACATTTGTGATGAGCTCTTCGGCCCTGAGAACTTCGTGGCGACGGTGGTGCTGAAGAACAAAGCCGGAGCGGGTGCGAAGCCGAAGGGGTTCATTCCGGTGCACGAGTATGTCGTGTGCTACGCGCGTCGCCGAGAGACAATTGCGGGAATCTCGCTCCCAATGTCTGCGGAACAAAGGAAGATGTATAACAAGCGGGACGAGCACTTCGATACGCGGGGTCCGTACGGGACGTGGGCGTTGGCGACAACGAGCATGGGCGACCGCCCGAATCTCCGATTTCCAATCCGGTACAACGGGGAGGATATCTGGCCAGAGAAGCAGTGGCTTTGGAGCAAGGAGCGAGTGGCGGAAGCTCTGGAGAGGAACGAGCTGGTGTTCAATCGAAAGCGCGACGGCCTATGGTCGGTGCGCTTCAAGCGATACCTAAGAGACGACACGGGCGAAACCAACTCAGCAACGCCGACAACTGTTTGGGACGGTCCCTACACATGGGATGGCCCCTACACCCATGAAGGCACCAAGGACCTCGACGCACTCTTTGATACCCGCGTGTTCTCGTTTCCTAAGCCAGTAGCGTTGCTGCGTCGAATTCTCGACCTGACATTTCATAGCACGCAAGACCTTGGCGAAGAAATCATCGTTGACTTCTTCGCGGGATCGGGCACGACGGCGCATGCGGTACTTCAGGCGAACGCTGAGGGCTCACTGCGACGAAAGTTCATTCTGGTTCAACTGCCTGAACCACTGTCTCTCGACAACCAGGAGCAGGCTGCTGGGGCGAAGCTCTGCCAGACTCTCAACCGTCCGATGAATATCGCGGAGCTGACAAAGGAGCGCGTGCGTCGTGCTATTTCGGCAGTACAGGCCGAAAGCGAAGATACGTTGCGGTCAGACGCGGTGGATGACCCCCAGGGATTCCGTGTATTCAAACTGGATAGGTCTGGCTTTCGTCCCTGGCAGGCAGATGGACCAACGGACGGCGAGTCGCTCGGCGAGTACATGTTCGAGCACGTTGAGCACATTCTAGCCGACCGCAGCGCCGACGACCTGCTCTACGAGATCCTGCTCAAGAGTGGTTTCCCGCTCACCACGCCGGTGGAGACGCTCGAACTGGCTGGGAAGTCCGTCAATAGCGTCGCTGGCGGAGCGCTGCTGGTCTGCCTCGACCGCGAACTGACGCTCGACGTGATCCGCGCGATGGCCAACCTCAAGCCGGAACGTGTCGTGTGCCTCGACTCTGGCTTTGCCGGCAACGACCAACTCAAGGCAAACGCCGTGCTCGAGTTCCGCGACCGTGGCGTGACATCGTTCCGAACCGTCTGACAAGGAAGCGTGAGGAGACGGCCGTGACGATGAAGCTCCAGTTCGACGCCAACCAGCAGTTCCAACTTGACGCGATCGCGTCGGTCGTTGACCTGTTCGACGGCCAGCCCGTCGGCGATCCAGAGTTCACGACGATCAACCTCGGCGCCTGGGGCGAGGGGCTGTTGGAGGGCAAGGAGCGAACGGAGCTCGGCATCGGGAACCGCCTGCTGCTCGACGACGAGAAGCTGCTCGCCAACACCCGGGCCGTTCAGGAACGCAATGACATCGACTTGGATGCGGCGGAGGACGAGGGTGCGCCCGGGGATCTGGAGGCGTGGGAGCTGTTCGATCAGCCGGCCAACGCGGCAAGGCGCTGCCCGCACTTCTCGGTCGAGATGGAGACGGGCACTGGGAAGACGTACGTCTACCTGCGGACCATCTTCGAGTTGTCCCAGCGCTACGGCTTCCAGAAGTTCATCATCGTCGTGCCGAGCGTGGCCATCCGCGAGGGTGTGCTCAAGAGTCTGGAGATCATGGCCGAGCACTTCCGCGCTCTTTACAACAACCGACCCTTCGAGCACTTCGTCTACGACGCGAAGAAGGTGAGCCGCCTGCGACACTTCGCCACGAGCAGCACACTCCAGATCCTCGTGATGAACATCGACGCCTTCCGGAAGAACTTCACCGGAACCGAGGCGGAGCAGAAGAGCAACGTCATCTATAAGGAGAGCGACAAGCTCTCCGGCCGCCAGCCGATCGAGTTCGTTCAGGCGGCACGGCCCATCGTGATCATCGATGAGCCGCAGAGCGTGGACTCGACAGAGAAGGCGCAGGAGGCGATCAAGGCGCTGAATCCCCTCTGCACGCTCCGCTATTCGGCGACGCACCGCAACCCGTACAACCTCGTGTACCGACTCGACCCGGTGCGGGCGTTCGAACTGCGTCTGGTCAAGCAGATCGTCGTGGCGAGCGCTGCGGCGGAAGGTGCAACCGACGGCGCATTCGTTCGCGTCGAGCAGATCGACTACAAGAAGGGCATCAAGGCGAAGCTCCGGGTCAACAAACAAGGGACGGAAGGTCCGAAACCGGGATCAGTGACCGTCAAGCAGGGTGACGACCTCTTCGCCAAGTCGAACGAGCGTGCTGAGTATCAGAATGGCTACGAGGTCGCGGAGATCAACGCGGAGCCCGGGAGCGAGTTCATCCGCTTCGCCAACGGGCGGACGCTGCGTCTCGGAGAAGAGGTCGGAGGTATCCGCGACGACGTCTGGCGGGCGCAGATCAAGCACACGATCAAGCGGCACCTGGAGAAGGAGCTTCAGGTCAAGAGCCGCGGCATCAAGGTCCTGAGTCTGTTCTTCATCGACCGAGTGGCCAACTACCGGGAGTACGGGGAAGACGGCCAGCCGACACCCGGCAAGTTCGCGGTCGCGTTCGAGGAGGAACTGACGGCGCTGGCCGCCGAGGAGCGATACGCGGAGATCGAGTGGCTCGACCACGCCCGCGACGGGTCGATCGGGAAGCTGCACGACGGCTACTTCTCCGAGGACAAGAAGGGTGTGCTGAAAGACACCCGTGGTGACACGCAGGCCGACGACGAGACCTACGCCAAGATCATGCGCAACAAGGAGCAGTTGCTCTCGATCGAGGAGCCGCTTCGATTTATCTTCAGCCACTCCGCGCTGCGCGAAGGATGGGACAATCCGAACGTCTTCCAGATCTGCACGCTCAACGAGACGACGAGTGCCGTGAAGAAGCGACAGGAGATTGGTCGCGGGCTTCGGCTGCCGGTGGACCAGAGCGGCGCGCGAGTCTTCGACGACTCGGTAAACAAGCTCTATGTGATGGCCAACGAGAGCTACGAGGACTTCGCCAAGGCGCTCCAGACGGAATACGAGGACGAGTGCGGCGTCACATTCGGGAAAGTGCCGTTGTCCGCGATCGCGCGAATCACCTGGGTCAAGGACGATGCGCCGGAGCAGATCGGCCGCGAAGGGGCCAAGGCGATCCGCGATGCTCTCGTCGATCAAGGCATGCTGGACCGAGATGGCCGCATACAGCCCGCGTTTGATCCAAAGGCCGTCGGCTTCAAGCTGGAGCTCCCGGCCGGGTATCGCGCGCTGACCTCGACCGTCGTTGACCTGCTGTCCAACTATCAGATCGAGCGCCACATCAGGCGCGAGCGCGACGATGGCCCGAACCGGCTGAGAAAAGAAGTCGTCCTGAGCGCCGAGTTCAAGGCGCTGTGGGACAGGATCAAGACGCGAACGACCTATCGCGTCGAGTTCGAAACGGATGAACTTGTTCGGCGGGCGGTGACGGCGATCAAGTTGATGCCGAGAATCGAGAAGCCGAAGATCGCGATCACCACCGGCGGCGTTCGCGTCAAGCGGGGCGGCGTCGAGACGGCAATGGTCGGGGCTGCCGTCGAGGAGATCAGCTTTGGCGCTCGGCCCGTGCCGGACGTGCTCACGTACCTCCAAAATGAGACTGAGCTCACCCGTTCCACCATCGCAACGATCCTCCGAAAGTCCGGTCGCCTCGATGAGTTCTTCAACAGCCCTCAGCGATTCATGGACGCGGCCGCGGCGATTCTGAAGCACGTGCTGCACCAGTTGCTCGTGGACGGCGTGAAGTACGATCGGATGCGCGAGGGCGACCACGATGCAGAGTGGGAGATGATGCTCTTCAAGGACGAGGAGCTGATCAACTACCTCACTGCGCTCCAGGTCGGCAAGTCCATGTACGAGTACGTGGTGTACGACTCGGAAATCGAGCGTGCGTTTGCCAAGCGGCTGGATGAACGCGAGGACATTCGGCTGTTCGTGAAGCTCCCCGACTGGTTCCGCGTGCAGACTCCGGTCGGCGAGTACAACCCGGACTGGGCCATCGTGAAGCACGACGGCGACACGGTCTACCTGGTGCGAGAGACAAAGGGCACGCGGGACTTCCTGAAGCTGCGCTCCATTGAGGCAGACAAGGTGCGATGCGGTGTGAAGCACTTCGCTACGCTCGGCGTTGACTTCAAGGTCGCAGTGACAGCCGACGAGGTATGACCCGCCATGAATCCACTCGGCAAGACCATCCAGATCTACTGCCCCTCCGGCGAGCCTCGTGGCGTTCGGATTGCCGAGATCACGACACGCATCGTTCAAGCGGTGGTCGTCCCGCGCGCGAAGCTGGAGGAGGCAGTCCGACGCGACGAGCTCGGCGGCGTCGGCCTGTACTTCCTGTTCGGTGATTCGGAGACTGGCGCCCTGCCGCTCGCCTACATCGGCGAGGCAGAGGATTGCTGCGTTCGATTCAAGCAGCACAACAAGAACAAGGACTTCTGGAACATCGGCATTGCGATCGTCTCGCGCACCGGGAGCTTCACGAAGGCGCACGGCAAGCTGCTCGAGTGGCTCGCGATCGAGAAGGCGACGCAGGCGGGCCGCTACCAACTCGACAACGGCAACAGCGGCGGCGAGCCGAACGTGCCCGAATGGATGCGGGCGGATGTCGCCGAGGTCTTCGAGACCGCGGAGGTCCTCCTCGGCACCCTCGGTTTCCCCATCTTTGAGCCACCGGCCAACAGAGCGCCGGACGCCGAGCACACCTTCCTCTGCAAGCGCGGCGGTGCCGATGCCCGAGGTGTCTACAACGAAGAGGGGTTCGTGGTGCTCAAGGGGTCGATCGCCCGTCGAGATCTGACGAGCTCATCTCACGACACGGTCGGCCCGAAGCGGGAGGAACTCATCGGAGCCGGGGTCCTTGCCCCCGCCAAGGACGGCTACCGGTTCGAACGGGACATGGCCTTCAGCACCCCGAGCGCCGCGGCCGCCATCGTGACCGGCGGCAGCGCCAACGGCTGGGTGGAGTGGCGGAACGCCCGCGGCCAGACGCTCGACGACGTCTATCGGAAGGGGGCGAAGGGGTGAGCAGAGGCACCGTCAGCCCCGACCGGCGGGGCCGGCCACCCCCCCCCCCCCGCCCGGAGCCCGCCCCCCAGCCCCCCCCCCGGGGGTTCCGGGGGCGCCCACCGTCCCGAGAGGGGTCCCCTCGGGGGGGCCCGCCCGGCCGGCTGTCCCCCGCCGACCTCCCCCCCGGCCCGCTCGACCTGCCCGACGCGGGCCCCAAGCCGCTCTCCGATCCGACGTTCCGCGCACGGACGCTGAACGCGGACCTCATCACGCGCGTGCGCATCCAGACGGTGACGATGGAGCGGCGGTCGTCCGGGGACCCCCCGTACCCGGTCGCGATCCAGCTCGCGCAGCCCCGGTTGCTCGCGCGCAAGCAGGCGCGCGCGGGCTTCGCCAGCGACCCCCTCGAGCTCCTGTTCGGGGAGGGGGGCGC
>CALMPF010000012.1 GCA_937871505.1 uncultured Planctomycetia bacterium | reverse complement strand
CAGAGCGAGTGTCGGGCCAGTCGCCCGAACGGAGCGGGCACGCTGCGCGCCCGAAGCACCAGAGCGAGTGTCGGGCCAGTCGCCCGAACGGAGCGGTCACGCTGCGCGCCCGAAGCACCAGAGCGAGTGTCGGGTCAGTCGCCCGAACGGAGCGGTCACGCTGCGCGCCCGAAGCACCAGAGCGAGTGTCGGGCCAGTCGCCCGATCGGAGCGGTCACGCCGCGCGCCCGGAGCACCAGAGCGAGTGTCGGGCCGGAGGCCCGAACGGAGCGCTCAAACTAATGCTTCTGCCACTCGATCTTCGAAATGTCCACGCCCTCCTTGTAGAGGTCATACAGGGGACTCATCTGCCTAAGGTGCTCCACTGCGGCGATGATCCGTTCGATCGCGTAGTCCACCTCGGATGCCTCCGTGAAGCGCCCGAGCGAGAGCCGAAGCGAGCTGTGGGCCAGCTCGTCGCCGACGCCGAGGCTCTTGAGGACATAGCTGGGCTCGAGGCTGGCACTGGTGCAGGCAGAGCCGGAGGAACACGCGATCTCATTGATGCCCATGAGCAGGCTCTCGCCCTCGACGAAGCCGAAGCTCATGTTGGTCAGATGCGGAAGCCGCCGTGTCTTGTGGCCGTTGACCTGGACGACCTCAAGGCGAGCAGAGAGCTCTCGCTCCATGCGATCGCGCCACGCGCGAAGCCGCTCACGGTCGCCCTCCATCTCCGCGAGGCAGAGCTCGCATGCCTTGCCGAAGCCGACGATGCCGGTCACGTTCAGCGTTCCCGAACGCATGCCGCGCTCATGGCCTCCGCCGTCGAGGATCGCCTCGAGCCGCACCCGCGGACGGCGGCGCCGGACGTAGAGCGCTCCGACCCCCTTGGGGCCGTAGATCTTGTGCCCCGACCAGCTCATGAGGTCGATGTGGTCGCGCTCGACGTCGACGGGCATCTTCCCGACCCACTGCGTGGCGTCGGTGTGGAAGACGATCTCGCGCTCGTGGCAGAGCGCACCGATCTCGGGAACCTCGTTGATGGTCCCGATCTCGTTGTTCGCCCACATGATCGAGACCAGGATCGTGTCCGGTCGCAGCGCCGCCTTCACGGCCTCGGCGGTGATGACGCCATCGGCGGGCGGGTCGAGAATGGTCAGGTCGAATCCCTCGCGCTGCAGCCGCTTGCAAGGGTCGAGAACGGCCTTGTGCTCATGCGCCGCAGTGATGATGTGGCCGCGCCCGGACTGTCCGTCGCCGGCGCGGGCGTACATGCGCGCCGCACCCTTGATCGCGAGGTTGTTGCTCTCCGTCGCGCCGCTCGTCCAGACGATCTCCTTGCCGGTCGCCCCGATCAACGTCGCGGCCTGTTCGCGGGCCTCGTCGACAGCTTCCTCGGCCTCCCACCCGAAGCGGTGGTTGCGGCTGGAGGCATTCCCGTACTTTTCACAGAAGTAAGGCAGCATCGCCTCGACAACCCTCGGGTCGGTCCGGGTCGTCGCGGCGTTGTCGAGATAGATCGGCGTGGGGGCTGGGGAGGTAGACATGAGCGAGAGCGAGTCGACGGGGCTGCGGGGCTTCGGATGAGCGGGGTGGCGGGCTTGCGAGGTGGCCGGGTGGCGGGCTTGCGGGGTGGCCGGCTGTCGGGCTTGCGCGGTGTCGGGCTTGCGCGGTGTCGGGCTTGCGGGGGGCGGGCTGGCGGGGTGGCGGGCTTGCGGAGTGGCGGCTGCCCGTCCGAGCGTCCGGCGCGCTGAGGGCTGAGCGGAGGACGCTCGCGCGAAGATGCCCTCGGTCCCGCGACGACCGGACGATCGCCTCTGCGACCGAGGTGGAGTCACGACCGGCGATGATCTGCGACCGAGGATCTTCTGCGACCGAGGATCATTCGCAACCGAGATCGCGAGGATTCTACCCGGCCGTCCGTTGGAAGTCCGCTCTGCCGGCCGCGTGGCCGGATGAGCCGGGGGTAGACAGGGAGCAGGACTCGGCGTCCTGCAGCGCGGAATCAGCTCGCAGCCCTCGCGCTCTCTGGCTCGCTCGCTGGCGGAGGGTCGCAGCCGTCAGGAACAGTCCTATAACCAGCCGGAAGGGAGGCCAGCGCGCGCAGGGTGTGGCCATGCGCAGACGAGGCGGGAATCCGATGCGACATGGCCTTGGCGAACGACACTTCATGGAACTCCCACCAGTCGATCCTGTGGACGATCGTCCACGGGATCCGGTCGTGTCTCCCTGCGATCTACTTCGCGCTCACGCGATGAGCGGGGACCTCGGGAGCCCGACCACCGAGCGGCGCGGGGTACAGTCTCTCCGGATCGCCACGTCACGCGTCCCTTCTGGATGTACGTCGCCGCACCGGGCGGAAGTGGACGGGCTTCGATATGAACAGACCTCCGGGCCAACCTGGAGCGGACCGTCGGCCGCACGCAGCGGTGGCACTCCGGCGTCATCGCGCGAAGAACATCGCGCTCCTCGGCGGATGGAAGAGCATCCGGACGGGCTGTCGATGCGCTGACCGCGCGTCCCCCGATCGCTCCTGGGCAAGTCCTCGGTCGTTGACATCTCGAACCGGCTGTCGATCCTCCGATCGCGCTTCCCCTGATGGAGCGTGCTCCGGAAGCGTCTCGTCGCACGATGGCATGACCAGCGCAGGGAGGGGGCCGACCGTCCGGGGAGGGCATCGGATCCGCGGAGCTTCATTGGTGACGCCCAAAGACGCAGGAGTCCATCGTCAAGTCTCGCCTCAGCACGGTTCCGAGGAGTCTCCACCATGACCACCCACCTTCGCTCGCACCCGCTCGGCTCGCGAGCAAGCGGTCTCGCATCCATCTTCGCCATGGGCTGCATGCTCCTCGCCCTGGCGGGAAGCGCCGCGGCCCAGGCGCCGTGTACACCGAGTTGGATTCCGACGTTCGGACCGGCGCCGGGCGTCTCGGGCGAGGTGGGATGCATGATCGACTTCGACGGTGGTTCGGCTTTTGGGCGCGCGGTCGTCGTTGGCGGCGGGTTCAACTTCGCTGGCGGGATCCCCGCATCGCACATCGCCCGGTGGAACGGCAGCCAGTGGTCGGTGATGGGGTCGCTCAATGGCGTGGTGCGGGCGATGGCCGTCTACGACGATGGCGGCGGCCCGAAGCTCTACATCGGCGGATCGTTCACCAGCTCCAGCGGAGTTCCGGTCAGCCGCGTCGCCCGCTGGACGGGGAGCGGATGGGCGGACGTGGGCGGCGGAGTCACGGGGGGCGCAGGCGTGGTGAGAGCCATGGCGGTCTACGACGACGGTTCCGGCGGCGGTCCGTCGCTCTGCGTCGGCGGGGCCTTCACCAGCGCCGGCGGAGTGCCCGTGAGCAACATCGCTCGCTGGAACGGCTCGAGCTGGAGTCCGCTCGGTTCCGGGGTCGCTGACGGTGGAATCCACGCGATGGCCGTGCACGACGATGGGCTCGGAGGTGGACCGCGGCTGTGCGTCGGCGGTTCGTTCACCTCCGCGGGCGGAGGCTTCGCATACAGGGTCGCACGATGGAACGGCACTTCCTGGTCGTCGATGCAGCTGGGCATGGTGGAACTGTCGTCGATCGTGCGGGCGCTCTGCGTCTTCGACGACGGTTCCGGGGCGCCTCCGAGCCTCGTCGCCGGAGGCGCCTTCACGACCGCAGGAGGAACCTCTGCGATGAACATCGCGCGCTGGAATGGAACGACCTGGAGCGCGCTCGGAAGCGGCACCGGCGGCGAGGTGTTCGCGCTCGCGGCATTCGACGACGGCGAAGGAGGCGCGCCTTCGCTTGCCGTCGGAGGGGTCTTCACCACGGCCGGTGGCGTGAGCGCCAAGCGCATCGCGCGCTGGCAGTCCGGGGCGTGGTCGGAACTCGGCGAAGGCGTCGACGCGCAGGTCAACGCCCTGGGGACCTTCACCATCGGCGGCGCCTCTCAGCCCGAACTCTACCTGGGCGGGCTCGTCGGCTTCTCGGGATCGACGCTGCTCTCTCGGGCGGGTCGCTGGGTTGCGGGGGAATGGCGCCCGCTCGGCTCGGGCCTGCTCTTCGCCGGCTACGCCCTCGCCGCAGGAACTGACCCGCTCTCCGATGCTCCGCGTCTCTACGCGGGCGGCGACTTCACGATCGCCGGACCACCGACGATCCAGCGGATCGCCGCCTGGGACGGGGCCGAGTGGTCCGCTCTCGGCGGCGGAGTCACCGGCGGACCCGTCCGCGCCCTCGTGATGCAGGAGGGTGGAGCACTCGCACCTCGGCTGATCGCCGGTGGCGAGTTCACCGCCGCCGACGGGCTCCCGGTCGGTCGAATCGCAGCGTGGGACGGCATTGCGTGGGCCCCGCTCGGCGCGGGTCTCTCCGGGCCGGTCCGGGCCCTGGCGATTCACGACGATGGCCTGGGCGATGGTCCAGCCCTGTTCGCGGGCGGCACCTTTGCGACCGCGGGCGGCGTCGTCGTCAACAACGTGGCCCGCTGGGACGGCCGATCATGGTCGGCGCTGGGAAGCGGCCTCGACGGGACCGTCCGGGCCCTCTGCGTCTACGACGATGGCCTCAGCGGCGGTCCGATGCTCTGCGCGGGAGGTGAGTTCACGGCCGCGGATGGCGTCGGCGTTTCGCGGATCGCGCGGTGGAACGGCTCGGTGTGGTTGCCCTTCGGCTCGGGCATGAACGGCGCCGTCCGCTCCCTGGTCGCATCTGCTCCGGGCAAAGGCACGCCGCAGCCGACGCTCTACGCCGGCGGAGCGTTCACCACCGCCGGCGGGGTCTCAGCGAACCGGGTGGCGCGCTGGAACGGCGTGACGTGGTCACCCTTGGGCACAGGCATGAACGGCCCGGTGGACGCCCTGGCGCTCTTCGACGACGGAGTCGGGAGCGGCCTCCGCCTGCACGCCGCAGGCTCGTTCACCTCGGCGAGCGGAGGCGCCGCGAACTACATCGCTCGCTGGAGCGAGCCGTGGTGGGCGCCGCTCGGACCTGGAGTCTCAGCGCCGGTGCATGCCCTCGCGACCTTCGATATCGGCGGCGGCGCGCCCGTTTCGCTTGCGGCCTTGGGCAGCTTCACGACTTCGACCACAGGCGACAGCTACATCGCTCGCTGGGCGGGTTGCCTCGTGTCTTCGAGCGGTCCGGCCGACCTCGACGGCAACGGGATCGTCGACGGGGCCGATGCGGCCCTGTTGCTGGCCGCCTTCGGACCATGCGAGGGGTGCTCGGAGGATCTCGACGGCGACGGCATGGTCGATGGCGCGGACTTGGGAACCCTGCTGTCTGCGTGGGGCTCGTGAGGGTCCCCTGCACGAGACGTGTCGCGGTCTCGGTTGTCACTGAGCGCCTGAAAACCGGCCACCGATGGGCGCCTCAGAACCGGCCAGCGCCTATGCCCGCTTTCTACCCGGGGCAGGGGTCTCGGTGCAAGT
>CALMPF010000011.1 GCA_937871505.1 uncultured Planctomycetia bacterium | reverse complement strand
TTCGGGCGCGCAGCGTGCCCGCTCCGTTCGGGCGACTGGCCCGACACTCGCTCTGCGACTGCGAGAGAGCGGCGTGCCCGCTCCGTTCGGGCGACTGGCCCGACGCTCGCTCTGCGACTGCGAGAGAGACCCACCGTTCTGACTTGTTCCCCCATCCAAGGACCGCCATGGCTTACAGCGACAAGGTCATCGACCACTACAGGAATCCCCGCAACGTCGGCGCCTTCGGGACATCGAAGGAGGTCGCGGACCGGCGCGACATCGGCGTCGGGATCGTCGGCGCACCGGAGTGCGGCGACGTGATGCAGCTTCAGATCAAGGTCAACCCCGAAAGCCGCGTGATCGAGGACGCGAAGTTCAAGTGCTTCGGCTGCGGCTCGGCGATCGCGAGCAGCTCACTCGCGACCGAGTGGATCAAGGGCAAGACCGTCGACGAGGCGCTGGCGATCCGCAACACCCAGATCGTCGAGGAGCTGAGCCTTCCGCCGGTGAAGATCCACTGCTCGGTCCTCGCAGAGGACTCGATCCGGGCGGCGATCGAGGACTTCAAGAACAAGGACGGCATCGCCTCGCAGACCGGCGCCGCCGCCCGCTGATGCTCGAGAGCGCCTGCGCATCGGCGTAGGCGTCGGGTCGCGGCGCTTTGCTGCGCCCGAGCTTCGCAGTCGCTGGGATCGCTGACGTGGCTCGATCAGCGGGCTTGATCGCCTGCGGCTGAGCGACCGGCGCCCCGTCGGCTGCGGGTCGCCTTGCAGGACGCCCGCGTGCGACCGACTCGCGACGGCCGCAGGGTGCGCTGGAGCTGCGGGTTCGCTCCGGTGCCTAGCACCACAGCGCTGGAACTCGTCTGCTGCGGCCGCCCGGATGCGGCCTTCTGGCGGCGTCGCAGCTCGGCTTCGGGCCTCGACGTAGCACTGCGGCTACGCCGTCGGCCCGAAGCCTTCGCTGCTCCTTGCCAGAAGCCGCCCCGAGCTGCCTCGCGACGACGCGTTCCAGCGCTGGAGTGCTCGGCGCCTCGCCCCGGTCGCTCGGTCGGTGGCGATCGCGGCGGCGGCCGATCCGGAGCTGCGTTGGACGCGTAGAGTCTTCTGTCATCCTGCTGCCGAGCGATGCGGAACGCCGCGCTGGCGCGCCTCGCGCACCCGCGCTGAAACCGCTCCTCCCTCTTTCGCCCCCGAACTGTCCGGACGCGTCCCCATCGGGACCGTCCGACATGGAGCCTCCGATGTCCGTCACCGTCACCGAGACCGCCGCCCGCGAGATCGCCTCCATCATCGACCAGCAGGGTCTCGACGCCGAGAAGATCCGCCTGCGCGTCGGCGTCAAGGGCGGCGGATGCAGCGGCTTCTCCTATCTGCTTGATCTCACCGAGACCCAGAAGGAGACCGACGAGGTCTGGGAGTTCGAGTACGCCTTGGCTTCCGCCCCTGCCAAGTCCGAGACGGATTCCCCATCCGGCGGCGTGGCGCTCGCGACCGAGCCGCGGAAGTTCCTGCTGCGGGTGATCTGCGATCCGAAGAGCCTGCTCTACCTCGAGGGCACGACGATCGACTTCAAGGATGAGATCATGGGCCGGGGCTTCGTGTTCAGCAATCCCAACGCGACGACGACCTGCGGCTGCGGCTCGAGCTTCAGTGCTTAGCACTCCAGCGCACCTTGTCTCCATGTCGGAGGCCGGGGAGCGCGCGCAGCGCATCCGACCCAGGCGCACCCTGACGCTCGAGCGGTAAGAGCTCGCTGCGGCCCGGGCCGCTGAACATCGCCCGACCCGTTGCCTCGGCGCTGCGGATCTCGCGCGGCTCGACGCCGGCTGGGACCACCGCCGCGCTCAGCCGCCCGCGTCCCGGGGCGCCGCGGCCGAGACCAGGACCAGTTCGACCTCGCCCTTCGGAGCGCCGCCGGTGAGGACCGGCGTGTGCGTATCGCTGGTGAAGAGGCGCCGCCCATCGCGCTCGATCGTCGCGCGCACGGCGTAGGTCGCCCGATTGTCCAGGGCCTCGGGGTCGTAGAGCACTTCGAGGACGTACGGGGGTGCGCCTGTGACCGTCATCGACTGCTCCGCGATGGTCACCGCCGGCGCATCTGCCTTCGACACGTCTTCGAGCACGACGCGCACGGTGCTTCCGGCCGGGAGCATGATCCGCTCGCGGTACGTCACCGAGACTCGGAGGGACCCGCTGAGGTCGATCGGCTTCATCTGCGTCTCCCGTTCGCGCTCGAGCGGTTCGCGCCCGCCTGCTCCGCCCTGGCCCGCGGTGCCTGACCCACGCTGTTCGCAGCCCACCGGGAAGCAGAGAAGTCCGATCGCGAGGAGCGATGTTCCGAAGATCTGGAGCGTGCGCATGGGCAACCGTAGTCACCTTCGGCCTGCGCTCAGCGGTCTGGATCCTGCTGCGGCGATCCGAGCGGGCCCGGGTCAAGTCCGCGTCTCAGCAGGGCATTCATCGCGACATGACGGACGCCCCTGGTGAGGCCGGGCGTCGCCTGAAGCCGCGACGCCGCTGCGCCCGGCGAGGGATCGGCGGCGAGCAGCTCGGCGACGATCGACCTGGCGGCCCCCTGCGCCGCCTCGAGCAGGCGAGCATCCTCCGCCTTCGCGCTGCGCGACCGCCGGTCCCAGATCCGAACGTTGCCGTCGTCGTCCCCGGTGAAGATCACGTCGCCCTCGGGCGTGATCGCCAGCGAGCGGATCGGCCGCCCGTGACCCCGCATCGAGACGACCGGCTCGAGCAGGTCGGCGCTCCAGACCGAGAGCGTCTCGAACCACGAGGTGCTCACGAGTCTCGATCCGTCAGGGAGGAACGCGAGTCGGGTCACCCATTGGCCGTGTCCTTCGAGGACGCGGTCGAGAGCGCCGGTCCGCGCATCCCAGACGCGGATCGTCTGGTCGCGCGAGCCCGTCAGGAGCGAGCGGCCATCGGGCGAGAAGACCGCGTCGTAGACCGAGAGCAGGTGTCCGCCGAGCGTCGCCACCGGACGCAGCGTTGCGCGCTCCCAGAGCTCGGCGGTTCCGTCGTGGGAGAACGTGGCGAGCCGGGCGCCGTCGGCGCTGACGACGATGCCGTTCACGCTCGACGAGGCGCTCTCGAAGCTGCCGCGCGGAGCGCCGGTCTGCGGGCACCAGAGCCGCACCATGCTGTCGCGGCCACCGGTCAGGAGCGCGCCGTCGACCGGATCGAAGCACGTGGCGAGGACGCCGTGGCGGTGCGCCGCGATCGACTGGACAAGCGCTCCGGTGCGCAGGTCGTGGACCGTCGCGATGCCGTCGGTCCAGCCTGTCGCGAGCAGCGCGCCGTCGGGCGAGATGGCGATCGGTCGCGGACGCCTCCCCTCGCGCTCGATCGTGCCGAGCAGCTCGAGCGTCGCTGCATCGCGGAGCAGGACTCGGCCCGTCGCAGCCCCGGGCTGATCCGCCTGCGAAGTCACGAGCACGCGTCCGTCCGCCGAGACCGCCATCCGGTCGATCGACTCTCGCGCTGCCTGCGGCAGCGCTGAGCTCTCGCCCCACGGAAGCCAGACGCGGACGGTTCGGTCCCACGAGGCGGTGACGATCCGGGCGCCGTCGGGCGAGACCGCGACGTCCGCCACCGTGTCGCCGTGCCCGTGCCATGTCCCCAGCGGCTCGCCGCCGTCGATCGACCACTGCCGAATGGTGTGATCGACCGAAGTCGAGATGATCGTCGACGGATCCGGCCCCAGCGCGATGCTCCAGACGCTGCGCTCGTGACCGACGAGCGTGCGGGCCCGGCTCCGCGTGGCGAGGTGCCAGATGGCGATCGTCCGATCGTTGGCTCCGGAGCAGAGCAGGCTGCCGTCGGCGGAGTACCGCAGCGCCAGGACCTGGCTCTCAGGGTGCCCGTCGAGGGTGCCGAGAGGCTCGCCGGTGAGGGAGTTCCAGAGATCGATCGCGCCGTCGGCTCCGGCGGTGGCGACTTCGTCGCGGCCTGGATGGTGCGCGATCGCCGTCAGCCGCCGCGTCCGTCCCGGCGCCATCCGCGCGTGCCAGAGCTCTGTTCCGGACTCAGCCGACCAGCACCGCACGGCTCCGTCGTGCCCGACGCTGATCAGGCGGGAGCCGTCGGGCGCGAAGACCACTCCGCTCGCGGTGGCGCCGCCGCCTTCGTTGCCGTGCCCTCCATCGCTGCTCCAGCGCCGCTGGAACGTGTCGAGATCGGCCAGCTCGATGGCTCCGCGCGCGGTCGCGATCGCGACGCTCGCGTCGTCCGGCGAGATCGCGAGGTCGAGCACGACGCCGCGCCGGGCCTGGAAGGAGCCCATCGACGACCCGTCATCGATCGACCGCGCATCGACGACTCCATCGCGCCACCCGGCGATGATCATCCCGCGCCCCGGCGAGATCGCGACCGAGTCGGCGATCACGGGGCGCTCGAGAACGAGCACGCTGGGCTCGGAGCGCTGCTGGAGGTACTCCCACTCCCAGCCGCGGTGGGCCGCAGGCGCGCTGGCCAGGTGCGTCCGCAGCCGTCCGAACTCGTTGGCGCGCAGCGCCGACTCCGCCGCGGCCAGATCGGCAAAGTACTGTCGACGCAGGGCGGCGTCGCGCTCCTCGGCGGCGCGACGCTCGGCGGCGACCGCGGTGATCCCGAAGACGACGCCGACGACGACGGCTGCGAGCCCGGCGACGGCGGCGAAGGTGCCCGCCGCGATCAGGGTCCTGTGCCGGCGCACGAAGAGCCGCGCCGCGTGCAGCGTCGAGGCGCGGCGCGCCTCGATCGGCTCGTGGCGGAGCCACCGTCCGAGGTCGCGCTCGAGGTCGGCCGCCGACTGGTAGCGGTCGTCGGTCGCGCGCGCCATCGCCTTGAGGAGGATCGCCTCGAGCTCGCGCGGGAGGTCCGGCGCCGCCTGCCGCGGACGGAGGGGCGCCGCTTCCATCACGGCCCTCTGGAGCTCGAGCGGGGATCGATCCTCGTGGTCGAAGGGATGACGATCGCAGAGCAGCTCATAGAGGATAACGCCGAGGGCGTAGACGTCGCTTCTGACATCGACGGCTGCGGCGTTCCCTGCGCACTGCTCGGGACTCATGTACCGGAGGGTGCCGACGAAATGCGCCGCGTCCGAGGCGGCGCGGGTCGCCTCGAGGTCGCCGCCGGTGACCACCGCGACGCCGTAGTCGATCACCCGGGGCTCGCCGCTCCGGTCGACGATGATGTTCGCGGGCTTGAGATCCCGGTGGATGATCCCCTTCTGATGTCCATGGTGCACGCCGAGGCACGCCTTCCGGAAGATCGCGATCCGCTCCGGGAGCGACAGGCGCCGCTCGCGCGCAAATGCAGTGATCGGGACCGCTCCCTCGACGTGCTCCATCGCGAAGAAGGGCAGCGGCGCGGCGAGCGGTCCATGCATGTGGACCGCGGCCTCGTAGATCCGCGCCACATTGGGGTGCTCGAGACGCCCGAGGACCTGGGCCTCGTGTTCGAAGAGCCGCCGCGACTTGGCCGAGGGGAGTCCGGCCCGCATCACCTTGACCGCGACGGAGCGGCGCGGGGACTCCTGCTCCGCGAGATAGACCACGCCCATCCCTCCGGCGGCGATCCGGTCGAGGATCCGATACCGCCCGACGCGGGCGCCGATCAGGCCGATCCCGTCCTCCGAGGCGCTCTCGGCGAGCGAGCGGATCGCCGGTCGCTCGAGAAAAGTCTCCGCCGCCGGAATCGAGTCGAGGAGCGCCTCGACGCGCGTCCGCAACGCGGGCCGCCCATCGCACTCGCGGTCGAGAAGCTCCTGGCGCGACGCGGCGGGCTCATCGAGAGCGCGCCGGAAGAGCCGCATCGCCTCGCGTTCCGGTGCGCCGCCCCGGGGGGCGGCGCCCGGGACCTGTGCGGAGTCATGGATCGGCGTCTGGCTCATCGCGCGGCCATCAGACGTCATCGCCGCGCCGGCGCGCCGAGCGCTCTTCGTGAGGATCGTCGTCGCCCGGCCGCAGGGCCTCGTAGAGCCAGGTGCGCGCGCAGCGCCAGTCGCGATCGACGGTCCGCGCCCCGAGATCGAGCACCTCGGCGATCTGGTCGATCGTCAGGCCGCCGAAGTAGCGGAGCTCGACGATCCGCGCCTGGCGCTCGTCGATCTCCGCCAGCCTCGTCAGGGCGTCCTCCAGCTCGATCACGTCGATGCCGTCCTCGGGAGACTCGAGCGCATCGAGTTCGATCCTCCCAGCATCGCCCGCGCGACGTCCTCCGCGCTTGAGCGCGTGCCGCGCGCGGGCATGATCGACCAGGATCCGCCTGATGATCCGCGATGCCGCGGCGAAGAAGTGGGCGCGATCCTGCCAGGCGACTTCGCGCTGGTCCACGAGCCGGACGTACGCCTCATGGACGAGCGCAGTCGCCGCAAGCGTGTGGTCGGCGCGCTCGCCGCGCAGGTGCACCTGGGCGAGACGGCGCAGCTCCTCGTAGACGACCTCGAGAAGCCTGTCGAGATCGCTTCGATCGCCTGCTGCGACGCGCGAGAGCAGGCGCGTGAACGAAGTTCGGTCGCGGAGAGACCGTCGCGCCTCGGTGTTCGCGTCCGCGGGGCCGGTCGCTGGATCGGGAGTCGGCTCGGGGGGCATCTGGGTCGCCGAGGAGAGTCGCGCCCTGAACTCAACGGTCCGTTTCGCAACGGCCGCGATCGCAACGGTCCGGATCGACCGGCGCGGCGTGCGAGGCGGCGGGGCGCTGACGAGTTCGATGGTAGCGATGGCCATCGGCGGGTCTCGATGAAGGGCTGCCGGTCCGCGCCGGCGCGGCGGAGCGCCGTCGGTGAGCGGCGACGGGGCGGGAGTGGTGGAGCTCGGTCCGTCGAGCGGGACGGCGCAGCGCCACGCGAGAACCGTCCTCGGGGAACGCCACTGGCGCGCGCTGAGAAGCCCGCCCGCCGCCCCCGGAGGGCGGCTGCGAGCGGAGGCGGGGTGTGTCCACTCGAGCGAACCGGCATGGCCCGGCCTCGATCGGCCTCCCGGGCGCCGGGCCTCAGTTCGACTGCGCCCAGCTCCAGCCGGAGGGGTCGTACGCCTGCATCGCGCGGGCGATGCGCTCGGTCTGAGGGCCGAGGTCTTTCTGGTAGACGACGCCATCCTGGTTGACGATGAAGGTCATGATGCCGGAGACGTCGTACTCGGCGGGCCACGCGACGACCGCGAAGCCGCCGATCAGGCGTCCGTCGACGGCGTAGTTCATCGCGCCGCCCGGCGCTCCCGGCCCCTGTGCGGTGAGCATCCGGAATCGATAGCCGTGATAGACGCCTTCTCCGTCCTTCCTGTAACCCTCCTCGGTGGCCCGCGCGATCAGGTCACCGAGCGGACTGGGTCGCTCACCCGCCTCGGTCGGCCAGAAGAGGCCGTTCCTGGCTCCGGGCTCGCTGATGAAGCGCGCGGCGTACTGGCGGTAACCGTCGCGGTCTCCGTCCGTCCATGCGTACTCGCGCTGGGCATCGACGATCGCGAGCATCGTCTGGATCGTCGAGAGCTCGTTGCGGCCGATGCGCCGGTTGGCGAGTTCCTCGACCCCCGCCTCGGTGTCGAACGCCCACCGTCCGTCCCGCTCGGAGAGCGGGAAGGCGAAGGGCCAGCGATCGCTGCCGAGCTCGAGGACCACGGAGTCCTCCGGGCCGGCGACGAGACGATGGCCTTGATCGAAACGTCGGAGGAACTCGGCGACGTCGGCCGCATCGGCCACGGAATCTCCCGACGGGAGCTTCGCCCGTGCATCCGGCCCGAGGACGCTCTCGAGCTTGCTGCGATCGAGGGTCGGTCGGAGCGCTTCGACGAGCGCATCGACCGCGGCCTCCGGGGTCTCAAAGGTCTGCTGCGGCGCGCGGCAGCCGCCCGCCCCGATCGCGGCGAGCGCGAGCAGCGAAGCGAGCGCGCCGGAGGCGGCGCGGCGCAGGGGTCGGAGGAAGGCGATCCGGCGCGGGGGAAGCGACTTCATGGTCTCTCCAGGAGGCTGCGATTCGATGCGTGAAGGGCTGGGACGGCGTGCGTCATCGATCATGGGCGGAGCCCGTTCGGGCTGACAGGCCGGGGAACTCACCGCGCGCGCGTCGGCGGGCGGGAGCCCGACGCTCGATCGTCAGCGTCGGCCTCCGCGACCGCCTCCGCCGCCGCGGCTTGCACCGCCGGAGCGGCCGCCGCCGCCGCCCGATGCCGATCGGCTGCTGTTCCCGCGATTGCTCGCTGCGCGGGTGGCATCACCGCTCTGCCGTGCCCCTCCGAAGGCGCTCCGGTCCGATCCGCCGGAGGGGTCGCGACGCCCGGCGTCGCGATCGCCTGCGCGGCCGCTGCCGCCGCCGCGGAAGTCATCGGCAGCCCCGCGGGCGAGATCCTGCCGCCCCGACTCGGCGCGGCCGCGGTAGTCGTTTCGCGCCTGCGCTGCGGCCTGATCGACGCCGCGCCCATAGCGCTGGGCGGTGGCGCTGTCGCGATAGGAAACGCCGCGGCGATGCTCGCTGTCATGCTGCCACGCCCCCTGTCCGTTGCCGAGGCCGCGGGACTGCATGTTGTTCTGGATCGACGTGCGGTTGATCGAGGTGTTGAAGTTGGTGTTGCGGTTGATGTTGATGTCCACGTCGCCGCCCCGCCAGTTGCAGTTGCCCCACGCCCATCCCCACGCAGCGCCGCAGGCGAAGCCCACGCCGAACGCGAGCGCCGCCGTCCCCGCGACGTACCCCGGCGGGTAGTAGCAGACCGGCGGGTACGCCGGGTAGGGCCACGTCCCGTAGACGACGACCGGGTCGTACGCGGGGACGTAGATGACGTCGGGGCTCGCGCTCTGGATCACGATCGTCTGCGACGATCCTGAACCCTCGACCGTGACGGACTGCTGCTGCGTGGACTCGAGGTTGCCGGCTGCCTTGGCCTGCGCGCGCAGCCGCTGGACTGCGGCGAGCACGTCCTTCTGCTGGCTGATGAAGGCGTCGCCAAGCTTCGTCGTCCAGTCGAGCTTCTGGCTCATCATGTCGAGCACCTGGGCGAACCCGGTGAGCGACTTGACGCTCGCATCCCACGTCTGCTCGTTGAGGGCCTTGGCGAGCGCGTCGTTGCTCAGGTTCGGGTTGGCCTTGACCCACCGGTCCGCCTCGACGACCTCGAGGGGATACGTCGAGGCCATCAGGATCTGCGATACGAGCGCGTCCGGATAGAGCGCGATCGGTGCGACGACCTGGTCGAGCTCGGCGGCGGAGAGCGGGGGCTTGGCGGCACTCGCAGCCTGGCCGCCGCCGTTCTGCGGGAGCGGGCCGGCCGTCGCCAGGACGGTCACGGCAGCGGCGAGGACGATGACCAGAAGCGTTCGAAGCATGCGCGGTCTCCGGAGCGAGGCGGAATGCGCGCAGCATAACGCGGCGAAGGTCGCCCTGCCCGCCGAGGGCGCTGGCAAGGGCGCCGGCCCTCCGGCCGCTCTTCCGACGGGTCGTGCGATGCCCCTGGCGCGGCCGGCCCGCGGCCCGACTGCATCCGGAGCGCCGCCCACGGCCTCGAGGGAGGCGTCCGGCCCATGCACCCCGCTCGCGCCCTGCGGGCCGATCGCTCCCGATCTCAGACCGCGGACTTCTCCGCCTTGGCCCTCGCGTCATCGAGCGTGCCGACATACATGAAGGCGCTCTCCGGGAGGTCGTCGCCTTCGCCGTTGCAGAGGCGCTCGAAGGAATCGATCGTCTGCTCGATCGACGTGGTGACGCCGGGGAAGCCGGTGAAGACCTCGGCGACGTAGAACGGCTGCGAGAGGAATCGCTCGATCTTCCGGGCGCGGGTGACGGTGAGCTTGTCTTCCTCGCTCAGCTCGTCGACGCCGAGGATCGCGATGATGTCCTGAAGGTCGCGGTAGCGCTGGAGGATCCCCTGCACGCGCCGGGCGACCGCGTAGTGCCGCTCGCCGATGATGTTCGGGTCGAGGATCCGGCTCGTCGAGCCGAGCGGATCGACGGCGGGGTAGATGCCCTTCTCGGCGATCTTGCGCTCGAGCACGATGAAGGCGTCCAGGTGGGTGAACGTCGTCGCGGGCGCGGGGTCGGTCAGGTCGTCCGCGGGGACGTAGATCGCCTGCACGGAGGTGATGGCGCCCTTCGAAGTCGACGTGATGCGCTCCTGGAGGGCGCCCATCTCGGTCGAGAGCGTCGGCTGGTATCCCACGGCGCTGGGCATTCGGCCCAGGAGCGCGGAGACCTCCGAGCCAGCCTGCGTGAAGCGGAAGACGTTGTCGACGAACATCAGCGTCTCCTTCCCGCTCGCGTCGCGGAACTCCTCGGCCATGGTGAGCGCGGAGAGGGCCACGCGCAGACGCGCTCCCGGCGGCTCATTCATCTGACCGAAGACCATCGCGACCTTGTCGAGCACGTGCGCCGTCTTGCCCTCGGCATCGGTGTACTCCGCCTCCTGCATCTCCAGCCAGAGGTCGTTGCCCTCGCGGGTGCGCTCGCCCACGCCCGCAAAGACGGAGTAGCCGCCGAAGTTCCGGGCCACCCGGGCGATCATCTCTTGGATCACGACGGTCTTGCCGACGCCGGCGCCGCCGAAGAGCCCGATCTTGCCGCCGCGGACGAAGGGGCAGAGCAGATCGATGACCTTGATGCCGGTCTGGAGAATCTCGGTCTGCGGGTTGAGCTCGACGAACGCCGGCGGGTCCTTGTGGATCGGGGCGAGCTTGGTGCCCCGAACCGGCCCGCGCTCGTCCACCGGCTCGCCGAGCAGGTTGAAGACCCGTCCGAGCACCCCCTCGCCGACGGGCACCTTCACCGGAGTCCCGGTATCGACGCACGCTTCGCCGCGGCGCAGGCCGTCTGTCGAGGCGAGGGCGACGCAGCGCACGACGCCGTCGCCAAGGTGCTTCGCGACCTCCCCGACGAGCGTGATCTTCTCGCCGCGGACCTCGAACGTGCAGGTCACGGCGTTGTAGATCTCCGGGATGGCGTCCTCGGGGAACTGCGCATCGAATGTCGAGCCGATGACCTGCGAGACCTTTCCGGTGGCGGGCATGTGTGGGGAGTTGGCCAGTGGGGGAGGTTGGACCCGGCGCCGCTCGATCGCGGACGCAGACGGAGCCTCGAACGGCCCGCGAGCGAGACTCGCGGGTTTCGCGTGGGCTGGACGGGCCGAAGAGCGGAGAGGATACGGGCACCCCCTCAGAGGAGCAAGCGACGCGGCGGATGCTCCGGCGGGGCCTGCCGGCCCCCGGCGGGCGTCGTCGAATCGCCCGCGAGCGATCGGGGGAGTCGACGGCGACTCGCCGCCGGATGGCGGGAACTCGCCGAGGTGCGTCCCAGCGAGGAACCCGCGAGCCGCCGACATGCGATCGGGTGATGGGTCCGGGGCTCAGAAGCTCCGGCTCGCTCGGTGGAGGAGCCTGCGGTGCGCGCCCGACGCGCGGAGCGTGGTCACCCTCGCTTCCGAGAGACCCCGTCGGTCGAGGGTCGGGACGAAGCTCAACCGCACGGTCGATCGCGCGGAGCCCGGGCGGTCTCCGCCCGATCGCTCCAAGGCGTCAACCTTGGCGAGAGAACCCGCGGTCTGGCGGCCGAGGAGCGCCGCGGGGTGTGTCCATGGCGGGCTGGCGGCCGAAAAGCGCCGCGGGGTGTGTCCATGGCGCGCTCAAAGGGGCTCCGGCAACGGTGCTCCAAGGTGCGTCCACCGGAGTGTGGTCCTTGGGGCTGTGACGATGGTCCGGAGCTCTCGCCCCCGTCGCGCAGGGCGAGTCCAAGCGGCCCTCGGGCCCTTGCGCCGCCGCCACGCGGTCTCCGCGCTCGCCCCCGTCGTGCAGGAAGAGTCCAAGTGGCCCGGACCACCAGCGCGACGGACGACCGCGGCGTCGTCGTGACCGGATCTCGTCGGCCTGCGAAAGAGTCCTGTAAAGTGCGCAAGGTGTGTCCATTCCCGCGCAAGGTGTGTCCATGGTGCTCCCCGGAGTGTGGTCCTTGGGGCTGTGACGATGGTCCGGAGCTCGCGCTCTCGCCCCCGTCGCGCAGGGCGAATCCAAGCGGCCCGGACGACCAGCGCGACGGACGACCGCCGCGTCGCCGGGACCGGATCTCGTCGGCCTTCAACAGAGTCCTATAAAGTGCGCAAGGTGTGTCCACTCCTGCGCAAGGTGTGTCCACTCCTGCGCAAGGTGTGTCCACTCCTGCGCAA
>CALMPF010000010.1 GCA_937871505.1 uncultured Planctomycetia bacterium | reverse complement strand
CAAGCTCGCTGTCGTCGCGAGATACCTCCGACTGGGGTTTTCAGACAGAACCTAGGTTGCTCCTCGTCGGGGGGGCCACCGAGCTCTCCGCGCGATTCGAGCATTCCCTGCGATCCACTCGAGCAAACGACAGGGCGGCCGGATGGCCGCCCTGTCGCCTGTGAGAGGGTGACGCGATGGTGGAGTCAGGACCATCGCGTCCCGCAAGAGGAAGGAGCTCGTTGGGTTCCTACTCGACGCGTTCCCCGGTCGTCGTCGCGCCCTCGGTCGCGTCCGAAGCGCCCGCTCCCGAGGCCGTCAACTGTCCGTGACGGGGCGGCAGGCGGCCGGGCGAACCGATGTCCTTGCCGCCGAAGACCCGCGTCGGCTTTCGCTCGATGGCGCCGTGCTCGCCGGCCTTCGAGGCTCGCCAGTGCGCGCCGCTGGAGAGATCGGTCGCGTCGAGATCGACGAGGTAGATGCTCGGTCCGCCGAGCGCGGTCAGCTTGGGCCAGCCATCGCCGTTGCGGAAGTTCACTTCGCAGACGATCTCGCCCGCACCGTCTCGAAGGCGGAGGATCTCGTTGGTCTCCGAGGGGGTGTTTGCGAGGCCGCCCCACTTGACGCGGATCACCTGGTAGCTGACGGGTGACTCGGGGTCGTCCCATGCGGCGCGGAACTCCTCCTCCTCGACATTGCGGTGGACGAGCACCGCGACTTCTCCCGGTCCGAGGACGCAGGAGAAGGGGCCCCACTGCTCCATCGGAAGGGTGTCCTCGTCGTCGAGTCGCCAGCCGGAGAGCTCGACCGTCGTCGTTCCGAGGTTGGCGATCTCGACCCACTCGGGTTCGCCGCGGCTCTCGTCCGACGCGGGGTTGTACATGATCTCGGTGATCACGATCTGACCGCGGAGCGGATGGGCCGTCGGGGCGGACTTCGGAGCGCCATCGTCGGGCTTGCTCGCACCGGCGGCACTGCCTCCCGCCGCGACGCCCTGCGGTCCCGAGGCGGCACCGCTCGACCGAGAAGCGACCAGCCGATCGCTCGGGTGCGCGGGCGCCGCGAGCACGACGGGCGCCCCGCTGAAAGAGCCAGCCAGAGTGCCAGCCGAAGAGCCAGCCGAAGAGCCAGCGGCGTGGATCGCGAGACCGCTCGCGATCACGCTCTGCGGCGCGGTGCCGGGGGATGCGGTCGCCACTCCACCTGCGGTCGCAACGCAGCACAGCAGAAAAGCAGCGGCCGACGCGACCTGAGCGCTGCGGCGGAGCTCCCGGCGTTGAACTCCGTCTCGGTCCATCGAGGCGGGCTGGCACCGCGTCCGAACTGGCTGTCGATCCATCGAAGCTGTCACTCGGTCCATCGAAGCTGGCGTCTGATCCATCAGTCTCTCCCGGAGAGTTCCCATCGGAACGGGGCGTACGATACCAACGTTCCGACGGCATCCCGCAAAATGAGGAAAAAGTGCGCGGCAATCACCGATGTCGAGAAGGTCGAGCTCGAGCCGGCGCGAAAACGCGCGGCCTCGCGTCGCCCCGACGACCAGCGCCCTGACGCCCGCGTGCTCCTCGGCGCGTACTCGATGGGCATCTTCCCGATGGCCGATCGCGGCGCGCGGCGCATCGACTGGTACCGACCGGACCCGCGCGGCATCCTGCCGCTTGACGGGCTGCGCGTGCCGCGCAGCCTCCGGCGCGTCGTCGATTCAGGACGGTTCGAGATCCGCTTCGACTGCAACCCGATGGAGGTCCTCCGCGCCTGCGCAGGAACGCGAGGTCCGGACAACCCGGGCTGGATGAGCGAGCGGCTGGCCGCTGCATATGCGGAGCTCTCCGCGCTGGGCTTCCTTCACAGCGTCGAGTCGTGGAGCGACGGGAGGCTCGTCGGCGGGCTCTACGGCGTCGCGATCGGCGGGGCGTTCTTCGGCGAGTCGATGTTCGTCCGCCCCGAACTCGGCGGCCGCGACGCGTCGAAGGTCGCGCTCGTTCATCTGGTCGAGCGGCTGCGCACCCGGGGCTTCGCGCTCCTGGACACCCAGGTCGTCACGCCGCACATGGGCCGGCTCGGCGCGGTGGAGATCGGCGCTCGCGACTACGACGCGCTGCTCGCGAAGGCGATCGCGCTCCGCGCGAGCTGGGAGTAGCCGGCGGGAGCGCAGCGCGCGTCAGCTCTCCTCGCCCCCGAGGAAGGACGCCAGTCGCTGACGTCGGACGGGGTGCTGGAGCTTGCGGATCGCCTTGCTCTCGACCTGCCTCACGCGCTCGCGCGTGACCTTGAAGATCCGGCCGACTTCTTCAAGCGTGTAGGTGTAGCCGTCCCCGATGCCGTACCGCAGCTTGAGGATCTCGCGCTCGCGGTAGGTCAGCGTCTTGAGGACGTCGTTGATCCTCGCGCGGAGCATGTCGCTGGTGGCGCTCTCCGAGGGGCTCTCCTGGCGCTCGTCCTCGATGAAGTCGCCGAAGTGGCTGTCCTCGCTCTCGCCTACGGGGCGATCGAGCGAGATCGGGTGCCTCGAGATCTTCATGACGCGCCGAGCCTCCTCCACGGGCATCTTCGCCCGCATGGCGATCTCCTCGACCGTCGGTTCGCGGCCGAGCTCCTGAAGCAGGTGCTTCTGGATGTTCCGCAGCTTGCTCATCGTCTCGATCATGTGCACGGGCACGCGGATCGTCCGGGCGTGGTCGGCGATGGCGCGGGTGATCGCCTGCCGGATCCACCACGTCGCATAGGTGGAGAACTTGTAGCCGCGCTTGTACTCGTACTTGTCGACGGCGCGCATCAGGCCGGTGTTGCCCTCCTGGATGATGTCGAGGAAGGGCAGGCCGCGGTTGCGGTACTTCTTGGCGATCGAGACCACCAGCCGGAGGTTCCCTCCGGAGAGGTCGCGCTTCGCCTGCTCGTACTCGCCGAAGACGCGCTCGATGCTGCGAACGCGGCGATCGAGGTCCTCCGGCTCCTCCAGCGCCAGCGAGCGCAGGCCGTCGAGCTCCTCGCGCATCACGAGGAGGTCCTCCGGATCGTGACGCTCCGGGTGCTTCTCCGCCTTCTGGATCGAGCGCAGGAGTTCCTTGATCTTGCGGTTGATCGCCTGGAGCTTGCGGAGCAGCGGCTGGATGCGCCCGGTGCGGAGGCAGCACTCCTCGAGGAGCGTGGCGATCTTCCGCCGTCGTCTCGCCATGCTGCGCTGCACGTCGGCCCGCCGCGAAGCGGGGACCGACCCGGACTCGACGGACTCCCAGTCGTCGCGGTCGAGCTGGAGCAGCTTGCGGATCGTGACGAGGTTGAAGGGAATCCGCGCCGCGACCTTGTCCTTGGCGTTCTCCTCGGCCGTGGAGATCCGCATCGTCCGGTCGAAGGGGAGCTGGCCGTCGTGGACCTGCTGGAGGATGTCCACCGCCTGCGCCGCCGCGTAGTCGGACTCGAGCACGCGCCGCCGGAAGATCATCCGCGTGGTCTCGATCTTCTTCGCGAGCCGGATCTCCTCCTCGCGGGTGAGCAGGGGGATGGTCCCCATCTGCGTCAGGTACATCCGGATCGGGTCGTCGATCCGCTTCGAGCCCTGCTCGGCGATCGCCTGCTCGACCACCGCCTGCGCCTCGGCGTCGTCGAGCAGCTCCTCCTCGAACTCGCTCCCGGGCAGGTCCGTGCCGGAGTCCTCGTCCGTCGCGGCGATCTCCGGCTCGGCGTCCTCGGTCTCCGCTTCGTCGTCGACGATGCGGATCCTCGCCGCCTTCGCCAGCCGCCGCGGGTCGTCGCGCTGGAACTTCAGGTCCGTTTGGAGCGGCGCCTGGAACGTCGCGTAGCCGTTGCGGCGCACCTCGGGCTGGTCGATCAGCTCGATCGCGAGGCTGTCGACGAGCACGAGCAGCTCGTCGAGCTGCTCCGGGTCGACCATCTGGTCGGGGAGGACGGTGTTGAGCTCCTCGTAGCTGATCCAGCGACGGGAGACGCCCAGGGCGATGAGCTCGCGGAGCGGCGGGTGAAGATCAGGAATCGGTACGGACACGAAGTCGGCTCCGGGGAGTGAGCGAGCGGCGGAGGGGCTGGCCGAGGACGGGGAGGCGCTGGTGGAGGGCTGCGGAGGACTCTGCTGGCGAAGCGCGTCTGAAGGGACGGGGCGTCGCCGATCGCCGGCGCCGGGGGATCGCGATGCTCAGGAACCGGGGCGGCTCCGAGGCCGCCCGATCGCGCCGGGATTCGGCCCGCGCAGCCGGATCGACTCGAGCCGGGCGCGGGCCTCGTCGAGGTCGGAGAGCGGGGCGCCGTCGTCCAGGCGACGACCGCGGTCATCGTCGGCCAGACCGAGGCGCCGACGCGTTCGATCAAGATCGAGGCAGGCCTGTCGGAGCATCGAGATCGGGGGGGCGTGAGGCTCGGACGAGCGAAGCGCCGCGGCGTTGCTCTGCCGCGGGACGTCGGGTCGGGACGAGGGTTGCCGAAGCGGTGCGCTGTGGCGCGGAGATGGCGGTCGATCAGAGGGCGCCTGAGGCGATCGCCGGTCGGAACGGCCCGCCTCGTCGTCCTCCGCCGATCCGTCGGCGGCGGTCGGCGCTCGCGCTTCATGGAAGGCGCAGGCGACGCCGGATCCTGGTGCGGAGCCTGAGAGGTAGAGGGTCGATGCTAGATCTCTCAGTTCCGGCCGGGCAACCTCCGAGAGCAGGCTGGTCAGGGAGAGCGCTTCGCCGTGCGCGTCGAGCATCGGCATCAGGATCTCCGCGAGGGCTCGGTGGAGCGGGTCGGCGAAGTGCCCGGGACCGATCGCCTCGGGGATGGGAAGCAGGTGACCGTCACCTGCGTCGATACGTTCGGATGCCAGCTCCGGATGCCGCAGCAGCAGGGTCAGCAGAAACTGCTCGGCCTTCAAGAGGGCCCGCGGGACCGCTGCGCCTCCGGCCTCGCCGGAGCCGCCCGCAGAACTCTCCGCGGCCCAGGCCGCGCCGCCGCCCTCGGGGCTTCGCGCGGCGCCTGACTCGATCCGCAGCGGGCTTTGCGGCGGGGTTCGCGACTGGCTTCCCTGCTGGTTTCCTCGCGGGGGCCGCGGCATGGAGCGCTCGAGGAGCGCCACGGGCAAGGCGAGCAGCGCGGCGATGCGATCGAGGATGAAGCGGCGGCGCAGGTCGTTGGCGTGGTCGAGCCCGAGGTCGACGAGCCGGGCGAGGAACGCCTCGAGGCTCCGCTGGCGCGCCGAGAGGGACTCGGCGCCGCGATAGTGCTCCATGAAGCGGTCGACGAGGTACTCCAGCACATCGACGCCGGCGTCGAGGGCGCCCGCGAAGCGCGCCGGCCCGTCGGCGCTGCGGAGCAGATCGTCCGGATCGGCGCCGCCGGGCAGGACGCAGACTCCCACGTCGACCGGCTCGGAGAAGAAGACCTCCGCGGCCCGGTCGGCCGCCTTGCGTCCGGCCTCGTCGCCGTCGAAGAGCAGCACGACGCGGCTGCACAGCCGCCGGAGGACGCGCGCGTGCTCGACGGTCAGTGCCGTGCCGAGCGTGGCCACGACGTTGCGGAAGCCGTGCTGATGGCAGGCGATCACGTCGGTGTACCCCTCGGTGACGATCGCGGTGCCGGAGTCGATGATCGGTCGCTTGGCGAGGTGGAGCCCGTAGAGCGTCCGCGACTTCCGGAAGAGCTCCGACTCGGCGCTGTTGAGGTACTTCGGGTTCTCCTCCGGATCGATGCGCCGGCCGCCGAACGCGACCGGCCTGCCGATCTCGTCCGCGATCGGGAAGATCACGCGATTGCGGAACATGTCGAAGTGCCCCTGTCCTTCGGAGCGCGCCTTGAGCAGCCCGGCGGCGAGGAAGGCGCCGAGGTCGAGCCCGCGGGCGCGGACGAGCGCCGAGAGATCGTCCCACGAGCTGGAGGCGGCGCCGAGCTGGAACTGCTCGACCATCGCATCGGCGATCCCCCGCTCGGCGATGATCCGCGCCGCGGCGATCGCCGCCGCATTCGCCGATCGTCCGGCGCGGGCTGCGACGAGCAGGCTCCGCCAGTGGCGCAGCGCCGCCTCGTTGGCGGCGACGAGCTCCTCGCGGCCGACGCCGCCGGCATCGGTCCGGCGCGGACGATCGGAGAGGGCGATTCCGGCGCGCCCCGCGAGATGGCGAAGCGCGGTGGGGAAGTCCATGCGCAGGAACTCCATCGCGAAGTCGATGGCGTTTCCCGCGGCGCCGCAGGCGAAGCACTTGTAGAAGGCCTCGCGCTTGTGGATGACGACGCTGAGCGAGGGGGTGCGATCGTCGTGGAACGGACAGAGCCCGACCCACTCGCGCCCGCGCTGCCGGAGGGCGACGTGTTCACCGATGAGCGCCACGAGATCGGTCGCCGCGAGGACGCGGTCGCGATCGCCGCCTCCGCCGGAGGTCGCGCGGCCAGTCGAAGCTGAGGCGATCGAACGCGTCATCCGGTGGGGACGGTATGTCCGGCGGCGCGAAGGGACGCGGAGGCGCGTTTCGTGCGGGCGGCCGGCCGGCGCTCAAGGCGAAGGTGCTTGAACGCGACCGGCAGCCCGCCGTCGTCACGGCCTCTCGACCGAGGCGGCCGGGATCCGTCCGGCGCGCCGCGCGAGCGGCCTTCGTCGTCGCGGCGCGCGCGGCACGCTCAGGCGCGCGGCGACGGAGGCCCACGGGGCCTCGATCGGGGTCGACTCGCTGGAGATGCCGCGCCGGTCGCCGCCGATGCGATGCCGCGCCGCGGATCAAGAACCGGCGTCGGCGTTGCGCGTGTAGACGTACTTGCGGCGCATCGGCTTGACGACCAGTCCCATGCGGATGGCGCGGGTGGAGACCTTGATTCGCGTCGGAGCGCCGTCGATCACCGCAGAAACCCGCTGGAGGTTGGGCTTGAACGTCCGGCCCGTGCAGGAGGTCATCTTGCGGCCGATGCCGCCGAGATACTTCGCCCGGCCGCGATAGCGGAGGCTGTTGCCCGAGCGGGTCTTGGCACCGGTGAAATGGCAGACGCGAGGCATGGGTGGAACCGGGGAGAGAAGGGCGGGGCGGAGATCGAGGGCGACTGCGTCGGCGCCCGGCCGCGCGGTGCCGGGAGAAGCCGTCCGACGGGCTTCGGCAGCGGCCGCTGCGGGAGCGGTGAAACGAAGTGGCGAGTGTAGGCCACCCTCGAGGGCCCGGCAACTCCGGACGCGGAGGCGCCGACGGGGTGATGGGGGCGATGGGGGATGCCTGATGGGTGACGGCGGACGCCGTGAGCCGGACCCGCGCTGCGTCGGCGCGACGGGCTTGGCCCGCGGCCTCTGGTTCGGCAGGCGGCGTCGTCATGCCGAGGGAGCGCTCGCCAGCCGGCGTCGCGCGCCCAGAGAGAGCGCTCGTCGGATGGCATCGCGCCTCATGAGGCAGTGACCGACGAGGGGCGCCGCTCATGCGGGGGCGCCGAACGTCAGGGGAGCGGTAGGATGCCGCCGTCGGAGGGGCCGCGCCCGCGGTGCCACCGATCGCCCGGTGCGCCGTTCCCGACTTCGCCTCTCGCCGCCACGCTTCGATGACTGCGACCATTCCCTCGTCGGCTCCCTCCTCGTCGGCGCTCTTCGAGCGCCGGACCGCCGCGATTCTCGAGCAGCTTGAGGCGGGCGGGCAGCTCAAGCGGCTCCAGCTCATCGATGGGCCGATGGACGCGACCATCGAGCTTCGCGGGTACGGAACCGTCGCCTGCTTCTGCTCCAACAACTATCTCGGGCTGGCCAACCACCCGGAGGTCATCGAAGCGGGCATCGCCGCGCTGCGCCGGTACGGCGCCGGCACGGCGAGCGTGCGCTTCATCTGCGGCACGTTCGCGCCGCATCTGGCCCTCGAGGAGACGATCGCGCGCTTCTACGGGATGGAGCGGGCCTACACGTTCACATCCTGCTGGAACGCCAACGAGGCGATCTTCCCCACGCTCTGCGAACCGGGCGACCTGATCGTCTCCGACGAGCTCAACCACGCCTCGATCATCGACGGCATCCGGCTTGCGACCGTGGTGAAGAAGGGGATCCACAAGGCGGTCTATCGGCATGGAGAGCTCGACGACCTGCGCCGGGTGCTCCGCGAGTCGCGGAGCAGGGGCGTCGACGGCGCGGTCTGGGTGGTGACCGACGGCGTCTTCAGCATGGAGGGCGACATCGCCGACCTTCCCGGGCTGCGCGGCGTCTGCGACGAGTTCGGCGCGATGCTCGTCGTCGACGACAGCCACGGAACCGGCGTGATGGGGCGCACGGGGCGCGGCACCCACGAGCACTGGGAGATGCCGTCGGCCCAGGTCGATCTCCTGACCGGCACGCTGGGCAAGGCGCTGGGAGGCGCCGCGGGCGGGTATGTCGTCGGGTCCGCCCGGGCGATCGACCTGCTCGTGCAGCGCGGCCGTCCGACGCTCTTCTCCAATGCGCTTCCCGTCGCCGTCGCCGCGTCGGCGCAGAGGGCCATCGAGATCCTGATGGCCGAACCGCAGCGGGTCGCGCGGCTGCGCGAGAACGTCGCGGCGGTCCGCTCCGCGATCAAGGATGTCGGCTACGAGGTCCTTGACTCGCCCACCGCGATCTGTCCGATCATCGTCCACGACACCGCGCGGGCGATCGCGATGAGCAACCGCCTGCTCGACCACGGGGTCTTCGTGATCGGCTTCGGCTACCCGGTCGTGCCCGAGGGCCACGCCCGGCTGCGCGTGCAGGTCTCCGCGGCGCACGCCCCGGAGCACATCCGGGCGCTCATCGATGGACTGCGGGCGCTGTAGCGATCGCGCTTCAGCGAACGGAGAGCGTCGGCCGCTGCGCGTCGCGGGCGAGCGCCGCGAGGGCGACTCGTCCGACGAGGTTGTCGCAGAGCGCGTCGATGCGACGGGGGAGCTCTCCCGGCTCCTCCCAGTTGGCCAGCGGCGTGCCGTCGTCGCAGTTCCGGCGCAGGCCCATGGTGATGGGAAGAGCGCCGAGGAAGGGAATCCCGAGCTCCTGCGCCATGAGCTCCGCGCCGCCGCGGCCGAAGAGGTCGTACGCCTTTCCGTCGTCTCCGACGAACCAGCTCATGTTCTCGACGACGCCGAAGACCTCGATCCCGAGCTGCTGGAACATCCGGACCGCGCGGCGGGCGTCATCCTGCGCGACGCGCTGCGGCGTGCAGACGACGACCGCGCCCGTCACCGGGAGGAGCTGGGCCATGGTCAGCGGCACGTCACCGGTCCCGGGCGGCAGATCGACGATCAGCCGATCGAGCGCCCCCCAGTCGGTCTGCGTCGCGAGCTGCTTGAAGGCCCCGTGGGCCATCGGTCCGCGCCAGATCAGCGCCTTCTCGGGATCGACGAGGCGGCCGATGGTCATCGCCTTGATTCCGTGGATCTCGAAGGGGGCCAGCAGATCCGGTCCCCGCGCCGTCACCGGGAGTCCGCCCAGCCCGAGCATCGTCGGCATCGAGGGGCCATAGATGTCCGCGTCGAGCAGGCCGATGCGTTCGCCGCGCCGGGCGAGGCCGACCGCGAGCAGGGTCGCCACCGTCGATTTGCCCACGCCGCCCTTGCCCGCGCCGACCGCGATCACCTCGCGGACGCGCGGGAGCGGGCTCCCCGCTGCCCGCGTCTGCGCCGCGGTCGACGGCGGCGCCTCGGCGAAGCGGATCTCGAGGCGCTGAAGCGTCGTGCCGATCTCGGCTGCGCGGGCGCGGCAGGCCGCTTCGATCTCGGCACGAAGTCGGTCGCGGTGGCGCATCGCCGCTGCGGGCAGCTCGATCGTCAGGGCGATCCGCTCCCCGTCCAGGGCGGCTTCGGCGACCAGACCCAGCGCGACGATGTCGCGGCCGCCCGGCGCCGGTGCCGACCGGGGCGCGGCACCTGCGGAACCGGGTTGGCCGCCGTCGCTTTCAGCGCTGGGGGCGTGGTCCGGCTCGCGCACGGTTCGCAGGGCGGCGTGGAGGTCCTTGTCGGAGAGTGGCATGGGCGAGATTTTCCGTGTATCGACCGTCCCCGCGCGGCGAGGGACGGATCATAATGGTCAGCCGAGACTGCCGGGATGCGATCGGACGCATCCTCGCCGGCCGCCGATCGAGCATGTGCGGCCCACGTGTGCGGCCCGCATGCGCGGTCCAGACCCGAAGCCGGAGCTTTCCTTCGGCATGGAGGATCCACCCGATGACGTGCGCGCATCTCCACGCACCCGCCCGAATCGACCGGCGGGGACTCCGGTGTGTCGGATCGACGCTCCTGATCGCCCTGATCGCCCTGATCGCCCTGATCGGCGCTGCATCGAGCGCCGTCGCGATGCCGATCGCGACCGCGAATGACGAAGTGAGCGCGGGCGGTTCGTCGAGCGAGAAAGCGGGGCGGAGCGAGTCGCGCCGAGCGGCGCCTGCCGCGGGTTCGCGCGACGAGCGCCGCAGCGCGGCCCAGGCGGGAGCATCCCGCCGCGGCGGCGCCCTCGACGGCTCTCTTCTCGCGGGACCGAAGGTCGTCGAGGAGGACGCAGCGCGCGACAGCGACGGCGCTGCGATGGGGATGGGCGAGCGTAACCGAGGAGGATCGGACCGACCCGCGCAGCCGCCCCCGGGCGGGGATCGCCTTCGCATCCTGCTTGCAGCCCTTCCCGCAGTGCAACTGCCTCCGGCGGTGAGGGAGAAGGTGACGGCCCGGCTCGAGACGTTCGCTTCCCAGCGCGAGGCGTTCGAGCGCGAGCACGCCGCTCGCCGCGCGGCGCTCCAGCAGCAGCTTCGCGAGGCCGGGGTGCAGAGTCCGGCGGGGGCGAAGGCGAAGGAGGAGCTCGCGGCGATTGCGAAGCGAGCGCCCGACGTGGAGGCGCTTCAGCGCGAGGTCTCCAGCCTGCTCGACGAGCGTCAGCGGCGAGCCCTGCGCTCGGCGGTTCAGGAGGTCCGCAGGACTCAATCGGATCGGAGCGGAGAGCGCCCCGTTGAGGCTGGTCGACGGGCGCGCGACGGTGCGCAGCGTGCTGGGTCTGGTGCTGGGTCCGGTTCTGGTTTGGGGGCTGGCGGGAGTTCCGGCGAGAGCGCGGGAGCTCGGTCTGGTGGCGGCGATCGCGACGGAGCTGGCCAGCCCGCCTCCTCGACCTCGGGGCGGACGGCAGGCAGCGCCACCAGCGGCAGCGACGCCTCCGGTTCGCGCAACGCGTCGACTTCGGGGGGTTCGTCCACGTCGGAACGCTCAGAGCGATCGGGCTCCGCGGGCGGTTCGGCGGGAGGGAGTTCCTCAGGCGGCGGCAGCTCTTCGTCTTCAAGCGGCGGAGCGGGCCGGTCGCAGGGCGACGCCAATCGCGACGCGCAGCGTGCCGGTCAGCGCGACGCACAGCGAAGTCGAAGCGGTTCGTCGCAGTCCGATCGAGCGGCCCAGCGCCAGTCCCAGCGCTCGTCACAGGAAGGTCGGCGGGGCGGTTCGCAGGGAGGCGCGCGCGGGGAGCGCGACCGCGAGAGCCAAAAGGAAAGCCAGAAGGAAGGCCAGAAGGAAGGCCAGAAGGAAAGCCAGAACGGACGCCAGAAGGAAGGCTGAACGGAGAGCCAAAGGGAGAGCCGATGCGCGAGGGCCAGTCCGGCCTTGATGCGTCGGGCGCGCGCTCGTCGCGAGCCTCCGCGCAGGTCCGGTGCGGCGAGGCTTCGCTTGGCAGCCTGGGACGAAGCTCCGGCAGGGTTTCCGAGTCCGCCTGCCGACGGGTTGGGCGTGCGAAGCAGCATCGCGCGTCCGGCGCCGACGAAGTCGCCGCTCGCTCCGTACCCTGCCCGGCGTGCGGATCCTTCAGTATCTCTCCCGATTCCGCAGCCGCGACGGAGGGGTCCCGCGCGCCGTGGTGGATCTCGTGGCGCTGCTCGCCGCCCGCGGCCATGAGGTCCGGCTCCTGACCGGCGGCGACGACATGCTCCCCGCTGCGTGGCGCACCGGCGACACCGAGGGGATCCGCATCGTCGACCTCTCGCCCTGGGGGCGTCTCGGCCGCACCACGGCCTCGGATCGCCGGCAGATCGAGGATGCCGTGCGCTGGAGCGACTGCGTCCACCTGCACGTGCCGTGGGATCGGCGCCATCGTCGCTTCCTCGCGGCATCCGGGGCCGCGCTGCGACCGGTGATCCTGACCGCCCATGGGATGCTCGACGCCCGCACGATCGCCCACCGCGCGCTGCGGAAGAGGTGCTTTCTCGCACTCGGTGGAAGGGCGGCGCTGGAGTCGGCGACGTTCGTCCACTGCAACTCGCCGCGCGAGATCGAGCTTTCGCGAGCAAGCGCTCCGCGGGCCCGCTTCAGGGCGACGCCGCTGGCCACCGAGCTGGCGCCGATTCTCGCGCTGTCACCGAAGGCGGCTCCGAGCGTTCCGCCGCGCCTGCTGGCGCTGGGACGACTCGATCCGATCAAGGGGCTCGAGCAGCTTCTCGGCGCGGTCGCGCTGCTGAAGAGCCGGGGGCGCAGCGCTCGGCTCGAGATCGCGGGTTCGGGGCCCGAGGCGTACGCCGCCGCGCTGCGGGCGCGTTCCGCGGCGCTGGGGCTGGAGGAGATCGTGACCTTCCACGGACAGGTCGATGGCGCCGGGAAGCTGGCGCTGCTCGCGCAGGCGGACTGCCTCGTGCACGCCTCGGTGCACGAGAACTTCGGCGTGGCGATCATCGAGGCGATGGCGGCGGGGCTGCCGGTGGTGATGACCACCGGCGTCAACCTCGCCGAGACCCTCGTCGAGTCGGGCGGCGCGATCGCGGTGCCCCCGGGCGACCTGCGCTCGCTCGCCGAGGGGATCGAAGCGAGCATCGCGGATCCGGCAACGCTGCGCCGTCGCGGCGACGCGGCGCGGGCGTGGGTGCGGCGGGCGCTTGATCCGGCCGTCATCGCGCGCGAGTACGAGGCGATGTACGCAGCGGCGATCGAAGCGCGCGGCCGTCGGGAGTGAGCCGCGGCTTCCGCGCAGCCCCGGCGGGCGCCTCGCCCGCTCGCCGCCGCGACGGCGCGACGCGGCCGAGCGCAGGCTGATCGGCGCTCTCAGCTCGCATCCTCGAGCAGCAGCTCGAGGCCGCGGCGGAGCCCGACCTGCGGCACGTAGCCGAGCAGCCGGGCCGCCCGTTCGATCGAGGCGACGCTGTGCAGCACGTCGCCCGGGCGCGCGGGCTCGAAGCGGGGCCGCGCCGGAACGCGCATCAGTTCCCCGAGGAGCTCGAGCAGCTCGAGCAGGGAGCTCCCCTCGCCGCTGCCGACATTGATCGGTTCTCCCTGCGGCGCTCCCGGAGAGGAGCCTGCGAGGAGGTTTGCCTGCACGACATCGGAGACGCTGACGAAGTCGCGGGTCTGTTCGCCGGTCCCGAAGATCGTCGGTCTCTCGCCGCGGCGCAGCGCGGCGACGAAGCGGGGGATCACCGCGGCGTAGGCGCTCTGGGCGCGCTGGCGGGATCCGTAGACGTTGAAGTAGCGCAGCGTGACCGCCTCGAGCCCGTAGCAGGCGCAATGCCCCTGCACCCACGCCTCCCCGGCGAGCTTCGATGCGGCGTAGGGCGATCGCGGAGCGGGCGCCATCGACTCGGCGCAGCGTCCCTCCGCGGCCGCACCCTCGCGGCGGTCGCCGCGCCGCGAAGAGCCCGCGCCCGGTCCGCTTCCGTAGGCGCTGCTGCTTCCGGCGTAGATCACGCGGCGGACACCCTCGCGCCGCGCCGCCTCCAGCACCGCAAAGGTGCCCTCGTCGTTGATCGCGAAGCAGCGATCGGGATGCTCGACGCTCTCCGGGACCGAGACGGCTGCGGCCTGATGGAAGACGATCTCGCATCCGGCGACCGCCCTGACCAGCGCGGCGGCGTCGAGGATCGAGCCGTGGTGGAACGCGATCCGCCCCTCCACCGCGGCGAGGTTCGCCTTCCGCCCGCCTGAGAGGTCGTCGATGACCGCGACGTGCGCGCCCTCCGCGACGAGCGCTTCGGCGAGATGGCTCCCGATGAACCCCGCTCCCCCCGTGACGCAGACGCGGCTCCCGCGCCACGAGCCATGTCCCGGAGGCTGCGGCCTGCTCTCGACTCCGGGGCGAGCGTTCATCGCGGTCGCACCGCCTCGACGATCCCTTCGACCATGCGCTCGACGCTGTAGCCGTCGGGACCGAGCACCGTCCGATGCGCCGCCTCGGACATCCGCTGCCACGCCTCGCCGCCCTCCATCAGCACGTCGAGCTTCGCGGCGAAGTCGACGGGATCGCCATCGCGGTAGAGCAGGCCGTTGACCTCGGGCCGCAGCGCCTCGATCTCCGGGTTGTGCGCTGCGAGATCGTCGCTGGTCACGACCGGCAGGCCGTAGCCGAGCGCGTGGAGGATGCTCAGGCCGATCGCAGCGGGGAAGGCGAAGGCGGCCGCCGAGAGCATCCACGGCGCAAGCTCGCGGTCGTCATAGAGCGCGCCGGCGAAGCTCGTCGCATCCGCGACGCCGAGTTCGGCGGCGAGGGCCCGCAGGGCCTCGGTCTGGCTTCCCTTGCCGATCAGCGCGAGCCGCGCCGCCGGGCGCCGCCGCCGCAGCTCCGCGAACGCCCGCAGGAGGAGATCGACGCGCTTGTCCGGCTCGAGGCGCGAGACGAAGACCGCGAGCTCGCGCCCGACGATGCGCTCCGCGCGGCGGAACGCATCGAGGCGCTCAGGGTCGTCCAGCCACTCCGCACGGGCCCGCTGGATCGGGCGCTGATCGATGGCGTTGCGGGCGAGGAAGAGCTTGGTGCGCGGGAAACCCTCCTCGACGAGCCGGCCGATGGCGGCCTCTCCGTAGAGAAGCGCCGCGTCGGCGCAGGCGAGCGCGGCGTTGCGCAGGCGGCGCCGGACCGCGCTCTCGCGCTTGCTGAAGCCGTGCCCGAAGAGCACCGTGCGCACCCCTCGCCGCCGCGCCGCCAGCAGGGCGGGGAAGAGCTGGACGATCCGCGTGTTCCAGGGCAGGATGATCGCGTCGAAGCGCTTCGAGCGGGCGGCCGCCAGCAGCGCCGGTTGCGAGACGAAGCTCCTGAGCCGGCGCCACGGAGCGTGCTCGAAGGGGAACGAGCCCAGGTGCGGCACGCTCTCGAGGCTCCCCTCCGGCTGCTCCCCGTCGGCGATCACGGTCAGCTCGATCTCCGGGGCCGCCGCAAGGGCGTCGAAGACCGGGAGCCGGTAGTGCGGCACGATGAGCTGCACGAAAGCCACGCGAAGCCGCGACATCGGCGGGAGGGTAGCGGATCGCCTGCTTCCGCGCAGAGCGCTCGCCGGAGGCGCGCGGCGATCGAAACAGGTCGGCGCAGGGGCGTATCCTCGCCCGATGGCTCCGGTCGTCGCCCTCATTCTCGCCTGCTCGGCAGCGTTCCTGCTCTGGCGTCCCCAGTACGCGGCGGTGGCGATCCTCGTGATGTTCCCGCTGGAGCAGCTCGTCCAGAGCTACTTCATGGTCGCGCAGGCGCAGCCCTATCTCGTCAACGTCGCGGTGGCGCTCCTCGCGGCGCTCGCCGTGGTGCTGCGCGCCGCCAAGGGCGAGAAGCCCTGGGAGGGCTTCGGGAATCCGCTGATCGTCCTGATCTGGGTCCTCTACGCGTACTGCTGGATCTCGATGCTCTGGTCGCCCTCGATGGGGCCGGCGCTGGGGATGCTCCGCCCCGGGCTGCCCTACTGGATCCTGCTCATGCTGCTCGCGCCGATGCTCTTCGGCGACATCGCGAGCATCAGGCCCGTGCTTGTGGCCCTTCTCGCCGTGGGCGGAGGCGTCGCGGCGCTGATCCTCCTCAGCCCCAACGCGTCCTTCTATGCGGGGCGGCTCACCATCGAGTTCTCGCCGTTCTTCCGCGACGCCCGCAGCAACCCGCTGGCGCTGGCGCAGATGGGCGGGATGATGGCGGTCGTCGCGATGCTGCTCGTCGGACGCGGTCCCAACCCGCTCTTTCTCGCCCTGCGCGTCGCGGCGCTGATCATCGGGCTGGGTCTGGGCATCTCCAGCGGGTCTCGCGGGCAGGTGATCTTCGCGGTGGCCGCGGGCTTCATGTTCCTTCCGGTGGCGCGCCGGATCGGCAGCGTGCGGCACTTCGCGGCCTTCGCGATCGGCGCGGCGGTCTTCTACTTCGCGGTCACCGCGACCTTCCGCCAGTTCATCGGCGCCGCCAACGAGACGCGATGGCAGCTCGACAACCTCCGCGACGGAATCGAGACCCGGACGGAGGCGGCGACCACGCTGCTCTCGGCATGGCTCCAGAGCCCCGTGGCGTGGCTCATCGGACTGGGCTCGAATGCCTACAACCACTACAGCGACGGGGGCAACTACGTCCACAACATGATCGTCGAGGTGCTCTGCGAGCAGGGATTGATCGGGATGTCGCTGCTCCTGGCGATCGTCTGGCTCGGGTTCAAGGCGACTCGGAAGCTCGTCGCCCGGCACCGGGAAGACCCCGCGATGCGCTCGACCGTGGCTGCGATGGGAGGGCTGGCGCTCTACGGCCTGCTGCTGGCGCTCAAGGAGGGCTCGCTCCTCGGGCACCCGTATGCGGTCTTCATGCTGGCGATCCTCGCCAAGTCCTGGGCGATCGAGGAGCGCGCTCCGGACGAGTTCGCGGAGGAAGAGCACGACGGGGAGCACGAAGGGGAGCACGACGGGGAGCACGGTGGCTTCGGTGACCACGCCTTCGACGGGCCCCCCCCGGAGGGCCGCCGAAGCGGAGCGGGCCGCGACGTCGAGCTGCCCGAGCCGGTCAACGTCTAGCACTGCAGCGCTGGGACTCGTCTGCTGCGGACCGCAGACGCGCTCACCCGTCAAGGCTCTGCTGGTAGCGCCGCAGCACGCGCGATCGCGCGATCACGCCGCGGACGCGGCGCTCGGAGCCGGGCTCGAGAACGACCAGGCAATGGACATCGGCGCGGTTGAACCGGTCGAGCACGATGTCGAGCGTCTCATCGACTTCGACGGTCGGGAGATCGATGCGCATCAGCTCCTCGACCTGCATCAAGGGCAGGGCTTCGCGATAGACGAGCGCGCGCCGCAGATCGACGCCGGTGACCATCCCGAGGTACCGCGACTCCCGGTCGAGGACGACGAAGTCGCCGACGCCGGTGCGCTCCGTCAGCTCGAGCAGGCGCGTCGCGGGCTCGTCGGGGTGAACGACGATCGCGTCCAGGAGCGGCACATCGCAGGCGACGAGCCGCCGCAGCAGCGGAAGGTCGCTCGTGCCGCCCACGCGGACGCCGAGGCTCGCGAGCTTGACCGTGTAGACGCTGTCGGGGAAGAGCAGCCGGGCGACGATCGTCGAGATCACCGTCGCGAGCATCAGGGGGAGGATCATTTCGTAGCTGCGCGTGATCTCGTAGACGAGGAGGATCGCCGTCAGCGGCGCGTGCGAGGTCGCCCCGACCATCGCGGCCATCCCCACGAGCGCGTACTGCGCGGGCGTCGCCCCGGGAAACCACCCGAGCCAGGCGACCACGTGACCGATGGCCGCGCCCAGCGCCGCGCCGAGGAGCAGCGACGGAGCGAAGAGGCCGCCGGACCCGCCTGAGCCGAGCGTCAGCCACGTCGCCGCCGCCTTGACGACGACGAGCCCGACGAGGAGCAGGAGCGTCGGCGTCAGCGGCCGGAGGGCCTCTCCCGCGACGTACCACGCCGGATCGAGCAGCGTCGCGATCGTCGGGTATCCCGTGCCGTAGAAGGGGGGGAGCGGCCGGTCGCCGGGATAGAGGATGAGGTATCCGACGCCGAGCGCTCCGAGGATCGCCGCACCCAGCATCGGCTGCATCACCGTCGGCGCCCGCAGCCGCGCGAAGCTGCGCTCGGCCGCCCCGAGCCCGAGGATGAACCCGACCGCGACGATGCCGCAGGCGACCCCGAGCAGCGCGTAGTTGGGAATCTGGATGAACGTGAACGCGATCCCGCCGGCGGCGAAGAGCGCCGGATCGACTCCGAAGAGCGGCGTGCTTCCGAGCACGCTCTGCGTCGCGGCGCTGGCGATCACCGCGGCGATGACGATCGGCGTGAAGGTCCGCAGCGAGAAGTCGCGGAGAAGCACTTCGAGCACGAAGAAGATCCCCGCGATGGGGGCGTTGAAGACCGAGGCCATGCCCGCCGCCGCTGCGCAGCCGAGGATCGTGCTGGTGGTCTCCGGCGGCGTGCGAAAGAGCCGGCCGAGCCAGGAGCCGACCGCCGCTCCGATGGTGACGATCGGTCCCTCCGGTCCCGCGCTTCCGCCTGAGCCGATGGTCGCGGTGGAGGCGAGCCACTTCTCGATTCCGAGGCGCAGCGGAAGCCGTCCCTGCCTGCGGTGGATCGCGAACATCACCGCCGCGACGCCGCTCCCCGGCGTCGGCACGACGATGAGCCGGCGGATGACCCCGCAGAGGAGCGCCCCGAGCACCGGCGCGAGCGCAACCACCGCGATCAGCTCCCACCGGCTGCGCCCGGCGAGCGCCCGGGAAGCGTCGTCGAGCAGATGCAATGGCAGGATGAAGGCCATCGCCACCGCCGACATGAAGACGCCGACGCCCGCCGCGGCGATCACCAGCGACCACTCCGGCCCCGGGCGCAGCCGAGCGCGGAGGAGCGCGGCGAGGGAGCGCGGGGGCTTCGCCGCGATCGCCGCGGGAGCGGCGGCTCCGGCGCCGGGCGCTCCCGGAGGATCGACCGGGATCCCGGTCGGCGAGGGCTCACTCCCTGGAGAAGCGCTCATGGTGAAGGTGGGCGGCGTCGCGGCGCCGATGCCGCAGCCATCGCCCCGCAAGACTACCGCGGGAGCGGGGCGGGCGGGGCGGGCGGCCTCAGAAAGCGCTTGTCCGGCGGACGGAGGCGGCCAATACTTCGCGTTTACCCAGCCGCGCCGTGCGGCCGGCGGAGGTCGGCGGATCCCTCGACCCGCCCGTCCACGAGCGCGCCACCGAGCGCATCCACGAGCGAAGCATGATCGAAGCCCTCAAGAGCGACGAGATCGTCAACAAGGTCGGCGGCCGGTTCAAGCTCACCGCCCTCATCCAACGGCGGCTCGCCCAGATCATCGACGGCGAGCGCCCGCTCGTCGAGCGACATGGCCGCACCGACTTCGAGGTCGTCATCGACGAGATCATGCAGGACAAGATCGCCATCGACTACGAAGCCAGCGGCATTCCCTCCCCGCGCAGCGATCGGCGCGGGGCGCGCCCGCGCTGACCGACGGGGCGTGCCATCGGCTGGTCGGCGACGATCCTGCCGGGAGGCGGGAGTGCCCCGGCGCCGGCCTCCACGACGATGAACGACCGCGACGCGACCGGACCTTTCGACGCCGAGGCCTCCGCGCGACTCTCGGAGTCCGAGGAGGCCGCGCTCGCAGGGCGTCGCGTGGTCCTGGGGATCTCCGGCGGGATCGCCACGTACAAGCTCGCCACCGTCGTCAGCGCCTTGGCGCAGGCGGGGGCGGAGGTCACGGTCGCCATGACCGAGTCGGCGACGCGGTTCGTCGCACCGCTGACTTTCCAGGCGCTCTCCGGGCGCCGCGTCCTCGTCTCGCCGTGGGAGGACGCCGACGCCGCCGACCCCCAGCACATCGCCGTCGCCCGCAGCGCGGAGTGCATGCTGATCGCCCCATGCACGATGGATGCGCTCGCCCGCCTCGCCGCGGGCCGCGCCGACGACATGGTGACGCTGCTGGCCGCCTCGATCGACCGGACGAGAACGCCGGTGCTCGTGGCGCCCTCGATGAATGACGCGATGTGGCGGCAGCCCGCGACGCAGCGGAACCTCCGAACGCTCGCTGAGGATGGCTACGCCCTGGTCGAACCTGAGGCTGGCTGGCAGGCCTGCCGCACCATCGGCATGGGACGACTCGCCGCGCCGTCGGCGCTCATTGCGGCCCTCGCGGCGGCGCTTCGTGATCGCGCGGCCGGATGAGCGGCGTCGCGCGTTCCGGCGAGGAACGCAAGCTCCAACGCTGCATGGACTTCCATCGCCATCGCGCTTGTGTCGAGACGTGTGCGCGGATATGTTCGCGGCTGACGGGGTCGTTGGCGCGTCCTGCGACCGCGGTGGTTCGGGGCGCGCCGACGACTCCCTCCCCCTGTGAGGAGATCCCCAGCATGCCTCGTCAGAGTTCCCGCAATCCCGATCCGCGCCCACTCATCCACCCGCGCGTGGTCGCCCGCCTCCTGCTCGCGGCCAGCGGGCTCGCCGCGTCGGCAGCGATCTGCGTTGCGGAGTCGCCGGATCCGGCGGAGCCGCGTCCGTACCGCATCGAGGAATTCGAGGTCAGCGTCGGAGAGCCCGCCGTCATGCGGGTCGTGATCTCGCCCAGCGCGATCCGAGCTCGCCGCCTCGCGCGGGGCGGATCTCCGGGCGGAAGCCTCTTCGGCGACGGCGGGTTCGGACCGCTGGGGCTGGACGACGGTGGCATCGCAGGCGGCTGCGGACCGATCGACGTCACCCACACCAACTCAAACTTCGGCCCCGGCAGCTACATCCTTCAGGGGGGCATCGCGAACGGCGAGGTCGCGGCGGCCTCCTACGTCATCCCGTCGACGAGCTTCCCGATTCAGATCAAGCAGGGAAAGATCCTCTTCGGGACCTCGAACGCGACGCAGCAGACCACGACGCAGTGGTCCTTTCTCGTGTACGAGGGAACGCCCGGAGCCGGCTTCCTGTCGGAGTCGTTCTCCTCGCTTCAGGGAGACCTGCCGCCGATCGTGCTTCCGCCGGGAACGACGGGCATCATCGTGTTTGTCGAGGTCGACCCGTCCGACCCGGAACAGATCTTCATCTACGAGAACGACTCGAACGCATTCGGCGTCGGGTTTCGCATCGATGCCCACAACGCGCAGACGCAGAACCCGTGCTTCTTCGCACCGCCCACCTGCTGCAACGCCTTCCCCGCGGTGGACACCAACGGTCTCCAGCAGGCCGCGCAGAACTGGCTCTTCGCGATCAACTGCGGGACCTTCGGCTGTCCCCCGGGATGGCGGACCTTCGCGCAGCTCGGCCTCTGCACGCCGAGCGGCGACTGGGTGCTCGCGGCGCAGTACACGCCCCTCGGATGCACGCCGGAGTTCGGCGCCTGCTGCCTGCCCAACGGCTCGTGCATCCTGAGCGAAGGGCTCCAGTGCCAGCAGAGCGGCGGGACGTTCCAGGGCGATGGGACCTCGTGCGTCGGAACGAGCTGCCCGGCCCCGGGCGGCGCCTGCTGCCTTCCTGACGGTACCTGCCAGCAGTCCGACGCGCTGTCCTGCGGCACGCTCGGCGGGGCGTTCCAGGGCAACGGAACGCAGTGCGGTCAGGCCAACTGCACCGTGCAGCCGGGGCCGTGCTGCTTCCAGGCGACTGGGGGCTGCCTCTCGCTCTCCGCGACCAACTGCGCGCTCGCAGGCGGCGTCGCCGGGCCGGCGGGCGTCCCCTGCGCGGGCTACATCTGCTTCCCGGTCGGCGCGTGCTGCCTCCCGGATGGCGACTGCGTCGGGCCCGTCGAGCAGCTCGAGTGCCAGCTCCTCGGCGGGACCTTCCAGGGCCACCAGAGCGTCTGCGAAGCCACGGGCTGCCCGCAGCCGATCGGCGCGTGCTGCTTCGGGAGCGGGTTCTGCCTCGCGCTGACCGAGGCCGACTGCGCCCTCGCGGGCGCGACGTGGATCGGGCTCGGCTCGACCTGCGCCGATGGAAACGGCAACGGCACCGCCGACGCCTGCGAAGCGCCGCCCGGGGTCTTCGGCGATCTCAACGGCGACGGGATCGTCAACGGAGCCGATCTGGGCATCCTGCTCGGCGCCTGGGGCGGTTCCGGCGCCGCCGACCTCGATGATAACGGCGTCGTCGACGGGGCCGACCTCGGCCTGCTGCTTGGCGCCTGGACTGGCTGAGCGCCTGCGACCGCGGGTGCGCCGGAGGGGCGAGCCCCCTCCGGCGCGCGCGCTCCGCCGCGCTCCGACGTCCGAGGGACGGCGGAGCGCAGGGTGACCGATCGCAGCTCTCGGGTCGTCGTCGTGCTCCGCTGCGAGCAGGCCGACGTCCGCCGGTGCATGACCGCTGCTGCGGCCGCGTTCGCGAGGGGGAGAGAGCGCGTCGCCGCGTTCCTCCGACCCCGATCAGCGACCGCGGAGTCGGTGATTCGCCGCCGGCCCGAGATGCGAGGGCCTCGACGGAGCGGTGGCAGCGGGCGCCGCGTTCCCGTACAATCGCCCCTTCCCCGCTCCGGAGAGATGCCTGAGCGGTTGAAAGGGCCGGTCTCGAAAACCGGTGTGGCCTCCGGGTCACCGTGGGTTCGAATCCCACTCTCTCCGCTTCCGACCGACGCCTGCGCCCCCGGAACTCCGCTCCGAAGGCGCGGGCGTCGGTCGCGTTCCGCGGAGGTCGAAGGACTCGCGCTCGGCGCGATCCATCGCCTCCGGCGCTCAGAGATCGCTCGGGAGAAGTCCGGTCCGCTTCGCGATCCGCGCGAGCATCCGCGGCCCGATGGCGTGGCCGTCGTGAAAGGCGAAGACGACCTCGGGCCAGCCCTCGCGAACGAGGATGTGGTGCGATCCGCTCGTCCGCCTGACGGACCAGCCGATCCGCAGCAGCGCGGCGAGCACTTCCCGCTCAGGTGTTCCGGGCCAGTCGCTCATGGCACGAGAAAGTCGATCGTCGCGACGGCCCCGCCGATCTCGCCCTGTTCGAGCCGCTCCGCAATCACGCGCAGCGCCAAGGCCTTCACCCGGGAGAGCGCTTCGTCGCGGGTGCGCCCGTAGCGGAGGACGCCGGGCATCGACTCGACCTCGGCGAGCCACCTTCCGTCGATCTCCTGCTCAAGTTCGATCGTGACTTCCATGGTCAGTCTGCGTCCCTCTGCGTCCCTCTGATCCAGTCTGCATGGGCGAGGCAGGACCTGCTCCGCGAAGCGTACCCGAGGAGGCCCCTCGCTGCGGATCCCCCGCCTCATGCGATGCCGTTGACGCGGCTCCCGCCGGTGGAGCGGTCGCGAGCCGGCAAGGAAGCTGCGGCGACCTCCATCTCCGCGGCGCAGCGGCGCGACGGGCCGAAGCGGCGAGGTGACGTCACGGCTGCGCCGCGGTCGCGGCCGGCGCACCGCGCGTGAGGAGGAGGACGCCCGCGAGGATGAGGGTGACGCCTGCGGCCTTGGGGAGCGTCATGCGCTCGCCGAGGAACATCCACCCGAGGAGCACGGCGGTGGCCGGGGCGAGCGCGAAGGCGACCGGCTTCACGCGTCCGATCTCGCCGAGGGAGAGCGCCACGTAGAAGAAGATCATGGCCATCGCCCCGGCGATGATGCCGGAGCCGAGGATCAGCTTCGCGATGACCGGGCGCTCAGCCGCGGCGAGCGGGGGCTCGGGCGAGAGCCCGGGAAGCGCCGAGAGACTCCCCGCGAACCAGATCAGCGCAATCAGGGGCAGCGCCACCGCGGAGCGGATGGTGATCGCGGTGAGCGGCCCGATCTGACCGGTATGAAGGACGTGGCGCGTGAAGAGCTCGCCGATGCCCCAGCAGAGGCCCGCGAGGATCGCGAAGAGGATCGCCATGGCGGGCGCAGCGTAGAGCGGCGGCGGCGGCGCTCCTGCGTCTTGGCAGGGGCGCTGCACCGAAGGAGCCCTCGGCGCCGGGCCGACGAGCACGCGGTCCCGTCGCGCCGCCGTGCTCGATCGGGGGCTTTCATCCTGCGCCCGACTCGCGCTTCGGAAGCGGCACGCCGGGCGCGGCCAGCGGGTCGAAACCGCCGCCGACCGGCGCGACCTGATCGTCGCGCATCCAGCCCTCCGCACCGTCCGGCAGGCGCACCTGCACCCAGCCCGGACGGAGCGCGACCACCCGCAGCTCGAGGCCCTGCGAGGGGCGCTCGGTGATGGCCGGGGCGAAGCTCTCTCCGCTGCCGCGGCGAAGGACGGCGTTGTCGACCATGAGCACCGCGTGGCGCCCGGGCCGGGCCTCGAGGCGATCGAGGAGGATCGTCGCGGCGCCCGCGAGCGTCGCGACGCCGAGCACGATGATCAGCGCCAGCGGCACCGGCCTGACCAGGCGCAGGGCGAGCAGTCCCCAGAAGCAGACGTTGACGAGGATCAGGGCCGTCTGCCGCAGGGCCGGCGGCGGCGCGATCGCCGCGGCGAGAAGCTGTCCCCAGACGCCCTCCGGCTCGGCGGCGATGCGGTCGCGCTGGAGGGCGCGGGCGCGGTCGAGGCTCAATGCGATCCGGGCATCGCTCGGATCGAGCAGCCTCGCGTTGCGCAGCGCGAGGATCGCCGGGCCGAGACGTCCGGCCTTGAGGTTCGCGTTGCCGAGGTTGAGCAGGAGCCCGGGCGTCTCGCCGACGAGCGCGATCGCCTGCTCGAACCCCGCGGCCGACTCCTCGAACTGCCGGCGGGACGCCGCGGGATCCGCCGTGAGCAGCTCGGTTCCGAGGCGAAACGCGGCCTGCGCCGACTCGACCAGCGCAGCGGCCGCTCCCCGCTCCGACTCCGGCCCGACGACCGAGCGGCCGGGATGCGCCGGCGCGGCGACCGCGAACGCCGCGGCGACCAGCAGTGCGGCGGCGCGGATCAGCATGGCGGGAAGGCGTGCAGCGATCATCGGGTCGGCTCCCTCTCCGGCCGCTCGCGGTCGCCGCGCCCGCCGTGGATCTCGAAGGTCCTCTCGCGCGCCTCCGCGGGCGCTGCCGCGCGTCGGGGCGACGGCTGCCCGGCCGGCCTCTGCGACTCCACCCACGCCCGCGCCTCGGCGCGGAGCGCTTCCGAGGCCTCGTCGCGGGCGCCCGCGAAGGCCGCGGCGTCGCAGCGGTGGAGGAGCGATCGCAGCGCTGCCATCCCCTCGGCCGCGCAGCCGAGCGATCGGGCGCACTCCTCCGCCTCGTCGGAGGTCATCGCTCCGGGGGGCATTCCCGAGAGGTCGGCGAGGTAATCGACAAGGGCGCCGCGGATCGCCGAGGGCGTGGCTCCGGGCGTCAGCGCGCTGAGCGCCGAGGAGCGGGCGCGACGGCGGCGGACGCGGGCGGGATCGCGCTCGTCTGCGGAACGCCGCGCCCACCAGAGGGCGAAGGCCGTGAAAAGCGCAGGTGGCAGCGCGATCGCGGCGACGAAGCCGGCGCCGGGGCGCGCACTCCGCACCGCGAGGAGGCGATCGAGATCGAGCTCGTTGAGAATCGGCTTCGTCGCCGGCGCCGGCGTCGTCCGTGAGCGATCGCCCCGCATCGCGTCGGCGAGGGAGTGCTCATCGAACGCGAAGGGGGCGCCGGGGGCGACTGCGATCGGCAGGCCGGCGCTGCGGATGGCGCGATAGGCGCGTTCGACCGGATCGAAGAAGGCGAACTCGATCGGAGGCACCTCGACGATGTCGTCGCGAAGCGGCCGGATGGTCGTGGTGAAGGTCTTCATCCATCCCTGGACGTCGCCTGCGAGCGGATCCGAGGCGACGCGGAAGTCCGCGACGAGGTCCTCCTGCGCCGAGAGCGGCGGGGGGGCCAGCGTGGAGAGGTCGGCGCCGCCGACCGTGCGATCGACGATCGTCACCGCGAGCGTCATCGGCTCACCGACGGCGACGTCGACCGGGCGCACCTCGCTGCGGATCTCGAAACGGCCGACGGCGCCGCGGAACGCTTCGGGCCTCCCGTCCTCCGGAAGCGCCAGGACGGTGGCCGTCACCGGCGGCGGCGCGGCGACCAACGGGTCGGAAGCGGCGACCCGGAGCCCGGGATCGAAGAAGTCCCGGCTCTGCTCGAGCCGCGTCGGGTAGTCGATGCGGACCTGGATCTCGCCGACATCGAGCGGCCCCGGACGAAGCGGCCAGATGCGGCGCTCGAACTCGAAGACGTCATACTCCTCGCCGCTGGAGGCGAGCGTGCGCACGGTCGACCGCGGCGCCTGCCTGTGCAGCAGGTAGGGCCGCACGACCGGTTCGAAGATCCCCCACTTGCAGTCGGCGTCGAGGAGCTGCCACATCGCGGCGGCCGGAATGCGCAGCGAGAGCCGCGCGTCGACGTGGCGCTTGACCCAGACGCGCAGCAGGAGCTTCACCCCCTGGCCGACGAAGACCTCTTCGGGCTCGGCGAAGACCTCGACGCGGAGCCGGTCGTCGCTCCGGGGAGGGATGACCACGACGTCGACCGGTCCATAGGCGTGCCGCCGGCCATCGGCGACGAAGGCGACCTCGGGGATCGTCAGCGTGCCCGCCGCCGTCGGAGTGATGCTGAACTCGTACGTCACGCTCTGCGTTCGCGTCGTCCTTCCGTTGACGATCGACATGCTCGTCATGCTCCGCGGCATCGCGGACTCGACCGTGGCCCCGGGAATCGCCGGGAGCTCCGGGCGGTCGTGCTGCGCCGCGCCGGAGACCTCGATCCTCAGGCGCACCGGGCGCCCGATCGTCGTGACCCGCGGCGCGACGTCGAAGGCGACCTCCGCCGCGGCTGCGACGCCCGGCGGAAGCAGGAGGGCGGCGAGCAGGGCGACCAGCAGCGCGAGCGCTTCGGCGCCGATCCGGCCGTGGAAGCGGTCAGCCGACGGAGGCTCGCCGGATCGGCCGTCGGCGGCATCGCGCCGCCGGGATGTCGTTCTGAACTGGAGTGCACGCTGCATCGGTCGCATGAAAGGCCTTCGGTGGTTCACCAGGATCTGCCGTCGGTGGGCGGCGGGGTTCGCCGACGCTGCGCCGCCTGCTGGAGGAGCCTGGCTCGCTCGCGGTCGCGGACGCCCTGAAGCAGACGCTCCATCTGTTCGGGGGTCAGCTCGATCGTCCGACCTCCTTCGGTCGTGGGTTGCGCCGCCGATGGCCGCTGCGCGGGGTCGGAGGCGGCCGCACCCTGACCACCGGCGTGCTGATCCTCGGAGAGCTCGCCCTCCGGCGGCGCCTCCGGGGGGGCGCCGTCGGGTCGCTGCCGCTGCTGCGGCTCGGGGGCGCCGGAGGAGTCGGGACGGCCATCGTGCGGCTCGGCGCGGTCGCGCTCCTGCTGCGATGGCGAACGCTCGCCTTGACGATCATCGCCGCGCTCGGAGTCGCCCTGCTCTCCGGTGCGAGGCTCCCCGGTGCGCGACGTGCCGTCACCTTGCTGGTCCTGATCAGACTGACCAGACTGATCACGCTGGCCACTCTGATCGCCCTGCTGCCCCTGATCCTGCTGCGGCCGAGATCGATCTCCCTCCGCGCCATCGCCTTGCTGCGACTGCTCCGAGGGATCTCCCTGATCCTCGCCGCGGCCCGACTCCTGATCTTGTTGCTGATCTGGCTGCTGATCCGGCTGCTCACCCTGCTGAGACTGGTCCCCGTCCTGCTGCTCTGACTCGGAGTCCGGCGGCTCCAGGGCGGCGAGGGCCCGAGCGCAGCGCTCCGCGAAGAGCCGTGCATCGCGGTCGGCCGGGTCGATGAGGGCGAGATCGCCGAAGACGCGAAGTGCCTCGCGGTAGCGCTCGACGGCGACTTCGCGGAGCGCTTCCGCGGCCGCTGCGGTGTCGGCGAGCGCGCCTGGATCCGCTCCCGGCGGCGCAGCCTGCGCGCTCGCGGCGTCGGCGGGCTCGAGCAGCGCCCGCATCGCCGCGGCGGCCGTCGCTCCCTCCTGCATCGAGACGCCGCCGAGATTGAAAAGCGCCTCGGTCGCCAGCCTCTGATCGGCGCCCTCGGCGACGATGCGGAAGGTTCGCCGCGCCTCCGCGGCGTGACCCAGCCTCGCCTGGGCGTACCCGAGGCTGAACCGCGCTTCGCTGTCGTCCGGCAGTCCCGCAACGGCGTCAAGGAGACGCTGCTCGGCGAGGGCGAACTCCCCGCGCTGCACCGCGTCGATCCCCTCGGCGCGGGCGCGCTGGGCGGCTGCGCGATCGACCTTGGCGGGGCGCTCTCCTCGGCCTGCCTCGGGGCCCTCGGGCTCCTGAGCCGTGGCCCTGCGTTCTGCGGACCGCGCGGCGTCAGGTTGCGCCGGCGACGGACGCGCAGCGGCAGGGGTCGCCCCGGTCGGAGCTTCCGCCGACCGTGACGGCGCAGGCGCGGAATGCGCCCAGGCGGGCGAACCGGCAATGCCGAGCGCTGCGCCGATCGGCGCGCAGAGCGCCAGCACGGGCAGCGCCCTCCGTGAGCGCCGCACCCGGCGCTGCGGCCGGATGCCTCGGGGGTGAGCGTTCCTCTCGGTCTCGTTCATGATCCGTCAATCCTTCGCCGCTGCGCTCCGCGGCGCGGGGCGACGAGCGACTCGATGACCAGAAGCGCCAGCGCCGGCAGGGCGATCCACTGGAATCGGGGGATGCGCTGGAGCACCGTCGCGCCCTCCATCGCCTTGCGTTCGGTCTCCAGGATGTCGCGGACCAGGATCCGCGACACATCCGCGGTCGCGGTGCCCATCGGGATGAAGCTCCCCTCGCCGGCGGTCGCGATCGCCTCGAGGCGGGCGGGCTCCATGCGCGTCCAGACCTCGCGGCCTTCGTGCATCAGCCAGCCGCGCCGCGCTCCCTGCCCGACGGGGATCCGCGCGCCCTCGCCCGAGTCGCCGATGCCGACGGTGAAGATCCTCGCTCCGCGCTCGCGGCGGACCAGCGCCGCGATCCGCGGACCGTCCTCCTCGTGGTCCTCGCCATCGCCGATCAGCACGATCACCTTCCCCTCGGGCGCGGCGTCGGCGAAGCTGTCCCCTGCGGCGAGCAGCGCCTCGGCGAGCGAGGAGCCGCCGCGGCGGGCGTCGCGGATGTCGGTGGCGTCGAGGATGTTCCGGAAGGTGTCGTGGTTGAGGGTGAGCGGGCAGGCGATGACCGCGTCGCCTGCGAAGGCGACCAGCCCCACGCGCTCGCCGGGCAGCCGCTCGACGACGTCGCGGATGAAGAGCTTCGCCCGCTCGAGCCGGTTCGGGCGGACGTCCTCGGCGAGCATCGAGCGCGAGACATCCAGCGCGAAGACGACGTCGAGGCCGCGTCGCTTGGTCTCGATCGTGGTCACGCCGAGGCGAGGATCGGCGAGGGCGACGACGACCAGCGCCATCGCCGCGACCGTCAGGAGGAGGCGCAGCCACGCCCGCGCCGTCGAGAACCCGGGGACGAGCCCGGGAAGCAGCCGCGGTTCGGCGAAGCGGCGCAGGGCCGAAATCCCGCCGCGGAGCCTCATCGCCGCGAGCAGCGCCAGCGCAGCGACGACCCAGAGGCCGTGGAGCATCGCGGGGTTGGCGAACGTGAGGGACATCGGCGGCAAGGTCGGGAGAACGGGAACGTGCAGCGGCGTCGGGTGGGGAGCCTGATCGTGCGCGCTGCGCGCACGATCAGGCGGGCAGGCGGCGCAGGCGGGTCGAGGTGAGCAGGAGCTCCAGCGCCAGCAGAGCCGCCACCGGCAGCAGGAGGGGCGGGATCGGCCAGCCGCGCCAGGAGAACGGCTCGACGGCGAAATCGGTGAAGAGAAGCGCGCGGCGGCTCTCGCTGCGCGTCTTCTCCATCGCGTCGATCTCCGCGTAGACGGCGCGGAGGCTCTCCGAGTCGGTGGCGCGGAAGTAGCGTCCGCCGGTGATCTCGGCGATCTGCATCAGCCCGCGCTCGTCGAAGCCGACGCCGCGCCCGCCGGTGCCGCGGACGGCGCCGGGCGTCAGCCCCGCCGTGACCCGTCCGTCGGTGCCGGCGCCGATGGCGTGCACGCGGATCCCCGCCGCGGCGGCGAGTTCGGCGGCGGTGATCGGATCGATGTCGCCGGAGTTGTTCTCGCCGTCACTGAGCAGGATGATCACCTTGCTCCGGATGCGCCGGGCGTCGTCGATGCCGAGCCGGTCGGTCGCGTCGCGGAGCCTCTCGACGGCGAGGGCGATTCCCTCGCCGATGGCGGTGCCGTCCTCGCCCCGCTCGTTCGCGGGCTGAATCGCGTTGACCGCGGCGATGAGGTGATCGTGATCGAGCGTGAGCGGGGAGAGCGTGTCCGCGAAGCGGGCGAAGGCGACGAGGCCGACGAGGTCGTCGGGACGCCCGACGAGGGCGCCGCCATCGCCGCGCACGAAGTCGCGGACCACGCGCTTGACCGCGGTGAGCCGGTCGACCGGTCGGCCGTTGATGCGGAAGTCCGTCGCCATCATGCTGCCGGAGCGATCGACCACCAGCATGATCGCGATGCCGTCGACCTGGATGCGCACCTGCTCATCCGCCTTGATCGGCCGGGCGACGCAGATGACCAGCAGCGCCATCGCGAGCATCCGCAGCGCCGCAGGCAGCCAGTGGAGCCGCGCCGCGATGCCGCCGCGGACGGGACGCAGCAGCCGCACATCGGAGTAGGCGATGGTCGCCCGCCGCCGCGGCGAGAGGATCCGCCACCACGCCAGCAGGGCGAGCGGCAGCAGCAGGAGGAGCCAGACGCTCGCGCCATGGAAGCTCATTCCGGGCTCCTCTCCGGCGCGGAAGCGCCGCCGAGGGCCGCATGCGCCGGGGCTCCGGCCGCGAGGGCTTCGGCGCGACCGCCGGGCGCGCCTCCGACGCCGCTGCGAACGCCCGGCGCGGCTGCGTCAACCTCAGGTGCCGGGCGCAGCGCCTCGATCACCCTGCGGACGCTCGCGATGGCCCGTCCGCATTCTTCCGGCGACGCCGCGTGGCGTCCGAACTTGACGATGTCGGAGAGATGGGCAAGGTCGGCGAGGTCGATGCGCTGCGCTTCACCGAGGATCGCGCCGCCGCGCCGATCCCCCTCGCGCAGGAAGTGCACGAACTCGGCGCTCGTCTGCGCGGGCGCATCAAGTCCGATGCGCCTGCGCAGGTACTCGTGGAGCGTCGCGGTCACGGCGATGAAGAAGGGCTCGACCGTCCCGGGCTGCTGAACTCCCCTCCGCTCGATGGCTGCGAGCGCGTCGAGGGCCCAGGTCTCCGGATCGACCTCGACGGCGCGGCGCCGCCTCAGGAAGAGCGCCGTCGCGCCCGCGCAGGCGGCGAGGACCGCGGCGCCGAGGAGCCAGCGGAGGCGACCGGACTCTGCCGGCGGCGGCGCCCGCAGCGGCGCGGGAGTCGTCCATCCATCCGCCGCTTCCGCGGCATCCTCGAGCGGCAGGACCTCCACGGCCATCGGCGGCGTCAGGACGCGCTCAGCGTCCGGGCGCGGTCCCGGGCTCGCGGGAGCGTCCGGAGCCGGTGCGCGGCCCGGCGATGGCGACGCGCTCGCCGAACCCGATGCGGTGCCGGGCTCGCCTTCGGCGTCGGCCGCGGCGAATCCGAAGCTCAGGGCGGGAATCTCCCGCGCCCCGGGAAGGAACGTGCGCAGCAGGAGCTGCTGCGTCAGGCGCACGCGCCGCGGCTCGTTCGGCGCCGAGCGCACCGGTTCGCGCCGCGGAGGCAGGCGACGGATCACCTCGAAGGGTCCGAAGGACGAGTCATCGGGAAAGGCCGCGACCATCCCCTCGGGAAACTCCGCGGCCAGCTCGACGGCGAGCGGCTCGCCGCTCTCGATCGTCGCCGCGCCGATGGCGATCCGCGCGGCATAGGGCCCGACCCCCGCTTCGCGCGCGAGGACCGCCGCGGCGCGCTCCGGCGCCGAGTGCTCAGCGGGCGCGGGACCGCGCCGCGGATCGCGGGGCGATGGCGCGACGGCCGCGGCTGACGCCTTCGGGGCGGGAGTGCCGGAGCCCGCCAGGTGCAGCAGCGCCGGCGCCCCGATGACCGCGATGACGGCGACGACGCGGCCCTCCGCGCGCAGGTCTCGAGACCGAAGCGTCATCGCGCCCGCCTCCGGCGCGCGAAGTAGCGCGTCAACGCCGCGGCGACATCGTCGTCGGAGGCGAGGACGATCGGCTCGATCCCGATGCGGCGCATCAGCGTCACCAGCCCGCTGCGGCGCCTGTCGGCGGCCTCCGCGAAGGCGCGGCTGCGCGAGCGCGTTGCCTCCATCAGGGCGACCCGGCCGCTCTCGCGATCGCGGAACTCGACAAGGCCCAGCGGCGGCAGATCGCGCTCGCGCCGATCGACCACGATCACGGGGACGACATCGTGACGGCGGCGGAGGAGGCGCAGCGCGCGGATCGCCGGCGTGTCCCGGGGCGGCTCGTCCGAAGTCCCGTCGACCATGAAGCCATCGTCGAGGAAGTCGCTCACCAGCACGACGACCGAGCGCTTGCGCAGCATCCGTCGGAGCTGGTCGATGCCCGCGGCGAGATCGGTGCCGCACCCCGCGGCGTCGAAGGCGAGGATCTCGCGGATCACGCGAAGGGCCTGCTTCGGACCGCGCCGCGGAGGCACATGGCGCTCGATCCCCTCGCCGAGGATGGTCACGCCCGCGCGGTCGCCGTTGGCGATCGCCGAGAGCGCCACGGTGGCCACGAGCTCCGCGATCTGCTCGCGCTTGAGCCGCGTCGTCGAGCCGAACTCCTGCGACGCGCTGAGGTCCGCGGCGACGATCACCGAGAGCTCGCGCTCCTCGCGGAAGAGCTTGATGTAGGGCTCGCCCATCCGCGCCGAGACGTTCCAGTCGATCTGACGGACGTCGTCGCCGGGCGTGTAGGGGCGCACCTCCTCGAACTCGATGCCCTGCCCTCGGAAGATCGAGTGGTACTCGCTCGCGAGCGCCTCGGTGACCTTGTGCGCCGTGCGAAGCTGGATGCGGCGCACGGCCCGGAGCAGCTCGGTCGGATCGGAGGGAGCCTCATCGCGGCCACGATGGCGATCGCGACTGCGATCGGGGCCGGATGGCGCGGGGGCGGTGCGCCCCGGGCGCGGCTGCGCCGGGGGTGCTGCATCGCTGCGGTCTTCGGAGCGGCGGAAGAGAGGCATCGGCGCCGGACTCAGGGGACCCTGACGTGGGAGAGGACCTGCTTGACGATGTCATCCGTCGTGCGCCCTTCGGCTTCGGCCTCGTAGGTCAGGCCGATCCGATGGCGGAGCACCTCCAGGGCGATCTCCTTCACATCCTGCGGCAGCACGAAGGCGCGTCCCCCGAGGAAGGCGTTCGCCTTCGCCGCCAGCGCCAGCCCGATCGTCGCCCGCGGCGAGGCGCCGAACGCGAGCATCCCCGCGATGGGGACCTTTGCGGCCGCGGGCTCCCGGGTCGCGAAGACCAGCCCGACGATGTACTCCTTGATCTTCGGATCCAGGTAGATCTGATCCACGACGCGCCGGGCCGCCGCGATCGCGTCGCGGCTCATCACCGGCGCGATCGTGTGCACGGGGGCCGTCGAGCCCATGCGATCGAGGATGCGCCGCTCCTCGTCGCGCGTCGGGTAGTGCACCACGACCTTCAGCAGGAAGCGGTCGACCTGCGCCTCGGGGAGCTGGTACGTGCCCTCCTGCTCGATCGGGTTCTGCGTGGCGAGGACGAGGAAGGGCGAGGGCAGCGGGAAGGTCTCGCCGCCGATGGTGACCTGCCGCTCCTGCATCGCCTCGAGCAGGGCGCTCTGCACCTTCGCCGGAGCGCGGTTGATCTCGTCGGCGAGGACGATGCTGGCGAAGATCGGCCCCTTGCGGACCGTGAAGTCGCCGGTCCCCGGGCGGTAGATCTGGGTCCCGACGAGGTCCGCCGGGAGCAGGTCGGGCGTGAACTGGATGCGCGAGAAGCTCGCGTCGATCCCCGCTGCGAGGCATGCCACCGCGGTGGTCTTCGCAAGGCCCGGAAGTCCCTCGATGAGCAGGTGGCCGTTGGAGAGCAGCCCCACGAGCATCGCGTGGATCAGTCGCTGCTGGCCGACGATCACCTGCTGGATCTGCTCGTCAAGGCGGCGGAAGGGTTCGCTGTGCTCGCTCACGAGCGCGGCGACGCGCTGGAGCTCCGGGTCGGAAGTCGTCGTCGTGATCACGGGTCTGGCGGGGAGAGTGATGGAGAAGTTTCCTGCTGTCGCGAGCGCCGCGGGGCGGGGCCTGCCCTCGCCTGCGCGGGCGCGGACGACTCGACGAAGATCGCACCGAGCCACTGCCGCGAGCCATCCGCGGCTTCGATCGCCGCCCGGAGGACCGCCGCCCCTTCGGGCAGCGGCGAGGGCAGCGGCACCGCGAAGACGCCATCGCGGAGCGTGCCCTCGCCCTCCCAGAGCAGACGGCGGTTCGCCCGCGGGTAGTTGGCCGCCGCGATCCGCTCGAGGTCGGGATCGTCCGGCGCTGCGCCCGCGAGCGGCCCCTCGGCGGGAAGCGCCCGGGCGGACTCGAGGACGACCCGAACCGAGCCGCCCGTCGTCCGGTCGACCGCGCCGTGCAACGCTCCGCTACGGAGCTCGAGGCGGCTCGGTTCGGGGGGCGGATGGGCGATCCGGAGCAGCGGGTCGCCAAGGAGGTTGTAGAGCCGCACGTGCATCAGGCGCAGCTCGTCGAGCGAGCACGCCCAGCGCGTCGCCAGCGCGATCGGTCGCGCGACGAGGTCGAGGGCGAGATCGTCGCTGTCGCGCGCGAAGCTCCTGCGGCCCGTCTCCATGTGCAGCGTGCCGAGCGTGGCGGCCTCCGCGCCGAGGAGGCCGCGGATGAGGTTCTTCTGGAAGACCGCCGTCCCATAGGGATGCGTCATCCGGCTTCCGGCGATCACCGCGACCGGACCGCCCGGAGCGAGCAGCAGCGCCTCCGCGAGCGAGGGGGAGCCGTCCTCCCGATCGAACCACCCGGTCGAGCAGCATCCGAGGAAGGCGATCGGAAGCTCGCTCCGCGGCTCGGAGAGCGTCGCCACCGCCGCGACGTCGAGCGTCGGGAGGCGCCGCGAGCGCCAGCGCATCCGGTCGAGGGAGGTGGCTTGCCCATGACCGAGGTAGTTGACCAGCAGCGAGCCCGCGCCGAATCGCTCGGTGACGACGTCGCGCAGCGCCGAGGGAGGCGGACACCAGATCGAGGTCGGGCTCGCGTACGTCATCGTGACGGCGAAGCGCGGGGGCACCATCGTCTCGGCCATCGTCTTGAAGAGCCCTTCGAGAACCCGGTCGGCGGGACCGAAGTGACCCTCGCCCGCGACGAAGGAGAGCGATCCGCGCCATGCGCCCATCGGCGCGGCCTCGTAGCGACGGACCTTCTCGAGGATGGCAAGCGCCTCGGCCACGCTCCGCGCCGGGATGCGCCCGAGGGCGACATCCGGCAGCTCGTCCGCATCGTCGAGGAGCCGATAGGGGTGATCGGAGGCGAAGCGAGGGTCGGTCCGATCGACGAGGCGCGGATCGGGCTGCTCGAAGAAGAAGGTGGGGATGGCGTCGGCGTCGCCAAGGAGAAGGACCGCCGTCTTCCGCGTCCCCGGCAGGCGCCGCAGGGCCGCCTCGCGGATCGCGTCGCGGAGCGCCTCCGCCTGCATGGCGGATCCGGACGCATCGACGCTCGAGACCCGCGCGATCGTGCCGCCCTCGCCGCTGCGATGCCGGATCCAGGCCTCTGCGGCCCCATCGAGCGCCGGGGGAGCGACGACGACCAGATGGAACGCCGGCGGCTGCGGAACGACGCCCGCCGAACGCCGCGGCATCAGCGTCGCCACGCCGACGACGGTCAGCAGCGCCGCGAGGATCCAGCGAAGAACGCGCACGAGGCGATCGTACGCCGCGCGCACTGCGCGTTCGGACGCGGAAGCGTCGACGCTCGGATGCCCGGGCGGAGCGCATCGAAGCCGCAGCGGCGTTCAAGCGGCCTCTCCGCGCGGCCGAGCTCCGCCCCGGGAACGCGGTGCGGGAGCGGCCGTGGACTGCGGAGGTCAGGGGCTCTTCGGCATCGACTTCGCAGAGCCGAAGCTGGCGCCACGGTGGTGACACGGGAGGTGAAACGGGGGTGACGCAAGGGTGACCCGGGGGTGACGCATGGGTGACACGGACGCGGGGGGGACGCGGGGGTGACACAAGCGAGACACGGGCGCGGCGCGGGGGAGTTCCGACGGTGGCACGGGGGCGACCGGGCGGTGCGACGGCGGGACGGGAACCTGAGCGCGTCAATCGGTCGATCGTCGCCGCAACCGTCGATGGACCTCGACGCGCAGCAGCGCGCGCCACTCGCCGTAGCGGTAGTCGCTCCCGTGCTCGGCGTGGATCGCTCGGATCCGCGCGTGGACCTCCTCGTACAGCTCCTGCTGCGACGAAGCGACCGCCGGATCGCAGAAGAACATGCGGCAGGCGAGCGGCCGGATCGGATGCACCGAGCAGGCGCCCGCGACGAGAAACGGGCAATCGCCGCGCTGGATCGAGGCCTCGACCATCGCTTCGTCGCAGCCCCGTCCCAGCTCGTCTTCGAGTCGATCGAGAAAGCGGCGGACCTCGAGCGCCGTGACGTAGAGCCGATGCCCGAACGCCTCGAAGGCGCAGCAGCAGCCGCTCGCGACGCAGAGCGGACGCATCGACCGCGTCGCTTCGGCGACGAAGCCCGCCAGCGCATCGAGGGCCCGATCCCCGGGATCGACCGGTGATGATGCGGCTCCCGCCGCGCCGCCGTTTGCGCCGCGCGCTTCAGCCGGCTCGGAAGCGTCCGGCCGACGACCCGACCCGAGCACGGTCAGCGGGATCGTCGTGGGGTCGTCGGGCATCGGGGTGATCCTTGCACCGAGGGAGCCGGCCGTGGTCGCGGGCGTCGCGTTGGGTGCAAGCCTGAGATCGCGGCGGCCTCCTGAGCCTCTCCCCGCCGCGAGCGGCATGGGCAGGCACCTGCGTCTGGTCGTACCATCGCGGCCCCGCGGCGCGATGCCGCGGGCACGCCACTCGGATGTCCGCCGCCCCGGAACAGCGCCCGCTCTACGTCGATCTCGACGGGACCCTGATCAGCTCCGACACGCTCTGGGAGCTCTTCGTCGTCGCATGCCGGAGAAGGCCGCTGCGGACGCCGGTGACGTGCGTCACCGGGCTGCTGCGCGGCCGGGCGGCGCTGAAGCAGGATCTCGGGCGGCTCGCCTCGCTGCGCCCGGAGGCGCTGCCGTACCGCTCCGAGGTCGTCGAGTTCCTCCAGGCGCAGCGCCACGCCGGGAGGCGGATCGTCCTCGCGACGGCGGCGGACCGCTCCATCGCCGAGGGCGTCGCCGGGCACCTGCGGCTCTTCGACGACGTCCTCGCGAGCGACGGGCTGCGCAATCTCAAGGGTCCTGAGAAGCTCCGGGCGATCCGCGAGCAGGTCGGCGCGGCCGGCTTCGACTACATCGGCGACTCCGCGGCCGACGAGCCGATCTGGGAGGCCGCGACGCACTCCTTCCGCGTCGGACCGCCGCGCCCGGACGATCACCGCTTCGCGCGGGTCTTCGCGGAGCCGCGCAGCGCCAAGGCGATCCTCCGGCTGCTGCGGCCGCATCAGTGGGTGAAGAACCTGCTGGTCTTCGTGCCTCTCCTGCTCGCGCATGCGTGGCACGATCCGGCGAAGCTCCTCGCGACGCTTCTCGCGTTCGCCGCGATCTCCGCCTGCGCCTCCGGCGTCTACGTGGTCAACGACCTGACGGACCTCGAATCCGACCGGGCGCACCGCTCCAAGCGCCGCCGCCCGATCGCTGCCGGGGCGGTGGCGATCCCGGCGGCGATCGCCGTCGCGGCGGGGTGCTTCGCGCTCTCGCTCGGTCTGGCGCTGCTGGTCAACTGGCCCTTCGTCGGCGTCCTCGCGGCGTACTTCGCGGTGACGACGCTCTACAGCCTCCGGCTCAAGCGTCGGATGCTCCTGGACGTGATCGTGCTGGCCTCGCTCTACACCGTCCGCGTCATCGCGGGGGGCGTCGCCGCGGAGGTCGAGGTCTCGCCCTGGCTGCTGGCGTTCTCGATGTTCCTCTTCTTCAGCCTCGCGCTGGCCAAGCGCTACGCAGAGCTCGCCCAGCACCCGCCCGAACCGGGGACGAAGGTCGCCGGGCGCGGGTATGTCGCGGGGGATCTCCAGACGGTGGGGGAGTTCGGCGTCGCGAGCGGCCTGCTCTCGGTCCTCGTCCTCAGCCTCTACGTCAGCGAGAGCGCCACGGCGGCGGCGCTCTATCCCAGCCGGGCGCTCCTCTGGATGCTCTGCCCGCTGCTCCTCTACTGGATCGCGCGGCTCTGGTTCATCACCCGGCGGGGCGGGATGCACGAGGATCCGATCCTCTTCGCGATCAAGGACCGGGCGAGCTGGCTCGTGGCCCTGATCGCGGTCGCGCTCGTCGGGCTGGCGACGACGAACCTCTTCGCCCGCCCCGGGGATCGCGCCAGGCCCGACGCGCTCCCGAGCGCGCCCGCGGCCGTCGACGCGGGGCCGCTCACCCCTGCGGCAGCGGCGCGCGGCGAAGGCTGAGGAACGCCACGGCGCAGGCGATCGTCGGCGGGACGATCGGCATCACGTGGCGCTGATAGCCGAAGCCGACGATGTAGGCCGCCGCGTACGCCCCGACGAAGAGCAGGAAGCAGATCCCCAGGGCGGCGATGCGCCGCTCGGCGGGATCCCGGCGCAGGCGCAGCACCGCCCAGAGCGTGCGCAGCGTCACGACGGCGAAGAGCGCCCTGAAGGCGACCATCCAGCCGACGTTCGCCAGGTCGATCGCGCGGCGGAGCGCTCCGGCATCCCGCTCGGGAAGCCAGGGCGTGTTGCGCACCGAGAGCAGGAAGACCCGCGTCCGGATCGCCGTGAGCTTCATGAACTCCGCGGGGTTCTCCAGGATGAACGCCTTCGCCTGCGCCTTGTTGTGGGCCTCGTAGGCCCACTCGTCCTCGAAGCGCAGCGGGCTCTCGACGATGCCCTCGTGGTCCATCCGATCGACGGTCCACGCGGGGTAGATCTCCGCGGTGCGCGGGTTGTTGCCCTTGTAGAGGCACCAGCTCGCCCAGGTGTTGGCGATGGTGAAGCGCCCCGAGTGATGCAGGTTGTGGCCCGCCCAGAGCCCGAAGGAGACGAGCGCAGCGGCGCCGAGCCCGGCGCCGGCGCGGAGGCTCCGCGCGAAGCAGGCGAAGAAGAGGACGTTCATCACCATCAGCGGCCACATGCTCGCCTTGGTCAGGAAGAGCGACATGTTCGCCAGCGCGATCGCCGTCCAGCGCCAGCCGCCGATGGGGAGTTCCTCGTCGCCGCAGCGGACGAGATGGGCGAAGAGAAAGAAGATCGTCGCGACGAGATACCCCTCCTCGACCTCGAGCAGCAGCGAGAAGAGCACCAGCGAGGGGAAGGTCGCGGCGAAGAGCGCTCCGAGGAGAAGGGCGCCGGGCGCGTTGGCGCAGGCTCTCCAGAGTCGCAGCGCTCCCGCGGCGAAGATCGCTCCGAAGCACGCGTTCTTGACGAGCAGCGCCAGGAGGACGCTGTTGCGGATGAAGGCCACCGCCGCGAGCAGGATCGGCACCAGCGGCATCCGATGCGCCGTGAAGCTCCATGTCTCCTCCGGCGTGGGGAGCGAATAGCCCTCGGCCGGCACTGCGTAGCAGCCCTCCTCGACGAGGCTCCTCGCCAGCGGTCCGAAGCCGAAGTGAAGGGCGTAGATCCCCCCCTTGGCGGCGTGCTCCCGGTACTGAAGGGCGTAGATCGCAAGGGTGGCCGCAAGCAGGTACGCCGCGAAGAGGACGAGGGCGACGCGGATGGCGCGGGGAGAGGGATGCGGCATGGGCGCTGGTGTGTTCGGGGTGACGGGGGACCGGGGGCGGGGGCCGCCGCAGGGAGCGGGCGGAGGAAGTGCCCCCGCGCAGCGGTGCGCGCCGGGCGCCGCGAACGCCTCCACGATCTTCGCTCCGTTCGCTCTCGCGGCGCGGCTCGCTGCGATGATGGCCGCGCGGCGGGGAGCAGCGTACCCGCAACGTCCCCGGCGCGCGCGGGGCGGGGGCGACGATCGCGAGTTGCCGAAGCCCTCGCCGAGTGCCACAATCGCCCGCTTCGCCCATGCGCATCCTTCATGTCGCCAGCACGCTCGATCCCGCCGCCGGCGGTCCTCCCGTGGTCGCGGCGCGCCTTGCGGCGGCGCAGGCCGCGCAGGGGCATGCGGTGACGATCCTGACCTACGCACCCGCGGCCGGCGGCGCGGCTTCGGAGCGCGGCGCGGGAACTTCCGCTCCTGCGAGTCCCCGAGCGCTGCTCGAAGGAATTCCCGGCGGAGCGGACGTCCGCGTCGCGCTCGCGCACCCAAGGGCGCTCGAGGGCCTCCGCGGCGCGGGCGCCGCGGCAGCCGCGCGGCCGCTCGTGGGCGAGTCGGACGTGGTGCACCTGCACGGCGTCTGGTACCCGATCGTGCGCGTCGCGGCCCGGGAGGCGAAGCGGGCGGGCATCCCGTACGTGCTGGCGCCGCACGGGATGCTCGATCCCTGGAGCCTGTCGCAGAAGGCTCTGAAGAAGCGCGTCGCGCTGGCGCTGGCATTCCGCCGCGTGCTCGATCAGGCGAGCTGGCTGCACATGCTCAACCACGACGAGGTGCGCCTCGCCGCCCCGCTGGGCCTGCGGTCGGCGACGGAGATCGTCCCCAACGGGATCTTCCCCGACGAGGTGGCCGAGCTCCCGCCGCGCGGCCGCTTCCGCGCGACGGTCCCGGGCCTTGGCGATGCACCCTTCGTGCTCTTTCTCAGCAGGTTGCACTTCAAGAAGGGGCTCGACCTGCTGGCGGAGGCCTTCGCGATCCTCGGCCGCGCCCGCCCCGACGTCCATCTGGTGGTCGCCGGTCCCGACGACGGAGCCCAGGCGGAGCTGGTCGCCCAGGTCGCCCGGCTCGGCGTCGGCAGCCACGTGCATCTGGTCGGTCCGCTCTATGCCGCGCGGAAGTTCGAAGCGTTCATCGACGCGGAGGTCTTCTGCCTGCCCAGTCGCCAGGAGGGCTTCAGCATGGCCATCACCGAGGCGCTCGCGAGCGGCCGCCCGGTGGTGATCACGCCGGAATGCCACTTTCCCGACGTCGAGTCCGGCCGCGCGGGGAGGATCGTGCCGCTGGAGCCTGCGCGCATCGCCGCGGCGCTGGAGGGGCTGCTGGGGGACCCCGAGGAGGCGCAGGCGATGGGGCGGCGGGGGCGCGAGCTGGTCCTCTCGACCTACACCTGGCCCGCGATCGCGGAGCGCACCGTGGCGCTCTGCCGAGCCCATGGCGCGCGCGGATGACGCAGCCCGAGAGGCGGCATCGCCCGACCGTCGAGGGCGCCTGCGGCTGAGAGAGGAACCCCCTTCGATGTCCCTTGCCACCATCGGCTTCATCGGCACCGGCGTCATGGGTCGCTCCATGGCGGGGCACCTGCTCGACGCCGGACATCCGATGATCGTCCACACCCGCACGCGGTCGCGCGCCGCGGAGCTCCTTCGCCGCGGCGCTGAGTGGGCCGAGACGCCGCGAGCGGCAGCGGAGCGTGCCGAGGTCGTCATCTCGATCGTCGGGCTCCCGGAGGATGTCGAGTCCGTTCATCTCGGGCGTGAGGGGACACTCGCGGCGGATCGGCGCCCGCGCCTGATCATCGACATGACCACGAGCCGGCCGAGCCTCGCCCGCACGATCGCCGTCGCCGCGAGGGAGCGCGGCGTCGGAAGCCTCGATGCTCCGGTCAGCGGCGGGGATCTCGGCGCCCGCAGCGCCACGCTCTCGATCATGGTCGGCGGCGACGAGGCCGACGTCGCCGAGGCGCTTCCGGTGCTCGGCCGGCTCGGGAAGACGATCGTGCGCCACGGCGGTCCCGGCGCCGGACAGCACGCGAAGATGGTGAATCAGGTCCTGATCGCCGCGACGATGATGGGGCTCTGCGAGGGTCTTGCCTATTCGCGCGCTGCCGGACTCGACGGCGAGCGCGTGATCGAGTCGCTCTCGGTCGGCGCCGCCGGCTCGTGGTCGCTCGCGCATCTGGCTCCGAGGATCCTCCGTCGCGACTTCGCGCCCGGGTTCTTCGTGGAGCACTTCATCAAGGACCTCGGCATCGCGCTCGACGAGGCGGCGCGGATGCGGCTCGCGCTGCCTGCGCTGGCGCTGGCGCGGCAGCTCTACGAGGCGCTGCGCGCCCGCGGCCATGGTCACGAAGGCACGCAGGCGCTGACGCTGCTCTACGAGGCGCTCTGCGGCGCGGCACGCGATGACTCGGAGCGTTGATCCAGCGCGTCGATCGGGGAACTTGACCGCGGAAGGCGCCCCGCCCGCTCCGGCGCGCCAATGATCGGGGGTTCCGGTCGCGTCCTCCGGCGCCGCCTCTGGCGTTCGCAGGGCCTTCCATCACGCTTCTGGAGAGTCTCGATGTCCAAGTCGCTTCGCTGGTCGTCTCTCGGCGCCGCCGCGCCGATCGCCATCCTCTGCCTCGGTGTGGGCGCCCTCTCGCTCGCCGGTTGCGAGCGCAAGTCGGAGGCGGAGAAGGCCGTAGACAAGGCCACCGACACCGTGAAGGACGCGGCGCAGAAGACCGAAGAGGCGGCGAAGGACGCCGTCGACGCGGTCAAGGACGCGGTCAAGTAGGGATCGATCCGCGCACTTCGCCGCGCCATCGCTCACGGTGGGCGCTCACGGTGGGCGCCCAAAGTTGGCGCTCAGGGTGGGCTCATCGCGCGCCGGCGCTCGGTCGCGCGTCGCGGCGGCGCCTCGACGCGCGGCCGGGCGCCTGCGCGTCCTTCTGCGCTGCGCGTCGATCGGGCCGCAACCCCGGAGGGCATCGAGCGTGCAGACGGGATCCCGGCGGCGCGCCGCCGGGCTGGCTCCCGCGGCCGGACTCGCTCCCGCGGCCGCGTTGGCGCTTACGGGCCGACTGGCGCTTACGGCCGGAGTGGCGATCGCGTCCGGACTGGCTCCCGCGGCCGCAAGGGACAGACCGGACGACCTTCGGCAGCGCGTCGCGCCGGCGGTCGACGGTGCAGTCATCGAGCGAGGGGCCCGTTCCGCTAGCATCGCGCATGGTCGCCACGCTCTCCCTCGGCCACAGCCCGGATCCGGATGACGCCTTCATGTGGTGGCCGCTGGTGGGGATCGATGGCGCACCTCCGCCGGTCGCATCGCCGCGGCTTCGTTTCGAGTGCGTGGCCGAGGACATCGAGCTGCTCAACCGCAAGGCGGAGAAGGGCGAGCTCGACATCACCGCGATCTCCTGCGCGCACTACCCGCGCGTCGCCGAGCGGTACGTGCTCACCGCCTGCGGAGCGAGCGTGGGCGACGGATACGGCCCCAGGCTCGTCTCCGGGGCGAGGACGACGCCGCAGGCGATCGTCGACTCCGCCGGCGTCGTGGCGGTCCCGGGCGAACGGACGACCGCCTTCCTGGTCGCGAGCCTCTTGATGGGGCCCGGCGCGTTCCGATACGAGGTGGTTCCCTTCGACCGGATCATCGCCGAGGTGGCCGCGGGGCGATTCGCCGCAGGCGTCGTCATCCATGAGGGACAGCTCACCTTCGAGGAGTCCGGGCTGGTCCTCGTCGAGGATCTCGGCCGATGGTGGCGCGGGCGCACCGGCCTTCCGCTGCCGCTGGGCGCCAACGTCGTGCGCCGCGATCTCGACGCCCGCTTCGGCGCGGGAACCCGCGACGAGGTCGTCGCGCTCCTCGAGCGCAGCGTCGCCCACGCGCTGGACCACCGCGCGACGAGCATTGCCTACGCCCATCGCTTCGCGCGCGACATGGACATCGCCACCGCCGACGAGTTCGTCCGGCTCTACGTCAACCACTGGACGCTCGACTGCGGGCCGCGCGGCCGGGCCGCCGTCGAGCGCCTCCTCGCCGAGGCTGCCGACGCCGGGCTGGCCCCGCGGGTCGCCGTCGACATGATCGGATCGATGCAGGCATGAAGCTCGATCGACGCGGGGATCCCTCGCCTCCGCCGCGGGACTCGCCGCGAAGCGGCGCAGCGCCGCAGGCTGCGCGGGCGCTTCGGCTGCCGGAAGCCCCCTTCGACCTGGGGGCCCTGCATCGGTGCATACTCGCCGGCTTCCCGACGCAGATCGGGCGCCTCGTCGAGGAGCGGCGCGGCGCCGAGGGCGGCCCGGGCTCCGGAGGCCGCGGCAGCGGTCCGGCCGCCCGCCCGCAACGGGGCGTCTACGAGGGACCGCGCGGGCTGCGCTTCTCCATCGCATCGGGCTCGGCGCTCTTTCGCCAGGAAGCGCCCTGGGTGGTCGCTGCGGAGCTGGTCGAGACGTCGAGGCTCTTCGCGCGCACGGCGGGTCGCATCCGCGCCGACTGGGTGGAGCGCGTCGCCCCGCATCTCGTCCGGCGCGAGTACTTCGAGCCGCACTGGCGCCGCGACGCGGGCCAGGTCGCCGCGTACGAGCGCGTGACGCTCCACGGACTCGTCCTCGTGCCGAAGCGCCGCATCGCCTTCGGACCGATCGATCCGCGCGCAGCGCGGGACATCTTCATCCACGCAGCCCTCGTCGACGAGCAGATCCGCACCGACGGGGAGTTCCTCGCGGCCAATCGGGAGCTCGTCGAGACGATCGAGCGCGTCGAGGCCAAGCGGCGCCAGCGCGACCTGCTCCTCGACGCCGCGGCGCGATTCGAGTTCTACGACCGGCGGATTCCCGCGGACATCCACTCGACGCCCTCGTTCGAGAAGTGGCGCCGCGCCGTCGAAGCGCGGACGCCGGCGCTCCTGCACATGACGCGCGCCGACCTGCTCCGTCCCGGTGCGGGAGAGGCCGCCGCCGAGGAGTTTCCCGACGCGATCGAGGTCGGCGGACTCCGCGTGCCGCTCGACTATCGGCATGAGCCCGGCGAGGAGGAGGATGGAGTCGCCGCGACGATCCCGCTCGCGGCGCTTCCGCGGATCGATGCCGAGGCGCTCGAGTGGCTCGTCCCGGGCATGCTCCGCGAGAAGATCGTCGCCCTGCTGCGCACCCTTCCCAAGCGCCTCCGCGTGCGCTTCGTCCCGGCGGCGGAGTTCGCCGAGGGGGCGGCGGAGTCGGTTCCCTTCGGCGAGGGATCGCTCGTCGAGAGGCTGGCCGAGCATCTGCGGCGGCTCACCGGCACGCCGATCGTGGGCGCCGATTTCCGTCCGGCCGAGCTGCCGGCGCATCTGCGGATGTTCCTTCGGGTGATCGACGATCGCGGCGCGGTGGTCGCCGCCGGGCGCGATCTCGCGGCGCTGCGGAGATCGCTCCGGGAGCGGCGCGAGCAGGGGCCGGAGGAGACACCGCCGCGGCGCTCCCTCCGGTCGCCGCGCGACGGTCTTGGCGACTCGGACTCCGCAGGCGCCGGTGCGGGCGCGCCGGAGGCCGCGGACGCGCTCGACGGCGTGCCCGCGCGGATGACGACGTTCGCCGTCGATCGGCTGCCCGAACTCATCGAGCGGGTCCACGGGGGCATGAGCGTTCCGGCCCACCCTGCGCTGGTCGACCTCGGCGACGCCGTCGGCGTCGGCCTCTTCGCGACGGCTGCGGAGGCGGAGCGGGCGCAGCGCTTCGCCGTGCGGCGACTCGCCGCCATCGCGATGGCACCGACGCTGCGCCCGCTCGTGGAGTACCTCCCCGCGCCCGACGGATCGATCGGGATCGCCGGGATGCGCCTGCTCGCGGCTCCGTGGGAGGGAGGGGAGCGATTCGAGCAGGAGCTCATCGAGCGCATCGCGGAGCGCGCCGTCCTCGGCGACGATCCACCTCCGCGGTCGCGCGAGGCGTTCGAGGCGGCGCTGCGGCGCAGCGGAGGCGAACGGGGCACCGGCCTCTGGGAGATCGCGCGCGAGGTCGTCGGCCTTGCGTGGTCGATCCTCGGGCTGCGGCAGGCGCTCGTTGCGGCGCTCGATCAGCCGCTTCCCTCGACGTGGGAGGAGTCGGCCGCGGACCTGCGCCGCTGCGTCGAGGCTCTCCTTCCGCGCGGCTTCTTCAGCGACCTGCCGTGGGCGCGGCTCGTCCACCTGCCTCGCTATCTCGCGGCCGCGCAGGCCCGTCTCGCGCGTCTGCGCACGCATGGGCACGCCCGCGACCTCGAGCTGATGAGCGAGATCCGCCGCTTCGAGCGCCTCTGGGAGGAGCGTGCGGCGGCGCTGCACGGAAGCGGACGGACAACGCCCGAGCTCGACGCCTTCCGGTGGCTTATCGAGGAGTACCGGGTTTCGCTCCACGCGCCGCAGCTCCGCACCGCGGTGCCGATCTCCTCCGTTCGGCTGGAACGGCACTGGGCGAGGGTTGAACGGTCGTAGCCGACTCCGGGCGCGCGCGTCCAGCGAAGCGGCTGCGTCGGCTGGTCGCCTCCCGCCGCGGCGCCCGGCCCCACCGAGGCTCCGCGGGCCGCGCCGACCGCAGGCCTGACCGCTTACCGTTGCCCGTCGAACGGACAGGAACCGACCACGCCATCGCCATGCACTCCGCACCGCCCGCCACCGGCTGCCTCTCGCCGATCCATCAGCCCCGAGCGACTGCGTCGCGCCTGCAGCAGACGAGTCGTCCGAGCGGCTCCCGTCGCTGGATCGGCCCCCTCCTCGGCGGCGGCTGCGCCGTCGTGCTGGCGCTCTTCGCAGGCTGCACCCAGCGGCAGATCAGGGTCGAGATGACGCCGGGGGAGGAGGGCGTGCTCCGCTCCGTCGCCACCAACGCACTGGACGAGGAAGGCAGGCGGGCGCTCGCCGAGGCGTACGGAGAGAGCCTGCGGCGCGACTCCGCCACCGGAGGAGTGCAGGTCGCAAGCACGTTCACCGGCGCCCTGCCGCGCGAGCCCGGCAGCCGCAGCGGGCTCTCCCGGATCTCCAGCGATCTGGGGACGGCGTCGTTCTGGTACGAGTCCATCAGCGGCGATCCCGCCGACGCGCTCGGGCTCGAGCGCAACGACTGGCGAAGCCTGACGCTCCGGATGCAGGCCGGCGAGCTCTGGGTGCGTCTCTTCGGCCGCTGGGCGGGCCGCCAGCTTCCCGAGGGCTCGCAGCGCGACGAATTCGCCGCGTGGGTCGATCGCGATCTCGTCCCATTCTGCAACAACGTCGTCCTGCGCTTCGCCGCGGCGATGACGGCGGCGACCACGAATCGCATCGACGCCTCGCCGCGCGGTCGCGGCGACCGCGGGCCGCGGACCGAGGAGGAGGCCTTCTGGGGCCGGATCTTCATGCCGCTCCTGCTCGCGCTCGCCGAAGAGGACGCCGATCGGCAGGGGCGGGGCGCCCCCGGGTTCTTCACGATGGAGGAGCTTCATCTGCTGCTCCTCGCGGGGATCGACGGGAACGCGGGCGGGCAGACGCGCGACTGGGTCTCGAAGCGGATCATCATCCCGGCGATCACCAGGCAGGTCCGGCGCTTCCGTCCCGACGCGCCGAGCGTCTCGCGCGCGGGCCTCGTCGCCATGGGCTTCTCCTTCCTGCTCTTCGTCAACGGGTCGAGCGCGGCCGACGATCTCCTGCTCGCCTCGCCGGCGATCGCCGAGGCGGACAAGGAGCGGCTGCGGCGCGGCGAGCGGTCGATCTCGATCCCGCCGCCCTACGGCTTCGGAACGGTGAACGGCGCGAAGCCGATCGTCGCCGAGGTCGTCCTCAACCTCCCCGACGAGCCGTATCTCACCAACGGCATCTGGAACGCGAAGGAGCGCCGCCTCGCGTTCCGGACGGAAGTCGCCGCCGCGACCAGTCGGGTCGAGCTGCACGCCCCGATCTTCTTCGCGGCGTGGGCCGCCCCCGACGAGGCGCGGCAGCGGGCGCTCTTCGGGTCCGTGCTGCTTCGCGGCGAGGATCTCGCCGCGTACGTGGCGTGGCACGAGATGCTCGATCCCCGCCAGCGCACCGCATGGGCGCAGGCGCTCGACGCCCTGAGCCCATCGCCGGAGTCCGGCCGCGGACCGGACAAGGCTCGGGCGCGGGCGATGCTGGCGCGGACCGCGTCGATGCGCCAGCCTCCGGGGCCCCTCGTGCGCTTTCTCGAGGCGCCGTGACGGCTGCGGCAGGCGGCCCGATCAGGGACGCGGAGACTCGCTTCCGCGGTCGTACTCGCCCCCGTAGCGGTTCTCGAGGCAGTTGTTGAAGATGTTGAGCATCGAGATCAGGCCGATCATTGCGGTGAGCTCGACGATCTCCGCCTCGCTGAACGCGGACCGCAGATCGTCGAAGAAGGGCTCCGGGATGCGGTTGCTGTCGGCGGCGGCGGCGCGGGCATACTCGACCGCAAGCCGCTGCCGCGTCGGCAGGGCATCGAGGTTCTCCAGGAGCGTCAGCGGCGCCTGCGACATCCCCAGCGCCCGGATCATCGAGATGTGCGACGCCGTGCAGAACTGACAGGCGTTGCGCCGCGAGATCTCGAGGATGATCAGCTCCTTGACCTCGCGCTCGACGATCCCGCCGGGGTAGATCGCGGCGCTGACGGCCGCGAACGCATCGAGGATCTCCGGCCGCACCGCCATCGCCTGGAGCATCTGCACCGGTCGGCCCCCCGCGGCGACGAGCGCAGCGCTCTCGGCGAAGACAGGCGCCGCGCGGACGCGGTCGAACGCGGTGCGGATCGACTCATCGGAGGGGTGGACGCGCATCGAAGTTTCCGGGGGGATGGACGAGAATCGCTGCGGCATCCGCGACCACCGGTCGCGGCTCAGCTCCCCGCCGCGACCGCCTGCGGCGCCTTCGCGGGCTTGCTCGGCGAGCTCTCGACCTTTCCGTAGCTGCGCTTCCTCGGCTGCACGAGCTCCTGCCCGAGCGGCTCGAGGGAGAGGCGGCACGTCCGCTCGGCGGCGTCCCACTCGGCGACCGTCGTCTTCATGAACCGGGCGTCGTCGCGCTCGGGAAAGTCGGGCCGGTAGTGGCTGCCGCGGCTCTCCTGCCGGAGAATGCCGCCTTCGAGGATCACCTCGGCAAGCACCAGCATGTCCTGAAGCGCATGGGCGTAGGAGAGGTTCTGATTGGTCCAGAGCCCGGTATCCGAGAGCCTGATCCGCGTCGCGCGCTCGCGCAGCTCGGCGAGCTTCGCGCGGGCCTCGAGCATCCGCGCTTCGGTCTTGATCACCGTGCTGGCGGCGGTCATCTCGTCGCCCAGCGCAGCGCCGATGGCATACGGGTTCTCGTCGCCGAGGGAGCCGAGGATGCGGTCGATCTTGGCCTGCTCGCTGCGGACGGCGGCGTCGAAGAGCGAGCCGTCGAGGTCGTTCGCCGATCGGGCGAGATCGCGGACGTGGTTCGCGACGCCGAGACCGCAGAAGAGCCCGTCGAAGATGCAGGAGAGCAGCGCGTTGGCGCCGAGGCGGTTGGCGCCGTGGTACTGGTAGTTGACCTCGCCGAAGGCGTAGAGCCCCGGCACGTTGGTCATCATCGAGTTCGGGGCCCCGTGCACCATGCCGCGCCCGTCGGGCCTGGGCGTGTAGGTCGTCCAGAGGCCGCCCATCGTGTAGTGCACACCGGGGAAGATCTTCATCGGCACTTCCGCCGGATCGTCGCCGACGAACTTCTCGTAGATCTCGATGATTCCGCCGAGCTTGCGGTCGAGGTACGCCCGCCCGAGATGGGTCAGGTCGAGATAGACCATGTTCCCGCCGCCGACGCCGAGGCCCTGATTGACGCAGACGTCGAAGATCTCCCGCGTCGCGATGTCCCGCGGAACGATGTTGCCGTACTTGGGGTACTTCTCCTCGAGAAAGTAATACCGCTCGGCCTCCGGGATCGAGCGCGGATCGCGCGAGTCGCCGGCGCGCCGCGGCACCCAGATGCGCCCGCCCTCGCCGCGCGCGGACTCGCTCATCAGACGGAGCTTGTCGGCGCCCGGGATCGCGGTGGGGTGGACCTGGATGAACTCGCCGTTCGCGTAGCGGACGCCCGCCTGGTAGCACCGGCTCGCCGCGGCGCCCGTGCAGATGACCGAGTTGGTGCTCTTGCCGAAGATCAGCCCGTTGCCGCCGGTGGCCATCACGACGGCGTCGGCGCGGAAGGCGCGGACCTGCATCGTCCGGAGATCCTGGGCGACGATCCCGCGACAGAGACCCTCCTCGTCGAGGATCGGCCAGAGAAACTCCCAGTGCTCGTACTTGCTGACCCGTCCCTCGCTCTCCCAGCGCCGGACCTGCTCGTCGAGGGCGTAGATGAGCTGCTGGCCGGTCGTCGCGCCCGCGAAGTGCGTGCGCTTGTAGAGCGAGCCGCCGAAGAGCCGCAGGTCGCGCTGGCCCTCCGTCGTCCGATTGAAGGGGACGCCCATGCGGTCGAGCAGATCGATGATCCGCGGCGCCCAGTGGGTCATCTCGTAGACGGGGGGCTGATGGGCGAGGAAGTCGCCTCCGAAGATCGACTCGTCGAAGTGCTCGTGCTCGCTGTAGCCCTGCTGCCGCGCCACCTCGTTGCAGGCGTTGATGCCGCCCTGGGCGCAGACGCTGTGCGAACGCTTCACCGGAACCATCGAGAAGAGGTCGACGGGGAGCCCTGCCTCGGCGATGCGGGTGACGGCGGCGAGGCCGGCGAGGCCGCCTCCGACGACGATGACGCGTCTGCTCGTGCTCATGACCGTTGGTCCTTCGATGCGGGCGGCGGCGAAGATGCCCGCGGGGATCCGCGCCCGTCGGGCCGGGCGGCGGCGCGACCGCGCCCTGCGGAGCAGGCTGCGGCTCCGGCGGCGGTTCGCGGAGACGACGCGGCCCGCCTCCCGATCGCGGACGCCGAGGCGGCGGGCGGCGACGTCATCGCGCGGCCTCGATCGATCCGCCGAGATCGACGATCGGAGCTGCGGGTTCGAGCGTGCCCGCGTTGATCGCGGACTCGATCCGCGCCGCCTCGGCCACGTCGAGCGTGGCGAAGCCGACGACCGAGAGCACCGTGGCCGCCGCCAGCGCGATCCCGACGGCGGCGCAGACGCAGCCCCAGCGGCGCTGCGCGGCGACGCTGATGGTCAGCCCCCACGTGATCGCCGCCGTCCAGAGACCGTTGGCCAGATGGAAGACCAGCGCGAGGACGCAGACGAGATAGATCGCCGCCATCAATAGACCGCCCTGCTGGAGGTGCTGCGCCGTGGTCGAGGAGGCGCGCTCGGCGTCGAAGGTCGCGATCAGGCCGCCGTACGTCCAGCCCCAGCGCAGGGTGCTGACGTGGAAGAAGATGAAGAGCACTCCGACGTAGCCGCTCCAGCGCTGGAGCACGTAGCGCCAGTTGTCGCCGTACCGGTAGGCGGCGAGGTTGGAGCGTCCGCTCAGCGCGATCCAGACGCCGAAGAGCGCGTGGAAGGCGATCGGGAGCCAGAGCAGCCCGATCTCGATGAAGATCAGGAAGGGCAGCGAGTGGATGAAGTCCACTTCGTGCTGGAACGTCCGGACGCCCGCGCCCTCCGGATAGCGGTCGGCATTGAGCCAGGCGCCCCAGACAATCGACGAGTTCGTCAGCAGGTGCACCCCGAGGAACGCCCCGATGGGCACGATGCCGCTGAGCGAGTGCAGCCGCTTGAGCAGGAAGTAGTGACGGGCGAGGAAGCTCTCCCGGCTCGCCTCGGAGCCGGCTGCCGAACTCGGCGCGGTGCTGGTGACGGTCACGATCGGTTTCCGGGGTGCGGCGATGCGGGAGGCGGCGGGGCGGGGCGCTGCGGCGGGAGCGAGCCGACGCCGGCACCCGTGCGCGGGGTTCGCGCGCTCCGAGGGGCCTCGGGTCGCGGGTGCTCCGTCGGCGGTGCGGTTCGTGGCGGCATCCAGCTCATCGGCGACTTCGTTCGGACGTCTACGGCTGGACGATTCGCGGCGGAGCGGCGCTTCCTGCGGCGCCCGGCTCGGCTGCGGCGCTGCGCTGCCGCGCGACCAGCTCGGCGAAATGAACGAACCGCGAGCGGAGCTCGACGAGCACTCCGGTGAGATCCTCGGCCTCTTCGGCGGTCAGGTTGCCCTTGGTCTTCTGCTGGAGGACGTCGAGCAGGTCGATCATGAGCTTCGCGCCGGGCAGGTCGACGATCACGCGCCCGCTCTCGGCATCACCGTAACCGCCGAGGCTCACCACCGCCTGCGACGCGAGAAGCTGGAGGATCGTCCGGAACTCGGCCTGCGGCAGCTCGCCCGCAGCGCCGCGGGGTCGGTCCTTCTGACGGGCCTCTTCCTGCTTGGCGAGCCGCTCCTTCTCAGCCTGGGCCTGCGCCTTCCAGTCGCTGTCGACGTGAAGCTGCGGACCGGGCCTCGGCGCTCCTTCGCCCGCCGCCCCCAATTCGCCCCGTCCGGATTCGCCCCGTCCGGATTCGCCCCGTCCGGGGTCGCCGCTGCCGGGTTCGCCTCGGGATGGATCGATGATGCGGCCGGGGAAACGGCCGCCTTCGGCGTCGGGCTGTGTCATGGACATGGATCGAGGCGGAGTATATGCGAATCGTCTGTACAATCGTCGTTGCGTGAAGCCGCCCAGCTCGGTCGAGACTCTCCCGCGTTCCTCCGACCCGCAGCCTCTCATCGGCGCGCGCCGCGCCGCGGCGGCCGGACCACGGCGTCCGCATCGGCGCGCGGCGCTGCGGGCCACGGGGGCATGGAACCCGGGGCGAGCGATCAAGGAATGGAGGGTGATGCGGGCGATGCGGTCATGGAGGGCGCTGCGAGCGATGCGAACATGGAAGGTCGAGCGCGTCGGGACGGCCATGCGAGTCGGGGCGGCCAGCCTGCTTGTCCTCTTCGCGGCAGCGTGCGGCGGGTCGGGCGCGGACGCCATCCGCATCGTCACGCCGAAGGACCTCGTCGATCTGGAGCGCGGGGCGCTGGTCCGAGAGGCCCTGACCGGCCCGCAGCTTCCGGGCGGCGCGATCGCCGGGCGCGGCTCGGCCCGCGTCGAGATCGTCGATCCGCTCGCCGCCGATCCCGGAGGGGATCTCGGCGCTTTTCCCGACGGTCTGCTCCCCGGGGAGGAGCGCTCCGACGAGATCGTCTCGACGGGTTCGACGGGGTCGGCGGGCGGGTCGGACGTCGGCGGCGCCGCCGAACCGACGACCGGCGCCGCGACGGGGCGCCGCGCGGCCGCTGCGCTCGCCGCGGCGCCGCGGCCGATGGAGGCGCCCGCACGCGAATGGGTGATCGACGGACTGGTCGGCCAGGTCAACGGCCGGCCGATCTTCGCGGATGCGTTCCTGGATCAGATCTCCGATCGCCTCCGCCAGGCTTCGCGGGAGATGAGCCGGCCGGAGGCGCGGCAGCTCATCATCCTGCTCGTCTCGGAGCGCTTCGAGCAGTGGGTCAACAACGAGCTGGTGATCGCCGAGGCCGAGTCGCTGCTCACCCCGGAGCAGCAGCAGGGCCTCTTCGCGTTCCTTCGCGACATCCAGGAGGGCGAGGTGCTTCGGCGCGGCGGCACGCGCTCCTCGGCCGAGGCCAGCCTGCTCGATGACTTCGGATACAACATCGAGGAGTACATGGCCCGCACGCGCAACGAGATCCTCGCGGCGGACCTGCTGCGGCGCCGGATCGCGCCGCGGGCGATCGTGACGTGGCGCGACATGGAGCGCGAGTTCGATCGGCGCTCCGCCCTCTACGCGCCGGGATCGACGATCGAGGTGGGGCGCATGGCGCTCGTGACGCGCCGCGACGGCGAGCGGATCCAGCGCGCCAGCGCGGCGTTCGCGCAGGGCCGAGGGTTCCTCGAGGTCGCCGCCGAGCTCGAGGTCGTCGGTGGCGGGCGCTGGCGCGAGTTCGTCCTCGGCGAGGAGGGCATCGACGCGCTTGCGGAGGTGCTCGTCGAGGAGGTCGTCGATCAGCTCCGCGAGCTTCCGCTCGGAGCGCCGACGCAGCCGATCGTCCAGGGAAACTCGACGGTCTGGTACAGCGTTCTCGCGATCGAGCGCCCGCCGGCGCGGAGCATCTTCGACCGCGACGTCCAGCTCGAGCTGCGCGCCGAGCTCCAGTCGCTCCGCAACGCAGAGGAGCAGAACCGGTTCATCTCCAATCTCCGGCGGCGCTGGGTTGCCGAGAACATCGACGAGATGCGCGTGCGGCTCGTGGACATCGCGCTTCGCCGCTACCTGCGGTGAGGCGCCGAGACGGGCTGCGGAACGGCCGGGGGCCCGCTCCGGAGCGGCGGCGCCGGGAGCTGAACAGGGGATGCCGATGCGGGGCCGCACAGTCGATCGATCGCGGCCCGTCGGCATGATCGCCGAGCGGGCGGCTGCGCGCTGGTGCGGACGACGGGGCTGGACGGTGATCGCCCGCAACCTCCGGCGGGCGGGGGCCGAGGCCGATCTCGTGCTCGAGTCGGCGTCGAAGCGTCTGCTGGTCGTCGTCGAGGTGAAGGCGCTCGGCGGCGATCGGATGCACCCGGCGGAGCGCGTCGACGCTCCCAAGCGACGCCGGCTCGAGAGGCTCGGCGCGTCGCTCCTCTCGGAGCCGCGTCGCCGCGGGTGGCGACTCCGCTTCGATGTCCTCGCGCTCCGACCGCGCCCCTGGGCGAGGCCTCTCGTCAGGCATCCGGCGCTGCTGAGGCTCCCGGTGCTTGGCGACCTCGCGTGGCGCGTCGAGCACATCGCCGGAGCGTGGCGCGAGGGGGAGTGAGCAGCGGCGCCTCGGCGGATCCGGCGCCCGACGCCTCGGCGGGGTCCGAGCGGAGTTCCGACGGTCGCGCGCTCATCGGCAGGCGGACGGGCCCCGGGCTTCCGAGGGCCGGTCCACCTGCCGACGGCCGCGCGGCGCCGCTTCGGCGGCGCTCACACCGGCGGTCCGATGTAGCCCCACGACGCGAGCAGGATGCCGAGGTCGCTGCCGTCGACCGTCCCGTCGTCGTTGATGTCTCCGGGGCATTCGCCGTCGGGAGAGGAACAGGGACCCCAGTTGGCGAGCAGCCGCCCGAGGTCGGCGCCGTCGACCCAGTTGTCGCCGTTGAGATCGGAGAACGGCGCGAGGTTGCAGGGGCCGATGAAGCTCGGCTTCATCGTGAAGGCTCCCGAAACCAAGGACTGGGTCGCGACCGCAGCGCCCTCGGGCTTGAAGGTCAGCGCGAGGTCGAGCGAGACCCCCTTGACTCCGTCGCAGATCGCCTCGGTGACGATCCTGCCGATGAAGACGCGGTGATCGCCGTTGTCGTCGACGAACGTCAGGCCCTGCCCTCCAGCGGGATTGGTGTCGAAGATGCCGACGCCGTTGAGGGGATACGGGACGTTCAGGTCGGAACAGGCGGGATCGCCGGCCGAGCTGTCGGCGAGCGACCCGTCGCCGCCGATGGTGAAGAAGGAGTCGTAGGCGGGCGCGATCGAGGGCGGCGCCCAGAGGCAGAAGCTCGAGGGATTGTGGTTGGGGATGAAGTTCAGCGTCCAGGTCGACTGGACGACCTGGAGCAGGAAGAGCTGCCCCGGTTCAGACCAGCGAGCGGAGAGGTCGAGAATCGACCAGGTCGTTCCGGCGTGCGTCTCCAGACGCTTGCTCGCGGCGAGCCCGAGGATCTCAGCCGACGCCGAGGAGGCGCCGACGGTTGCGATCGCCAGACCCGCAGCGAGGAGCCGGAGCCGGCGAGGCGGGGGATCCAGCCTCACAGGACGTGCGCGGTCTCCGGTGCGCGGCGAGGTGCGTGCGGTGGGCTGCATGCTGGACATGGTGGTGCTCCTTTGGCCGGGCGTCCTGCGGAACTTCGCAGGAGGGCGGGGCGGCGAGGCCCACTCGCCCGACGCCCGGCCGGTCACCCTCACTCCGCCGTCGGCGGTCGGACCTTGCAGGTCGCCTCCGGATTCTCCGCGAACGTGCCGGACTCCGCCGGGGAACCGGAGGGTGAACACTCCATCGCCCCTTGGCTTCGTCGCGAGGCGGTCGGAAGCGGA
>CALMPF010000009.1 GCA_937871505.1 uncultured Planctomycetia bacterium | reverse complement strand
CTCCGTGCCGATCCTCCATGATCGGCTCCGGGAGGGGTTTTCAGACAGAACCTAACCCGTTCCCAAGCAGCACGTGCGGCGGGATCACGTGAGACCACCTGCTCGAATTCTTGCCTGGATCGGTTTGGTCGTTCACGCATCGCTCAAGCCCCGCAAGAGCCTGCCACGTTAGAATTGGTTGCAGCGAATCGTGCGCAGCACACATGCAACCGCTCACGAGTAGCACACCACGTTGTTCGCGTCCGCGACGCAAGCAGATCACGACGAGTTACCTCCTCGACCTCGATGAAGGGCGGAAGCGATTCCGACCTCCCGAACGGCGAGGGTCAGATTGGGCCCACCGGGGGAATCTCAGCGCACGGGGATGTCGTTTCGTCGCTCACGGCCTCGGTTCCTGCCGCATGCCGGCTTGCCCGACTCCTTTCGCTGACCGCGCCAACGTGATGACAGGAAGATCGGCGACTCTCGCGAGTACTGTTCGCTGCGCCGGCCCCAAGGCCCCATCGGACCGAACTCGTACGCCTACCAAGCGAACCCGATCGGCTTGCGCCAGTGAGGCAACGACGGGGTGAGCAGACGGATTGAGCGGCGCGATCTGCGCTTGGCGCCGAGCCTCGGTTCCGGCCTCCACGTCCACCGCGATCGCTCTGGCCGCGCCGGCGTGGATCACGGCTGGTGCCCCAACAAGAGGACCTTCGACGGCTGCGCCGTCGAGCTGTCCGGACCAGTCGGGTGATGCGGCCTGCCAGAAAGCGGGACAGACGAGCTTGTACGCACACCACCGGCAGGACTCCGGCGACGGCGATGCGAACTCCTGGGGCGCTGCACCCGATCGGACCTTTCCGTTGTACACGTCGAGCAGCGCCACCGCGTCAGAAGCCTCCCGCTCGCATTCGGACGGCTCGAGCTCGACCTCGACTCCAGCACCACCAAGTGGAAGAAGTACTCCGCGCTTCGGCCACCACCCGAGCTTCTGCTTGACGAGGTAACCGTAGATGCGGAGCTGCCGGACGTACGCAGCCTTCACCACGTTGGTCAGCGTCGCAGCGTCGTGCTCGACGATCGCGCCGCTCTTGTAGTCAACGACCTCGCTGGCACGGATCACGTCGGGGCGCCCGAGGAGCCTCCCGCCGAACGCAGTGAACTCCTGTTCGCGGATGGTGGGGGCCAGGCCCGTGCGTGGTTCCTCCGTGGCCGGCGCAACCGCCGATGCTGGTGCAGCCGAGAGCTCTCCTGCACGGAGCAGCACGCTGGCACGTGCGACGTGGTAGGCGGGCCACGTCGTCGGCGAGCCGAAGCGTCGATCGAGCACATGCGCATCGGCGCGTTGCTGTTGCGCCGCGATCGCGAGGTCCCACAGCCGTTCGACAGCCCCATCCAGAGACTCCTGGCTGAGGTCGATCTCGACGATCTTCTCAAGCACTTCATGGTAGGCGGTGCCGAGCCACGCCTTCGGACTTCCGAGGACGAAGCTGGAGCTGCCGCTCGCCTTGGATAGCGCGGCCCGCAGGAGGCAGGCGCGCATCGTCTCCGCCAGCGTCGGGCTCGTCGCTCGAATCTCCGGCAGCTCCAGATTCGGCACGGCTAGAACGGCCTCCGGAGCACCTCGAAGATGGACTTCATCGTAACCTGACAACCGGCTGCCACCGCTTGCGCGTAGGCGGCTGCGAGCTGTGGGCCGGCGAAGTTGGGATCAATGTTCCACAGCGGATGAGTGACGATCTCGACCTGGTTTCCACGCCGTCCCGCCTGAAGGCCACCGAACATGACCGACTGCCAGCCGGGCATCGCGGCAAAGTATGGACCTGCAGCCGCCGCGTCGAGGCCCTGCCAATAGGGGACGGAGAAATCGACCGGCGCCGCTGGATCGAGCGCCAGGCGCGCCAGATCCAGACCCAGCCGCCAGTCGAGAATGTTGTGGTACGCGAGGTTGCTGAAGTCGCGAAGACAGTCAGGGCAAGACGTTCGGCACAGCGCTCCGTGCGACGCGTTGTCTTGCGGATCCACCTGCGCGACGAGCGGCCCGTAGAACGTGCTATCTGTCTGGCCCACAACGAAGCGGAGGAGATTCTCGGCCTCGGCCGGAGTCCCGAGGTAGGAGCTGTACCCGGCCCCATTTTCGAGGCTGTCGGAGATGAAGATCTGGCCGATCACCTGACCGTTCGGATCTTGCACGACGCGAAGACCCACCTTCAGTTCGCGCTCGTGGATATCGAGCCGCACCGCTGCGGCCCGACGCAGGAGGAACCCGAGCGAGTACAGCGCGGCCCGCCCTTCGACGCGGAGAGGAACGGCACTGACGCCGACAGGCCACGTCTGAATCCCAAGGACGAAAACGTCGGTCGGCTTGACAGATGCGAGGGCTCGCCGGTCCGGAGCGCCACCCGGGGCAAGGGGTGGGTTGTTGACCCCGACCTTCGCAAGCGCGTCACGCGTCACCCAGGTCTCACCCTGCGCCAGCTTCTCGAAATCGAACTGCTGGCCGTCGTTGTCGTTGATGACGTAGACCGTGCCCTGGCCACTCCAGATCTCGAAGTTTGCGACGGGCGTCAGCCCGATCGGCATCACGCCCACTTTCGGGCGCGATGCCCTCGCGGTCCACTCGAACACGCCGTCGAAGTCACGGCTTCCGCCGAACCACGTCCGGAATCCGCGTGGCTGCGAGAGGACCACCTGTTCGTAGTCCGGAGGCGCTGCTCCGCAGACCGGGCACGTTTGCGCCGGATTCTGAGACCCATCGACCGCCTGGCACCGGCGGCACAATCCGATCGGCAGCGGTGGTCCGAGCGGGTTCGGCTGCTCAACGACAGCGTTTCCCTGCGGCTGATAATCGACGACGCCCACCGCGGTGTGGATCAGCCCGTCCTTCACCGTCTCGGACGACGGTGCGAACTGGCTGATCGCGATGTCGAGCTCGCGATCAACGATGCCATCCGGTGGCCACTCGTAGGCAGCGCCCGGCCTGTCGTGGAACAGATAGCGGACGCGAGTAGGGAAGCCGAACATCGGTAGGACGCCGACGTTCGCGAGTCGCTCGCTCAGCGATCTCTGAGGCAACCGGGGATCGACCGACGCTGTCGTGACTCGCCCTACGAGCTGATTCTGAACGTAGCTGATGAGAACAGCTCGCAGCGCCAACATCTGCGGCGTCGTGAACGACAGCAGCACGTCACAGGTGTGAGCGATGGCAGGTTGATTGTTCTGGATCCACGCGTCCACCAACTGCGCGATCGTCGAGCCGGACGGCGTTCCAGGTGGCGGCTGAGCAGGCGGCGCGCCCCAAGCGGCCGCGTCGCCGAACTCGCCGTGCACGCTGTCGCCACCCTGCGTCGCGAACAGACCCAGTGCTACGAAGGCTTGCCGCAAGACCTCCTTCGCGAGGACGCGCAGGAGAATGGCCTCTCGGCGCATATCGACGTACGGCTGCGGAGGCGGATCGGAGGTGATTCGGTCCGGTCGTTGGAAGTAGTAGTCGTCGTGGCTGCGCCCGCGGCAGAGCGTGAGCGCGACCGAAAGACCGGCACCGCGCCGCCCAGCGCGGCCAACACGCTGCTGGTAGTTGAAGCGCATGGGCGGCATGTTTGCCATCATCACTGCGAGCAGTGAGCCGATGTCCACGCCGGCTTCCATCGTAGTCGTCACGCTCAGGAGATCGATCGGATCGGTGATCTGAATCTCGTCGGGCGGAGGCAGGCAGATGTCTTGGAACAGACGCTGGCGCTTGCGGCCATCGTTCTTGTTCGTCTGCCCGGTGAGCTCTTCGCAGTTGAGTCGAAACAGAGGACCAGCCTGGGTCGCAAGGTAGCTGTAGTAGTCAGATGCGACCTGGGCACCTGCCAGCGGCTGTGCAGGACCAAGAGGGATGTGGCAATCGGTGCAGACGCCTCCCGCCGCATGCAAGTGAACCCGGCGACACTGACCACACTCGAAATAGACCGTGCCGGGACGTGCAAGACAGAGGTTCTGAGCGACGAGGACGTGCTGCGTGAGTACGCCCGCACCGATGAGGTAGTTCAGCACGTCGCCGGCGAACGTGGCTGGAGTGAAGCCGTGCAGCTGAGCCACTGCAGCCAGGTACTGAGCGACGTAGGCCGGAGGATTCGGTTGGCTGGCAGCGCCGTGCGTCAATAACCGCCGCCGCGCACCAAGCAGCCGGATTGCTCCGTCAGCAGCCTCTTGGATGAGCGCGCTCGGTGCGGGCATGGCGATGCGATCGACGGTTGCGTACGCGAGTCGCAAGGACTCGAGGCTGCGCCGGCCGGACGCGAAAATGACGTCCATCACCTCAAGGAGCGACTGATCTTGGATCCTGCGCAGGTGATCTCGTTGTTGCTGGCTCAGCTGGGCCGCCGCACGCGGCTGAGGGGTCGTTCCGGGCACCCCCCACGTGTAGAGGTCGCGCCAGCTCCCCTCCTTGTTCCTCGGAGTGGTCCAGAGCACATCTTGGGTAAAACCGCCGGGGTTGACTCCGTTCGTGAGGAGCTGGGCGGAAGCATCGGCCGAAAGCTGCCCGACATGGAACGGTCCCTGAGCGGCCCTTGCCAGGATCTGCTGGGCTCCGACCTGGGATGAAAGGCCCGGGTGGGAAGGTGAAGGCAGCTGCGCGGTCGCGGGGTTCGCAGCCATTGAGAGCGATGCAGCCTCTCCTGGATGCGTGGCGCTGAAAACGGCGGCGAGCCCCTGTTGAAGTGCAGATAGGGGCTGCCCGCCAACCTGGGCGGCGAAGGCCCGTGCACCGACTCCCTGGACTGCGATGGCGCTCGTGATCGCTTGGCGGAGGGCGTCGCGATAATGAGAGAAGCGCATCCCGGCCGAAAGCTTGGCCGCGTCCTGCCGGCTATCGGAGAAGACGACGAGCTTTCGAGATTGGCTCGCGGACGCGGGCGCGATGTTTCGAAGAAGCGCGTCCGAGAGCACCTGCGCGATCTTCTGGAAGCCGGTCCGAAGCGTGCGCACGGGCGATCCGATCTGGCGGCGCGACCAGTCGGCATCGCATCGCGGACAGCGGGCGGGATACGCCTGCCGCGCGCTGTCGCCAGCGGGCGGATTTGGCGAGTGCATTGCGGGCACGTAGTACAGGTAGCCTGGGCCGCCGAGCGCGGCCTTGCCGTCGGCGGGCGTGAAACGCGCAGCGCGCCAGGCCCTGGGGACGCCGTCCTGTGTCCACTGCGGAGATGCTGGCGTCACACCGGGAGCCCCGGGCCAAAAAACCGCGTACCGGAGGTAGTCGCGATCCATCGAGGCCATATCTGGCGACGCCTCAAGATCCGGATGGTCAGGACTGAGGTACCACTCGTTTGGATTCAGCCCCGTGTCTCGGCGGTAGCCGCCGAAGAAGATGTCACCGCAGGCCTCGCAGTAGAGTAGCTCGAGCACGCGTGAGCCGCAGCCGCAAGTGAGCGTCGGAACGTAGTGGAGCGCCCCCGCAGGCGCCGCGGCATTGCGAGGTGGAACCTGTGTGCACGTCGGGTTCGTGCACGACCAGAGCCCCTGCAGATTGCGATAGATGATGTGCGCTCGAACCGGGAGTGGCGCCGTACCGCTCGTCCCCCGCGCCGCAGACAAGCCGGCGAGGAGGCCTTCCACCGCCTCGACGGCGTCGGGGAGCGGAAGCGCGGGCAACATCGCCGCGGCGAGCTGCTCGGGGAACCGCGGTTCCAATTGAGGAGCGTTGGTGGGACCCGTGGCGCAAGCCAGGCGGAGCGCGTCGGCTGCCAAGACGTGGGCGAGCGCGGACTCGAGAGTCGACTCCGGGCTTGCGCCTGCAGGCGCTGCGGGCGCGCCGGTCGCTGCGTGGAACGCAGTCGCGGTCGCGGCCGTCAGCGTCGGCGAGGCTCGAAGATCATTGCGGAGTTGGCGCAGCGCGGTAGCGGTTGCGCGCACTGGACCGAACGCGCCAGCGTTCAGCGGCTGCGTCGCGGCACCGACGATTCGAAACCGGTTCCGGTCGCGGCCGAAGAACGACTCCAAGTACTGGAGACCAGCCGCGCCACTCGCCACCGAGGCACTGGAGGCGATGATGCGCAGCTGGTGGGAGTCCGGGGCGAGGCCAATCCGATCGAGAAGCACGCGAAGGAGGTACGCGACCTCCGTGCCGGGGGTGCCGCGATACGTGTGCAGTTCGTCGACGACGAGATGGAAGACGTGCGAGGGATCCTGTTCGAGCCACTGTCTCGTCTGATCGAAGATCGCTGCCTCGACACTGCGCATCAACATGATGTTCAGCATCGAGTAGTTGGTGATGAAGATGTCCGGCGGATGATCCTGCATGTCCCAGCGCGACCACATCTCGCCGCCGTCCATGTTCGCGAAGAACCGTGCCGCCGGAGTCCCGGCCACGAGCTGGGCGTCTCGATGTGTATCAGCGAGCTCGGCGCGCAGCCTGGTGGTAGCCGCCGAGGAACGGTTCCCGGATACGGGCGTGCGCCCCGTGTAGCGTCCGAAGTAGATCCGATTCCCAGCACGGTGCGCTCGAAGCCAGGCGCGGGCGCCAGCTCCATCCAAGCCGTCACGGAGACGCGCGAGCTGGTCCTCGACAAGCGCGTTCAGGGGGTAAAGGATAAGAGCGCGGACCGCTGGCGTCCGATTGTCGTGCGCTCTTTGTGCGATCGGTGGCGCCCAACGCCGCCTGCTCCCCTGCATGGACCAATGATTCCACCAGTCCCACTGCGCCGCCCGAGTCCCGGGCGCCGGCCAGCCCACCGACTCTCGAACGAGCTCGGCGGCAATCGGCAGTAGGAAGCATTCCGTCTTGCCGGAACCAGTTCCCGTCGTGACCACCACGTCGTTGCCTCGGACGACGGACTCTTCGAAAACAGAGCGCTGGTGCGTGTACAACTCGCGCGGCTGCCCGTTCGGGAGGGTCGGGGGGAAGAGTCCCTGTGACACAAATGCCGACAGGTCTGCGACAACGGGCTGCGGCCAGTGCGGCCCGAGGAGAGCCTGCGCAGCTTGAGTGAACGTCTGCCCGCAGAGCTGGTAGGCAGGCACTGGCTCGATGAGGGGGCGCCGGTAGAGCCGCCCGTCTGCGTCGAGCAGTGCCCGCCGCTCGGCGACGAGGTCCGGGTACCTAAGATCAAGCGGACTGTCGAGGTAGCGAAAGTACGTGTCGCGGAGGTCTTCGAAGATGGCGAGCGGGTTACTCATCGGAGCTCCTGGCGGAGAAGTGCCGCCGAAATCGCGGCGATGTCCTGCGGAATCTCGGCGTACTGGAGAGAGCCGCCTCGTAGACCGCCACCGTCGTACGAAGGTGGCGATCCCGAGCACAGGATAAGGGCACGCTCGACCAAGAATGGGGGGCGGCAGCTCGCCGGCATGGTGAGCGTCCGGGTTTGGGCGTCGTACCGGAGCACCTGGCGCCGACGCCGGCGCTGCCGCAGAACGAGATACTTGCCCACCTGCCCGGGAATTCGCGCTGCAGCGCCCTTGCAGCAGAACAGCACGTGGCGTTGGTGCCGGAGAGAGAAACGAAAGAGACCGGCCGAAGCGGTGCGAGCGTCGTCCAGCGTTGCCGATCGCCAGACGAGATCGTCGGGTGAGAACCGATCGATCCTCCAGTCTGAACCGAAAGGCAGTTCGGTCGGGTAGCGCACCCCTGGATCGTCCACCGGCGGAAGACTGGCAAGAAGCGCTGCTGGCGCGTCATCCTGCAAGAGGACGCCGGCTTCGCCGGCGATTGCGGCCAGTGTGTCCCGGGTGTCGGCGGTGATCAGGACCTGGTCGGGATAGGCTGCGAGCGCGAGCACTCGGAGCTCCGCCCCGTGAGTCGTGACCGCTGCACATAGGCGATCCATGAACGAGAGCGATCTCGCTCCGGCCACCACGCCGAGCCAGCCACGCGCGTGCCGTGAGACCGCCAGCGCGGGCGGCGTGACTCGCCACTCCGATCCCTCGTCGGCACCTGCAAAGAACTCGGCGTGCCCAACACGTTGCAGGTTGAACCTGAGCGTCTGATAGAGAGGCAGGGCAAACTGATCAGGGGCGTCGTCGCCCTCCCCATCGATCTCGGCATCAGCGACGAGGTGAAGCTCCTCGACGGCAGCGCGGAACTGAGCCCACGAACCTTGGCGCCGCGCGGACATCCAGAGCAGCAGGGAGTTCGCGCTCATCGCCAGCGTCTCCGGAGCGCTCTTGCGTAGCGTTTGTAGTCCTTCCATAGATCCGCGATCTCGACCCGCGATGGCTCGGTCTGAAGCCCCTTCCTGCCAGCCGCGAGGATGGCAGAGCACCATGCGTGAGTTCCCCAGGCGAGAGCACGGCGTCGAGCGGCGCACCCGCCGTGCACAATGGACTGCTCGTCGCGCCCGTCGACCACCACCGGCGGTCCGATCAGGAGCACGCGCGCCGTGCGCTTGTCGCAGTGAAGCGCGTTGGCCGGGATCGCCCAGATGGGTTTGAACCAGGGGAACCCGACGCACAGTCCGGCGCGCACGTCACCGCGAGGCTTGCAGACTTCAATCTCCCCTGGTCGCGCTCCGATCAAGATTGGATTCGAAGCGGAAGCAACAGTCGGACGGCTGTCGGATCGTGCGACGCGTGGCGGGCGAACGAGGACTCCACAGATCGCGGGTCGCGATTGGGTGCCGCTGGCAGTGTGCTCGCCCAGTGACCACGCGTAGGCATCCCACGGCTCCCAGAGCTCGGCCCCACTTCGAATCGCGTATGTGCGCGAGGTACTGGTGCACCAAACGGTGTGCTCACCAGCAGAGTCCCAGCCGGGTGCAGCGTACCCGCCTTCAGAGGATCGCGTCGCTTCCTGCCCGTCGATGGTGACGACGCCGAGCGTACTGGTGTCGCCGAAAAGCTCGACGGTAGGTGGAAAACCGGCGAGCCAGGTCTGGCGATCAATCCGGATCCCGCCGATGAGCGCGATCTTGATGCCAGGAAGTGGTCTAAGTGCATCGATGATGTCGCCGTCTGGAACTGGCGCGACAGGCTTCTTGGGGCACACGCCGCGCAGGCCTACCCAGCCGGGCGGCATCCCGCTGTCGGAGTTCAGCTCCGTCGGCTCCGGGCTTTCGGTGAGCGCGATCGCCGCGCGAACGTCGGGCAGACGCTCAGCGACGCAGAGGACCACATGTTCCTCACCAAGGACCAGGCGCGGTGTACTGACGAAGCCGTTCAGCTCGCCATGACGGGACAAGACGAAAATGCCCCGGCCGCTGAGGGATAGTCTGCCGACGGCGCCGCCGAGAAGTGCACCAGCCCACTCGATCCCCTCGCTCAGCAGGCGTCCGATGTCGGGCGGCATGACGTCCTGGTACCACTCATCCTGCAGCGCCTGAAGCGCAGGGGGACAGCCTGAGCCCTCCACCGCGAACTCGACCGGCATCCCCGCAGCGCGGCGTGGCAGGAGCGAGACACGGCAGAAGCCCGCCTTCTCGAACACAAGACGCACCTCGATCGGCATCGCGCGATCTCGGGCTTCTCGGTCCGGACTCGGCGATCCAGATGCACGCGGCGGAGCGGCCGCGCGCGCCGTCGGCCGGTACTGCCTTGGGGCTCGTGGCGCGAGCGGAGGCGGGGCTGCTGGCTGGGCCGCTGCGCCTATCTCGTCCGCTTGGCGCGGCACCGCGCGCTCAACCGCCACGCGAGCGACTTCGTCGGCGCGGCGTTGCGCCTCTTCGGACTCGCGGCGTTGCGCCTCTTCAGCCGCCGCGCGTGCTTCCTCGCCGGCCCGTTGTCGCGCTTCTTCGGCCTCGCGCTGCGCCTCTCGCTCGGCCGCAGCACCAGCTTCCTCTTCGGATCGCTGTCGCGCCTCCTCCGCCTGGCGCTGCGCCGTCCGCGCCGCTTCGCGAGCTTCTTCTTCGGTGCGGCGTTGGGCCTCTCGCTCGACCGCGACGCGAGCTTCCTCTTCGGCCTTGCGCTGCGCTGCCGTGCGAGCTTGTTCGTCGGCGCGACGTTGCGAGTCTCTCCCCGTGGCAACCCGAGCCTCTTCCTCGGCGCGGCGTTGTGCTCCCTCGGCCGCACGTCGGCGCGACTCCTCTTCGGCCTGGCGCTCCCGCTCCGCGGCGGCGCGGGCTGCCACCTCGGCGCGGTGCTGGGCTTCTTCTGCCCCACGTCGCTGTGCCTCTCGCGCCGCCTCAACGCGAGCGACTTCTTCAGTGCGGCGTTGCGCTCCTTCTGCCTCGCGACGCTGCGCCTCCCGCACGGCTGCAGCACGGGCTTGGCTCTCGTTGCGCCGCCGTCGCGCGCGCACGACGACCCCGACGATCGCGGTTGCGAACGCAAGGCCAATCCCGCCGATGACGAAAGGCAGCTCCATGACTAGGGAAGTACCCCTCCTTTCTGTCCGCCTACGGCCGGGCATCTCCCCTTGCGATCGCGGCGCGTGCCCCCACCGAGATCGCGAAGGGCATCGGCACATGCCTGTCGGCAGTGACACGGAGGCCGAGCTTCGGGCAGTCGGCGTTCAGCGGGCAGCACGCGCACTGGGGAGCGCGCGGACGGCACGTGCGCTGCCCACGAACGACGAGGTTTACATGCAAAGCGCGGCGGCGGGGCGCGGGCACGGCAGCCTGAATCGCATCGTGCAGTGAGCGGCGTCGATAAACGGCTCGCTGTGAGAGGACACCGGTCCGCTTCAGGATGCGAAACGTGTTGCTGTCGATCGGCAGCACGTCGCGACCGAGGCCGTGAAGAAGGACGCAATGGGCGGCGTTCCACGAAAGGCCCGGGAGGCGCGTGAGCAGCCTCTCCGCATCCTCGTCGTTCAGTGCTCGCAAAAGATCGAGAGAATGCTCGCCGGAAACTCTGCGGACCTCCGCCAGAAGACGGCGAATGGTCCTCGTCTTCTGCCTGTGGAGGCCACCGTCACGAAGAATGCGTGCGACGTCGCGGGCTGCGGCAAGCTCGAGCGCGTCCCATGACGGGTAGGCAGTGCGCAGCCTCGACCACGTCGAACTGAAGCGCGCGAGATCTGTCTGGAAGCTCAGGATGATGTAGATGGCCTCGTCCAGCGGATCAGGCTTGTTGCCGAGCTCGGCTTCCGGAGCTCCGTAGGCAGCATCGAGCACCGCATCGACGTCGGCGAGGCGTTCGACCGCACCGGGCCTGAGCGGCGACGCGGCTCTCATCGCTTCGCCCCACCGTTTCCGCGATCCATCGCTTCGCCGAGAACGCCTTCGATCAGCAAGGGTGGCACGGAGTTTCCGATCATCTCGTACGCACTTCGGCGGCAGACAACGGTGGAGGGGAACGTGACGTAGTCTGGGATGCCTTGGAGGCGGGCGTACTCCCGCACAGAAAGGGAGCGATCCTCCTCGTAGTGGTAGACGCAGTCGTACTTCGTCGACAACGCCGTCGAGGGAGCGTCGGGGTGTAAGCGCCTGTACGCAGAGCCATAGCGCCTCGATAGACCGTTGAGGTGTTCCTTCGGGATCACTCGCGCGCAACCACCGGGCGGGATGTGGTGCAAGCGCTTGACGGTCTCGGCGTTCACTGCTGGCGTTCTCGTATCGCGCAGCCTCTCGGGCGCGCCATTGCGTACCCATCTCTGAAATGCGGTCTTCACTCCAGAGGCGTAAGGCCTCTCGGCTTCTGGTTCTCCCGGGCCGAGTATCGGCAAGTCGGAGAGCGCCTGACTCGCCGAGGTGAGCCTCGTGTTCTCCGGGTCCATGAGGGCAGCGAGATACTTCTCGAACGCCTTTGGAACCGTGCCCTTGTGACGGACAGCTGCGAAGAGCGGCGCGAGATCGGGGCCAGGCTCGGGCAATCGCTCCTTGCCGCCGCCCCGGACACCGAAGATCAAGACTCGGCGCCTAGCCTGCGGCGTCCCGGATAGCGCGGCGTCGTACACCTTGTACTCCACTCGATAACGCAGGCGCTTCGCTGGCCGCTCGAGCCGCTCGAGGACATTGGCGAGTGTCTTTCCGTCGCGATGCCTGACGAGGTCTGGCACGTTCTCGATCAGGATGAGCCTCGGCCGAAGAATGGCGACGTAATCGGGCATCGCCGCAAGAACACGGTTGTGGCCATTGCGACCGTCATGGTGGCCGTTTCGCAGCTTGCTGAAGCCCTTGCAAGGTGGCCCCGCGGCAACAAGTTCGATCTCGCCAATGCGCCGATGGTCCGCCTCTATGAGTCGGCGCCCCTTCTCGCTTAGGAGATTGGCAACCGCCGCGACACCGTCACCGAAGTTGTGGTTGTAGATCTCGACGGCCTCATTCCATGAGTCATACGCCTTCGCTATCTTGAACCCGAGCGCCCGGAGGCCGATACCAATACCGCCGAGCCCAGCACACAGCTCGACGCCGACTCGACCATTCGCGTTAGGAGTCGCTCGGATCATGGCCCGACGCCTCGGCGCGCCTGCATGACGTCGCTAGTCTGATTGCTGAATCGGGTGTCGGTCCCGACATTGAGCCTGTCGCAGGCCGCCCAATCCTCGCGTGAAGAGCGGACCTTGTATCCGGCGTCGATTTCGGCCCCGGCCTCGATGGGCATTCGATTGCGCTCCGGCAGGCCGCCGCCGGAGAACTTACAGCGGCGGTTCGTCCCCCCAAGGTCGTGACGTCCGACCCCGTCTCGCAGCGAGTAGAACAACCAAGTGATGCTCTCTGAGTAGTTGTGGTCACGCGTGGTGGGTTCGTGACCGTTCGGCAACCAACTCATTCGGCGCTCCTCGTCCAAGGATCGTCCGTGACCGCTCCGAGCCACCGATCGATGACTGAGCGGTGGAATCTCCAGTGCCGCCCGACCTTCTGGCCCGGGATCTTGCCCTCCTGCGCCAGCTTGTAGATGGTCGACTTGGGCAGCTTCAGGTAGGCCACGAGGTCATCGATAGTGAAGACCACGTTGCCTGGTGCGGGATCGCCGTCGCCCTCGGGGGACGATCGGGACCCCGACTTGCGGCGGGTGGCGGCCATGTAGAGGATTGGACTCGTGCGCCCAGTTGCTGTCAAATGCTGGGGGGGGTGCCAGCGTGGTGTTAGGTCATTGGATCCCCCCGATCCCGGCTGGACGAGCGACTGGCAGGCGACCATGCTCGCCACTGGGCGAGCTACCGCTGGCCTACGCCGCGCTCCCGTGGACGTGCGTCCGTGGACCAGGCCCCCGCCGGGAGCCTGTTCGGACAGACGCAACAAACTCTGTCTACTGCGGCAGGTGTTCCCACGGGGATCAGGATTCGATCTCGGCTCGGGAGGACCCGTGGCCAAGGTCCGACGCTGACGAAACCTCGGCTGGCCCCGGCTGGCGACGAGGCAAGCCCAGTTTCGTCGGTTTCGTCGGCGTCGGAGACCCGGCTGATGCCCTGCCCGAGTCAGCCGCGCATGCTTGGATCCTGCCGCCAGATTCGCCTTGGCCGCGGTCGTTGTCGCGGATGCCAAACGATCGGGTCGCCCAGGACGGACCGATTCCCGGGGTTCGCGGCTGGCACGTCCGATCTCGACTTGACGTTCTTGGCCGATCCGGGGTGTTTTTCGCCACTCATCGCGTCGAATCGTCAAGTGCCAATCCAGACCAGCGGCGGCTGTTTGCCAGTTCTGAGCTGTTTTCCGGTGTCGGAAAATGTCGATATAGTGGCAAGCCATGCCGTTCAGCCGCTCCAACTTCGACCCCGCGATCCTCGGCTCCCTCCGGTCACCGTGGGGGCCGGGCACCTCGCTTTCCGTCGAGCCGTGGCCCCCCTCGAATCGCCAGCCGTGCCCTGACTTCAAGGTCGACCTCCGCTGGGGCGACCGCACCTTCGCCTTCGCGGTCGAGGCCAAGAGCCGAAGCACCCCCGCGACCCTCGAACGGGCAGCCGATCAGGCGACTCGATTCGCCGACACCACCGGGCTCCTTCCGATGGTCATCGTCCCCTACCTCAGCGAGGCGTCGCTCGATCGACTCGTGGAGCGGGGTGTCTCCGGGCTCGACCTGAGCGGCAACGGCGTGGCGATGGCACCGGGGGTCCTCTACCTGCGGCGCTCCGGGCAGCCCAACCGATACCCCGAGTCGCAGCCGTTGCGATACGCCTACCGGGGGGCGACCTCGGTCGTGCCGCGGGTCTTCCTCTGCCGCCGGGAGTTCGAGAGCGTGAGCGCGATCAAGACCGAGATCGAGTCGCGCGGAGGGGCGATCGCCCTGTCGACGGTGTCGAAGGCCCTTGCTCGCATGACCGAGGACGTGATCGTGCAACGGAGTGCGGGCAGTATCGCCCTCGTTCAGCCCGATGCCCTGCTCGACCGACTTCGCGAGAGCTTCGAGCGACCACCTCGTCTTGCGACAACTCGCCTCGCGTGCGACGACCTGCCCGAGCTCTTCACGCGGGTGAACGCGGAAGCACTTCTTCCGCGCCTCGTCCTCTCCGGCGCATCGTCGCAAGAGCGGTACACGGCCGGCCGGCGCTCCGACACTCCACTCGCCTGGTGCAGCGATCTTGCGAAGGCTCGAGCGATCGCCGGAAGCCTCTGGCGCGAGAGCGAGCGATTCGCGGATCTTGAGGTCGCCCAGGCGAAGGATGGGACCCCGCTCTTCGACGCTCGGCGCGACGCGTCGGGCATCGCGTATGCATCGCCCGTTCAGACCTACCTCGAGCTCGCAGCGGGCGACAATCGCGATCAGGAAGCCGCGACGGAGATCCGGCAGTCCATCCTCAAGAGCATCGGATAGCGTGCCTCCATGCGTGCCACCGCGTCAGGCGATCCGCTCATCACGACGGTCATCGATCTGGACGAAGCCCTCGGCGGCAACGCCGACCTGCTTCTCGTCGGCGGGCTGGGGCTCTTCCTGAAGCAGCAGCACCTTCAGGCATCCGGCGCTCGGACACTCCTGCCGATCGATCGCTGGCCGACGGCTCGGACCACCCAGGACATCGACCTCATGCTCCGCGCCGAGGTGGTCGCAAGCACGGCTGAGATGGCTCGGTATCGCGCGGCCTTGGACGGGCTTGGGTTCGTGGTGGATGACGCCGCCAGGTGGATGAAGTTCACGCGAGAGGTCGACGGGAAGCGCGTCGTCATCGACCTCATGGTCGGTCCCCTTGGTTCCTTTGCGGGGCAAGTTGAACGCGACAGCGTGCGCGTGCGACCGGCCAAGTCGTCCGGACTGCACGCTCGGGCAACCGACGATGCTCTCGGAATCGAGGCATCGCCGCTGCCACATCGGATCGCGGACGCGAACCGATCCTGCGAGGTGCTGCTTCCGCAGGCGTTCCCGTTCGCCCTCATGAAGCTCGGAGCGCTGCGTGACCGACTGAACGACGCGAACAAGGACGAGGGCCGGCATCACGCCCTCGACCTCTACCGCATCGTCGCGATGCTCACCGCAGCCGAGGATGCGCACGCAGCGAACATGGCGGCTCAGCATGCCGGTGATCCGGTACTCGTTACCGCGATCACGACCGCACACGACCTGTTCTCGGCTCCCGCCGGACTCGGTCGCCTGCGGCTCATGGAGCACCCGCTGTGCCCGCGGGACGCCGATCTCGACTGGTTCGCCCGCGAGCTCCTGCGGCTGCTGTCCGCTGAGCGGGGGTAGGTCACTTCAGCCGCAGACCTTGGATCTGGACTCCGCGTTCCTCCGCCAGCGAGCGAATCCGTGTCTCGAGCGCCTGACGAAACGCCGCAGCATTCGCGTACGACTGGCTCATGCCCTGCCCCGTTTTGATCGCGCGGCCTTCGTCGCCCGCGCCGTGTTGGGGGAGGGGATCTCGCGACGGATCGCCGTGAGCTCGCTCGCCTGTGATCGCCGAATGAGACCGCGCTCAGCGGCGCCCTCGACGGCTCGCTGAAACTGCTCCGTCGGCATCGTCGCGTCGCTCGCCAGATCACGAAGTGTTCGCAGGGTCGTCGTGACCCGCAGCGAGTCGACTTCGGTGGCGTCCGATGCCGGCACGGTGGCCTTGTGCAGCGTGCAGCCCTTCGGCGGGCGCTTGCGGAATGTCGTCGGTACCGTCAGGTGAATCTGTGTCGGGATGAACTCGGCGAGTTCGTGCAGCGCAAGCGCGGTCTGGTGCGAGACGACCGCCTGCGGCTGGTCGTCGCGGTCGCGGCTCCAGAAGCGAAGACGCAGCAGGTCATCGTGCTCCGCGCGGGGGAGCGTCGGGATGCGGTAGAGACCGTGGCCAGCGCGCTCGAAGTTGCCTGCGGCAAGGTGATATCGCAGGTGAGAGGAGCCATACCCCGCCTCCCCCGCCTGGCGGGCGGTGAAGTAGCCCCCTTGGGTGACGGCAATCTCGGCGAGCGCCCGGACGGCGGCTTTGGTGTCTCGGTAGGCCATGCACAAACCCTCAAATCTTTTGAGGTGTTATGCGATCCGGCTTCGGCCGTCAAGGCCGGGGCTGGCTGGGAACGGGGGTGGCACGGGGGTGGAAGGCATCGGGCGAAGTAGACGCCAGCACCGGCCAGCCCCCGGTGCAATGCCCTGAGCGAGCGAAGCGAGCCGAGGGGCGCAGCGAAGGGCGGAGCGAGTCGAAGGGCACTCGCGGTTGGACTTCCCCCCGCCCCGTGGACACGGAGGACGCGCGATCCGGCGGGCTTCCAGTCTGCCGCACGGAGCACGCTTCGCCAGCAAGCCAGCATCCACTCAACCGGCTTGGAACCCCGCGGAGCTTGGGCTCAGTCTGAGCGCAAGCTCGTTGTGTCGATGCCCGGCCGGGTCCGCTTCGCAACCCTCGCTAAGGCGCGACGCGTCATCGGCGAGTGGATCGATTCCCTCTACAACATCGAGAGGAGGCACTCCACCCTCGGGTACCTGAGTCCGATCGAGTCCGAGCTCCGTTCCATTTCCGCCGCCAGTGCGGCACAATCAACCTGTCCACGGGACCGGGGCAAGCGCACCACACGACAGATTGCGACCAGATTCTGGCGGTCGCAAGGGGGTAGGTTTCCGCCACACGCCGATTCGACGTGGACCTCGACCTGCCGGCGGCCATTCAGGCGGGGTCGTCACCGCACGAAGGGTCGAAAATCGGTCGAAGATTGTCCACGCTGCGCAACCCGGGCTGGCGGGGTCGATCACTCCCCCGACCGCCCTCGAGCGCGCTGCGAACGACGCCACCGTCTCTTCGCCGCACGCCGGAGTGCTGCCCTCTGAACCGGGAGAGCCGCTCTCGAAGCAGGATCATTGCCTCGTGCGTCGACGCCGCTCCAAAGACCCGGTCGTCCGGCTCGTCGGGATAGCGCACGCGGTCGTCGATCCGCTGATCGGCGATCCGCCCGCTCCAGCCGTCGACCCGCAGGGCGATGATGAGCCGCCTGTACATCCAGGCCAGACAGATCTCAGACATGGTTCCCGCGCCGCCACCGATGGCGATCACCGCGTCGGCGTGTGCCACGATGGAGTTCCGCACGTGGTCCAGTCCCGTTGCGATGGCGATGTCGACGCACTGGTTCGCCTCTCTGGCATCGTGGCCGGGCAGTACGCCGACCGTGTCGCCAGAGCGATACTCCGGTGATCCCCTTGCCCCACGGCAGGCAGACTCCATCACTCCACCGAGGGCGCCGGTCAGCACCCGATGACCAGCATCGACCAGCGCTCGGCCGATCTCCTCCGCGAGGCGGTCCTTGTCCGATCCCCGCTGGACCGTCGCGTCTCCGATCACCGCGATGAGCGGGCGTCGCACGCCGGACTCCATGTCAGTGCTCATGATCCCTCCTCCAGCAGCCCCGAGGAGCGGATCTCCTCCGGTCCGACCAGGACGCCTGCAAGGTACGGCACCTCGGTCAACCGCGACCCTCGCAGAGCCGCGAGCAGCGCCAAGACGACGAAGTCGTGGGTCACGGCAACCACGCGTTGGCCATCTGCAGTGGGCGACGCCCCGAGCGCCCCGCGGAGGGCGGCGCTCGCCAGGTCACTGCAAGGGATCAGGATGCCGGGAGCGATCGAGCCATCCAGCCAGGCTTGAAGCAGCTCCTTCCATCCCAAATGGGACATGAGCCCGGCACTGGACAGGCGGCCCGCGAGCCGCCAGTCCACGAGGGCATCGATCCTGGGCGGTGGCACGCCGGGCCGGTCGCAAGACGCCGTCATCGCGATCGCCGTCTGCACGGCCAGTGCATCGGGACTGGATACGACGTGAATCCCGGGCCCAAGCCGTCGTCCGAGCGCTGTGGCTTCACGTCTCCCGAGCTCCGTCAAGCAGTCGAACACGCTTCCATTGCCGCTGAGAGCCTCGTGATGAGACGGCTCGCCGTTCCTCACGAACAGCACCCCTCCATCCTCCGGCCAGATCGCTTCCGTCAGCCCGCCGGCGCAGAGCGGCATCCGTTCGTGCGGTGACCGCCGAGTCCGGTGCGGCTTCCGCACGATCGCTCCGACCTGCAACTCCCGCTGCGGTCGATCGACACCCTTGCCCATGCCCGACGGCTCGTACAGGTAGAGCGGCTCTCGAATCCAAGCCTTGCGTTGGGCCATGTCAACGATGGGGAGCATGAAGGCCCAATCCACGGCGAGGATGGGATACCCATCGCCGACCCGCAGGTCCTGGTCCGGGATCGCATCGAACAGATGCTTGCGGAACGTCCGCAGGTGCTGCCACACGTTGCCGCCCCGACGCTCCCGCGGGGAGTCGAGATCGACCACATACTCCACGTGCTTGTCGGTCCGGAGCATCGAGCCGACCGTGACTTCGGCGCCGCCTGCGTACTCGGCGGCGACGCGGTTCAGCACCTGCGACCCAATGAGCGCGTCATCAAGGTCGAGCGTCACGATGATGCTCTCCGGGTTCGTGCAGACGTGCCGGATCGCCAGCGTCATGTTGGCCATCTGGCCGCGACGTTCCCGCGGCTGAAGCAGGGTGATCCGATCCTTCAGAGGCTCGACCGCCAGGCGCAGCGCCTCGCGGGCGAGCGGTTGCGATCCATCGTCGATGATGACCGCTCCCCATTCGCTTCCGCACTGGGCCGCCATCGAGTCGAGGCACCGCCTGACTCGTCCGGGTGGAACGTCCCGTCCGGTCACGATGAACACGAATGACTCGCTCCGGTCTCGCGGAATCCAGGACAGCGGGCCCCCGACGAGCTCGACCTTCCCGATCTGGGCAGCAGGCGCCGGGTAGCGCTCGATCAGATCGAGCATGAGCATCCAGTCCTGAACGTGCTGCTTGAGCTCGTTGGGCGGATGCACGAAGGCCGTCTGCGGGCACGCGCCGCGAAGCGACGCAATCCTGCCCTCCTTCGCCGCTCGGTCCAGCGATCGATGCCAGGACAGCGTCACCCGATCACCCTGGAGCGGATTGGGAAAGGGCCGGGCGGCCAGCAGTCGATCCCGATGGAGGAGACACCCGCGGACCTCGATGCGCCACGGCACGCCGTCCTTGCTCGCGGAGCACTTCACTCCATCGTGGCAAGGAACGCTGAGTGACGCCGTCACTGCCCTCGGATCGGTCTCGATGGCCTCGATCATCTCCGACAGATAGTCGTCCGCGTTGGACAGGCGGGTGACAAGAATGTCGGAGTCGACCTGAAGGATGAAGTCCCCGGAGCACTGCTCGATCGCCCAGAGAGGGGCCATCAGCGGGGCCCCTGCCGCACTGTGCGTGCTTGTGCACTCGACATCGAACCACCGGCGCATGACCGCCCGAACCTGAGGCTCCGAAGAGGGGCTGCGGAGCACCCGGTCGACGACTCCACGCGCGAGCAGCCGTTCAGCGGCATCGATCACCCCCCTGACGTCGCCCGCCGCATGCTGCCTCACGAAGCCGTCACTGAGCGAGTCGACGACGAGCACCCGCTCACAGAAGGTCCTCGGTCGCTCGAGCTGGCACACCAGATGCTCAACCTGGCGCTCGATCGTCTTCGCCTCCATCGCGCAGGTCTTGATGAGCAGCGAGACCTGGCGCTCCATGGCGGGCTTCGGGATCGGCCGGCACACGAGGGTCATGAAGTCCGAGGCCGGCTCGAACCGCTCGGTGTCGACGGTCTCGCTCGCGACGCGGCCCTCGACGACGAGCCCGTGCCGCTGGAGGTCTCGCTCCAGCCTCGCAAGCGGCCGGTGGAACTCCATGCGCGGCCCGCCGCACCCTGTGACCTCGCTGTACTGGAACGCATCGTCGTACCCCTTCGCCTTGGGAAGGTCGCGCCGACGATGGACGGCCGTGGGACCGCAGAACGTCGACAACGGGTTGCAGACGGTGATGACCACGAGCCCGCTCTCCCTCACCGACGCCCGAATGTCCGCAAGGACCTGCTCGTACTCAGGACCGTCGGACAGCTCGCAGAGCAGAAGAGACGCGACGACGGCGTCGTATGGTCCGGCCGCGAGTGCGGCGCTGCGCTCGGTCGTCAGGAGGAGTGCGGGAGTCTCCGCGGCGAGGGCCCTCCAGCAGTCCGCCATCTCTTCGCCCGGGTCGAATCCGACGCTGCGCAATCCGGCTTCGGCGAAGCGGCGGGCGCTCCGGGCCTTCTTCCCGCAGCCGTAGTCCAGCACGGACCTCGCCCCGCACTCCAGCACGATCGGTTCGACGATCGCCGCGACGATTCGTGTAGCGGACGGCCTGTCGTCGTTGAGTGCACGCCAGAAGCGCTCGAACCCATCGAGCTCAGGCAGCGACTTCTCGACGAGAGCCCGGCGCATGACCGCGTCGAGATCCGAGCGGTGGGGCCAACGCCAGGTCAACCATGCCCGCTCAGCCATCGAGCGGTAGCCGGCGTCCGAGTAGGGCCGGATATCCGATCCGTAGTCGATGAGCTTGAGTCCGGTTACCGACACCCTGAGGTTCCTGGGGTGGATGTTCCTGCAAACGACCCCAGCGGACTTGCACTCCCGCAGCAGCGCCAGAAGCTCCGCGCCGCAGCCTCCCGCATAGGGCTCGCTGGGCTCGAAGGGACACACCAGCACCAGCGTCGAGCCGCACTGTTCGACCCGCTCGATGGGATAGAGGTGCTTCGGCCGATGGAGCCGTTCCGCGAGGGCCTTCAGAGTCCGAAGAGTGTCGTGGTTGGGGCGTTGCTTCAGGAGGTCGCACACCTTGTAGACCTTCGTCCCGTCTGTGAACACGATGCCTTCGCCACCGGATCCGAGCAGCCGAAGATCCCGCGCCCCGAACCGCCCCTCCAGAAGCGTGCGTGCCCGGCGCTCGCGATCAGCAGCAGCGACCGCGTCCCCGGGGGCGCCGGCAGTCCCACAGGTCGCGCGGTACTCGGCGATGCAGCCGTCCATCGATTCAAACGCGCCCCGGATGTCCGCGTCGGTCAGCCCGCGCCGGATCCGGTCCGCGTGCTGGAGGACGATCGTGGGCTCGAAGGCATCATGGATTCGATCCATCTCCTCGATGATCCGACAGAAGCGCCTTCGTGCCTCCTCCGCCACCCAGTGCGATGCTCCCTCGAGGAAGCCCCGAGCTCGCTGTCGCACGGAGTCGGCGAGGCCACGAATCCGCCACGCGCTGAGCGAGAATGCCGCCAGGCGCTCCTCGATGTACTTGCGCACGAGCCGGACCGCCTGCTCGAGTTCATCCACCGACCACGCCAAGTGGGGCGGCCGGCGCAGTTCTGCAGGTCGGGCCTGCATCAGGTCGTCCAGCGACCGATGCAGCGCATACCCCAGCACATCGTCGGCCATCACGCTGTCGTCGAGACCGCAGCGATCCGTGCACGATCGGTCGTGCCGCACGCCTGCCGAGGCATGCTGCACGATCCTCAGGCCCATCTGGTCGCGCATGAGCTGCGTGACGAGCATGTCCGATCGGCGTACGAATCGATCCCCGAACCGCGCCAGCGTCTGGGGATACGCGAGGAGGTGGGTGGGATCGAAGAAGATCGTCGATCCTCCGCGCTGCACAGACTCGACTGCCGCGTCCAGGGCGAGGGCACCTGGGTCGATCGCCAGCGGACGCAGCACCGCCTCGCCCGCCAGGAGGCGGTGCACCCGCGAGGCCGTGTGCTCGAGCACCTCCAGGCAGGTGACGTGCGACGCCGGCGGAGCGACCGTGAAGGGCGTCTCCAAGTGCTCCGGCTGCCGCGAAAGGTCGTAGTACGACTCAGGGAGGAGCGCTCGCGTGGCGAAGTCCTCGGCAGTCAGGTCCAGCCACGCATCGTTCGGCGAGGCCACCGCCAGCATGGCGAGCTGCCGGTCGAGATCCAGCAACTGGCCTCGGACTGTCGCCACGAACGGCAGCGGCGCGGCCTCCGTGTCCGGTCCGATGACGACGTGGACTCGCGAGTCCCGAAGCGCCAGCAGCGCGGCGATGTCCGGACTCGGCCGATCGGCCGTCCCCGGACCAACGGACACGCGGACGTGCAGCCGCTTGTCATCGTCCAGAATCCAGGCTGCCGCTCCGGGATGTCTCGCCGCCTCGTGGGCGACGTAGACGTGCAGCACCGTGCGAGAGACGGCGATGGGCAGCCGGGCATGGGCCGGATCAGGCGTGTCGACAAGTGCGCCGCGCTTCCAGTCCGATCGCTGTCTTTCGATGGAGATGAGCTCGATACCGAGTCCTTGCTCTCGACACGCGGAAACGAGATCGTGCAGTGGACGCCTCCCGTCCTCCGGAATCGGTCCATTCTCCACGACGATCACGCGGAGAAGGGGCACGTCGGCACGCTCCTGAAGGACGCGGAGGTCCTCGAGGAGGCCTTCGACGTGCCGCCTGGGCACTGCGTCGGTCACGAATCCGACGATGAGACCCAACTGGCCGTCATTCGAGAGCAGCGGAGGATCCGTCGCATCCACGGGAACCGGCTCTGGCGGTCGCCATCCAAACAACTTCAGTGCCCGTTCAGCCATCTCCACCCGCGCCGCCTCATCGAAGCACGGAGCGTACTTGCGCCAGAACCGGTTCAGCCCCTCGATCTTGGCGGGTGAGCCTGGGGCCGAGAGCCGGTCCGCGCGACCGTCGGCGTAGTGATGCACGGTGTGCCGCGAGGTCGATCCGAACCTGAGGCTCGGCAGCGCCGCGAGTCGAATGCAGAGATCGCGGTCCGTGCAGCTCGGCAGGTGCTCGTCGAAGAGCCCTGCCTGAAGAAGCACGTCGAGGCGGACGAACAGGTTGGATCCCTGCATGTGCTGCCCCTCGATGAACTGGGTCCGGGCGCAGAGCGAGGAGGGAATCGAGTGGCGATGACCAGGATCGTCCGGGTCCAGATGCCGAACCAGCCCGGACGCCACCATGTTCAGATCACCCGCCGCGATCGCTTCGAGGCAGAGCTGGACATGGTCCGGCGCCCAGGCGTCGTCATCGTCCAAGATGGCGACGAACCACCGATCGCACATCTGGATGATCTCGGGATCGCGGTGAAGGTGGTCGATGCCGGTGTTCCACGCCCCCGCCGCCCGCGGGGCGGTGCGTCGATTGCGAAGCACATGCACGGACAGGGCATGGCCGCAGCGGGCCCGGATCTCCTGACGCAGCGACTCGAGCTCGGAGTCCGGCAGCGCGTCCTTGCTGATGTCGACGACGATCAGGAGCAGGTCCGGCAGGCGCGTTTGCCCCAGGATGGATGGAAGCGCGCGCTCGAACAGCAGATCGAATCGGCCGCAGGTGGCGATGAGCGCAGCGACCGCGCAACCATCTGCGAACGTTGAGCAGCGGATCATGGAAATTCCTCCGATGACCGAGGTGGGGGATGCCGGCGTGTCACTGAGCGCCTGAAAACCGGCCACCGATGGGCGCCTCAAAACCGGCCAGCGCCTATGCCCGCTTTCTACCCGGGGCAGGGGTCTCGGTGCAAGT